>JANYDK010000121.1 GCA_025363655.1 Deltaproteobacteria bacterium | reverse complement strand
ACCATCGTCTTCGCGTCAGGCACCTTCCCAGCATCGATTCGGCAGAAGTACCGATAGACGAGGTTGCCTTTCACTTCCCACTTGAGCTGCTCATAGCTCCAGCCCTTGAGGTGCTTGAGGACGAGCATCCGCAGCGCCACCTCGGCCGGCGTGCCGCGACGTCCCCGACGAGCGCTCTGCGGAAACCGCGCTCGCATCGCCTCGAACACGCCGTCGACGAGCTCCTCATCATCGAGCGCTTCATCGATGCGGCGGAGCCGCGGATCCATCTGCTTTTCAGGCTGCAAATCGCCAAACTGCAAGACCTCCCAGAGGCCGCGTTGCCCGTTGCGACGGCGAAGCATCTCGCCTTTTGATCACGAGCGCGCCGTCGTCGTCCATCAAAAAACAACACGATCCGACGCGAACTCGGCCGCGTCGGATCGTGTTTCCAAGGGCTACCCCGATGGTTTCTGCACCGCCGTGTAACTAACCCCCATCAGCCAACCCCGAACACCACGGATCCGTCTCCCCCCCAAACCCCGTCCCACTAAACCGAAACGTCACATACCGCCCCCCCTCCGTCGACGCCCCCCCAACGGTCACATCCACCGGCCCCCGATTCGACCCCTGAACGATCGTCCCCCCACTCGTCGTCAAACTCGTCTTCAACCCCCCAAGCTCGAGCGTGCACTTCTGCCCCGCCCTCACATCACCACCACCCCCACCCCCGTGAGGATTCCAACTCCACGACCCGCTCAAGGTGCACTCAGGACCAAACTGCATCGTCACCACCGCGCGACCGCCAGACGCCCACCAACAAAACCGCCCGTCCTTCGGCGCGGCGTGCGCGACGGCCTCACCGCCTCCGGCCGCAGCGATGGTCAACGTCGTGTTGCCTCGATAGGCGGAATATTGAGGTCCGCAGCCGATCGCGGTGAAGAGCACTGCAGGGAGGAGAAGGGGAAGGAGGAGGCAACGCATCGTTTCGCTGCAACCGTCGAGCGTGGCGATCGATTCGCGCCCGCTCCCAAGTCGTCGTCGAGTCCTCACGCCCACTGCACCAGATACGTCGCCGACGTCGCGTCGGAGGACACCGAGACGAGCCGGACGAAGCACCGCGTCGAGAAGTGACTGAAGATCGACTCCGTGGTGCCGGCCAGCGCTTCACGGAAATAGCGAGAACGCAGCAGCGGCGAGGCGAAGACGTCGACCTCCAGGTCCTTCGGTCCGCGCTCTTTGTAGGTGCTTCCACCGCCGTCGAAGACGCGCTTCCAGAAGCGCGCGTAGTCGGCGACGAGGGTTCGCGGCGTGGTGCCGACCGCCTTCGCCACTTGGCTGACGGTGCCGAGCAGCGTCCCGCGCACCTTCTCGCCCGACATGCGCCCGAGCTCGGCGTGCTTCGCGGCGTCGAACCCGAGCGCGTCGCAGGCGTCGTAGTGCGCCGTCGCCAACTCGACGGCCAGCCACTCTCCCGCGGCCATCGCGGCGAGCTCGGCGCGGACGTCACGCGCGAGGTTGGCCTCGTAGGCGGCGAAACATCCGGCGCTCGTCACGGCCGCACGCGACGTCAGCAAGAGCGTGCTTCGGACGCGCGTGACGCGAGAGTTCGCCGAGGGAAGCGCGTTCGACATGTCGTGCGCCCCCAGACTAGCTTCGTTTGACCCCGACGCCGTTCGCCAAAAATGACGACGCGAGCGCACCCTCGCGGAGGCGCTCGCGTCCTACCATCCTGCAGCCGCTCAGCTCACTTGTCGCGGAGATTGAGGCTCCCGATGTAGTCCTGCTTCCCCAGCTCGACGCCGTTGTGGCGAAGGATCGCGTAGGCGGTCGTGATGTGGAAGTAGAAGTTCGGCGTCGCCAGCTCGTTGAGGTAGTCGTGCGCGGCCAGCGCCTTGCCCGGCATCCACGGGAGCTCGACGACGACCTTGTCGGCGCCGGCATAGTCGGCCGCCGAGAAGCTGCCGAGGTATTCGACGACCGCGCGGATGCGGGTCTTCAGCTCGTCGACGGTGGTCTCGGTGTCCGGGTGGGCCGGGGGAGTCTTCCCCGCGACGCGCGCCGCTCCGAACTTCGCCGCGTCACACGCCGCTTGGATTTGACGGGTGAGCGGATACTGATCGGGCACCAGGCGCGAGTTGAGGAGGACGCTCGGCTCGAACTTCTTGGCGGTGGCGTGCTCGACGCCCTTGTCGACCCAACGCTCGAGGTTGGCGAGCATCTTCTTCATTTCGGCGATCGTGCCAGCGATGTTGGACATGCGAGAAAGTCTCCTTGAAAGTCGTCGTGCGCGGTCGCCCCCCAAGACGGTGAGTCCGCGGCGGCGGTCTGATGCTGCGACCGCGCCGAGCGTCACGTCGTGGATTCGGGGGCGCCATTGCGCAATGCGGCGTCGCCATGACGCTCCCATTTCGCAGCCGACTTCGTGCCTGCTAATCTCCCGCCCCATGGCCAACCCGACCGCCGTCCTCGAGACCTCCCTCGGCAGCTTCACCATCGAGCTCTTCACCGACCTCATGCCGCTCACCGCCAACAACTGGGTGAAGCTGGCGAAGAGCGGCTTCTACGATGGGCTGCACTTCCACCGCGTGATCGACGGCTTCATGCTCCAATTCGGCTGCCCGAACAGCAAAGATCCGAAGAGCCCCCGCGCCGGCACCGGCGATGGACCCGACGGCACCATCAAGGACGAGCACCCCGCGAACGCCAAGCTCTCGAACGAGCCGGGCACGCTCTCGATGGCCAACACCGGCGACGCCAACAGCGGTAGCTGCCAGTTCTTCGTCAACACCGTGCACAACTCGTATCTCGACTGGTTCTCGCCGGGCGCGTCGAAGCACCCGGTGTTCGGCAAGGTCATCGCCGGCATGGACGTGGTGAAGACGATCGAGAAGACGCCGACCGACGGCGACGATCGCCCGCGTACGCCGGTGAAGATGATCAAAGTGACCGTGCAGCCCTGATGTCGCAGGTCCTCGACGAGCTGGTGCAGCTGCTCGCGCTGGAGAAGCTGGAAGAGAATCTCTTCCGCGGGCAGAGCCAAGACCTCGGTTGGGGGACCGTCTTCGGCGGACAAGTGCTCGGACAAGCTTTGTCCGCCGCCGTGCAGACGGTGCCGGCAGAGCGGCACGTGCACTCGCTACAGGCCTATTTTCTGCGGCCGGGGCAGGTCGACAAGCCCATCGTCTACGACGTCGATCGCATCCGCGACGGCGGCTCGTTCACCACCCGGCGCGTCGTCGCCATCCAAGGTGGCCACGCCATCTTCAACCTCGCGGCGTCGTTCCAAACGCACGAGGAAGGCTTCGAGCATCAAGACGTCATGCCCGAGGTCCCCGCCCCCGAGACCATCCCCAGCGAAGCCGACCGCGTCGCCGCCGAGACCCGCCCGCTTCCCAAGTTCGTCCGCGAGCGCACCCGCGAGCGCCCGTTCGAGTTTCGTCACGTGACGAGCGACGACATCCTCGCGCCGAAGAAGCTCCCGCCCGCCCGCATGCTGTGGCTGAAAACGCGCGGAGAGCTCCCGGACGATCCCGCGCTACATGCCTATCTATTGGCCTATGCGTCGGATCACGCCTTCATCGCTACGGCCCTGTTGCCCCATTCGGTGTCGATTTTCACGCCCAAGATGCAGATCGCCAGCCTCGATCACGTGATGTGGTTTCATCATCCGTTTCGGGTGGATGAGTGGCTGTTGCACGTGATGGAGAGTCCGGCGGCGGCGGGGGCGAGAGGGCTCGTGCGGGGGAGGGTGTTTTCGAGGGACGGGAAGTTGGTGGCTTCGACTGCACAGGAAGGCTTGATGCGGAAGAGAGAGTAAAGGAGCCCGCGTCGTTTTCGAGCTGGCAGCGCGGAGTTATTCTCTTCCACGTGCGCCACCTCGCGATCGTCCTCTCCCTCGCGAGCGTCGCTCTCACGACACCTCTCGCTTGTCGTGAGCCGGATACGACTCCGACCTCGAGCGTCGTCTCATCTCCCTCTGCCATCCCCTCCATCCCCTCCATCCCCTCCTCCGGCCCTCCCAAGCCATCGAGCGCGACTCTCTGCCCAGCTCGCCCTCTCTGCGACGCCCCGTCGCCGCCCATCGGCAAAGCAAAGTTCAAACACACCGGGTCGAAGCTCATCGCCAAGCTCGGCGATGCGCGCCACCGCGGCCGCGACTCCTTTCTCACGCCGGACGCGACCGCGCAGTGGGCCATCGCCAAGTTCGCCTATGGGCCCGAGGACAAAGATCTCGAAGACGAAGAAGTCGCCGTCTTTCTCGAAGAATCTTGCGCCGGCGCGTGGACCTCTCTCGGCTCCTTCCGCACCAGCGACGACGCGAAGAAGCACCCCACCGTCGACGGGGTCGAAGATCACGGCGGGCGCGTCTACGTCGATCTCGTCGCGCTCGGGCATCGGCTGGCGGTAGGGCGTCACCGTGTGCGCTTCGTCGTGCCGGGCGACGGAACCTCGGCCGATCTCTTCCTCGAGGTGATCGCGAAGGGCGCCACGATCGTCGTCAGTGACGTCGACGGCACGCTCACGACGAGCGAGTGGGCGGCGTGGAAGGAGCTGATTCACGAGCCGCCGCCAGCGCATCCCGAGGCCGCCGCGGTGCTCTCGGCGCTCGCCGCCAAGGGTCACTACATATTTTACTTAACGGCTCGCCCGGAGTGGTTCACGCCGGTCACGCGCGCTTGGCTCGCAGACAAAGGGTTCCCGCGCGGCGTGCTCCACACGACGACGATCTTCGAAGGCGCGCTCGGCACCAAGGCTGCTGCCTTCAAGTCGACGGAGCTGGCGATGCTCGAAGAATCGACGGCGCTGGTGCCGCTCTTCGCGTTCGGCAATCGGCCGAGCGACGTCACCGCGTTCGGCCTCGCCAAAATTGCCCCGTCGGGCAGCTACTACTTTCAACTCGATGGCGACTTGAAAGGCGGAACCAAGATCGTCTCGTACGGCGCGCTTCTGGCGGAGCTGGCGAAGACTTCGACGGTGACCTGTCCTCCCTGAACCGAGCACGCCCTCAGGCGAGCGCTCTGCCGAGGATCTCCTTCACCACCTCTGTCTTCGCATCGGCGTACGCCTGCATGTACTTCCACTCTCTCTGCGCCAGCTCCTTCTTCGTCCGCTCGTAAAGCGCGCGATCGTCCTCGTGCGTGCGGAGCCAGTCGCGGAAGGCGAGCATGCGTCCGATCTCTTCGCATCCCTCGGTGTAGACGTGGAGGTTGATGTTGGTGTCTGGCCCTTTGAAGACGCGGTGCTCGAACCACTCGGGCTCGCGGATGCGCAAGACGTAACCGGCCGCCTCCATCGCCGGGACGTAGCTCGGCTCGTCGGCCGAACTCGCGAGCGCGAGGATGATGTCGATGCACGGCTTGGCGGCGAGGCCGGGCACCGAGGTCGAGCCCGCGTGATCGAGCCGTCGCACCGCGCCGCCGAGCACGCGATGAATGCGCTCGGATTCCCGCGCGAAGAGCACCGGCCAGATCGGGTCGTAGTCGACGACTTCGACGCCGGTCTTCAACGGGTGCAGCACCCCGTCGGGCGAAGACGCACGCAATCGGGCTTCGAGCACGCGCTCGTCGTCCTCATCGGTCTCGCCGTTCTCGCTCATGAGACCTCCGGGCTGCAATTGTATAACAACGACATGCATCGGAGCACCCTCGATTTCCCGCGAGAATCGGAGCACAACGTCAGCCAAGACCGTGTCCGACGAAGCCACCACCCACGACGACGACGAGAAGAGCCCGACGCCCGCTCCGGACGAGCCTCACCCACGTGAGCCCAGCGCCTCGGACCAAGCCGACGACTCGCCGCCGATCGAGCTCGCGCCGAAGTCGCGCGCCTCTTTGAGGCCTTCGAAAGACTCGAAAGACTCGAAAGACTCGAGACCAGCAGCCGCGAGCGAGGCCACGTCGACGACGAAGAAGCCGCTCTCGGCCGCCGTCTCGGCTGGGCTCGCGGTGCTCAGCGGCGTCCTCTATTGGGCGGCCTTCCCCGGCACCGACGTCTGGCCTTTCGCCTTCGTCTGTTGGGCGCCGCTGATCATCGCCTTGCGCAGGCAGACGCCGCGTCGCGCGCTCTGGCTCGGCGCGCTGCAGGGGCTCACCTGCAACCTCATCGGCTTCTATTGGCTCTTCGGCATGTTGAAGTCCTTCAGCGGCTTCAACGACCTTCTCTGCGGCCTCTTCATGGTCATCCTCTGCGGCTACCAAGGTGGCCGCATGGGGCTCCTCGGTTGGTTCTACGCGCGCGCCGAGCGCAAAGGTTGGCCGATGGGGCTCTCCTTCGCGCTCGCCTTCATCGGGCATGAAACGGCCTATCCGCTGCTCTTTCCTTGGTTCACCGGCGCGCAGACGCACAAGGTCCCGCTGCTCATGCAGCTCGCCGAAATCGGTGGCCCCATCGCCATCGGGCTCGCGCTCGCCGGTGGCAGCGTCGCCGTCGCCGAGCTCGTGCTGGCGAAGATGGACGCGCGTCCGGTCGATCGTCGTCGTCTCGCGTTCGGCCTCGCCGGGCCCATCGTCCTCGTCGCTTTCGGCGCCATTCGCGTGCCGATGGTGCAGAAGCAAATCGACGCCGCACCGAAGGCAATCGTGGCCGTGGTGCAGGGCAACATGCCGCTCGGCGGTGGCAAGGACGCGGTCGCGATTCATCACGACGCGACCCTCCAGCTCGAGAAGACGGTCCATCCCGATCTCATCGTCTGGTCCGAGGCGGCCATCCCGCAGTCCTTCCCCGAGAAGGACATGGAGCGCCTGCTCTCGTCGTACGTGCTCTACGGCGTGAAGACGCCGGTCGTCGCCGGCATCGTCATCTCGCGCAAACGCGAAGGCGCGAAGCGCCCCGATTTCTACAACTCGTCGGCGCTGGTGATGCCCGGCGGAAAAGTCACCGGCACCTACGACAAGACGTATCTGCTCGCCTTCGGTGAATACATCCCCTTCGGCGACTGGTTTCCTTCGCTCTACGAAATCAGCAAGAACAGCGGTCAGCTGACGAAGGGCTCGAGCCTCGCGTCGCTCCCGTTCGGCGAGCACAAAATCACCACGCTCATCTGCTATGAGGACATCATCCCCTCGTTCACCAACGCCGCGGTGCGCGCCGGCGATCCCGATTTGCTCGTCAACATGACGAACGATGCGTGGTTCGGGAAGAGCACCGAGCCGGCCATCCACCTCGCGCTCGCCAAGTTCCGCGCCGTCGAGCACCGTCGCTACCTCGTGCGCGCGACCAACACCGGCGTCTCGGCGTGGATCGATCCGATCGGACGCAGCACTGGCGAAACGCCGCTCTTCGAGCTCTCCGCAACGGCCGGCGAAGTGCGCTGGATGCGTTCGCGCACGGTCTACGAGCTCATCGGCGACGTCCCCTGGTGGCTCGCGACGCTGGCGATTTTCGCCATGGGCTTCGTCTCGCGTGCGAAACTCTTCGGGCGGGAGGCGACGTCGTGATCAAGCGAGTGATGCTGGTGGCTCTGTTCCTCGGGCTCGGCGTCTTCTGGGCTTGTCAGCCGCGGAAGCCGGCGAAGACGTACACGCCGCCGACGCCGACGCCCCTCCCTTCGCCGACTCCGACGCCCACGCCCGCTCCGACGCCCTCGGTCGGTCCGCTCGGCTTCCCCACGCTCTTCCCGCTCCCGAGCGGCATCCCGACGTTGCCCTTCCCGGTACCGACCCTCTCGCCGTTCCCTCCCGGATCGACGGGCGGCACGGGGATGTAGCTCAGAGCACAGGCCACTTCGCGCTCACGAGCCCGATCACAATCAAGACCAAGGCGAGGACCTCGCCGAGTCCGACGTGATCGACCGCCACGAGACGCGCGAAGAGCCAAGCCGCACCCGCGAGCGTGACGACGACGCTGAAGAGGCGATTCTTCGTCCGCGCTTCCTGCTCTTCGCTCGCGTCCTTTCCGAGCGCAGTTTCACGCGCCCTCGTCGGATCGGTGAGCTTGACCAGGCCAGGGTCGGGGCGAACCTTGTCCATGCGCGCGGTGAAATCGACGCGCTCGTCGGTGTGCGTCGGCGGCGTCCACGGATCTTCCGTCGCGATCGTCGTCGGCGCGCGCGTTCCTTCGTTGCGGCGCGCGATCTCGTCCAGCGCCGCGAGCGCGTCCTGCGCTTTTCGCCGCCTCTCCGCCTCGAGCGCGAGCTGCTCGGACGTGCGCGGCAACGAGTTCGGGCTGGCGTCGATCTCGGTGCGCAACGCCTCGTTCTCGGCGCGCAACGTCTCGAGCTCGTGACCGAGCGAGACCACCACCTCGCGCAGATCGGGCTCGCGGAAGGTCGACATCCGTCAGATCTTGATCGTCTTCCACGTCCCGCTGGCGAACTTCCACGCCATCGCCGCGGCGAGGCCGAGCGCATAGACGATGACCGACGCCCAGATGCCCGGCAGACCGCCCTTGAGCGTGATGCCGAAGAGCCAGGCGAGCGGCATCAGGCACGTGAAGTGGAGGATGAGCTCGACGATCATCACGTAGCGGTTGTTGCCGGCGCCGAAGAGCGCTTGCGTGAGGATCATCGCCACGGCGATCACCGGCGTCGTGATGCCCATCAAGCGCATCGGCATCAGCGCCGCCTGCTGCACCGCTTCGCTGTGCGAGAAGAAGCGGAGGATCTGCGGCGTGAAGAAGACGCCCTCGAAGAGGCCGAGGATGCCGAAGATGATGAGGCCCAGCCGCACCGACGCCCACCCGAATTTTGCGGCTTTTTCCCCGTCTTTTTCGCCGAGTGATTGCGAGACCAAGGTCGCGGTGGCGGTGCCGAAGGCGAGGCAGGCGGTGAACGTCAGCTTGAGGACGCCGATGACGGTCATCGTCGCTGCGTTGTTCACGGCTTCGCCCGAGACCGTGGTGGCGTGCTCGTCGAGCCGGCCGACGACGAAGAGGAAGAAGCCGAAGCCACCCATCACCGCCATCGTCGCGATGCCACCGGGGATCGCGAGGCGGAGAATTTGCCAGGTGAGGGGCCAGCTGATTTTCGAGCGATCGAGCCAACCGAAGGCGCGCGTTTCCTTCTGGAAGCCGTAGCCGATCATGATCGCCAGGCCGACCCACGTCGAGATGAGCGCGGCGAGACCCGCACCTGCAGGACCCATCCGCGGGAAGCCGAGCTTGCCGAAGATGAGGAGGAAACAGAGCCCGATGTTGACGACGTTCATCGCCACCGCACTCACCATGTGCACGCGCGTCTTGCCGAGCCCGTCGAAGAACGCCTTGAAGGCGAAGGTCATCGCCATCGAGGCGATGCCGAGGAATCGATAGCGCGAGTAGTCGATGGCGTAGACCGCGGCCTCCGGGTGCTTGCGCAGCATCACGTGCATGAGCGGGCTGAGCAGGAGGTAGCCGACGATGGTGAAGATCGCGCCGGCCGCGAGCGCGAAGAACGCGGCGTTGGTGAGGACGCCTCCCGCGTCATGCTTCTTTCCTTCGGCGAAACGACGCGCGGTGAGCGCCTGCGTACCGACGCTGATCGCCGAGAGTGAGCCGCCGAAGGCCCAGAGCGCGATCAGGCTGGGGGCGAGCGCCGCCTGGCCGTTCGACGACTCGGGAGAAGGGAGGTTGGCGAAGAAGACGATGTCGACTTCGTTGACGATGCTCTGCGACAGCATCGCGATCATCGTCGGCGTGGCCAGCTTCAGGATGATGCCGAAGGGGTGTCCACTGGTGTCGACGCGTGTGCCGGCAGCCGCGGGGATGTCCATGGGATCGGCGGAAGTAGCCTCCGAAGAGGGTGGCCGCAAGCGAGGGGGTGGGTTTGCGCCTTTCGCAGACAGCGCTACGCAGGCACGAATGCGCTCGTTTCACTCCGTCTTGGCTTCCTTGGCTCGCCTCGCCGCCGTTGCTGCGCTCTTCGCTTTCGCCGTTCCGACTGCGGGAATCGGCTGCAAGAAGAAAGAGGCGCCCCCGGTTCCGGTGCAACAAGAGACGCCCGTCGCCGTCGAGACGCCGGTGCCTGCGCCTGCGGGTCTCCTCGTCGAAGGCGTGATTCGCGCGCCCGATGCGATCCTCGAATCGCTGCACAAGGTCTCGCTCTTCGTGCCCGACAAAGCAGGTCCGACGTTGGCGAAGATCCTCGCCGTTCCGGCCGAGGTCGGCGCGGAGATCGACGGGCAGAAGCCGTGTTACCTCGCGGTGCTCGAGCCGCCGCAGGGACAGCGCGCGTTCGTCTTCGCGGTGACGCTGAAAGATCCGGCGCACGTCGCCGAGCTCCTCGGCAAGGCGCCGGGGTTCAAGAAGTCGGACGACAAAGAGACGGCGATGACCGTCTTCGAATCGCAAGTGACGCCGAAGACGCAGGTGCTCGGGCTGCGTCGCAATTTTCTCATCGCGTCCGCGAGCGTCGAGGCGCTCAAGAGCTTCGCGCCGTACCTGACGCGAACGATGCCGACCAAGCCGCTCCCGGCCGAAGATCTGGTGCTCACGCTCCCGCAGGCGGCGCTACGGACGAAGGTGCGCGACACGCTGAAGCAGCTCTTCGATGCCGCTGCGGCGGCGCGCAAGACGATGGCCGAGAAGACGGCCGCCGGAGGGCCGCCGACGTCTGCGCTCGATGCGCTGAGCGACTACACCGCTCGTCAGAACGCTCGGCTCGTCGATTGGCTCTCCGACGCGGGCGACGCGCGCCTCGTCGCCACCACCACGAACGGCTCGATTTCCCTGCGCGCCGAGCTCGGCATGCCGTCGGCCGAGAGCGCGTTCGGCAAACAAATCGCGAGCTGGCCGCTCGGCGGCGCCGGCGATTTGCTCGGCGTGCCAGCGACGTCGTTCCTCGCCTTCGGTGCGCGCACGAGTGACGCATCACGCGCCGAGGCCTCGCACGATCTCATCGAGATGCTCGCGCAGTCGTTCCCCACCGACGTCGGCGCGCCCGAGAAGACCAAGCTCGAAGGTTTTCTCTCGGCGTGGGACAAGAGCCGCGGCCCGAAGACGAGCGGCGGCGTCGTCTACCAAGGTCCGCTCGCGGTCGGCGTCGCGCTCAGCCTCGAAGCGAAAGACGCGCCGGTCCTCGCCAAGCTGATGAAGGACGCGTTCGACGCCGTCCTTTCCATCAAAGGAGTGACGGGAGGCCTGAAAAAGCAGGGGATCGACGCGCCGAAGTCGAGCAGCGAGAAGATCGCCGGCCTCGCGGCGACGGTTTACACGATCGCACTTCCTCACAAGGCCGGAGAGAAGCCTGCGCCCGGCGAGCCCGAGCGCGCCGAGATCGTCTTCGCCCCCAGCGGCAGCGAGGTCCTCGTCAGCGCCGGCGTCGGAGCGAAAGATCTCCTGCAACAGCTCGTCGACGCGAAGACCGACGCCAGCAAATCGCTCGGCGGAGACGCTTCCCTCGGCACGCAGGTGAAGGACCTCGGCGAGACGCTCAACGGCGCGCTCGCAGTCTTCCCCACGCGCATCCTCCCGATGACCACCGGCACCGTCGTCCCCAAGGTTTCGCCGCCGACCGATCCGATCCTGCTCTCGATCGGCAAGTCGCCGGTCGGGCCCTATGCGGCGATCACGTTCAGCAAGGCGTCTCTCGAGACCATCGTCCGCGTCGTCGTCTCGAAGATGATGGCAGGGCCCTGAGAGCGAGAATTTTCACTTCTTCTCGCCTTCGAGATCTTCCGCGAGGTAGCTGAGAATCACTTCGTCGAGCGAGCGTTCGCTGATCAAGTCTTCCCCGAAAATCGAGCCTTGCGCGGGCTTGTTGGTGGCGAAGATGCTCGCCGGCCGCGTCGCTGCATAGCGGCCCTGCGAGCCCGCGCCGGGGCGGTTCGATTGACCCGACGGGGGCGGCACCGAACGGCCCTTGCTTGCGCTGCCGGGTGGGCGCATCGATTGACGCTTCGTCGGAGGCGCCCCGGTGTGCGTGTAGCCGCCTTGTGGTTTGACGCCGCCGAGAACGTTGGCGGGAGGCGGCGGGAGATCGCTCGGATCGAGGACGCGGTCGCCGAGGTCGAGCGCGGGGACCTTGGGAGATCCGAGCGGGCGCGAAGGGCTGGCCGTCGCCGGGACCGGTGCCGAACCCGTCGGAACGGCAGGCGCAGGTGCGGGCGGCGACGAAGGAGGACGCGGAAGGGGAGGAATGACGAGCGCGGGCGTCGTCGGCGCATGGGCGACCGGGACGGCGACCGCTTCGGCGGGAACGACGGCGGCGGTGACGGGGGCTTCGGCGCCGCCTGCAGTGCCCGTCTTCGAGCGCATCAGCGTGGTCTGCGCGTGAACGAAGGGACCGGAGGTCGGCAGCTTCACCTCGCGCGCGCCGCCGGGATCGAACTGGCCGTCGCGCAGGGCGATGACCATCGCCTTGTGCTGCTCCTTCATCATCGCGCGGACGATGTCGGCCATTCCGGCGTCCTCGACGACGCTGGCGTAGCTCGTCTTGATCGACTTGAGGATGCGCCCGCCATCCGCGAAGAGGTGCGTGATGATGTGCGGATGCTTGACGCCCGAGTCCTCGGTCTGGATGTGGTAGACCTGGCCCTTGTGCTTGAAGTTGTTGTTGAATCCGAGCAGCGGTGAGGGAGGTTTCATCGCGCGTTTCTCGGGTTCGGCGACACGGACGCCACGATACTAGGTATCACGAGGCCAGGCGCGGCCGAAAGTGCGCGTCTCTCCGACACCGTGTTTCGCTGGAGATTTCTCCCGTCGCTATCCTCGGGACGCGGCGAGGACACGCGCCTTCATCGCGTCGCGAATCTCCGGCGGGACCACCAGTCGGACGCGGCGAACCGGCATCGAGGGGAGCTGCGCGAGGATTCCCGAGACCGACGCGAGCGGCCTCGCGACGCCATCCCCGAGGATGACCTCGAGGCGGTCGACGGTCGGATCGTCGGTCTCGCCGTCGTCGGGCGGTTCGATGGCGATCGATGCTTCGGCGACGTCGATGGAGACGTGGGCGTCGGCGTCGAGCCCGGCGGCGACGGTGAGCGCGCGGGCTTCGTCGACGAGGGCGCCATAAACGCGCGGGGTCGATGCATCACCGACGAGCTCGAGCGTCTTGCTCAAGTGTCGACGTCGCACGCGATCGCACAAATCGGCGAGGACCGGATCGGACGCCGTTTCCCAGGCCGCGAAGGCAGCGCCGACGATGACGTCGTCGAGCGCGAGGTAGACGCCGAGCGGAACGGGCTCTCCGTGCGCGGCGAGTCGAATCGCCTCGGGCACCGCCGGTAGCCGCGTGCCATCGAGGATGACCTTGGCGGCGCGGGCGAAGACGGCCTTGATCATCGCCTCGGCCGCGCGCGTCGCCTTGTGCAGATAGACCTGCTCGAACATGAACCGACGCGCGATGACGAAGCCCTCGATCGCCGGGAGGCCCTTCATTCCGTCGATCGCCAGGCGCGGCGCGTGTCCCCCGAGGGTCGGCCCGAAGCGGAGCGAGCGCAGCAGCCAGTCGAGATCGAGGAGGCCGTAGCGCACGCCCGTCATGTGCGCGTCGCGCATCAAGTAGTCGCAACGATCGACGTCGAGCGTGCCCGAGACCGCGTGCGCGAGATAGGGAAGCGGATAGGGCGTCTTCGCGTCGCTGCCGGCGATGAGCGAGACGACGCGATCGGGGAGCGAGCCATCGTGCGCGGCGAGCGTCTTGTGCACGTCGGTCGACGGATCTTCGACGATGCGCTGCGACCAGATTTCGTGCTTCGGCGCGCCCGGAATCGCCTCTTCGAAGAGGTGCGAATAGGGGCCGTGGCCGAGGTCGTGGAGGAGCGAAGCGGCGAGCGCGTCACGCGCGCGATCGGTGGCGAGGCGTTGCCAGAAGGGGAGCTCTTCGTGGAGCTCGCGGAGCCGGCGCACGAGCTTCGTCATCACGTGGGCGGCGCCGACCGCGTGCGTGAAGCGACTGTGCTCGGCGCCCGGAAACACGAGGTGCGTGGCGCCGAGCTGCTTGATGCGACGAAGGCGCTGCACCTCGCGCGACTGCAGCAGCTCGGTGACGATGGCCTCTTCTTCCGTTTCGAATCGGACCAGATCGTGGACGGGATCGCGGAGAATCATCGAGCGCATCGAGCGCCTTAGTATCATCTCTCACCCGAGACGGCGGCGTCGCACGAGCGAGAGGGCGAGCCCGACGAGCGCGAACACACCGAAGCCCGAGGGGGAAACGCCGCCGGGGAGCGCGCAGCCGCAGCCGCTACTGTCGGTCGGCGACCCGCCTCCACTGCCGCTGTCATCGACGATTCCGCCATCGGTTCCCGGTCCACCGTCGATCGAAGGTCCACCGTCGGGGGTCAGTCCAGAATCGGTGGCGCCGCCGTCGGTTCCCGGCCCGCCATCGGTCGGTCCTGCATCTCCAGGAGTCGTCGGCGAATCGAGGAGGACGAAGAGCTGGTGCCGCGCATCTTCGAGCGCCTTCGGTGGCTTCGCGCTGTCGTAGGTGTGAGGGAAGAGCCCGTCGGCGATCGCCTTCGCCTTGGCCGGATCTTTCTTCGCAACGAGCGCGAGGTACTCGTAGTCCTCCATGCCCTCACGGATCATCTTCATGCGAATCGACTCGATCGGAATGTCCTTCGTCCCCCCGATTTTCGCCGGTGTTCCAGGATAGAAAACGGTCCCGTCGCCCGAGCCGCTGAACGCGCATTGACCATCGGCGTCCCAGGCCGTCTTCAACTGGTACGTGGTTTCGAAGTAGAGCTCGCCGCTCAGACGAAGACGAAACGCGTGCCAAGGAAACGCGCGATCTTGCACCGCGCTCGAGTCGATGACCCGGTTCGGCCAACCGGTGTAGTCGACGCCGGGCGAAGGCGTGTGGCAGCTGCCGCAGCCGTGCTCGTCGCACGATTGGTAACCCCAGACGCGACGCGACGCCTTCGCCGTCTGCCACGCGTCGTACTTCGATCGCTGATCACCCGCGAACGTCGAGCCCGGCCTGCCCTCGAGCTCGTCGATCACCGGCACGAAGACGTCGGTGACACCATCGGCCGAGAATTTGAGCGCATCCGTGATCGTCGAGGTGATGATGATCGACGCCGCCGGGTCGGCTTTGTGGAGCGCGCCGGCGTGCGTGACGTAGTCCGACCAGGTCTTCGTGTCGGAGCCCGGCTCGTCGGTGGGATAGAAGATGAGCCGATCGAAGAAGCCCTTGCTCTTCGCGTAGGTGATCCACTTGCCGACGTCGGCGTCGCCTCCGTCGAGACGAATCGCCGTCAGCTTCGCCCCCGGGAGCCGCGCCGCCGAGCTGCCGTCGATGAGCGGCATCACGTGCTTCTCGTAGAGCGCTTGATCGCCCCCGAACGGCGGCTGGAAATCGGTGTCGCTGACGGTGAAGCGATGTTCGAGCGCGGCGCGGAGATACAGCGCGCGAATCGCGTTCGCCTTGTCGCCCGTGCCATCGCCGCAGTAGGGAAACGTCGTGCCGACGCAGTGGGCGGCCGGGGCTGCGTCCCAACCCATGCCGAACGCCGAGGCGAGGCTCGAGGTCGACGGCAAGGCGAAGCTGCCGACGTGGAGCGTGACGGCGATGGCCCCTTGTTTCGCGCCACCGACGTCGACTTCGATCTCGCCGCTGTAGTCGCCGGCGGCTTGCGCTTGCGGCACCAGGAGATCGATCCAAATCGCCCCCGACTGGCCGGCGGCGACGGTCATGGGGAAGGCGTTGCGCTTCTCGCCGAAGTACGTGTCGACGTCGGGAATCAGCGGATCGGGCCATTTTCCCGCCCCGCCCTCGTCGTTGGAGGCGACCTTCACGTCGTAATAGGCCTCGGCATAGAGGACGACGTTGGCGGCGGGGATCGTCGCACCGCCGGGTCCGATGAACGGTTTGCTCACCTTGGCGGTGATGCCCGTGACCGACGCAGCGCCCGCGGTGACGACGATTTGAAACGATTCGAACTCGTTCTTCGCCGCCTCGAGCGCGATCGTCGGCGTCGTGGTCGGCTTGTCGGCCTGTCGCACCTTGAGGTCGGGTCCGAGCGCGCCGACGGTGAGGTCGGCGGCGGAGACGAGGCCGGTCGTCGTGAGAAGCGCGAGCGTGACGCCGAAGGCGCCGAGGCGAAGAGGCCGCATCGAGCAAGGGTATCGCGAGCACGACAGGTGCGGGAGGCTCGACGGAACCGTTCCGCGACGGCGAATTCCACGCATTCCATGCATTCGATGACTTCGCGTCCGGCGAAGGACCTCGTAACATGCCGTCATGACCGAGGGAGATCGACGGGCCTCGACGCGCTACCACGCCTGCATCGCCGCCCACGTCGCGATGCACGACGGACAGAACACGCACATCAACGTCATCCGTGATTTGAGCGTGAGTGGCGCGCAACTTCTCTCGCGGCTCCATCCGACCCTCGGCACCGCGCTCGACCTTCGCCTCTACATCCACCACGATCGACCGGAAGAGGCGCAAGACGTGATCGCCAAGGTGGTGCGCGTCGATCGCCGCGAAGGCGACGCGACTTGGCCGTACGTCGTCGCCGTGCAGTTCGAGAAAGCCCTCGAGGGCTTCGATTTGGAGATCGCCGAAATCGCGGCGCGCCAAGCCGAGATCTACCGCGACATCAAGTGAACCCCGTGCGCGCGAATCTTCTCCTCGCGCTTGCGCTCGTGCTCACGCCGCTCCTGCCGCTTTCGTCGATCGGTTGTGGCTCGTCGACTCCGAAGACCGAGACGCCGCCTCCTGCACCCGGCGTGCACGCGTGCTCCGGCAACGACCCGGTCGATTGCGAGGCGATGTGCGCGAAGAACGACGCCGAGAGCTGCTTCCGACTCGGGGCCGCCTACGAAGAGGGCACCGGCGTCGCGCTCGATGAAAAGCGCGCCGTCACGTTCTATCTTCGCGCGTGCGATCTCGGGCAGGGCACGGCCTGCGGCGAGCTCGCGGTGATGTACGAAGAAGGCAGGGGCGCGCGCCAGGACTCGTCGCTGGCGGCCGCTGCGTGCGAGAAGGGCTGCACGCACAAGAGCGCAGCGTCGTGCGCGCTCCTCGCCGCGATGTACCAAGACGGTCACGGCGTGAAGCCCGACATCAAGCGCGCCGCCGAGCTCTTCGGTCGCAGCTGCGAGCTCGGTGAGCCGCGTGCCTGCTCTTCCCTCGGCTACTTCTACGTCTACGGCTCGGGCGTCCCCAAAGACCTCGTGAAGGGCAAAATCTACCTGGAAAAGGGCTGCGCTGGCGGCGACCAGGACGGGTGCGCGGCGGCGAAGAAGCTCGAGTAGCGGCAAGCTCATCCTTCGCGACGATCCGTCTTCGCGACAAACGCGGTCGTCGTACAGAACGGACCTCGCCTCCGCTCGACCGCGTGAGGCGCGAATGGTACGGAAATTACCGTGCGAAACCGCTTTGCTTTTCCCTCTTTCGGCTGCTCTCTCTCCCTCTCACCGCTCCTCGTCTTCGCGGTCGCGCTCTCCGCGTGCGGTCACAAGGACGACGCGGCGCCCGTCGTCGTCGACGACAGCGGGGCTGGCGTAGACACGACGCCTGCCGACGACACCACGCCGCCGCCCGAAGACACGACCGACGCGACGCCGCCGCCGGAAGACGTGTGCGCGGTGCTGAAGCAGCCGAAGCGCCCGTTCGACACCGGCGCGGGGGGCACCCATCGTCACGACCTCGCCGCCGACTTCTCGGTGCCGCTGGTCACTGGCGACACGTGGAGCCTGAAGGAGCATTGGAGCGGCTGCGAGAGCTACGTCTTCATCCCCGACACGTTGAAGAAGTCGAGCAAGGACACGAACTCGATTTGGGAGAAAGACCTCGACGGCCTGGTGAAGATTTCGCCGAAAAACGCGCACTATTTCTTCGTTTCGCGCTTCACGTCGGACACCACCGCGACGAACAACGCCAACGCGATGCAAGACCGCGTGAACGCGCTCCTCGATGGGCTCTCGGAAGAAGACGCGACGCACTGGCGCGACCGCCTGCACGTGGTCTCGATTCGCGCGGCCGGGCTCACCGGTTGGTTGAAAGACGTCCTCGGAGGCATCGGTTACCAGGGGTTCGCCATCGATCGCACGCAGCGCATTCGTGGCATGGGCAACCTCGCCGACGTCGGTCGTTTTCGTACCGATTTGAACGCGGCGGGGTTGTGGCCGTGGGAGTCGAACCTCTCGTTCGCGGCCTACGAGCCGCACATGTTCGAGGCCGAGGTGGTGACGCAGGCGCGGCTCGCCGCCGAGAAGGCCACCGTCGTCACGTTCTGGAGCCGTGAGACGCTCTCGGGGTTCGCCGAGAAAGACATCACGCTGCCGACGCCCGAGCAGCTCGCGACCTTCGACACGATGGAGGTCGAGGTCGACATGCAGTGTCCCGACGCGACCAAAGCCGAGTTCAGCAATTGCGGCGCCTGGGACTACATCGCCGCGCTCTCGGTCTACGACGCAGCAGGCGTGAAGACCCAGGAGCTCGCGCGCTTCATCACCAGCTACCATCGCGAGACGCACTGGGTGGTCGACGCGACGCCGATGCTCGCGACCCTCGCCGCCGGCGGCACCCGCAAGTTCCGCTGGGAGTACGCGCCCGATTGGAACAAGCAGCCGACCAACACCACGTTGTCGCTGCGCTTCTCCAACTTGAAGAAGCCGGTGCGCCCGAAGTCGGCGACGTTCCTCTGGTCAGGGGGAGATTTGGGCTCGAAATACGCCGACACGCACGCGCCCGTCGACGTGGCGATTCCGGCGACGGCGAAGAAGGTCGAGCTCTGGTCGATCATCACGGGCCACGGCTCGGGCACCAACCAGTGCGCCGAGTTCTGCAATCATCAGCACGAATTCACGGTCAACGGGAGCAAGTACCTCCGCGAATACAAGATGGCGAACACCGAGAAGGGCTGCATCACCGAGGCCGATCACGGCATGGTCCCGAACCAAGGCGGCACCTGGTGGTTCGGTCGCGGCGGCTGGTGCCCCGGCGAACAGGTCGAGCCCTACGTCGTCGACGTCACCACCGTCGCCAAACCCGGCGAAACGGCGCACGTCTCGTACCGCGCGATGTTTGCAGGCGACGTTCCCCCCGACGGCTCGGGCAACATCGATTTGTCGAGCTGGCTCATCGTCTACGAGTGAGAGACGAGACGAGCGCTCAGTCGGCCGCCAAGCCGAGCGATTCGGCGATTTGGGTGCGGGCGGCTTCGCGGAGCTTGGGGACGTCGTCGACGGTCATGCCCTTGGTTTCGATGGGCGTGAGCACGCGGGCGAAGGCGGTGGCGTCGCCGAACCACTTCGAGCCCTTGGGACGGCACTCGCGGGTTCCGCTGACGGCCACAGGTAGCACCGGCACCTGCGCTTCGATCGCGAGCTGAAAGGCGCCGTCTTTGAATTTCTGTAGGGCGCCATCGGCGGAGCGCGTGCCTTCGGGGAAGAGCATCACCGACTGACCGGCCCGCAGCGTCTCGTGACAGGCCTCGAACATCTCGCGCACGCTCTCGCCCTTGCCGCGACGAACCGCGATGTCGCCCGACCAACGCATCATGGTGCCGATGAAGGGGATCTTGAAGAGCTCTTCTTTTCCCACCCAACGCATGTCCCAAGGGAGAAACGAGAGCAGAAATGGATCGGCCACCGACTCGTGGTTGGCGATCACGACGTACGGACGCTGCTGGATGTCCGCCGGAATCGTCCCCTCGACGGAGAACTTCCACAGCGGCGTGAGCCTCGCCGCGGTGCGCCCGAGACGTCGCATCCACTGCCCCGGCACGCGCTGCGTCGGATCTCCCCGATGACGCCAATGCGCGATTCCCAAGAGCGGATAGAACGCAGCCATCACCAATCCGAACTCGGCATAACTGTAGAGTCCGAGCACCGCGTTCCGCATCCGCGCACACTGACGCTCCGCCCGTCAGGGAACGGTCACGAGATGAGCATGTCTCGGTCGCGAGCTACGCCGCACTGCGTCTCAGCTCGCGCTCACTCCTCGTCCACCACCTCGGCCTCATCCACCTTCAACGGCGTCTTGTTTCCCTTCCAAGCGCCGTAGCCGAACGAGACCGCTTTGTCCTCGGTCGCGCTCAAGGCCTTGTGCTTGAACACCGCTTCGCCCTTGTCGTCGATGCGCGTCAGCTCGACCGAATACTGCGTCGCGCCATCGCCGCCGTCGACGAGGAGCGTGAACACGCCCTTCGCCAAATCGACCCCGAGGTGCAGTTTTTGTCCTGATTTCTCGCCCGAAACCTGCACGCGAATCTCGTAGTCGGGGCCGCTGGTGGTGATGCCGAGGACGAGCGTGGGCGACTCGTGCTCTTCGGTTTCGTAGACGATTTCGCGGAAGTCGCCGCTGAGCTCGAGGTGATCTTTTTCGCCGGGCGAGAGCATCACGTCCTCGACGCCGAGCGTGTAGCCTGCGCCGAGCAAGGTGATCGACGTCGACTCGTCGGCCTTCATCTTGGCGCCGTCGATGGTGACCGAGAGGGGAACACCCGTCGGCGCGAAGTAGACCGGCTCTTCGTCGGCGCGTCCGGTGGGGACGATCATGTAGCCACCGTCGGGGATGTCGGAGACGAGCTTGCCGTCGACCCAACCGAGCTGATGCTTCTGCCCATCGGAGAGCGTCAAATCGCCCTTCCCATCGAGCACGATCATGCGCGCGCTGCCCTTGGTCTTGCCTTCGCCGCCCTCGACGTCGCCGGTGGTGAGGCACACGATCGGCCCGGTGCGCGCCGAGAGCGGCGTCAAATCGATCGAGTGCGAGCTCGCGTCACCCTCGTAGTCGTCGGGCTCGGGCTGATTCGGATCGGACGAGGTCGTGTACTTCCAAGTGTTCTTCTTGGTGTCGACCTCGATGTGCCGCTCTTCCCCCGGATAGTTGTTGTCGTAGTGGAGAATCCAGACGACGCCGTCTTCCTTCTCGACCACCGCGTACGGATAGGTCGCGTGCCCGCCGTCGCCGTTGCGCATGTAGAAGCCGAGCGTCTGCGGATCGTCCTTGGCGATGCCCTCTTTCAGCTTCGCCACCACCTCGTTCGGCGTCCACTTGTCCTCGGAGGTCTCGGTCATCTTGTTGACCGGATCCATGAACTGCGTCGCGAACCAATAGGCAATCTCGCGCTGCAGCCTCTCGTTGCCCTCGAGCTTCATCTCCGCCGCGCTGGCGGCGCCGAAGCGCTCGGGCGCGATCACGCCGCGTTGAAGGAGCGCGCTGAGCAGCGCCATTCCCTCGCAGTGCCCCCCATCCATCATCTTGTTGAGCGACTTGCGTGACGCCTCCGCCGCCGGTGTGAGCACGCACTCGTCCCCATCGAGATCGGCGCACGTCGTATCGCCACAGAGCCGCCGCAGCTCGGCCGCCGAAAGATCGGCGTTGCCGGGGCCATAATTCTCGAACGAAAACGCATCACGCTTCGATTTCCACTCGCCGACTTTGTGCTTCGCCGGATGGATGTGCGCCGCGTGCGAGGGCCCCTCGACCGGAGGTGGCACCGGCTTCTCCACCGGCGTGCTGGTGTCCGCCCCTTGCGTCGATGTCGACGACGACGACGATCCGCCGCTCTTTTCGCCCTTCTTGCAGCCATCACAACCGCTCGTGGCGGCAAGAGAGACGACCAAGGCGAGAAGGGTGCGATTCACGAGATCATTGGTATCCCAAGTGCTGCGCCCGCGCTTGCGCCCGCGCCCACGCCTGCGCCTGCCTACCGCCAATGCTATTCTCTCGCAGTGAGCGCCTCCGAACGCGAAGCCCGTGCCGCCGCCCGGCGCGCCTCGTGGACGGGAGGCGTCGTCTCCTCCTTCTCCGAAATGGACGACGCCGACCTCGCGTTCTGGCTCGCCGCGACTCCACAACTACGCGTGGCCGCGGTGTGGCAACTCCAGGAAGAGCTACGCCATCTCAAGGGTGATCATGGACCTCCCCCCCGACTTCAGCGAGCTGTTGGCGGAGTTCGCCCTCAGCGGGGTTGAGCTCGTCATCGTCGGCGGCTACGCCGTCGCGTTCCACGCAAGGCCCCGCGCCACCAAGGACATCGACCTCGTCTTGCGTGGATCGCCAGAAAATCTCGCCCGTGCTGCCGACGCCCTCGCTCGCTTCGGCGCTCCCAACCAAGTCGTCGCCGCGGTGCGCGAGCTCCGAGAGACGGACATCGCCTACTTCGGCCAACCGCCTCTGCGCATCGACCTCCTCCGCCGCATCGACGGCGTCGACACCGAGTCGATTTTCATGCGCTCCATCGAGACGACTTGGGGCGGCCACCCCGTGCGCGTCATCGCCCTCGACGACCTCATCGCCAACAAGCGGGCAGCAGGCCGCCCCCAAGACATGATCGACGTCGAGCTGCTCGAACGCGCCCGACCTCGAGCCTGACGCCTGCGCTCGCGCCCGCGCGCATGCTATGCCCTCCCCCTCCATTCATGCTCGATCAGCTCCACGACTACCGTCGCATCGCGCTCGAAGAGCTCGCCGTCGTCGCCGACGCCGCTACGCTCGAGGCCTGGTATCGCGCGCACCTCGCTCCGTCCGGGAAGGCGACCGGATGGAAACGCAACATCGGGAAGTTGCCGGTGGCCGAACGAAAAGGGTTCGGTCAGTCGGTCAACGAGGTCACCGCCGAGCTCGAGAAGGCGTTTCAACTCCATAAACGACGAATCGATCTCCTCGAGCTGGAGAAGCGCATCCTCGCCGAGGCGACCGATGTGACGTTGCCGGCGCGTGGGGTCGCTCGCGGTGGGCACCACCCGGTGACGTTGGCGCTGCGCGAGGTCATCGGCGTCTTCGAGCAGATGGGGTTCGTCGTCTACGAGTCGCCGCACGTCGAGCTCGACGAGCTCAATTTCGAGCTCCTCAACATGCCGCCCGATCACCCCGCGCGCGACATGCAGGACACCTTCTACGTCGACGACGACGTCGTCCTTCGCACGCACACCTCGTCGGGGCAGGTGCGGGCGATGCGGCAGCTCTGTCCGGGGCCGGTGCGGGTGATCTTGCCGGGCCTCTGTTATCGGCACGAGAACATCACGCCGCGCTCGGAGATTCAGTTCCACCAAATCGAGGGGCTGCTCGTCGGGCCCGAGGTGCGGCTCTCCGATCTCAAGGGCGTGCTCCTCAAGTTCGCGCGCGCGCTCTTCGGGCCGAACCAGGCGATTCGCATGCGCGGGAGTTACTTTCCGTTCACCGAGCCGAGCTGCGAGGTCGACATTCGTTGCACGCTCTGTGGCGGCAACGGCTGTCGCGTGTGCAAGCAGAGCGGGTGGCTCGAGCTGCTCGGCGCCGGGCTCGTCCATCCGGTCGTCCTCCGCAACGGCGGCTACGATCCGACCCAGGTCCGCGGCATCGCCTTCGGCATGGGCATCGAACGGCTCGTGCTCCTGCGGCACGGCATCGACGACATTCGCCTCATTTTCCAGAACGATCTGCGCTTTCTGCGTCAGTTCGCTTGAGCCTCTTCGCCTAGGTGCATCATGCGCGTGCCGCTCTCTTGGGTTCGTGACTACGTCGATCTCGCTGCCTCTGTCGACGACATCGCCGAGCGACTCACGCTCGCCGGCGTCGAGGTCGAGGCCATCGACAAGCTCGGCGCGCTCAGCCCGCGCGTCGTCGTCGGCGTCGTCGTCGACGCGACGCCCCTCCCCAACACCAAGCTCACCAAGCTGACGCTCGACGTCGGCGAAGTGGCGCCCGTCATCGCGCTCAGCGGCGCGCCCAACGTGGTCGGCCTCGAGCATGGCGCCTGCCTCGCGGTGGCGCTTCCCGGCGCGCAAATCTTCGAGCCCGGCACTTCGCGCACCTACGAGGTGGCTGCGAAGACGATGCAAGGCGTCGCCTCTTCGTGCGTCGGCGTCTCGGAAGCCGAGCTCGGGATCAGCGACGCGCACGAAGGAGTGGTGCTCCTCGACAAGGGCATGCCCGGCGCGCCGCTCGCCTCGGTGATCACGCCGTCGACGCGGTGGAACGCCGACGAAATCCTCACCCTCGCGATTCTCCCCAACATCGCGCGTTGCCAATCGATCCTCGGCGCGGCCTACGAAATCGCGGCCCTCGGCGGCGGACGTCGTCGCACCACCACGCTCGCGGAGTGGACCGAGAAGCCGACCGCGACGATCGCGGTGAGCATCGACGGACAAGACTTCTGCAGCGGCTTCGACGCGCTCCGCATCGAGGGGCTGACCGTGCGCGAGTCGCCGAAATGGGTGCAGCGTCGGCTCATCCTCTCGGGGCTCGAGCCGATCAACAACATCGTCGACGCCACCAACTACGTGCTCCTCGAGCTCGGTCAACCGACGCACGCCTACGACGCGACGCTCGTTCCCGAGGGCCTCGCGACGCGGCGTTCACGCGAGGGCGAGCTCCTGCGCATGCTCTCGCAAGCAGCAGAAGACGCGCCCACGGTGCTCCCGGCTGGACTGCCGATCATCGTCTCCGGAGACTCTCCGGTCGGCATCGCCGGCGTGATGGGCGGACGCGATCGCTCGGTGCAGCCCACCACGACCTCGATCGTCCTCGAGTGCGCGACCTTCGAAATGATCGCCGTGCGTCGCGCGCAGCGGACGATGAAGCTCTTCACCCAGGCGTCGGCGCGCTACTCGCGTGGCGTCGAGCCCGAGCGTCGCCCGATGGCGATCGCGCGCATCCTGGAAATCCTGCGGGAAACGTGCCCGACGCTGACCGTGACCGCTTCGGGCCACGCGGCGGTCCCGCTCGCGCCGCCGCGCGTGATCGTCCTCGACGCGGCCTGGACCAACGGCTCGCTCGGCACCTCCTTCACCGTCGACGAGATGACCACCGCGCTCGTCCGCATCGGCCTCGACGCCACGCGCGAGGGTGAGAAGGTCCGCGTGCGCATTCCTCCGATGCGCGGCGATCTGGTCGAAGCGCACGATCTCCTCGAAGAGCTCGCACGCGCCGTCGGCTTCGACAAGCTCCCGGAGACGATGCCGCTCGAGCCGCTCCCGCCCTACTCGGGTGAGCCTCGTCGCGTCCGTCGCGAGCGCTTGCGCGACTTGATGGTGCGCCTCGGTCTGCAAGAAGCGATGACCTACTCGCTCTCCAGCGTCGAGATGCATCGCGCGCTCCATGCCGGCCGCGCGAGCACGCCGGACGAGACGTTCGTCACCGTGAAGAACCCGATCGCCGCCGACAAGGTCGCGCTCCGGCGCTCGCTCCTGCCTGGTCTCCTCCAAGTCGCTGCGCACAACCTCAAGCACGATCCGCACGTGCGCATCTTCGAGCTCGGCATCGTCGTCCACCCCGAGGCCGCCGAAAAGGGCTCGAAATTGCCTGCGGAACCGTATCGCGTGGCGTTCGTCGCCTCCGGTCCCGCGGTGGCGCCGCGCCTCAAGGAAGCCGCCCCGGGCGCCGACGTCTTCGACGCCCTCGGCCTCGCCAGCAGCGTCCTCGAACACTTTCATCTGCCCGAGGTCGTCGCCCTCGCCGCCGATCACGCGCCCTATCAGCCTGGCTCGTGCGCCCAGCTGACCTCGAAGGGTCGCGTCATCGGCCACGTCGGCACGGTGCACCCGCTCGTCCTCCGCGCCTTCGACATCGAAGCCCCCGTCGTCGCCGGCGAGCTCGACGTCGAAGCGCTCCTCGATCTCCTCACCGATCCGGTGAAATTCAAGGACTTCCCGCGTCAACCGTCGTCGATGCTCGACATCGCGCTCGTCGTCGCCGACGGCGTGACCGCGCGGGACATCGAACAAGTGGTCCGCGCGAGCGGTGGCGAGCTCCTCCGCAGCGCCCAGGTCTTCGACGTCTATCGCGGCCCGCAGGTCCCCGCCGGCCACGCCTCGATCGCCGTCCGCTTCGAGCTCAACGCGGGCGAACGCACTCTGACGATGGAAGAGGGCCGCGAAATCCGCGACCGCATCGCCCGCGCGCTCGAGACCAAGGTCGGAGCCAAAGTTCGCGAGTAGTCGCGAGTCGTCGCGAGTCGTCGCGCGTCGCTGGCCACAGCCTTACTCGGATTTTACTTCCCACTCCGCGTGCGCGCCGCATGCTGAGTGCACATGAGCTCCGCCCGCCCGCGCGTCTCCGTCGAAGATCGTCGCCGCTTCCTCCGCGCCACCTCGCTCGGCTTCGCGGCCATCGCCCTCGGCTGCCGAGGCGCACCGCCGAACATCGAAGCACCCTCCGGCAACGACACCGCCACCGGCGCACCCAAGCCGACGACCGGCGCGAGCACGAGCGCCGGCGATCCTCCGGAGCTCGTCGCAGGAGACGCCACCGCCGAGTGTCGTGACACCGACGACAACATCGAAGGCCCGTATTTCAAGCCGAAATCACCGCTCCGCGCCGACCTCGTCGAATCGGGAATGAAGGGTGTTCGGCTCACCCTTCGCGGCCGCGTGCTCGGCACCGGATGCGGGGTCGTCCTCGCAGGCGCCGTCGTCGACTTCTGGCAAGCCGACGCCGCCGGCGCCTACTTCGACGACAAATTCCGCGGCCACCAGATCGTCCAACCCGACGGCACCTACGAGCTCCACACCGTCATCCCCGGCCACTACCTCAACGGCGAGCAATACCGCCCTGCCCACGTCCACGTGAAGGTGAAGGCGCCGGGTCATCCTCTTCTCACCACGCAGCTCTACTTCGATGGCGATCCGTACAACTCGATCGATCCGTTCATCAAGAAGAGCCTGATCATGCCGCTGGCGAGCGCCGCCGACGGGGCGAAGAAGGCCCGATTCGATTTCGTACTGGCCTGACGCCCGCGCCCGATCTCCATCGTCACTCCGTCCCCGAAATCTGCGATCTTCCCTAGTTCGACATGCGCGTCGCACTCGGGCTCATCCAAGCGCTTCTCATGATCGGCGGGCCGCTCGGGCTCGCGGCGTATCTGCGTGCGCGCTTTCGTTTGCCTTGGTCGATGTGGGCCATCGGCGCGGCGGCCTTCATCCTCAGCCAGGTCGTCCACGTTCCCCTGCTGATGTTGCTGGGGCCATTTTTTCCGCGCAATTTCGCGGCGCAGTGCGTGCTCCTCGGCCTCTTCGCCGGGCTCTGCGAGGAGCCGGCGCGATACCTCGTCTATCGCTTCTGGTTGAAGAAGGCGCGTACTTACGAAGAGTCGCTCCTCGTCGGGCTCGGGCATGGTGGCATCGAGTCGATCATCCTCGGGCTCCTCGTGCTCGCCGGGCTCCTCGGGAGCCTCTCGGTGCAGACGGACGATCCGGTGCTGCGCGCGGCGGCGACGGCGACGTTGAACGCTCCTCCTCTCGGTCGCTTCTACGGCGCCATCGAGCGCGTCTTCGCGATCACGTTCCACGTCGCGATGTCGGTCGTCGTCATGAGCGCGGTCCGACGCGGGCGGGTCTCGCTCCTCGTCCTCGCGATCGCCTTGCACGCGTTGATGGACGGCATGGTGGTGTGGGTGAGCAAGCACGGCGGCATGGTGTGGGCCGAGGTCGTCGCCCTCTTCGCCGCGGCGCTCGGGCTGGTCATCATCCTCAACGCGCGCGGCCTCGCCGTTCGGGCGCGCGCGCGCGGCACCGGCGACGTCGACGAAGCAACGCCACCCGACGAAAAGCAGGCGATTTCGACGCGCGCGCTGACCAAGGAGTTCGCCAATCGCACGGCGGTCAATCGCATCACGGTCGACGTCGCGCCGGGCAAGGTCTTCGCCGTCCTCGGTCCCAACGGCGCCGGCAAGACGACGACGGTGCGCATGCTCTGCGCGCTCATTCCCCCGACCAGCGGCACCGCGCGCGTCGCCGGTGCGCTCCTCGTGCGCGACGACGACGAGCTGCGCAAGCACGTCGGCATCCTCACCGAGACCCCGGGTCTCTACGAGAGGCTCACCGCCTACGAGAACCTCGAGCTCTTCTCGCGCCTCTACGGGCTCGACGAAGCGACGCGACGCGCGCGTATCGAGAAGCACCTCCGCGCCTTCGACGTCTGGGAGCGCCGCGACGACGCCGTCAGCGGCTTCTCCAAAGGGATGAAACAGAAGATCGCCATCGTCCGCGCGCTCATCCACGAGCCCGAGGTGCTCTTCCTCGACGAGCCGACCTCGGGCCTCGACCCGATCGCCTCACGCGAAGTGCACGACATGATTCTCTCGCTGAAGAAGCAGGGTCGCACCATCCTCCTCACCACCCATCGTCTCACCGAGGCCGAAGAGCTCGCCGACTTGGTCGGCATCGTCCGCGGCGACCTGCTCGCGCTCGACACCGTTTCGAGCTTGAAATCACGTATGTTCGGCAAACAGGTGGAGGTCCGCGTGAGCAACGCCGGGAACGCCCTGAGCGCCGCGCTCGCCGCCGATCCGCTCTTTGCACGCGCGACGTGGGACGCCGGTCTCCTCTCCATTCCCGTCGACGATCCCGCAAGCGAAACCCCGGGCCTCGTCCGCGCCCTCGTCCGCGCCGGCGCCGACATCGTCTCGGTCGGCGACGCCAAACACTCCCTCGAAGAGATCTACCTCGAGCTCGTCAGCGACAAGGTCGAAGCCGACGCCGCGGGCGCGAGCGAGAGCAAGAGCGAGAAGCCGGAGAAAAAGTCATGAGCTCACCGAGCGCCGATCGCGTCCGCGCCATCGTCACCAAGGAGTGGCTCGACCTCCGTCGCAACAAGACGGTCCTCGGCGCCTTCATCGCGCTGCCGGTCCTCCTCACGGCGGTGTCTTCGGTGATGATGCTGACGGCAGCCAAGGCCCTCGCCAAGGCCGAACCGAAGCCGAGCACGATGAAGAGCATCCCCGCGCACATCGCCGCGCTGACGTCCGATCCGCGCGAAGCGACGCTGATGATGATGGTCTTCACCGGTCTCATGATGTTCTCCATGGTTCCGGTGCTCCTCCCTTCGATCATGGCCGCACACTCGATCGTCGGCGAAAAACAGGCCCGCAGCCTCGAGCCCCTCCTCGCGACCCCCATTCGCACGTGGGAGCTCCTCGTCGGCAAGCTCGTCGCCATCGTCATCCCCGCCCTCATCCCCTCGCTGCTCGGCTTCTCGGTCTACGTCGCCGTCGTCGCCAGCATCGCTCCCCCCGCCGTCTTCCATCTCGTCGTCTCCCCCGGCTTCCTCCTCACGGTCGGCCTCGTCGGCCCCCTCGCCGCCGTCCTCTCCGTCACGTTCGGCCTCATGGTCTCCTCCCGCTCCGCCGATCTCCAATCGGCGCAAGGCATCTCCGGCCTCCTCGTCCTCCCGGTCATCGGTCTCGGCATGGGCCAGCTCTTCGGCGCCGTCTCGGTGACGGTGCTCGGAGTCCTCGCGCGCGCGCTCGGACTGCTGGTCGTGGATGCCGGGTTGGTCTTGTTGTGTATTTCGGTGTTCGAGAGGGAGACGATTTTGGCGAGGTGGAAGTAGGTAAAACGCGCCTGAGCTCGCCTGACTACTTCGACTTTGCGACGAAGACGCCGTCCCACGATTCGGGCGGCGGCACCTCGACGAGGGACTGACATCGCTTGGCGAGGACGACGCTCGGCGGGTCGCCTGTCATCGGCGCCACGATCGCCAGCGCACCGGCAAAATCACGGGCGAAATAGCGATCGAGCGCGCGCTCGTAGGGCTCGATGAAGGCCTCACGCGCATCCTCCTCGCCGCGTCGCCCGATGAGCTCGTAGACCTCGACCGCGCGAGACTTGCCCTTCACCGCGACGCGATCGACGTGACGGAGCAAGTGGTCGTCCTTCACCTGCTTGGCGACGACCTCGCTCACCAAGGTGATGACGCCGTATTGCTTGCACAGTCCTTCGAGTCGCGCGGCGAGGTTCACGCCGTCGCCGAGGGCGGTGTAGGAGAAGCGCGTCGGCGCGCCGAAGTGACCGACGAGCACGTCGTCCTCGTGCACCCCGTAGCGCGTGATCATCGGCGCGAGCCCCTTCCACGCATCGGATGCGTAGAGATCGCGCGTGCGCTCGAGACAGCGGAGGACGCCCTCGCACGCCTTCCGCGCCGGTGAGGTGCACGTCTTCGGCGCGTTCCAGATCGCCATCACCGCGTCGCCGATGAACTTGTCGACGGTCCCTTCGTTCTCTTCGACGGCGTCGGTCATCGCCTCGAGATAGGCCCCGAGCGCCTTGGCGAGCGCCGTCGGCGGCAAGACCTCGGAGAGCGACGTGAACCCCTCGATGTCGGTGAACATCATCGCGATGCGCGCGGGCTCACCACCGAGCGCGGGCTCTTCGTTCGCTTCGAAGAGCTGCCTCACCAGTGAAATCGGCACGTATTTCCCGATCGCGCGGAGCACCGTCTTGGCGCGCTCGAGCCCGTCCATCGCCTCTTGGACATCGCGGAAGGGGCTCGTGCTGCGACGCGCGGCGAAGTCGAACGCACGCACGCGACCGGTGCCGTCGACGATCTCGGCGAGGCCACGACGAATCGCGCGCATGGTGACGAGACCGATCGCGGCGATGAGCGCGAGCACCGCGGCGAAGACGACGATCGCGCGTCGACGTTGCCGCGAGAGCTCACCGGTGTACGCGTCCTCGGGCACCACCACGCCGACGTTCCAATGGGTCGGGCGCATCAGCGCTTGGAACGTGCCCAAGTAGCGCCGACCACCGACGTCGAACGCGACCGTCGTGCGCATCCCATCTTGCGTCAGCGCGTGCGCCTCTTTCGTCGCCAGCGCCCGCGCGATCTCCTCGGGGAGCGTCGCCGGCGCGATGCGGAGGTCGTCGCCTTGCACCGTCAGACGATCGGCGTCGCCGAGGCGCGTGACCAAACGACCTTCGTCGTCGAAGAGAAAGACGCGATGGGCATCGCTCACCCCTTCGTGACGACGGACGATGGCGTCGACCTCTTCCGTGAACATGCCGACGCGGACGACGCCGAGGAGCTCTCCGCCCGACGTCTCGACGGCCTTCTGCACCGTCACCTCGATGCGTCGCGACTCGGATGGCAGCGCGAGATCGGCCTCGGCCCACTGCAAATCGCTCCAAATCGCCCGCAGGTGAAACCGTTGCGACGCGGTGGTGGCGAACGTGAGGTGCAGCGTCGGATCGGGAGGAGCGTCGCCGCGCGCGAAGGCTGCCTCGAAGAGCGTGCTCCCCGGCGGACGCTCGCGCACGTCGAGCACGAACGCGCCCGCCTCCATCGTCAATCGACGCGTCACGATGCGCTCGGCCCCGCCGAGCCCCTGACGAAGCACGCTGACCTGGAAGCGACCGGCCGGCTCGAGGACGCTCATCCCGTCGGGGCCGAAGCTGGTGCGTCGCGCACCGGTGAAGGTCGCCTCGGCGATGCGCGAATCGGCCGCGACCTGCGCGAAGAGCGCGGCCTCGACGACGCGCGGATCGCCGATGTCGAACGCCCCCGCCGCGATCGGTGCTTCGAGCTCGCGCAGCGCCCGCTCGGCACGCTCGAGCTCGTTGCGCACGCCGATCGCCACGTGCTCGGCGCCGGCCGCGCGCTGCTGCTGCGCCGCTTCGAGGATGGTCCGCTGCGTGCCATCGAGGGCGACGTACCCGACCGCGGCGACGATGCCGGCGACGACGAGGACGCTCCCCGCGAAGACACCACGCAGCGTGAGCATCGGACGCGCCGTTCGGTTTTCGTCGTCCCCCATGGCGATCTCCGGAGCGTACGTCAGCCGCGCGGTTTCGTTTCGCTCTGATTTTTTCCGAGCGGGCAGCGACCAGAGTTGCGAAGCCATCTTTGGCGAAGCGAGAATGCGATCGGAGTCATCGAACGTGGAGCTCCTCCTCGGCCTCCTCACCTACCTCGCGATCGCCGGCACCGTGCGCATCGGTCGGCGTTTCTGGAGCGACGTCGAACGCGATTGCGGCTTCGAATCCTGGTGCGCGAGCGAGCCGCTCGTGGTCGCCGTCCGTTGTCGCGCCGACGCCCACGTCGCATGCCTTCACTTACGGCAACTCCTCGCGCCCGACGACGAGGTCGACAACCACATGGGCAGCGCGCCGTGGCAGCACTATCGCTACGCCGTCGACGTGCGCACGCTCGGCGAAGAGGTGCTCCTCGTCCACATCACGGGCTGTCGCCTGGCGAAGCGCGAGGGCACGTGCGCCGACGTCGCCGAGGTCGTGCGCACGCTCGTCGCCGATCCTCGCGCCGAGATCGAAGAAGTGTGGCTCCACGGGCAACTCCACGAGCTTCGGCCTGCCGCACGCCGAGGCGTCGATCGCAACCGCGCTCACTGGATCGGCGTAGTCGAGGCCGGAGAGTTGTCCTTGCGCGAGATGATCGGCACGCCGACTTGGACGACGAACGTCTGAGTCGGCGTCACCGATCGCCCAGTTCGAGCGACTACTCCTCGATGTGGAACTCGACGCGGCGGTTGTTCTTCCGCCCTTCTTCCGTGGTGTTGCTGTCGATCGGCTTGTCCTGACCGAAGCCGGCGCTCGTCAGGCGCTTCTTGTCGATGCCGTGCTTGACGAGCCACGCCATGACCGACGCCGCGCGGTTCTTGCTCAGCGTCATGTTGGCGGCCGGCGAGCCCTTGTTGTCGGTGTGACCTTCGACGCGCAGCTTGGTGATCTCGGCGTGCGCCGTCAGCGTCTTCGCCACCGCGCTGAGGATGGCGTCGCTCTCGGGGAGAATGACCGCGCTGCCGGTCTTGAACTTCACCTGCTCGAGGATCTTCAGCTGACCCTGGACGATGATGACCGCCGGGCAGCCGTTCTTCTTCGGATCAGGATCCTTCGGCCCCGGATCGTCCGGACAAGCGTCCTCGGGATCGAGCACGCCGTCCTTGTCCTTGTCGGGCGGGCAGCCGTGCGTCGCCGGGTCGTCGGTCTTGACGCCAGGCACGTCGGGGCAAGCGTCGCGATCGTCCTGGATGCCGTCACCGTCACGGTCGGGCGGGCAGCCATTCTTCTTCGGATCGGGATCCTTCGGGCCTGGCACTTCGGGGCAGGCGTCGACCTGATCTTCGATGCCGTCCTTGTCCTTGTCCTTGTCGGGCGGACAACCGTTGGTCTTCGGATCGCTCGTCTTCACGCCGGGGACGTCGGGGCACGAGTCCTCTTCGTCCTCGATGCCGTCCTTGTCGCGATCGGCCGGACAGCCGTTGGTCTTCGGATCGCTCGTCTTCTTTCCGGGGACGTCGATGCAAGCGTCGGCGTCGTCGAGCACGCCGTCGCCGTCACGATCGCCGACGCTCGGCGCCGCGACCGCTTCCTCGTAGGGAGGCGCCCACTCGAGCGAGAGGAGCGCGCGGAACTGCGGTGAACCGAGGCCACGCGTGAGGCCGGGACCGAACCCGAGGCCGACGCGAAATGCACCGGCCGTGTAGTGCCCGCCGAAGATGACCTCGGCCGGCGTCGTCAGACGCTTGAACAACGCGTCGCCGGAGACGAGGGTGGTGCCGTAAATCTCGGGTCCGATCACCAACTTGGTGTCGAGGATGCGAAGACCCGCCGCGGCCTGGAACGAGAGCTCGCTTCCCGTCGGCGTGCCGGCGAAGCCGTCGTTCTGCGCGCGATAGAGGGTGCCGATGGAGGCCGAGTAGACGAACGACGAGACGGTGCCGGCGACGGTAACGTGCGGACCGATGCGCAGCTTGCCGTCACCCGCGAACGCATCGCGACTGCCCGTGGGAAGGAACGCGCGGAGACCGGCGCCGAGCGTGAACGGATCGCCGAAGGTGCCGATGATGCCGACGTCGGCGCCGATGCGCACGTCGCCGAACGCCGTCGACTTCGGGGAGTCGTAGTTGACGCCGCCGATCGTGCCGCCGTCACCCTGCTGGTAATAGAAGGGGATGTCGACGCCGAAGCGGAAGCGATCGGCGACGACGAGCGAGCCGCCGAGGTGCGACGTGAGCTGCATCTTCACCAGCGCCGAGCGTTCGCTGCCGTCGAGGTTGTAGGCGACGAGCGGCTTGTAGGCGAGGCTCTCGACGATGCCGATGGCGCCGCGCAACTTGCCGCGGAAGTCCATCGAGTCGGCCACGAACCAGTGCGAGCCTCGTTCGGAAGGGTCGAACTTGTCGAGCGCGAAGCCGCCGGTCTGCGCGGACGCACCGCCGCCGACGAGGACCGAAGAGAGGGCGAGGGCAACCGCAGAAGCATGGGTGGCGAATCGCTTCGTCATGAGTGAGGGCGAGTATCGCATGATCCGGCAACTCCGCGCAGCATCACGCATCTTGTTCATCATGAGGCTATATATCTGTCGTAACTACTCGAATTATTGATGTAAATACGCCACACTGAACGGACATTTACTGTCCATGGTCGAGTAGCGTTCCCTCGATCGCGGACGCATATTCTCTTCATGGCAATCAAGATCGAATCGATCGTTTCGACGGCAGACGCTCTCCGTCAGCTCCTTCGTACCGGCAATCACCGTGACCTCGTTCGCCTCCAGGGCGACGTTCGCAAGTGCTCCTATCTCGCCGAGCGTCATCACCAGGCGCTCCGTCATCCGGTCCGCGTCGGTGACCTCCCCGACCACGCTTGTCGCCGCGAGCGTTGGGTGCACGGCGTCCATCTCGCTTCGGTGCTCGCCGTCGAGCTGACGTCGGGCGAAGAGCGCTGGCACGCCTCGCTCACCATCCTCGTGCGCGATCCGTTCACCGCGACGCACGAGCGCGCGGCCCTCGCGAGCGTGCCGGTCGAGCACCTGCGCATCCTCGTCGGCGCCGCGCTCCACGAAATCGGCGACGTCGGCCGTGAGCTCACCGAGTTCGGGCTCGGCCGTCAGTCGGTGCACGTGAAGCGTCGACTGACCCTCGCCGAGCGCGATCTGCTCCGTCGCGCACCGACGCTCACGCGCTGGCCGCAAGTGTTCGCCTGTTAATGTGTTTTGGCGAAACGAAAAGAAGTCGAGTCGAGCCTCGCGGACGCGTATCGAAGGCGATGCTAGAGCCGGGAGATGGCTCAGACTCGACTCGAAGACACCGGGCGTCTCGTTCTCCGCGTGACGCTCGGTGGGCTGATGTTGCTCCACGGAATCTCGAAGCTCCGCCACTTCGAGACCATCCCCAGCTTGGTGAAGGGTCATCTCCCCGCCTTCGTCGGATACGGCGTCCTCTTCGGTGAGGTGGTGGCGCCCATCCTCATCATCATCGGGTTCGCCACGCGCTGGGCGAGCGCGGTGTTCGCCTTCAACATGGTGGTCGCCGTCGGCCTCGCGCACTCCAGCGACGTCTTCAAGCTCGGGCGCTCCGGCGGCTCCGCCATCGAGCTGCAGCTCCTCTATTTCTTCGGCGCCATCGCCGTTCTCTTGCTCGGGCCGGGCGAGCTGTCGGTGACGAAGGGCAAAGGCCGATTCGGCTGAGCGCGCATCCGCGTATGCTCGGCTCGAATGCAGAGGCGTCGCATCGCGGTCGTCGGCTGTGGAACCGCAGGGCCGGCCGTCTCGCTCTTCCTCGCCGAGCAAGAGCACAGCGTGACGCTCTTCGAGCGCGTCCCCGATCCAGGTCCGGTCGGCGCGGGCATCATCCTCCAGCCGACGGGACAAGCGGTGCTCGCGCGGCTCGGCCTCTGGGACACCGTCGTCCCGCGAGGCTCGCGACTCGACGGTCTGCGCATCGAGACGAGCCGGCGCAAGAAACTGGCGCAGCTCCTCTACTCGGCGGTCCGCGGCGAGCACTTCGGCATCGGCCTCCACCGCGGCCTCCTCTTTCAGGCCCTATTTTCTCGCGTCAAATCGTCGTCGATCGATCTACGCCTCGGGGTCGGCGTCGAGGACGTGAAGCGCACGGCCAAGGGTGAACAGCTGCTCGTCGACTCGGAGGGCAACGAGCACGGACCGTTCGATCTCGTCATCGTCGCCGACGGCGCCAAGTCGCATCTCCGCGACGACACCGACAGCGAGTTGAAGAAGCGCGTGAAGCCCTACCCGTGGGGCGCGCTCTGGTTCGTCGCCGAAGATCACGACGGGAGCTACCGCGAACGCGCCGAGCTCTACCAGGTCGTCGAGAGCACGCATCGCATGCTCGGCCTCCTCCCCACCGGACGTGGACCGAGACCGGAGGTGCGAGGCGATGGCAACGCCGAGAGCGCGCGCGACCCGCTGCACGTCAGCCTCTTTTGGAGCGTGCGACGCGATCGGGCCGAGGAAATCCGCGGCGGCGACCTCGGCAACTGGAAGGACGAAGCGCGACGGCTGATGCCCGAGTGCGAGGGAGTGCTCGCGCAAATCAACGCGCCGAGCGATCTCCTCTTCGCCGCCTATCACGACGTGCAGATGCCCCGTTGGCACACGCGCGACGTCGTCTACATCGGTGACGCCGCCCACGCGATGAGCCCGCAGCTCGGCCAAGGCTGCAACCTCGCGCTGATGGATGCGATGGTCCTCGCCGACGTCCTCGGCGCCCACGAGCGGGTCGACGAGGCGCTCGCCGCCTACTCCCGCAAACGCAAGTCGCACCTGCGTTTCTACCAATTCGCGACGCGCTGGCTGACGCCGTTCTTCCAGTCCGATCACCGGACGCTCGGCTTCTTCCGCGACGCCTTCATGGGCATCGGCAGCCGCATTCCTTTCGTGCGCCGTCAGATGATCGAGGCGATGTGCGGCATCAAGCGCGGCTTCTTCAGCAAGTCGCTGACGCTCCCCGCCGCTAACGCCCTTCCGCCTTTTCCAGCTTCCGTCGCAAAGCCGCCGCGCTCACCCGGAACTTGAAGGCCTTGCGCCCATCGACCGCGATGACCGGCACCTCGTGATCGTAGAGGGCCAAGAGCGCGGGATCATCGTCGACGTCGAGCACCACCAGCTCGAAGGGGCGTTCCCGCTGGACCTCGTCGATGACTTCCTTGGCCTCTTCGCAGAGGTGACAATCGACACGCGTGTACAGCGTGACCACGAGCACGGGCTCAGAACCAACCCCACGCGTATTCGGCCTTGAGGAACGTCGTTGCATAGAAAGGTGATGGATTGTCGGGGCTCTTGGCGAAGTCGGCGGGGAGCGCGTGCGCGCGGAGATCGAGGCCGATGATGAGGTCGCGCGAGACGATGTAGTCGAGCCCGATCGCCAGCTGGCCGCCGAGCTTGATGTCGGCCTTGGTCACGCCGCCGCCGGCGATTTCGTAGAGGCCGGCGTAGACGCCGAAGTAGGGCACGAACTCGATGACGTCGAGCGCGTAGACGAAGCCGAGGGCCTGCGAGGTGACGCGACTGCGACCGCCGGTCTTGGTGACCTGGTTGCTGGTGATGAAGGCGCTCCCCGCGAGCGACCACGCGTCGGAGAGCCCGTAGCTGCCGAGGATGCCGCCGCCGTAGCCGGAGAAATCGCCTTCGTTTCCCGCGAGACCGGCGAAGCCGCCGGTGACGCCGACACGCTTCAACGCGTCCTTCGCCGAGGCCGAAGGGGCGGCCACGAGGATCGCAGCGAGGAGCGGCGCGCACGCCAAGAAGCGCATCGCGAGGCGAGATAGCATTGCGCCTCGCGGTCGTCCCGCCCCCGACCTGCGCCCGCTCACTGCGCGAGCCCCTTGAGCTTGGCGACGAGCTGCCAGGCTTCGATGGGGGAGAGGCGATCGACGTCGAGTTGCCGCAGCGTCTCCAGCGCCGGATGCACCCGCGCCGCCCGGGCCGCCTTGCTCGCGTCGTCTTCGGTCGAGACCGGTGCGCCGAACATGTCGAGCTGGACGCCGCCTCGCGAAGTGCGACCGCGCATGCTCGCGTGGCCGCCGCTGGGAAGCGCCGCGCCCCTCTCGAGCGACGCGAGGATGGCGCGTGCACGGGCGAGCACCGGCTCGGGGACACCCGCGAGCCGGGCCACCGCAATTCCATAACTACGTGATGCACCGCCCTTGACCAAGCGATGGAGGAACACGACCTCGTCGCCGATCTCTTTGGCGGCGACCGACCAATTGGCGACGCCGGCGCACGTCTGCGTGAGCTCGCAGAGCTCGTGGTAGTGCGTCGCGAAGAGGCAGCGCGCCGCGACGACGTCGTGGATGTGCTCGGCGACCGCCCAGGCGATGGCGAGCCCGTCGTACGTCGACGTACCTCGACCGATCTCGTCGAGGACGATGAGCGAGCGGCGCGTCGCACGACGGAGGATACCGGCCGCCTCGCGCATCTCGACCATGAAGGTGGAGGCGCCACGCGCGAGGTTGTCGCTGGCGCCGACGCGGGTCATCACCCGATCGACGACGCCGAGCCGCGCGCGACGAGCGGCGACGAAGGAGCCCGATTGCGCCATCAGACACGCGAGCGCGACTTGGCGCATGAGCGTGCTCTTGCCGGCCATGTTGGGGCCGGTGATGACGAGGAGGCGCTCGGCGTCGGTCTCGGCGCTGACGGTGAGGTCGTTCGGTACGAAGCGACCCGACCCGCCGCTCGGCGCGAGGCGTTCGACCACCGGGTGACGCGCCTCCTCGAGCTCGATCGTGAGCGAGTCGTCGACCGTCGGCCGCACGTAGTCGTTCTTGTGGGCGACGTCGGCGAGCGCGGAGAGTACGTCCCACTGCGCGAGCCGGGCGCCGACGTCGTGGAGCCGCTCACCATGCGCTGCGACGGCGAGGCGCAACTCCGCAAATAGCTCGATTTCCCGCTCGCGGTGCCGATCTTCGGCGGAGAGGAGCTTGTCTTGGAGCGCGTCGAGCTCGTCGGTGGTGTAGCGCTCGCCGCCGGCGACCGTCTGCTTGCGACGCCACGTCGAAGGCGCGCGATCGAGGTTCGACTTGCTCACCTCGAGGAACCAGCCGAAGACTTTGTTGAAGCGGAGCTTGAGGTTGGCGATGCCCGACTCTTCCCGGAGCTTGCCCTCGAGGCGAAGGAGCACCGCGTCACCGTCGCGGCGGAGCTCGGCGAGCTCGTCGAGGGTGGCGTCGAAACCATCACGAAAAATGCCTCCATCGCGCGCTTGCGGAGGCGGCGACGGGGTGAGCGCGCGTTCGAGGAGCGCGTGCACGTCAGCGAGGACGTCGAGCGGCCGCGCGAGCCCGAGCGCTTCACGCGCCGACTCGTCACGGGTGCTCCCGAGCACCTGCGCGATGCGCGGCAACACCGCCAACCCATCACGCAACGCACCCAAATCACGCGGATTGGCCTGTCCGAGGAGCGCACGCGTCGAGAGGCGCTCGAGGTCGCCCACCCTCCCGAGCTCGGCGCGGAGCTGTTCGCGCATCGGCGCATCGAGGAAAAAGATTTCGACCGCGTCGTGCCGCCGCCGAATCGAAGCGACGTCGCAGAGCGGCGCGAGGAGAAAGCGTCGCAAGAGACGTGCGCCGGCGGGCGTCTTGGTGGTGTCGAGCTGCGCGAGGAGCGTCGTCTTGCCATCGCCGTCGGGCGCACGCACCAGCTCGAGGTGGTTCGCCGTCGACTCGTCGAGCTGGACGGTGTCGACGGCATCGACCACCACCAGACGCGAGGCGCGCAACTGTGCACCGGGCGTGCGGGCCTGCGCGTAGCGAAGGACGCGGGCGACCGCGCGACGACCGACCGGCGTCGTCTCCCGCGCCGAGACCGCAGTCTCGCTCGTCCCGAGGTGCTCGGTGAGAATGCGCAGCGCCTCGACGTCGTCGAGTGGCCCGACGTCGTCGCGAATGGCCGCGCGCGTCAGCACCTCGCGAAGCGCCGCCGCGAGCTCACCGGTGCCTGGCGCGAGGAGCACTTCTTTTGCCTCGAGCCGCGCGACCTCCGCGAGGGCGCTCGCTCCGTCGGCGACGGTGCTGACGAGGAGCTCACCGGTGGAGTGATCGAGCGCGGCGACGCCGAGCGCGTTCTCGGCGTGATCGACGGCGACGAGCCAGTGATTTTGTCGCGCATCGAGCGAGGTCTCGTCGAGCACGAGCCCAGGCGTGATCACCCGCACGACCTCGCGCGGGACGATGCCCTTGCACTTGGCGGGGTCGGCCATCTGCTCGCAAATCGCCACCGAGAGCCCGTGCGAGAGCGCGCGACCGACGTAGACGTGCGCCTGGTGATGCGGCGCGCCGGCCATCGGAATCTCGTCGGCCTCGCCTTTGTTGCGCGAGGTGAGCGTCAGCCCGAGGAGATGCGAGCCGCGCACGGCGTCGTCGAGGAAGAGCTCGTAGAAGTCGCCCATGCGGAAGAAGATGAGCGCGTCGGGATAGCGCTCCTTCGCCGCGAACCACTGCCGCATGAACGGCGTTTGCAGCGCCTTCGACGCGCGCTGCGCCTCGCTGAGGCCGAGCCCCGGCAGGTCGGGGACGACGAAGACGTCCTTGTCCTTGTCCCTCTTGCTGCGCGGCGGCGGCGACGACTCCACGCGGGCGCTGCCTAGTTGATGACTTTGGCGCTGGTGTCGAAGCCGAAGATGGTGAGGCCGCGGAAATCGGCGTCGATGACGCTCATCTGGTTCCAGCGGAGCACGTCGAGCCCGCCGACGTATTTCGCGACCGGCGCCACCGACATCGGCAGGTTGCCGCCGCCGAGCGTGAGCGGCGTGAAGTTGAAGCGCGAGGTGAAGGCGATTTGGAAATCGCGCTGCGTCACCGTGGTGCCGGAGCGAATCGCCCACTGCCACGCCGGGTTGATGAAGCGGAGGCAGGCGTTGGCCTGCACCGAGGCGACGGTGGTGGTCGGCGGCAGCTCGGTGATGCGCCCGTGATACGTCGAGGGGAGCGTGGTGTCGATGAAGCACTTGCCAGTGGCATCGGGCCTCACCTTGTGGAGGTAGCCAGTCGCCCCGCCGACGACGATCCACTTGTCGCGCGCACGAATCGTGTACTTCGTGAGGCCGGGAAAGCAGCGCTTGACGGCCGCGGTGTCGACACCGTCGACGGCTTGGATCGCGCGATTTTTGTCGAGCTCGAAGTGCTGCACGAGCTCGAGCTTGCCCTGCGTGGCGGTGCCGATGACGAAGTCACGCGTGCGCGGGAGGATCTGGTTCAGATCGGTGGTGTCGAGCGCGGTGAAGGTGCGGTTGCACTCGTCGTAGACCGTCTGCGTGCACTCGCCGCTGGCGACGTCGCAGAGGTCGTCGACGATCGAGAGGATGTCGTGCGTCTTGACGTCGCCGAACGCCTCGACGCCACGGCTGCAGAAACCCCCACCCTCGTCCTCGAAGATGGCGTTGGCCCCGTCTTGGTGGAACGAACCTGCGGTGGTACCGAAGCCGGGGATCGGACCCTCGAAGGTGGAGGTCCAACTCTCGGAGGTGACCGCGTAGGGGTTGTCGGTGGCGGGGACGATGTGCTCGTTGGGGTTGAACGAAGCGCTGACCGTCGTGCCCGGGGAGCCGATGGGGATGAGCTGCGGATTGACGGTGGCCGCCGTGTTCGTCCCCTCGATGGGAAGGAACGCGATGGACGTGCCCTTCACCGAGGCGGCGAAGTTCACCACCGTCGGCAGCACGTCGACCGTGTAGAAACGGCCCGTACGAGGGTGATGTCGGCGCACCGGGTTGAAGAACTCTTCGGTGGTCGTGCTCGTATTGTCGGCAGCCGGCTGCGGCGCGGTGATGCGCAACGGAAGCTCGTCGAAGGACGGACCGTTGAAGCCGCCGGTCACGACCGTGCCCGGGGCGGTCGGGCTGGTGGCCGCGGAAGGACCGCGACAGGCCGAGTCGTAGTCGTCGATGTCGACGACGTTGATCGAACCGTTGGTCATCGCGACGAAAGCGAAGGTGCCACGGAAGCGCCGCGGGGTGACGCCGCTCGCCACGTCGGTGCCACGCCACGCCTGCTCGACCGTGCGAATGCTGTTGTCGAGGTTGGTGTCGCCGGTGATGGAGCTGGTGTCGTTGACCGGGACGCAGCGCGCCGCATATCGCTCCCCACCGAGCGGGCCCTGCGGCGGGTCGAAGCGCATGAACGCGACGCTGCGCGCCGGCACGGCGTTGAGTCCGGTGAGGCCGTACTGGCCGAGCGGGAGGCGCTGCGGATTGAGGAGCGGCGCATCGCAGCCGAGCGGTTGCTGAATGCTCGCGTGCGCGAAATCGATGGTCTCGGTCGCGTGCGAGTACGTGCCCAGCCGCACCGACTTCGTGATGCCGGTGAACTTGACGGGGAGATCGACGACGAGGAGCGCGCCGTCGCCGCCGGCAAAATCGTCGGGAACGACTCCGTAGAGGTAGCGATGCGCACGGCACAATCCGCCGAGAGAGTCTCTGACCTTGGTGTTGGCCGAATGGTCCTGGCCGTCGCCGACCCAACCGTTGTTCTCGCAGGCCTCGATGGCCCAGAAATTGTTGCCAACGACCTCGTCGGCGACCGGCTCGCTGACCGACAATCGCCTTATTTTTCCGCCCACCGAGAGACGTTCGCTCTCGATGCCGGTGCGCAGATCGAAGACGTGGACGACCGTCTCGCCGTCGTCGCCGGCATAGAGGTAGTCACCCGCGACGGCGACGCCCGTGAGGTGCGGGGTTGCCGGCGTGAACACCGGAGGAAGCGGCGCCGGTGGGGCGGGAGCGTGCGTCGTCGCGCCGCACTTGAGGTCGCCCGGACGATAGTCGTACCACCAGGGCGCGTTGGTGCCGGTCGGTCCGCACCCGAGCTGCGCCACCTGCACGACGTCGGGCGTGCGCGTCACGAGCTGGATGTCGGCGAGGCGCGGCGGAACGATCGCGTTGGCCGCGATATCGTAGACCGCGAGCTTGGTGCCACCGGCCGCCTCGGGGAGGACGACATAGAGGCGCTTGATCTTGTCTCCGTCGCCGCCGACCGCGAGCCGAGTTGGTTGGCCGTCTTCTTTCGCCAAATCGACGTGGGGCCAGGGGACCGGACCGCCGCCTTCGAGGCTGCTCGGAATCGGCCCGCGCAAGAGCTCGGACGGGATGATGTCGATGCGCCGGTCGCGACCGCTCGCGACGTACACCGCGCGCCCGTCGGGGTGGACGACGACGTCGGTGGGGATGGTGCTGACGGGCAGGAAATTGAAGCCCGGGAGCCCAGGGTTGACGTTGACGAGCTGGTTCGTGCCCGTCGCGATGTCGAGCGGCGAGTTGCCGAGGTCGGCGACCGCGAGCTCACCACGCGTCACCTGCGTGATGACCGCGTGCAGTCGGTACGTCGCATCGAGGTTGCTCGGAATCAAGGTCGTCGGCTCGTACGCGCACTTCTCGAGCGGCGCGCCCTTCCACGACTTTCCGTCGGGCAGCAGTTGCAGACAGAGGTAGGCGATGTCCTGCGGACGATCCATCGAGCGCACCGGCGTCAGCACCGGCGTCTGGCTGCATCCGACGGCGAGCGCGTGGGTGACGGTGGCGAGCGCGCCGAGCGCCAATGAACGGAAGGGATACAGACTGCGAGCGCGCGTCATGGCGTCCTCGGAACACCGACGGTGTAGATGATCTTGTCGGCGAGGTCCGGGTGCCTCGTCGGATCGAGCTCCATCACCTGCACCGTCGATTCGGTGAAATTGCTGATGAACGCGTACCCGTTGGTCTCGTCCACGGCCATCGCGTACGGCCCCTTGCCGGTGCGCACGACGTTGCCGAGGAGCCCGGTGTCGGGATCGAACGAGGTGATGTAGCGCGTGTCGAACGAGGTGATGAAGAGCTTGGTGCGCGTCTTCACCGTGCCATCGGGCATGACCTTTTTCAGGCGGGCGCGGAGGATGCGCGAGGGGCCGATGGGGAGCGACTGATTGGTGATGAAGTGCAGGCGGCGGAGCTTGGGATCGATTTCGCCGATGATCAGCGAGGCGGGCGAGCGGCTGGTGACGAAGACGCGAATCGGCCGCGTCTCGTCCGGGCCCGGCGGGTCGACGACGATGCCACGGCTGTCGAAGCCGCCCGACTGCGTGGGAATCGGCACCACGTCGGTGACGCTGAGGAAGCCGCGATCGACGACGCCGCGATCGCCGAAGTACGACACCACGTAAACCGCGGCTTGCGATCGATTGGTGACGAGGAATCGCGGCGTGAAAGGCGACTCGTCGGTGAGGTCGAGCGGCGTGATGAACGTGCCGCCGCCGGGCAGGCCCGTGAGCGTGAAGGCCAATCGAGCCCCGGGGATCGAGCCTGCTTCACCGATCGCGGTGCCGACGAAGACGCTGACGTCACCACTGATTTGGTGGACGGTGGCGGCGATGCCACGACTGAGGCGCGGCTCTTGGCAGCGCGGGGGATCGGCTGCGCTCGCCGGATCGGTGGGCGAACAGGCCGCCGTCGGCCAGAACGTCGGCACCGCGACCGCGAACGGCTCGCCCTCGAGCGCGAGCTGACGACTGTTGGCGGTGGGATCGGCGCCGACGCGCCAAGACGCTGCGCACGAATCGCCGGCCGGAGCTGCAGCCGTGGAGTTGCAATAGAAGGCGACGCCTCCCGGAAGATCGGCGGCCTCGCGGTAGTCGACGAAGGTGAGCGTCGCGTCGCCACGAACCGGAATGAGGAGACGGCCCTCGCGCACGCCCGGCGTCGCGGCCTTGTAGACGCCCGTCTCGACGACGTCGGCACCGAAGGCCCCGATGCGCACCGAGGCATCGACGTAGGGCGTCACTGCCGACTTCGTGCAGCTCGCGTCCGTCGGATCGGCATCGGCGCAAGCCTTCGCCGCGTCTTCGATCTTCTTCGTGTCGAGCGCGAGGAGAGTGCCGGCGCTGTAGCGGAGGTCGAAGTTGCTGTTGACGACGAAGAGGTGCTGCCCCGACGCGCTGAGCGCGAGCCCGACCGGGAAGTAGAAATCCTGGTCGGGCGGCGCGTCACCGTTGCCGTTGTGGAAGCAGGCGGAAAAAATCATCGCGGCCGCGCCGAGAAAAATCGGCACGGCCTGAGCGAAGGCGCGTCGCGCTGCTGTCCGGAGCATCGGCCGAGCGTCGTGGCACACATCGCCTGCGAGGGGAAGCGCAGAAGGGCGCTTCCCCGCGGCGAATCAGTCTTTCTTCTTCGCGTTCTCTTCGATCCACTCGGCCACGACCTCGTGGGAGGAGCGCTCGAAGTAGACCTTGCGGGCGGCGATCTCACGAAGCGCCGTCACCGCCGCCTTGTTCTTGCTCACGACCAGCGGGCCCGAGCCCTTCATGATCTGGCGGGTGCGCTGCGCAGCGAGGATCACGAGAGCGAAGCGGTTGTCCTCGTGCTCGAGGCAGTCTTCCACGGTCACGCGCGCCATATACGTAGTCTCCTTGTGGGAACCGTCGATTCCACGGGGGAATCGAGCGGGTCGGGGACCTTATCGCTAGGGGGCGCGGTAGGCAAGGACGGGGCCGGAATAGGCCGCGGCTGCAGGCGCGCGGGCGTGGCCTCTAGCTACTGAATCCGTAGCGTTCCATCTTGCGATAGAGGGTCGTGCGGTCGAACCCGAGGACCCTCGCAGCAACCGTCTTGTTGCCTGCCGTGACCTCGAGGACGCGCTTGATGTAGCGCTTTTCGATCTCTTCCATCGTCACCAGCTCGCCGGCGTCGTCGCCGGAGACGAGGAGGGGCGCGGAGGGACCGGCGCGGAGTTTTTCCGGGAGATCGTCGACGCCGAGTTGGTCGAGGTTGGTGAGGACGACCGCGCGCTCGATGCAGTTTTGCAGCTCGCGGACGTTGCCGGGCCAGGCGTAGGCGAGGAGTTTTTGCGCGGTGGCGGGGGCGACGCCTTTGACGGCTTTGCCGGTGCGGCCGGCGAAGTGCTCGACGAAGTGCTGGGCGAGGAGGAGCACGTCGTTGCCGCGGGCGCGGAGGGGCGGGAGCTCGACCTGGATGACGCTGATGCGGAAATAGAGGTCTTCGCGGAAGCGCTTCTCGGCCATCGCGGCCTGCAGGTCGACGTTGGTCGCGGCGAGGACGCGGACGTCGATGGGCTGCTCTTTCGAGGCGCCGACCGGCCGGACGACGCGCTCTTGCAGCGCGCGCAGCAACTTTGGTTGGAGGCCGATCGGCATCTCGCCGATTTCGTCGAGGAAGAGCGTGCCGCCGTTGGCCATCGCGAAGAGGCCGGTGCGCGCGGTCTTGGCGTCGGTGAAGGCGCCTTTGGCGTGACCGAAGAGCTCGCTCTCGAGGAGCGCCTCGGGCATGGCCGCGCAGTTGACGGCGACGAAGGGACCGGCGGCGCGCTTGCTGCGGCGGTGGATGGCGCGAGCGACGGCTTCTTTTCCGGTGCCGGATTCACCCGTGAGGAGGATGGTGGCCTCGGCTTCGGCGATGCGCTCGAGGAGATCGTAGAGCTTCTGCATCGCCGCGCTCTTACCGAGGACCCCGTCGAACGGAGAGGCGGCGCGGGCACCTTCGCGGAGACGTTTCACCTCGGCGTGGAGCGCGCGATGACGCACGGCGCGTTCGAGGGCGAGGGCGAGCGCTTGCTCGGCGGGCGGCTTGACCAGGAAGTCGTAGGCACCAGCGCGGATGGCGGCGACCGCGGTGTCGAGGCGGCCGTGCGCGGTGAGGACGATCACCGGCAAATCAGGGCGATTCTGCGCGATGCGCTCGCACAGCTCGATGCCGTTCATGCCCGGCATGTAGAGGTCGGTCACCACCGCGTCGAAGCTCTCGCGATCGATGGCGGTGAGCGCGTCCTCGGCCGAGCGACGCCAGACGACTTCGAAGGCGTCGATGCTCGCAGAGAGGAGCTCGCCGACGGCTTCGTCGTCCTCGACGAGGAGCACGCGGGCTCGTTCTCGCGACGAGTGCTCCGCCGGCTGGGGTGATTGCGAGGCCACTGGGGGCGGTAGCGTACCACACACACTGGTGCGCCTGACCAGGGCTTGCCATCCTTCCCGACGGGCGCGAGGCAGTGATACGGCTCGCTGGGTGGCTGCCCTCACCGTCCTCCTCGTCGACGACGACGACGACATCCGGCGCATCGGGGAGCTGAGCCTCGTCGACGTCGCCGGCGATCGTGTGGTCTTGGCCGGCAGCGGCGAAGAAGCGCTCGCACGCATCGACGACTCGATCGACGTCGTGCTCCTCGACGCGATGATGCCGGGGATGGATGGGCCGACGACGTTGGGCAAGCTGCTGGAGAAGCCTGGCATCGCCAAACCGCGCGTCATCTTCCTCACCGCCAACGTGCACGAACGAGACGTGCAGCGTTATCGCTCGCTCGGCGCCATCGGCGTCATCGCCAAACCGTTCGATCCGGTGATGCTCCCGACGCAGATTCGCGCCCTCCTCGCCGCCGCGGACCCGCGATGAGCGAGTCGACGACGGACAAGCTGGTACGTCTGCGGCGCAGCTACCTCGAGGCGTTGCCGGAGAAGCTCGGCGCCGTCGAAGCTTCACTGAAAGCAGCGCAGGGCTCCGAGGTCCTCGTCGCGGTCGCGTTCACCGACGTGCACAAGTTGAAGGGGAGCACCGGCTCGTACGGGTACGAAGCTCTCTCGGCACGTCTCGCCGAGGTGCACGAGCTCCTCTACGATTGCGTCGAGGAGAAGCGCCCGCCGACGGACGAGCAATGGCGCCACATCGACGCGCTCCTCGTCGCCGCCCGCGCCGCGATTCCGGCCGTTCCGCCCTGAGCTGCGCTCGTGGCTCAGGGCTCGCCATCGCGGAACGCATCGTGCAGACCCCACGGGGTGCCTTCGCCGTCCTTCGACCCCGAGACCGACGTGAATCGTGCGGATACGCTCGACAACCTCGACAAGGCCACCGTTCCAGAGCTCGCGGTAGCGGGCCCCACGGGGCGCGCTACCGACGTCGTCGCGCCGGGCACGGTGCTCGACGGCGTCTACGAAGTTCGCGAAAAGCTCGGCGAAGGTGGGATGGGGCAGGTCTACGAGGCCTACGATCGTTCCCTCGGACGACGCGTGGCGATCAAGCTCTGTTGGCCACACGTCAATCCCGACTCGCTGCGCGACGAGGCGCAAGCGCTGGCGGCATTTCGTCACCCCTCGATGATCACCGTGCACGCGCTCGGTAGCGTCGAGGGACGTCCGTACGTGGTGATGGAGCGCGTCTATGGCGTCGATCTCTGGACGTTCCTCGATCGAAGGCGGCGCGACCGACTGCCGCTGTCGGTCGCCGAGGTCGTCGACGTCTCGCTCGCCCTCGCCGATGCGCTCGGCGAGCTGCACCGCGCGGGGCTCGCGCACCGTGATTTGAAGCCCGCCAACGTCATGTTGGCGCCGGGCGGACGCGTCGTCCTCATGGATTTCGGTCTCTCGCACTCGGAGTCGCGCGGCGTCCCGGCCAGCGTCGCCGGCACACCGGAGTACATCGCGCCCGAGCTGATGACGGCGGCGGTCGATCCGCGCGAGCTCTTCCGGGTCGACCTCTATTCGCTCGGCATTCTCCTCTACGAGCTGCTCACCTTCGCGCCTCCCTTCCTCGGGAGCACCGCCGAAGTGCTCCGCAAACAAGTGGAAGACGAGGTGCCGAGGATCGATCGCGACGACGTGCCGAGGGCGCTCACGGCGCTCCTCCGCGAGCTGCTGCTGAAAGATCCGTTCGAGCGTCCGAGCGGCATGGATGCGGTCGCCTTCCGCCTCCGGAAGCTGCGGAACGAAACCTCGCCGACGCGCGAATCGACCGAGCCGTTCCGCGTCCTCGTGGTCGACGACGATCCTGACATCGCTCGGCTCGTGCGCTATTGCGTGCTCCGGGCGGTGCCGACGGCGCAGGTCGACGTCCTCCACGACGCCGAACGCGCGCTCGAGAGGCTGCAGGTGCAGGTGGTCGATCTCCTGCTCCTCGATTTGCAGATGCCGCGCATGAACGGCATCGAGCTCTGCATGTATCTGCGCGGCACCCACCACGCCGATCGGTGCACCATCGTGCCGATCAGCGCCGGCGCGCAGGAGCACGATCGGCAGCTCCTCCGTCAGCTCGGCATCAACCGCTTCGTCGGCAAGGGCGATGGCTTCGTCGAGCGGCTGATGCCGCTCATTCGTGAGCTAGAGCGCCTTCCGCGCGGTCATGATGTGAGCGTGCAGCGCGGCTGAATCGAAGGGGGCCCACGTATCGGAGGTATCGGAGAGCACGTCTTCGATGGCGCCGGCCGCGTCGCTCACCTCCATCATGCCGTAGCAGCCTGCCGTGCCACGGACGCGATGGGCGATCTGGCGCAGCTCGTCGAAGTTGCCGGCAGCGAGCGCGGCCGACATCGTGTCGAGCAACTCGGGGACGCTCGCCGCATAGTTGCGGCGCGCTGCGGCGAGCTCGGCCTCGAGGTCCTCGTCGAATCCCAAGAACTTCCTCCACTCGAAGGAAAGCACGGACTGGAAGAGCTGTCAGGGCGCCGCGGGCAGCTCGACCCAGAAGGTCGCGCCTTCTCCTCCCTCACTCTCGAAGCCGATGGTGCCGCCGTGACGCTCGACGATGCTCTTGCTGATGCTGAGCCCGAGACCGGTTCCGCCCCGCGCGCGTCGATCGGAGCTGTCGGCCTGGGTGAACGGCTGGAAGATGTGTTGGCGGAACGACGACGGTACGCCGGGGCCGTGATCGCGGACGCGGACGATGGCGCGGCCTTCGTGGTGCTCGAGATCGACGTGCACGTCGCTCCCCGAGGGCGCGAATTTGACCGCATTTCCCAGGAGATTCGTGAACACCTGGACGAGTCGATCGGGATCGCCAATCACCGGGACGCCACCCTGCGGGGTGTCGGTGACGAGCTCGATGCGCTGCTCGACGGCGAGGCCCCGCGCCGCTTCGACCGTCTCGAGGAGGAGCTTCGCGAGATCGACGCGTCGTCGGGTGAGGGGCACGTCGTCGCCGCGGACGCGCTCGAAGTCGAGGATGTCGTTGATCAGCCGCACCAGGCGATCGCAGTTGGCGGCGCCCATCTCGACGAGCTCGAGGATCTCGGGGGAGACCTCGCCGACCGCGCCGCCGGCGATGAGACCGAGCGCGCCGCGGATCGACGTCAGCGGCGTGCGCAGCTCGTGGCTGACGGTGCCGACGAACTCGCCCTTCATCCGCTCGAGCGCGTGCCGTTCGGTGACGTCGAGGGCGATGCTGGCGGCGCCGATGACCACGCCGTCGTCATCGAGGAGCGGCGTCTCGAACCACTCGCAGACGATCACCGCTCCGCTCTTCGTGTGCGCGCGCCAGGTGCCGGTGCTGGCCCGACCCTCGAGCACCAAGGCGAACGAGGCCTCGGCGGCGGCGCGATCGGCCGGGGCGACGAAGAGCTCGGAGGTGCCACCGAGCGCCTCTTGGCGGGTGAAGCCGAAAATGGCGTGTGCGGCCGGATTCCACGAGGCGACGCGACGCTCCGGGGTCCACTCGATGACCGCCACCGGCGTGCGCTCGACGTGCATCTCGTGCTTCTTGCCGATGCGCGCGCGCTCGGCATCGGCCTCGGCTCGCTCGGCGGTGAGCGCCTGGTTGTGGAAGCGAAGGACGAGCGACTCGTCGATGGTCGCGTGGATGCGTCGCGCGGTGCCGATCATGGCGGCGATGAAGATCGCGCTGAGGCCCGCCATCGCGAGGTGGAGACCGGTGCCGAAGGAGACGAGCCGCACGAAGAGGGGGATGAAGAGCGGAAGGAGAAACGCGTGATACGCGCGCAGCACCGACGTCATGAGCGGCACCGCGCCGGCGACCATGCCGAGGAGCACCGCGAGATCGATCGAGAAAAGTAGGCCCTGTTCGGGTAGCAGGAGGCTGCCGGCGAGGCCCCAGAGGGTGCCCGAGGCCGCGGCGCCGACGACGAAGCGATCGCGCCACCGAGCGATCGAGTCTGCTGCGTGCTTCGCGTCGGACGATCGTCGGTCGTAGGCGAGGGCGAGGAGGAAGCGACCGAAATTGACGACGATGATCGCGACGAACCAAGCGATCATCCACGTGTGCGGGATCGTGCTCCACGAGGCCGCCGTCCAGATGCCGGCGTTGACGACGTTGACGACGAGGCCCAGCCGGACCTGGCCGTAGACCAAGTCGACCTTCGCGGCCTCGACTCTCGCCTCCGCTTGCACGACCGACAACTTCCTCCCGGGCTTCCCTTCGCTGCACGAACCGCACCCTCGGCAGCTGCTGGCGCCGAGTCTCTCATGGCCGTTTTGCTCGCGTCGCCATCCGCTCGCGCACTGCTGCAAAGTGCAACACGTCGCAGGTTGCTACAGCCGAGCACGGTCGCGACCGACGCCGAGCGCCCGGAGACTCCTGCGGTGTCTGACCTCGCGCGAGAGAAAGCCCCGCGCGCGGTCCTTGCTAGGTGAAGTGCGTGCGTCATCTACGCGTGCTCATCGTCGACGACGATCCCGACGTACGTCGCATCAGCCAGCTGTGCCTCGTCGACTTCGCCGGTTGGGCCGCGGAGCTCGCCGGGTCGGGTCGCGAGGCGCTCGCCAAAGCGGATGAAGCGCTCGACGTCATCCTCCTCGACGTGATGATGCCGGAGATGGACGGACCGACGACGCTGACGCACCTCCGCGCCGCGCCACACCTCGCCAAGGTGCCGGTGATCTTCATGACCGCGCGCGTCTGGGGCGACGAAGTCATCGCCTATCGCCAACTCGGCGCCCGCGGCGTCATCGCCAAACCCTTCGACCCGGTCGGTCTCCCCACCCAAATCCTGGCGATGCTCGACGCAGTGTAGGGGCCGTCGCCGGCGCCCCTGGGACGATCAACGGGGCAACTCGAACGTGAACGTGGAGCCCTGGCCGAGGGTCGACTCGAAGCCGACGACGCCGCCGTGACGCTCGACGATCGCCTTGACGATGCTGAGGCCGAGACCGGTGCCGCCTTGGCGTCTCTCGGAGCCATCGGCTTGCACGAATTTGCCGAATAGACGCGGGCGCAACGTCTCGGGAATGCCCGGGCCGTGATCGCGAACCGAGACGCGCGCGCGGCCACCATCGGCCTCGACGACGACGTCGACCTGCGAGCCCTCGGGGGAAAATTTGGTGGCGTTGGAGATGAGGTTGGTGAGCACCTGCGCGATGCGCTCGGCGTCGACGTCGACCTGGATGGGGCCGGGATCGCCCAAGAGCGCGAGCGTGACGTGCAAGCGCTCGGCGTAAGGGCGATCGGTCTCGACCACACGTGCGGCGATGGCGCGCAAATCATGGGGTGCGAGCGCGAGCTTGACGTGGCCCGACTCGATTTTCTGGAGGTCGAGGATGTCGTTGACGAGACGAAGCAGGCGTTCGCCGTTGCGGTGCGAGATGTCGACGAGCTCGGCGGCCTTGGGCGGGAGCGGACCGCCGATTTGCCCGCGGAGGAGGCCGAGCGCGCCGAGGATGGAGGTGAGCGGCGTGCGCAGCTCGTGGCTGACGGTGGAGATGAACTCGCTCTTGAGCTCGTCGGCGATGCGCCTTTCGGTGATGTCCTGGAAGATGGCGACGTAGCCGGAGAGCGCGCCCTCTTCGTTGGTGACCGGCTCGACGACGAGCGAGACGGGGAGCGTCGTTCCGCCTTTTTTCAAGGCCAACCACTCGTCGCTGAGGAACGCGCCGCTGCCGCCTTCGAGCCGCGCACGACGAAGTGCGAGGAGCGTTTCGAAGGGACCCATCGCCTCGGTGTCGGGCGAGAGCGAGCGACCACGTTCGGTGAGCTCGGTGCGCGAGAGGAGCGTGCAGAAGGCGACCCTGCCCACGACCTCGACGGCGGCGTGACCGAAGGTGCGCTCGGCGCCGATGCTGAAGGAGTTGACGGTGCCAGCGATGTCGGTGCCGACGATGGCGAGGCGGCCGGCGGCGCGCATCACGCCTTGCAACGTGTCGAGGAGCGCGAGGTGTTGGCGATGCTTCTCGCGCAGCGCCGTCATGCCGTGACGAATGCCGATCAGCGAGGACGCGTGGGCGGCGAGGAGACCGAGCGTCTTGCCCACCGCCGGGTCGAGCTTGCGGGGCGTCTTGGCGAAGGTGCAGAGCGCACCACGCTTGTTTCCCTGCGCATCGGTGATGACGACGCCAATCACCGAGCGGTGACCGAGCGCGGCGATCGGGTCGTCGGCGAAGCGCTCGTCGGCGGAAAGATCGCCGATGCAGAAGGGGCCCGGTTGGAGGAGCGCGTAGCTGCAGAAGGAGAGGGTCTTGCGGCTCTCACCGGCGGCGCCGACGGTGACGTCCCAGGCGCGACGATGTTCGTCGAGGAGCGCGACGACGCCGAGATCGGCCTGCGTCGCGGCGACCGCCATGGCGACGATTTGATCGAGCGACGCGTCGGCCATCTCTTTCAGCCGACCGTGCGCGGTCATCGTCGTCGGACGTCCGGCGTTCGTCGTCACCTCGTGACCTCCCCATTCGCGGCGCGCACCGTCGGGAGCTCGAACCAGAAGACGCTGCCGGCGCCGGGCGACGACTCGACGCCGATGTCGCCGCCGTGCTGCACGACCAGCTCCTTGGCGATGGCGAGGCCGAGGCCGGTGCCGCCCTTCGGTCTCCCGTCGGTGGCATCGAGCTGTTGGAATCGAACGAAGAGGCGATCGCGCTTGTCCATGGGAATTCCCGGCCCGGAGTCGTGCACCGCGAAGTGGACGCGACCTGGTCGGTCGGCGAGACAGATTCGCACGCTGCCGCCGCGCGGGGAGAACTTGATGGCGTTCGACACCAAGTTGGCGAGCACCTGCGTGATGCGATGTCCGTCGGCGAGGACGTCTTCGCTCGCCTTGCCCTCCACCAGCAGCGACACCTCGGCGAGCTTGGCGGTCGCCTGCAGCGCGTCGGTGAGCTTGCTCGAGAGCAGGTGCGCGTCGAGGGCGGTGCGATGGAGCTCGAGACGTCCGGCGTCCAGCTTCTCCAGCTCGAGGATGTCGTCGATGAGACGCGTCAACCTGTCGCAGTTGACCTCGGCGATGCGCACCAGCTCGAGCCGCTCGGAGACGACGTCGCCGACGACCCCCGAGCTGAGGAGCTTGAGCGCGCCCGAGACCGACGTCAGCGGCGTGCGCAGCTCGTGCGAGACGGTGGAGACGAACTCGTCCTTCATGCGCTCGAGCTCTTTGCGCTCGCTGATGTCGCGGTACATCCAGAGGTGACCGTGCTCGCGATCGTGGACGAGAATCGGCAGGTAATCACGCTCGATCACGCGTCCATCGGCGAAGAGGAGCTCGTCGGTCTGTCGCACCGAGGGCGCGGTCAGCACCTTGGCGGCGCGCACCCGGCAACCCTCCGAGTCGCGACAGGCGTCGGCGATGCGGCGGAGCGCTTCGGGGAACTCGGTGAGGAGCGTGCTCGGCCTCGGGAGCCCCAGGAGCTCGTAGAAGAGACGACTCGCGAGCAACGTCCCCTCTTCGGTGACCAGCACCACCGCCGATTGGAGGCCGCGCACCAGCGTCTCGAGGCGTGAGGCGAGGAGCACGCGCTCGGTGGTGTTCTGGATGAGCACGCCGACCTGCCGTCCGGGGAGCGGGAAGGCGCGGATGGTCCACGTCTTCATCTGCCCTTCGCGGGTGCGAAACCCGATGCCGTCGACGGTGCGTGCAGGCCCGCCGAGGGCGATGCTTCGATAGAGTGCAGGGAGGCCGAGCGCGCGCAATTGCGGGACGATTTCGTCGATTTTTCGCCCGACGCTCCCGGCGGCGATGGCGTCGCCCTCGGCGGCCGGGTTCTCGAAGACGAGGCGCAACGAGGCGTCGTCGTCCTCGTCGTCGAGGTGGTAGATGCGGAGCGCGAGGGGGAGCGCGCGAGTGATCTCGGCGTAGAGGCTCTTCTCGACCTCGGCCGCCCGCTGCTCGCTCACGTCGCGGAAGATGCCGCGCGTGTGCTCTGCTTTGCCGTCGACGAAGTGGCAGTCGACCACGCCCTCGACGTGCACGCGGCGCCCGGTTTTCCCGATGAAGACAGTGTCGATGGGCGGCGTCTCTTCTCCGGCGACGAGCTTCGCGACGAGCTTGCGCGCGGCCGCGTGGTGCTCGGGCGCGATGACGTCGAACATCGTCAGCTGGGGGAGATCGGCCGGCGTGAAGCCGAGCGTCTCGAACCAAGCGCGGTTGACGAAGAGAAATTTCCCTTCGGGCGAGACCGTCTGGATGAGGTCGCTGCCGTTGTCGAGGATGTCTTGGAGCTGGACGGTGCGCTCTTCGAGGAGCCGGCCGCGACGACGTTCGCCGAGGTGGGCGACGACCTGACGGCAGAGCGCGCTCAGCGCGTCACGCTGCGACTCGGTGAGGATACGCGGCTTTCGATCGATGACGCAGAGGGTCCCGATGGCGCTCCCTTCTTCACCTTCGAAGCGCAGCGGTATGCCTGCGTAGAAGCGGATTCCGAGCTCGCCGCGCACCAGCGGGTTCTCGGAGAAGCGCGCGTCCAAGGTCGCGTCCTCGACGACGAAGAGCTCGGAGCCGTGGATGGCGTGAGCGCAGAAGGCGATGTCGCGCGAGGTCTCGGTGGCCACGAGACCGCGGCGGGCCTTGAACCATTGGCGATCGGCGTCGACGAGGCTGACGAGCGCGATCGGCACGTCGCAGACCGCGGCGGCGAGCGCGATGATGTCGTCGAGCTCGGGCTCGGTCGGCGTATCGAGGACGGCGAGCGCACGGAGCCGCGCGAGGCGGCTTTCCTCGTCGCTCGGCAAGGGAGCGCTCATGGCTTGGCCGCGAGCAACTCGACGATTTGGGTGGCGAGCGTCATTGGATCGAAGGGCTTGGCGATGACGCCGGCGGCGCCGAGCGCGAGGTAACGATCGACCTCGTGACGCTGCACCTTGGCGGTCATGAAGATCACCGGCGTCGTCTTCAGCCCTTCGAGCTCGCGCAGCTTGACGAGCGTGGTCGGACCGTCGACCCCCGGCATCATCACGTCGAGCAAGATCAGATCGGGCACTGCCGCGGCGGCGAGCTGCACGGCCTCGGGACCGCTCGACGCGAGCCGCACGTCCCACTTGGCAACGCGCTGGAGCGCGAGCTGACCGATTCGACGAATGTCGGGCTCGTCGTCGACGAGCAGCACGCTCCTGACAGACATGGTCCTCGAGGTGGAGCGTAACGCACTCTGCCCGTGCTCAAAGGGCCAAGCGATAGCCCAGCCAGGCGAGCGGGCCCTTCGGCTCGGCGTTCGTCCCCGAGACCTCGCGATGGGCGGCGAATCGCCATCCCAGCTCGAGGAAGAAGGACCCTCGGCCGCCCCTGCTGGTCGACACCTGAACGCCGAGCATCGTCGCGAGGGCGAAGCGGGTGGCGTACGAAGCGTCGTTCTGACCGCCGATCAGCTGACCACTCGGGCCGAGCCCGGCGTCGACGACCTCCTTGGTCCGATCGAAGAGCAGCTGCGGCACCACGCCGAGGTACGGCGTCCACGAACTGGCCTCGTTTTTCAGGCGATACGTGATCGGGATGCCGAGCGAGAAGAGATCGCTCTCGATCGCCGAGCGGTAGTTGGCGGCGCCGAAACGACAGCCGCTGTCGCCCGGCGCGTCGCTGCTGCAGGCGATGTCGTGGCTGCTCCCCGCGAGGTGACGTTCGTACATCGGCCGTAGCCCGACGGTGACGGCGCCCTTCCCCACGAGGAAGCGCCCGCCGAGGTCGAGCCCGATGCCGCCGCCGCCCCCGAGGGGGTCAGAGGGGAGCTGCGCGAGCCCGACGATGCCGACCTCGAGGCGGAACGGCTTCAGCGTCGTCGGCTCTGCCTTCGGCGGTGGTGCGCTGTCGGGGCCCGCTGCGGGGACCTCGACGTCGATCGTCTGCACGCCTTCGACGACGAATCGAACCTTGCTCGCGGGGGATGCGCTCTTCCAGCGGAGCGTCGCGAGGTAGACGCCGGCTGGCTCTGCCTTCACCGGATCAACGGTAAATTCAGTCGATTTCATCTCGACTTGGGCGCCGACGATGGGCGCGCCGGAGGGGTCGAGGAGCGTGATGCGCACGTCGCGATGGCCGGCCTCGCCGTCGAAGCTCGCTTCGCCGAGCACCGTGGTCGCGGTCGCGAGACCAGACTGTTCGGCAGAGATCGACACCTCGGAGGCGCCGGTGCCCGCAGCATCGAGCGCGCACTCGAGCTTGTGCGCACGGAGCGGCGCGAGCGCGAGGCCGACGTTGCCAGTCGATGCGCTCGACGCGGTCGCGACGAGTGGCGCGCCGTCGAGGCCGCAGAAGATCCCGGGCGTGATCTGGAGCGAGGCGCCCTTGCCGGCCGCCGCCGGTACGATCGTCGTCGTCGCCACGTCGAACGTGCTCACCGCGCCCCAAGGACCCTCGAAGAAATCGTCGTCGATGCCGGAGACCCGCGCGAAATAACGGCCTGCGGCGAGCTTTTGCGCGTCGAACGTCGTCGCCGTGCCGGCGTGTTGTGCGTCGAGGACGAGATCGTTGAACGACGCGTCACGCGAGAGCTGCACGTGCCACGACACGACCTTCGGACCGCCGACGCCGGGCGCGAACGTGCCCGAGAGATCGACCTCTCCCGCGGTCGTCAGCGTCAGCGGCGCGATCGACTTCACCCACGTCGGCGCGATCGGGAGCGGTCTCGGCGGCGTCGGCGCCTTGCCCTTCTCGGCCTTGCTCCCGAAGCCTTCCTTGACGTCGACGCTCTTGCCCGCGTTGCTCAACGTCGACTTGCCCTTGTAGACGGCGAGCCGCGTGGCGTCTTTCGCGTCGACGCCGATCTTCGCGTCGCCACCGAGGGTGATGCTCCCCGACGGCGTCGCCACCTTCTTGGTCGCGCTGCCGCTGAGGAACGCCGCGAGGTTGCCCTTCACCAGCGTCGTGTCCTCGGCGGTCTTGCCGAACGTCGCCTTGCTGAAGGTGCTGCCGAGGATGATGACCAGCGTCTGCTCGGCGAGCTGCAACCGACTGTCGTCCTTGAAGGTGACCTCGGCGTTCGACTTCTCGAACGTGTCGACTTTGTTCCCCTTCATCAGCGGCTCGCCGTTCGCCGCCGGGTGCACGGCAGGCGTCGCCGCCTCGACGTGGTTGCGGATGAAGGTCACCCGCGCATCGGGCCCTGGCTTCGCCACCTTGAGCACCGTTCCAGGCTTGATTTTATGGGGTACGGGACCCATCTGCGGGTTGAGCTCGTGGAGCTTGGCGTACACCTTCGGATCGCCCCAGAACTTCGCCGCGAGCCCTTCGCACGAGTCACCTTCGACGGTCGTGTAGCTCTGGACGTCGTCCGCTCGCGCCGACGTGGCAGAGACGGCGGCGACCGCAGCGACGGCAAAAACGGGAACTGCTCGAAGAAAGGAGCGCTTCATCGGAGGGGGACGCTTTGCGGGAGTCGGGCCACGTCGGGGATGGTACTCCTCTCGCGTTTCGACGGGCCGCGAGCGGACTGCGCAGGCGCTTTCGCGTTGCAGAAGCCTACGGTCGAGGACATTTGCAACGACGCGTGGCGAGATGTCGCGCGGTCACGACGCGTTCACAGCCCGGACGGGAACGTCGAGATCGCGGATGCGCACCCGCGACGCGTGACGGACAATCGTAGACATGAAGCTTGGCATTTCGATCGCTACCGTCACCGGTGCTCTCGCTCTCTCGCTGTCGTACTCCGCCGCCGCGCAGGCCGACGCGATCCCCGGGCTCTTCTCCACCGGCGTCGACGCCCTGGCGATCGGCCTCGCCGATGGCGCCGTCGATCCGCACTACGCGCTCACCGTCAGCCCCGACGCGGCGTTCAAAGGGCCGAGCGCATTCGTCGCCAACGCCGCCTATCCACTGCCGCCGGCCGGCCCTTGGGTCGCCGACAGCCTGACAGTGAAATGGATCTCGCAGCGCGCCGATGCGGGCAACGGCACCGCCACCGGCACCTTCGTCTTCACGCTCCCCTTCAGCCTGAAGAACCTCGACGAGAAGACGGCGACCCTCACGCTCAACGTCGCCGCCGACAACCACACGACGATCTTCCTCAACGGCGTCACCACCGGCCTCACCTGGGACACGTTCTCGTCGACGAAGACGTTCGTCATCCCCAGCACCGCCAACTTCGTCGCCGGCGCCAACAAGCTCGAGTTCCACGTCCTCAACGACGGCGGCCCGGTCGGACTGTGGGTCGCCGGAATCTCCGGAACCGCCAATTTCAAGTGTGGCGGTGATGGCCTGGCGGGTGGCTGCAGCCTCGCCAAGCCGGCCTGCGTGACCTCGGGCGCGGCGCTCGGCACCTGCGTCGAGTGTCTCGGCGACACGCACTGCGTCGGCAACCTCAGCGGCAGTCTCTGCGACACCGCCAAGACCACCTGCGGCAAGTGCACGAGCGCCAGCACGAGCGGCTGCGTCTCGATCACGCCAGTCTGCGACACCACGCCGACGCACGACCTCTGCGTCGCCTGCGACGGCGACAACGGCAAGCCGACGTCGCACCCGTGTTCCTCGGCGGCGTCGCCGGTGTGTCTCATCTCCGGCGCGTGCGTCGAGTGCGGCGTGAGCGCCGACTGCAAGACCGCGACGAAGCCACTCTGCGGTGCGAGCCACGCGTGCGCGGCCTGCAACGGCGACGTAGGCGGCCTCACCACCGCGGCGTGTGCTTCGTCGGCGGCGCCGACCTGCACGCTCACCGGCGCGAGCGCGGGCAGTTGCGGCAAGTGCACGAGCGACGCCGACTGCGGCACGGGTCACACCGGTCCCTTCTGCAACAAGACGAGCGGCGCCTGCAGCAGCCTCTGCTTCAGCGACGCCGAGTGCGGCAGCGGACGATGGTGCAACGATCTCGGGGCCCCCGGCGCGGGAGGCGCGTGCACGCCGAAGGTCGACAACGGCGTCGCGGTCCCTGGCGGCTCGTGCGTGACGGCGACCGCGGCTCGCGCGTGCACCTCCGGCGTCTGCGACACCGACGGACGCTGCGGCTACCTCATCGACAGCGGACCTTGCGACGCGACCACCGGCGCCGCCGTCTGTCGCTCCGCCATCTGCCCCACCAGCGGCACCAAGGCGGGAAAATGCGAGGCGTGCGTCATCGACGCCGACTGCAAGACGACGTTCTTTCCGGCGTGCAGCACGGTCAACACCTGCGTCGAGTGCACTTCGAACACGCAGTGCAGCGGGGTCAAGCCGATCTGCGACGTCGCCGGTGTGAAGTGCGCGGCGTGCGATGGGGACAACGGCGCGACGTCGTCACACCCGTGTCCGACGGCCGGCTCGCCCTACTGCACGTCGACCGGCGCCTGCGGCAAGTGCACGACCAGCGCCGACTGCAAGGGCTCGCACCTCGGACCGATTTGCGACGCCACCAGCGGCGCTTGCGGGAGCACCTGTCGCAGCGACGCTGACTGCGACGCGACCACCCAATGGTGCAACGCCGCGCCATCGGCGACGGGCTCGTGCGTCGCCAAGATCGCCAATGGAACGGCGCTCCCGACGACGCCCACCGGTCTCGACAAGTGCACCGACCCGATCGGCAAGCGCATCTGCGCGAGCGGCGTCTGCGACGTCGCCGACGATCTCTGTGGGCTCGCGACGGGCGATGGTCCGTGCACCACTGCGACCGCGGCCAGCTGTCGCGATGCCGTCTGCGGCAAGGACGGCAAGTGCGGCGCGCTCAACGGCGATCCGTGCGCGAAAGGGGGCGATTGTCGATCGGCGACGTGCGCGTCGGACGGCAAGTGCGGCAAGCCCGACGGCACGGCGTGCGGCAAACCGGAAGAATGCCGTAGCGCCCTCTGCACCGGCGGCACCTGTGGCGCAGGCGCGACCGATGCCGGACCGGACGCCGGTGACGCCGGCGACTCTGGCGATGGCGCGACCGACGCCGGCGCCGACACCTCGGTCGACTCGGGCTCGGACGCGAGCGGCGACATCGGCGGGGACGTCAGCGTCGGGGACGGCGGCGGCGACGCGAGCGATGGCGCTGACGACTCGGCGCTCGATGCGTCGAGCGATGGCAACGTCATCGAAGGCGGCGGCTGCGCGTGCAAGGCGGCCACCAGCTCCTCGGGTGACACCTTCGGCTACGTCGCCTCTGCGCTCGGCGCGCTCGGTCTCGCGTGGGCCCGTAGGCGCCGCTCGCACGACAAACAGGCTTGATTTTCAGCGTCTTCGCTTCACCAAACGAAACGCCTTCTGGCAGACGATGGTGTCGTCGACGTCGTTCATGACGACGTCGGCGGCACCGGCACGAATGAGCGACGGCAGCGCCGAGGCGTCCTCGAGTCCGACCACCAAGATCGGCGCGCCGGCCGTGCGCGCGCGGGAGAGAGACGCGGCGAGGTCGGGGCCAGCGGCGAGGAGAATGGCGGCGACCTTGGCCTCCCCGTAGCTCGACGGCGGCGTCTCGTCTTTCGAGCAGGCGTGGGGCGAGGCGCCGTTGACCGCGAGGACCGCGCGCAGATCTTCCAGCCGCTTCGGGGAGAAGCCCCACAAGGCGATACACGGACCTTCACCGTCGATGCGCGGCTGCAGGCTCATCGGAGACTCGACCGTCACCGCCCCGCCTGCGTCCTGCGGCTTGATTGCACGTTCGCTACGGCTCAGCGCACCCACCGCTGCCCGATCGGCGGCGCCACGCGCGGCCAGCGAAATCGGATCGATTCCGCGGAGGGCGTCTTCGAGCGCGGCGCGAAGCTGCGGTGCCGTCGGACGCTCTTGCGGCTTCTTCGCCATCGCGCGCTTGACGAGCGCAGCGAGAGCGAGCGGCGCGGCGCGCTTGTAGCCACGCTCTTCCAGCGGCGGCGCGTCGACGAACATGTGCTGCGCGAAGAGCGCTGCCGCTTCGTCTTGGATGAACGGCCGCTCGCCGGCGATGAGCTCGTAGAAGATGACTCCGAGCGTGTAGATGTCGCTCGCCGGATCGACGCGCTGCCCGCGACATTGCTCGGGCGACATGTAATTGGGCGTGCCGTTGATGGTCTGCGTCGCCGTCAGCTTGACCGAGTTGGGCCCCGCTTCGAGATCGAGCGCGAGGCCGAAATCGAGCACCTTCACGCGCTCGACGCCATCGCCTGCATCGAGCAGCATGATGTTGTCGGGCTTGAGATCGCGGTGGACGATGCCGGCGCCGTGTGCGGCCTCGAGCACCTCGAGCACCTGGACGAGGATGCCGCCGATGCGCTCGAAGGAGAACGGCGGCAGCTCGACGGAGAGCAAGTCGCTGAGCACCGTGCCGCGCACCAGCTCCATCACCAGGTAGAGATCGCCGCCATCCTCGCCGAAGTCGAAGACCGAGACGATGCCCGGATGGCGCAGCTTCGCCAGCACCTCGGCCTCGCGCTTGAAGCGAACACGTGGGTGCGCGTGATCGGTCCACTCGGTGAGGAGGAACTTGATGGCGACGTCCCCGCCGAGCGAGAGGTGCGTGCCGCGATAGACGACGCCGAAGCCGCCCTGTCCGAGCACCGCCTCGACGCGGTACTTGCCGGCGAGCACCTGACCGATGCGGGCGCTCGGGGAAGCGCGACCACACGAAGGGCACGGTTTTTCCGGGCGCATCGCCTCGCCGCAGTGTGCACACTGCATGAAGGGCGAGGCCGGCGCGTCACGTGGCGCGTCGGCGAACCCAGGCCGAGTGTCGTCGCTCACGTCACCAGCTCCACGATCGGCACGGGTTGCTTCTTCCCACGCAGCGGGTGCTCACCGAGCGGATGGAAGGTGAAGCCGTCGCCGGCGAGCGTCGCGATGTCGGCGGTGACCAACGTCTGCCCCGGCTGCGCCAGTGCTTCGAGTCGCGCCGCCACGTTCACGCCGTCGCCGATGGCGGTGTACTCCATGCGCGTCTCGCTCCCGAGGTTGCCGACCAGCGCCTCGCCACCGGCGACCCCGATGCCGAGCTTGACGTCGAGATCGTACTTCTTCTTCCAGGTGCCGGCGTTGGCCTCGACGAAGCGGTGCATGTCCTCGGCGGCCGCGAGCGCCTTCGCTTCGTGATCTTGCACCGTCATCGGCGCGTTGAAGATGGCCATCACGCAGTCGCCCACGAACTTGTCGACGGTGCCGCCATGACGAAAGACGACCTCGGTGAGCACCGTGAAGAGCTCGTTGAGAAAGGCGACCACGCGCTCGGGAGAGGCGCTCTCGGCGAAGGGCGTGAAGCCGACGACGTCGGCGAAGAGAATGGTGACGCGACGACGTTCACCGCCGAGCTCGAGCCTTTGGGTGCCGGCGGCGATCGCCTTCGCCACCTCGGCAGGGAGATATCGCGAGAGATCGGCTTCGACCGCGGCCCGTCGAGCGATTTCCGCTTCCCCGGCGGCGATGTCGGCCGCCATCGATTCGAGCGAGTCGCCGAGACCTTCGAGCTCGTCGCCCGTCTTCACCGTCGACTTGGTGGCGAAGGCGCGCTTGCCGTAGGAGCGCGAGAGCTCGACGAGCGCACGGAGCGGGCGAATCGTCCGCGCCGCCAGCCAAACGCCGAGCGCGAGGGCGAGCACCGCGAAGACGGCTGCGGCAGCGAAGAGCGCGGTCCGCGTCTGTCGCAACGAGAGGAATACCTCGCTCGTCGGACGGCGAACGGCGACGAAGAAATCGCGTGATTCATCGGGCAAAATGGTGCCGAGCATCTCGTCGCCGTTCTCGGCGCGGAACTCACCGGTGACGACGAGCCGCGGACCTCGCTGCGCCAGCGCGGCCGGGTATGAGGTCAAGACGTCCTTCTTGTCGAGCTGCGCGCCGAACGCGAACGGGCCACCGGCGAAGACCCGCATGCGCGCGTCGAACACCACCACCTCGGAGTCGTCGCCGAAGCGGTTCTTCGAAAGCGTGCGCACCTCCGCGTCGATGGTCTCGCGACGGAGCGTGCCGACGACGTACGCCTCGAGGACGCCGTCCTTCCAACGTGTCTCGACCCAACGCATCGTCGTCGCCGTCGCGTCGTCGGACGGCCCCGTCCAAGCCCCCAATCGCTCCAACGTCTTCGCCAAGTTCGGCACGTTTTCCGGGCTCTTTGGCGTCTCTCCGGCGTCCTTGCGACGGATGGCGTCGACCAGCTTGCCGTCCTTGTCGTAGATCGCGACCTCGGCGAGGAGCGCCGATCCGGCCATCGCGTCTTCGGCCCGATGGAGCTTCGCCTGCACGTCGACGTCGTCGGAGAAGAGCAGCTCGCTCGTCAGGTGGGTGGCGTCGGCGGCGCCTTTGAGCTCGAACTGCACGAGGGTCATGACGTGATCGGCGACCGCCGCCTGCATCGTGTACTCGGCGGCGACGAGCCCGTTCTTCTGGATGCGAAGGAAGCCGATCGAGAGCGCAGCGAGCGGCACGGCGCCGGCGAAGAGGAGCGCCGCGGTCCACTTGATTCGAAGCGAGAGGCCCATCGCTCAGCCTTCGGCGCCGTGATCTTCCGCGTCTTCGCGCTTCTCCTTGGCCTCGACGGCGTTGGCGAAGAGCGCGACGTACTGCGCCGCGCTGGCGAACGAGAGGATGAGCGAAGCGTAGACGAGCCCGCGCCCGACGAGCACCAGATCGACGATGCCGAAGTCGTAGATGAGCAGATCGAAGCGATACGGATAGCCGATGATGAGGCAGAGAATCCCGACCATTTGCAGCGCCGTCTTCTGCTTGCCGGTCTCTTCGGCGGCGATGACGAAACCTTCGCTGGAGGCGATGGCGCGCAGACCGGTGATCGAGAGCTCACGCGCGAGGAGCGCGATCACCGCCCACGCCGGGATGCGCCCGCTCGTCACCATCCAGACGAGACAGGCCATCACCATCAGCTTGTCGGCGAGCGGATCGAGGAACTTGCCGATCACCGAGACGATGTTGAGCCGACGCGCGAGGTAGCCGTCGAGCAAGTCGGTGATGGCGGCGAGCGCATAGAGGAGCGCCGCCCAGGCCCCGTCGCGTCGCGTGCCGCGATCGAGGAGGAAGAGCACGCCGGGGATCATCACCACGCGCGTGTAGGTGAGGATGTTGGGGAGGTTCCACGCGTCTTGCGTCAGCTTGCGGCGACGCTCTCGACGAATCGCGCGGATCGAGGGCGTCCTCGACGTCTGCGGCTTTTCGCCTTCGACGTTCTCCGGCTCGCCCGCCTCGACCATCTGAGCCTTCTATCGCTGTCGCGCGCGAGTGGCGAGGGAGACCGCGCGAAACACCCGCGCGGCACCCGGAGCACTGCGTCGAGCCGGGTGCTAGGCTCGCAAGCGATGTCCGGCCTTCGGCGATTTGGCCTTGTTTGTAGTGCATTTGGCCTCGTGGCGCTCTCCGCGCTCGTCGCCTGCGATCGGGGCCTTTCCCCTGAGTCACAGGCGCCCCTCCGCGTCGCCGTCCACGTCACGAGCGATCCAGGAAAAGGGCTCGCCGGCGCCGACGTCACCTATTCGGGCAAACCGATCGCCACCACCAACGACAAGGGCATCGCCGCCCTCGAGCTGAAGGGGAGGCAAGGCGACGTCTACGAGGTGAGCGTGGTCTGCCCGGTCGGCTATGAATCGCCGACCAAGACGCTCACCATCACCCTCCGTCGCCTCGCCGATCCCACGGAAATGCCCGAGTACGACGTGTCATGCCCAAAGGCGACGCGCACCATCGTCGTCGCCGTGCGTGCCGACAACGGCGCTGGATTGCCGGTCCTCTACCTCGGCCGCGAGGTCGCGCGCACCGATGCGTCGGGCGCGGCGCACGTCCTCATCGAGAACCTCCCGCGCGACGCCCAGTTCGATCTCACCCTCGACACGCACCTCTCCGAACAGCTGCGACCGAAGAGCCCCATCGCCTCGTTCACCCTCAAGGGCCAGGACGACGTCTTCGTGATGGAGCAGAAATTCACGGTCGAAGCGAAACAGGTCGTGTGGAAGCCGGGGCCGAAGAAGCCCGTCGGCCCGGTGGCCTTGCCGACGAAGATCAATCCCTAGCGAAAGCGCATGCTGATCGGCGGGCCCTCGCCCATCAGGCGCGTCCACACCTTGGCCTCACGAAACAGGCGCACGAGCTCGCCGTCGAGCGCGCCGTCCTTCACTTCGTAGCCGAGGATGTCGAGCGCGCGATCGACGGGAACGGCCTTTTTATAGGGTCGATCGCTCGCGGTCAGGGCGTCGAAGATGTCGGAGATGGCCATCATCTTCGACTGCAGCGGGATCTCTTCGCCCTTCAGGCGCGCGGGATAGCCCGCGCCGTTGAGCTTCTCGTGGTGACACCCGGCGATCAGCGGGATGCGACGAAACGCGCGACCCCAGGGAATTTGCGAGAGGAAGCTGCGCGTGTGGACGACGTGCGAGCGGATCTCGTCGTACTCGGCCGGGGTGAGCGAGCCGCGCGGGACCGAGAGCGAGGCGACCTCGGCGGTGGTCACCAGCGGATGGACGTTGCCGGCGACGTCGACGTACGTCTCGCGCGAGAGCGACTCGATTTGGTGAAAATCGCCGCTCTTGAGCACCGTCGGCTCGTTGGCGGCGAGGATCGCCTGCCAGGCGGCTTCGAGCTCGGCGCGTCGCTTGTGCAGCTCGTCGTCGAGCGCCTGCAGCTCTTCTTTGGGAGCGCCGCGTTCGATCATGCGACAGCGACGCTCGAGGACGTCGACCTCGTGCGCCTTGGTCGCGAAGTCGATGCGTTGGCGAATCGTCGCCAGCTGATGATCGAAGAGCTTCTTCGCCTTCGTCAGCACCTCTTCGCGGACGCCGATTTTGCCGAAGTCGTGGAGGAGCGAGGCGATTTCGATTTCGCGGAGCTCGTTGAGCGAGAAGCTGGCCTCGCGATAAGGCCCCGCCATCTCGCCGGAGACGACCTCGGCGAGCCCGACCGTGAGGTTGGCGACGCGGCGCGAGTGACCGCTCGTCGTCGGATCGCGCTGCTCGATGGCCTCGACGCTGGCGGTGACGAAGCCGGCGAAGATGCGGTTGATCTCGGCGTAAAGGATGGCGTTTTCGAGGGCGATTCCGGCCTGCGCGGCGAGCGTGCCGAGGAGCTCTTCACTGCGATCGTCGAAGGCGACGACGAGCCGCTCGACGTCGTCGGGGCTCGCCAGCTTCAGCTTCGGCTCGCGCTTCTTGTTGATGAGCTGGAGGACGCCGATGATTTCTCCCTGCGCCGAGACCATCGGCGAGACCAGCATCGACTGGCTGCGGTACTGCATCCGCTGATCGAACGAGCGATCGAACTGATACGGCGTACCCGGCGGCAGCTCGTAGACGTCGGCGATGTTCACCGTCTGCTTGGTGAGCGCGACGAACCCGGTGATCGAGCGGTTGCTGATCGGGAGCGTGAACTCCTTGGATTCGTAGGCGATCGAGTCGTTCTGCGAGGTCTTGAAGCGGAGCGTGCGGCGGCTCGGATCGGGATCGTCGCCCTCGACGACGTAGATGCTCCCTGCGTCGGCGCCGGTGATGAAGCGCGACTTCTCGAGGATGAGCGGCAGCAGCTTGTCGAGATCGCGTTCGGTGGTGAGCGCGCGCGCGATCTCGATGAGCTCACCGAGCTCGTAGCGATAGCGCTGCAACCACTTGCCACGCGACTCGGCGCGGGTCTTCGTCGAGAGGTATTCGAAGGCGCCACGGAGCGCGACGAAGAGGGCGTCGACGTCGGCATCGCGCGCGATGATCGAGAAGACGCCACGCTCGAGGATCGCCCCCAAATCAGGCTCTTTCGGGCGATCGAGGAGGATCAGCACGGCCTCGCCCTCGGCCACCTTCTCGAGATGCGGGCGGAGGAGCGCGGGCTCTTCGTCCCACACTTCGCTCGGTGCCAGGGTGACGAAGTGGTCGCCCCGACGAATCATCAAGAGGCGCTGATGCGGGCGCGTGACGACGTCGGCGACGAAGCGTCCGTCGGCGGCCATCGCATCGGCGACGCGCGAAATGCCACCGCGACGTCGCTCGCTTCCTCCCCCGGGAAGTTCGTCAGTCACGCGACGAGCGTATCACCACTTCCGATGATCTCGCTCTGCTCGGTCACGGAAGTCTTCGGGGACTATTTGGACCAGACCTGGACGGCGACCTGACCTGCGCCGGCCATCGGGACGACGTCGAGGCGGACCGACGACTTCACGGGCGGGCAGAGCGGCTTGCCGTCTCCACCGAGGAACGGCGCGTTGCCGTGGGCAGTGTCGGAAGCGAGCACCGCGTTCGGCGGCGTGATCGGGAAGAGCATGTGCAGACCGAGCTGCGTCACGCCCGGGCCACCGGCGCCGAGCACGACGTAACACTTGCCCGCTTCCATGTCGAAGTTCATCCCGCCATGCTCGCCGTTCTTCAGCGTGGCGCGTCCGACCGGCGAAACAGCGGCAAATCCAGGCGCGTTCTTCGCGGCGCTGGCGTTGATGGTGGTCTGCAGCGTGTCGCCCGGCACGGCTGCACCGCCCGCCGCAGGAATGCCGATCGCCGCACCAGCCTTCGCGAGCACATCGGCGACGACGTTGGGATCGATGCCACCCGGCGGCATCGCCGGCCATCCGCCTGTCGTCGCCGGAGGAGCGGTCGTCCCCGTCGGCGCGGTGGTCGTCGCCGGAGGTGCCGTCGTCGTCGCAGGCGTCGTGGTCGTCGCCACCGCGACCGCCGTCGTCGCAGCCCCCGTTCCCCCAGTGTTCGCCTTCTTGCGCGGCTCACAGCCTGCCGAGACGAGGGTGCCGATGACGAGGGCAGAAGCGATCACGGGAACGGTGAAGTGCGACGAGGCCATGAGGGGTCCTGGGGTTCGGTTGGAGTGAGAACTTCAACGCAGACGACGAGCGCAGCTTACACCGAGAGTGCTGCGAGCGACTCGAGGGCTTGCGAGTTGCGAGTTACTTCGGGGTCGGGAGGCCCGGGATCTGCGGCAGGCCAGGGATGCCGCCGCCGCTGCCGGGGGTGTTGCCGCCCGTCGGGAAGGGGAGGCCACCGGGGAGCGGGCTCGGATCGGAGGTGTTGCCGTTGCCGGTCTTCGCGCCGGGGTGGAACACGCGCCAGGTGTTGGCGGTGCTCTTGATGAAGCCCGCGCGGAGCTTGGGGTTCGGGTGCGTCGAGATGAACGTGAAGAGCACCGAACCGGGGTGGAGGTCTTGGAGCTTCTGGAAGAAGTCGACGACGAGGAGCGCGCCGCCCTCGCTCCACTTGTAGTCGGACTCGTTCTGACCGGCGTCGAGGATGTTGTTGGTGCCGGCGATGTCGGCGGCGATCTCGTTCGGCTGGTTGAAGAACGGCGCGACCTTCTTCAGCACGTTGACGACGTCGCCCGGCTTGAAGGTGCCACCACCGCCGCCCGAGCAGGCGCTGCCGAGGTGACCGAGGTAGTGGTGACCGAGCTCGTGACCGATGACGTAGCCGATCGACTCGTCGAAGATCTCACGCTGGCGCTTCAATTTGCGTGGATCGAGCGACTGTCCCGGCGTCAGGAGGCCCGGCGGAAGAGGGAGCACGGTGGCCTTGCCCTCCTGCTGCGCGGCGAGATCTTTGATGTACGCGTCGTACGTCGAGGTGCCGAAGACTTCGTCGGTGGCGCGGGTCTGCGCGACGAGATCGAGGATTTGATAGAGGCCCTCGGTGACCACGACGAACGTCTTGCCGCTGTCGTCGCAGCCGGCGAACGCGTTGATCTCGTCCTTGGCCGGATCGGTCTGGAGCGGGATGTTGGCGACGACCGCCTTGTCCTTCTCCTTGAGCGCGTCCTTCTCCTTCTGGAAGATTTTCTTCGCCTCGTCGTGCATGAAGCTGCTGAGCAGCGAGCCCGTCGGCGAGAAGAGCTTGATGTTGCTCGGGAGCCCCGGAATGTTGGGGATGCCCGGCGCGCCGCCCGGCGCAGGGAGCTGGAAGGGCGGGAGGCCCGGGATCGGCGTGGCGCCCGGCGTTCCGCCCGGGAAGGGCAGGCCGGGGATCGGCGAGGGCGTCCCGGTGCCCGGAATCGGGAAGGGAATCGTCGTCTGTGCGGCGGCCGAGCCGGCGAGGCCAACGGTCGCGGCGAGCGAGGCGGCGAAAACGGACGCGCGGATCATGGAACGGAGCGACATCGGAGGGCCTCCAGCGAAACGGCGAAACTACTCTGACACACGGGTTGACGTGCGGTCGGAGCCCGCATTCACCCCGAGCTGCGTCCGGGCTGCAATCGCACGCGACGACGCGTTGCGGCTAGTTTCGCGTGATCGCGAGCCTAGCGGCTCAGCTCGGCGACGATTTCGGCCCCGATTTGGCGGCATCGCTCGAGATCGGGCGCGAGCGCGATGGCGCCCACCACCGCGTGCCCGCCTCCGCCGAAGCGTTCACAAATCTTCGAGATGTCGTGCGCTCGCGGAGAGCCACACCACGGATTGTAGCCGACCGAGATTTTGCAACGCTTCTCGGTGCGCGAGAGCACGACGCTGTACGGCGCGTCGGGGACGTCGGCGTAGGTGACGAATTTGGTGACCGTCTCGGTGACGGCGTCGAGCAAGTCGACGAAGACGACCGGGCCCCGCCGCTCTTCATGCGCCCGGATGCGCTGCACTTGGGCTTGGTGGAGGGCATCGATCGGCGCATAGCGCTCGACCAGATCGACGTCGGCGGCCACCTCGGCGATCGGCCGTCGCGAGAGCCGCGCGACGAGATCGGAGAGGAGGCGATCGTCCCCCTGCTGCTCGATCACCGCCAAAAGCTTCATCACCGGCTCGCGCCGTTCGACCGCCAGCTCGGGCGACGGGAAGCTCGCCGAGTCGATCATGTCGGCCCAACGCACCAACTCGTCGAAGCGCGAGATGTCGACCGAGAACTTCTCGACCGCGATCCGCGCGATCAGCTTCGTGCACGACCCACACTTGGCGTCGTAGAACCCGCGCCCCTTCCCCGCCAACACCTCGAAGTGCGCCCGATCGGCCTCGGTGGGAAACGCGCTCGCGTGGTGATCGAAGTACCAGGTCAGCGCGTCCGTCGGGGTGTACCGGAAATCGAGGATCGCCGTCACCGCCGCCCCGGCGAAGATTCGCGGATCGACCCCGTTTTTGCCCGGATCGTAGGCCTGCCCTTTGTAGGAGACGGTGGCCCCCTTCGCCAGCTCGTCGACCTCGCGCGCGAGGTGGGTGAAGAGGACGGCCGAGGCCATCCCGTCGAAGCAGTGACCGTGGGTGGCGACGACGACGGAGGTCATGGGATCGCGGGTTACCACGGGTTGATGCCCGCGTCGGCGTTTGCGCCCGCACCCGCCCCTGCGCCCGCGCGCCCGCTCGCAAATCAGCTACCGTCGCGCGCATGCGTCGGTGCGTCGTGCTCGTCGTTTTGTCGTCGCTCCTCGCCTGCAAAGAGGAAGGCAGCGCACCGTCCAAGACCGTCGCGAGCGCCGTCGCCACCCCCCCATCGAGCTCCGCGCCGAACCTGCAGACCCCTGCGCCGCCGAGTGCCGCGCAGATGTTGATTGGCACTTGGCAGGCGATTGGCTTCGAGGCCGCCACCCCCGCGGGGTCAGCGAGCGCGGCGGCGCTCAATCAGCAGATGGGGTCGGACGAAGCGAATGCGCTGCGGATCATCTACACGAAGGATCAGATCAAGATCAGCATGCCCGGGCAGGTGCTTTCTTCGACCTATTTCGTGCGGGAGGATGGGGCGATGAAGTGCACGTTGTTGAATGGGAAGGATGTGGTGATCATCGTGTTCGGCGATGCGGACCACATGGTGATTGATCGGCCGGGGAATGCGTTTGCGGCGAAGATGAAGATGAAGAGGATCGTCGAGGGGAAGTAGGGGCGCAGGCGTCGGCGAGTCGTTCGCTATTCCGATTGGGCAGCTGACGCGGCTGCGACGAGGGCCGCGAAGACTCGGTCGAGGTCGCTCGCTTGGCCTTCACCGCGGACGATGGGTTCGTCGAACGCGACTTGTGCGCTGACGGCGGCGAGGGCTTGACGGAGGGCGCCGAGGCCGCGTCGACCTCGTTCGGAGTGGGGGACGGAGGCGGTGATGGCGACCAACTTTCGTTCGAGCTCACCGCTGCCGATCACCCAATCGATCGCATTTTTCAAGGCGCCGGGGAGGCTGTGTCCGTACTCGGGGCAGGCGATGAGGACCGCGTCGGAGGCGGCGAGAGCGCGACGAAGCCCGGCGACCGTGGGTGGCGTGCCGTTCGCTTCGAGGTCGGGATCGAAGTGCGGGAGCTCGGCGAGACCTTCGTAGCGCTCGACGGTGACGCCGCCGGGTACGCGTCGCGCGGCTTCGTCGAGCAGGGCACGATTGCCCGAGGATTTCTGGAGGCTGCCGCAAATGGCCAGGATGCGCATGGCGTGTGTCCGGAAGAGACCGGCCCCTCTCCGATGACGCGACGTCGAAGAAGGATGCACGCCACACCGGGCCTCAGAGGCAGATCGCGTAGTTGCCGACGTACTCGCTGTAAGTGCCTTTGTACGTCGCGCCCGGCGCGGGGCGCAGCTCGACGCCGTTGACGGTGACGTAGAAGAAGAGGTCGGTCTCGACGTAGGCGCCGTCGGCCGATTTGCGGAGCGGGAATTTCGGGCAGTCGGCCTTCTTGGTGACGACGACGCCGCCATAGCCGCTCGGCCCGGCGAACGGATCGAGCCCGCGCAGCGAGATCACGTAGCGCGCGTCGTTGCCAACGCGGTGATCGAAGGAGACGTAGCTGCTGGTGAAGGTGCCGGCCTCGCCGATGCGCGTGTGCACCTGCACGTCGAGCTGCTTCCACAGATCGGGATTGTCGAAGTCGGTGACCCCCGACTTCCAGACTTGGAAATACGCCGCCGTGATCGCCGCGCGCTGCCTCGCCCACGTGTCGAAGGAGAACCCTCCCGCGAGCGGACGGAGATCCGCGTCGCACGGTCCGGCGCTGCAGGTCGCGCGCGAGACGACGACGTTGGCGTTCCCGACCCAACCCGGCGCCCGCGGATCGGCGCCGACCGCGAAGTGATAGTTGGCGCCGTACGCCGAGTCGTACGCCTGACATCCCCAACGGTTGCCGTTGTTGAACCAGAGCTGCAGATCGCCGGCTTTTTCCAGGGTGATTGCGGCATGCGCGACCCCGCTCAGCGGACCGACGGTGCCATCGAGCCCACCGAGCGCGAAGCTCTGCACCGGCCCGTCGCCGATGCGATAGCTGCCACCGACGCTCCACTGCGGAATGCCGCCTTGCTCACCACGACAGGTCGTGAGGCGACCGAGATCGTAGGCGACGTCGACCTTGGCCCCGGCGACGAGAGCGCCGGAGGTGTGCACCGACCAGTCGGCGCCGAAGGTGATGGAGGCGGGATCGCCGAGACGGGCGTTGGCGCTGCTGGAGGTTTCCTCGTCGAGGCTGGAGCCGTGCTGGGCGGCGCAGGCGAGGAGAGGGAGGGTGGAGAGGAGGAGGGGGAGAAGGCGCATCGGGAGGGAGTACGTAACTCATGGAGGAGTGACGCGCAAATGGGCGAGATTTCAGGCGCCGGCGCGGGCGCAGGTGAACATCACTCGACGACCCTCGTCCTACAATCCACGTGAGCATTCTCGAGGTCGTCGCTGCCGCGGATCTTTTTCCTTCGGCGAGCGCGGCCTTGGGCGAGCGCGATCTGTTGCGGCGTGTGGACACCAAGATCGTCGCGACTGCCGAGATCGCGGGGCGAATCCTCCGGCGCGTTCGCGACGACTACGCAGCGTGGGCGGTCTCCGGGGGCAACGTCGCGCGGTATCGGAGCCTGTATTTCGACACCCCCGACTTGCGTTGTTTTCACGATCACCGGCGTGGAAGGCGGCGGCGGTGCAAGGTGCGGATACGGCACTATCCCGATCGAGGGTTGAGCTTTCTCGAGGTGAAGAACAAGCGGAGCGAGGAGCTGACCGAGAAGCATCGGCTGGCGCTGCCGTATGGCGAGGAGAGCTTGAACGCGCGGGCGCTCGAGTTTCTTCGGACGCACGTCGAGCTCTCCGTGGGGGAGCTGCGGCCATGCCTGCGGGTCGATTTTCGTCGGGTGGGGCTCGTCGGGGTGAACATTCAGGAGCGGGTGACCGTCGATCTCGACATCGAGGCCGAGCGTGGCGGGACGCGTCGACGCTTCGGTGATTGGGTCGTCTTCGAGATCAAGCAACCGCGTTTCAGCATGCGGACGCCGATCGCGCAGGCGGTGCGGGCCGAGCGTCTGCGGCCGAGCTCGCTCAGCAAGTATGCGGTGGCGACTGCCCTCTTGCGACCCGAGCTACCGCGCAATCGGCTGCTCTTCGAGCTGCGCACGCTCGCACTCGAGGCACGGGACGAGTGACGAACGACCCATGAATCTCCCCTTCAACCAGATCTTCGGGACCGAGCACTTCATCGACGTCGACGACTTCGTGCGGCTCGTGGCGCGGATGCTCGTCGACTTGGCGTGCGCGACGTTGGTGATCGCGGGGGTGCACTATCGACTGCATCGCAATCGGGAGTTGCTCTTCACGTATTACGTCTTCAACGTCATCACCTTCACGATGTGCATCCTGCTCCGCAAGGTGCCGATGGAGCTGGGGTTCGCCCTCGGGCTCTTCGCCGTCTTCGGAATTCTCCGCTATCGCACCGAAGAAATTCGGATGCGCGATTTGACGTACATGTTCATCAGCATCGGGCTCGGGATTCTCAACGGCGTGGCGAACAAGAAGGTGAGTACGGCGGAGCTGCTCTTCGTCGACGGGACGATCATCGGCCTCGTCGCCTTGCTCGAGCAATTGACCGCAGCGCAGCGGGAAGGCTCGTTGCGAATCTCGTACGACGATTTGGCGCTCTTGCAGCCCGAGCGACAGGCGGAGTTGTTGGAGGACTTGAAGAAGAGGACCGGGCTCGAGGTGGTGCGAGTCGAGGTGCAGCGGGTGGACTTGTTGCGGGACTCGGCAGACGTCCTCGTGGTGCATCGGGTGCTCGCTCAAAGCCCGAGGCACGACGCGAGGAAGTGAAAATAGAGCCCGCCGAGCGCCCAGAGCGGGAGCGTGATGTAGCTCGTGTGGCCGTCGTCGAGTTTTCCGTGGTTGTACGACCAAAGGCCCCTCTCGAAGAGGTAGCTCATCGAGCGGCCGTATCCATATTCGGTCAGCGTGCCGACGACTGCGAAGGCGGCCATCAAAGGCAGATAGATGGGGTCGCAGAAGCGCGCGAGCGCGACGCTGGTGGTCGCGATCGGGAGGCAGAAGAGCGCCAATCCCGTCTTCGAGAAAGCACCCCCGTGGGGTCGGGTGAAGAGACGCACCGCCGAGACGAGCGCGAAGGCGACCGTGAAGGCGATGGCGCTGACGAGCATCGGTCGCATCGGTGAAAAGCGCGCGGGGTGCACCAGTCGACCGACGACTTGAAAGATGAGTCCGCCGATCGCCCAGGGCAGGAAATTCAGCGTGCTGGTGAAGCCCGCGGCTTTGGCGCCATAGGTGTACGTCCAAATCGGCTCCCGGAAGAACGAGCGCCAGAGCACCGACAAGAGCAGCTCACCGACGATTCCCGCGACGCCGGCGACGAGGAAGAATGCCAAATAGCGAATGTCGACGGCGAGGGCGAGGGTGAGGAACGTGAGCGGCGCCCAACCCATCAGGAGATAGAAGCGGCGCCAGGTGAAGGGCGCATAGAAGGTGACGGCGCCCGCGGGCCCGAGGACGAGGACCGTCGCCAGGCCGTAGAGCTGGGTGACCGCGCCGAGGACGATCAGCGGGGAAAACGCGGCGAGCGTCATGCTCTCGGCTCAGCCCTCAGTAGCCACGCGGTTCGTGGCCCGACGTATCGACGAAGGGTGCGTTCTTCGCCCACTGCAGGTCGTCGAGCATCAGGTACCGCGCGCTGTCGCCGCTCGCGCTCTTGGCGGCTGCGGCATAGACGATTTGCATGGCCGAGTCGTCGACGAAGACCGCGCCCCCGGCGCCGCCATTGGCGAATTTCGGATTGCCGAGCGTGCGCACGACTTGGAGGATGCCGCGATCGCCGCTGTCGGCCATGTGCCAGCCGCCGGTCGACGATGCGGGGCAGAGAGCGCCACAAGTGCTCAGCGCGTGACCGGTCGCGTACGTGTCATTGAACCAATGACCGCCCGAGAAAATGAGGTGATGGCGGCCTCCGGCGTCGCGGAAGACGGCGGGATTTTCGCGGACGTTGTCTTCCCACGTGCCCGTGCCGCCATATCCATTCATCACTTCCATCGAGCTCGCCGTGACGACGTTGGTCCAGGTGCCGTCGACGCGTGCGCCCTTGATGCTCGACGTGAGACTGCCGCCGTATTGTTTCCAATAGACGTAGCGCGTGCCGTCCGAGTCGAGGAACAAGAATGGATCGATGTAGTGCTCGCCAGGGGTGCCATCGAGGGCGAGGGCCTGGTAGGTCCACGGTCCGTCGGGAGCTGCGGCAGTGAGCACGGCGATGGAACGCGTGTCCCAACCGTCGGTGCCCTTCGTGCCTTGCGCATCGGGCACCGAGACGTACATCACGTATTGCTTGAGCGCGGGCGCGTAGACGACGCCCGGCGCCCACCAGCTGCCGAGCTCCTTGCCATTGGCGGAGAGGCCCGCGAGGGTGAAGGTCACCGACGCGCGAACATCGGAAAAAGAAGCCCAATCCGTCGTCTTCCAGACGTGCGACATGCTCGTGCAATAGACGTAGAAGACTTTGCCGAGGTTGCCCTCGGAGACCACCGCGGGGTCGGCGCAAGGCATCGGATCGGAGGGACGAAGCAGCGCCGTCGTCGGCTTCGGAGGACCGCTGTCGACGCCGACGTCTTTGATGGCCGTGTCGTCGACTCCCGTATCGGTGCGGGTCGCGTCAGTGGTCGAAGTGTCTTTCACGGCTCCATCGACGAGCGCGTCGCTGGGCTCGATCGTCTCGGCGCGCGCGACGTCGTCGAGGAGCGCGGAGTCGTCGGAGGCTCCGCCGTCACCGACGTCGTTCGACTCCGAGCTGCCGCAGCCGAGAAGAAGCGTGAGCATGAGCGTAGGCGTGAAAATTGGGAACTGACGGCGCACTTCTTCGATGGTTTCGCGAGCCGCCCACGCCGTCAACGCCTACACCTGTCACTTCCTCGCGCTACGATGGAGCGACCGTGTCCAACGTCGTCAATCTCAACAAATTTCGCAAACGCAAGGCGAAGGAAGCCGAGAAGAAGCGCGCGGAGACGAACGTGCGTTTGCACGGGCGTACCAAGGCAGAGCGGTCGCTGGAGGCGAAGGAGAAGGCGCTCCTCGAGCGAAAGATCGATGGCGCCCGACTCTCGGAGGTGCCGGAAGACGACGCGCCGAAAGGCGACGAAGGGCCGCAGAAACCCTGAAGCGGCGCGTTCTCCGGCGCGTGCTTTAATCGGACGATGTCCTCCTCCGTTCGCGAGACTGCGCCGCTCGGCTTCCCCTGGGTGACCGTCGATCCGTTTCTATTTTGCGTTCATCACGACGATGCCTATCCCGCCGGCAACGATCGCCTCGGGCCCGCGGTGTCGCTCGAGGGGCGCAACCTCGGGATGGACTTCACCGTCAAAGATGGCTTTCGCATGTACCACGGCGAGGTGGTGCCTGGATTTCCACAGCATCCGCACCGGGGCTTCGAGACGGTCACGATCGTGCGGCGCGGCTACATCGATCATTCCGACTCGCTCGGCGCGACGGCGCGGTTTGGCCACGGAGACGTGCAGTGGCGGACGGCGGGGGCCGGGATCAATCACGCAGAGATGTTTCCGCTGGTCTCCGAGACGGCGCCCAATCCCGTCGAGCTCTTCCAGATTTGGCTCAACCTGCCGCGCGCCGACAAGATGACGAAGCCGCACTTCTCGATGCTGTGGGCGAAAGACATCCCGCGAAGGGTGTTCGAAGACGAGAAAGGACGAAAGGCGATCGTCGACATTTACGCGGGAATTCTCGGCGAGAATCGTCCGCCTTCGCCGCCGCCGCGATCGTGGGCGTCACGCCCCGATTCCGACTTGGCGATCATGTCGATGCGCCTCGCCCCCGGTGCGGCCTTCGACGTACCCGCCGCCGCGGGCCCCGACACCGTGCGTACCCTCTACTTCTTCCACGGTCCGAAGCTACGCGTCGACGATCACACGCAGTCGTCTCACGCCGCCCTCGTCGTCGATCCGTCGCGCAACCTGCACCTCGCCGCCGGTGACGGCGAAGTCGAGATCCTCATGCTCCAAGGCCGCCCCATCGGCGAACCCGTCGTCCAACAGGGCCCCTTCGTCATGAACACGCGCGCGGAGATCGAGCAAACGATGGCCGACTACCGCCGCACCAGGTTCGGCGGCTGGCCGTGGTCGAGTGATGATCCGGTGCACCCGCGCGAGGCGGGGAGATTTGCGAAACATGCGGATGGGAAGGTCGAGAAGATCGAGGGCTGATCGTCCGCGCCTGCGCCCGCATCCGCGCCTGCGCTCGCGCCCGCGCCCCATCCCGACTACTCCCCTTCCCCGGCATGCTCACCCACCTCCTCAAACGCCTCCACTACCGCCTCACGCCCGCCGGCCCCGACGCCGAGCCCTGTGAAGTCTTCGGAGCGTCGAGCGATGACGATTGGTCATGGGTGCTCGAGCGCAGCCTCCACAAGCAGCGCACCCGCGGCGTCCAGCTCCCCGGGTTTCCCTCCGATCAATTCCAGCTCCACTCCGTCGGATCCATCGGAAAAAACGCTCTCCACGAGGCCGATCGCTTCTATCGCGTCGTCAAAGAATACGCGCGTAAGCATGGTCATCCCGTCGTGCGTGGATCGCGCGTCCTCGATTTCGGATGTGGCTGGGGGCGGATGACGCGCTTCTTCCTCAAGGACACGCTCATCGCCGACGTGGTCGGGGCCGACGTCGATCCGAAGATGATTCAGCAGTGTCGCGAGGGATACGCGCGTGGGCGCTTCGAGGTGGTGCCGGCGCAGCCGCCGTGTGCGTTGCCGGAGAAGAGCTTCGACGTCATCTATGCCTATTCGGTCTTCTCGCACCTCAACGAGGCGACGTCGCTGGCGTGGGCGGAAGAGCTGGCGCGGCTCTTGAAACCGGGTGGGCTCTTGCTCGCGACGACGCAAGGGCGTTGGTTCTTCGACCTCTGCGAGAAGATGTCGAAGCAGCCGAAGCACGACAATCCTTGGCATGCGCAGCTGGCGGTCGCGTTCCCCGATTTGGCGGCGGCGCGCGCGAAGTACGACGCTGGCGAGATCGTTCACGCGGCGACGGGGGCGGCGAGCGACGACACGCGGGGGGCGTCGTTCTATGGCGAGACGCTGTTGCCGCGCGCCTACGTCGAAGCGCGATGGAGCAAGTTCCTCAGGGTCGTCGATTTCAAGGCCGATCCCGACTTTCTCCCGCAGGCGCTGATCGTCATGCAGAGGCCGAAGACGTAGCGGTCTTCCCGTTCTTCTCGGCGAGTACGCCCGTCACTTTCCACGCGGAAAACGCTGCATCGCGGTGGCCGCGGTGGCGCAGTCGGAGGAGTGGGCGCTGGCGCTCGTCGGCGCGGGAGTCGCGGCGATCGGTCGCATCTTCCATTCGACCGACCGCGCACCTACCTACGAAGGAAGGCAAAGGAGAGACTCATGTCGAAGCGGCTTCGTTTCGTGCACCTCGGCGGTGCGTTGCTGGTGATCGCCAGCGTCGGTTGCAGCAAGGGTGGCACCGACGCGCCCGCGCCTGCTTCGACGGGTGGGGGCGGTGGCGTGCCGGTCGCCCCCGCGGGGGGTGGCGCTCCCGACTCCATCGACAAGCTGACCATCCCCGAGCTCACCTACAGCACGGCCTCTGCCGACGTCGACAAGGGCAAGGCGACGTTCGTCGCCAAGGGTTGCGTCACTTGTCACAAGGTCGGCGAGGGAAAGCTCGTCGGTCCAGATCTCAAGGGCGTGACCGCGCGTCGGGACATCAAGTGGATCGAGAAGATGATTCTCCGCCCGGACTTGATGATCAAACAAGACGACACCGCGAAGGACCTCTTCAAGACGTACATGACGCCGATGGCGAATCAGAACGTCGACCCAGTGAACGAGCTCCCGTTCCTCCTCGCCTATCTCAAAGCCAACGAGGCGTAGTCCTGACGGCGCTGGTGACGGCCGCTCGTCACTCTCGTCACTTCTCGTCACTTCTTCAGCGCATGCGCGACGAGCGCGCAGAGCCCCACCGGCAACACGTAAATCGCAGCCCAGAGCGCGCCCCAGCCCACCGAGCGGAGCACGCTGCCCTGACACTCGCGGTTGTTCCGCGAGACGCGGGAGATCGCGCGGAGGAGCAAGCTGTACATGAGGAAGAAGACGAGCGGCATCGCCAGCTCGACGAAGAGCCACGCCGCCCCGAGTGCGACGACCGCCGCGACGACGACGACGATGGCGATGAGCGCACCTTCGCCATCGACGCTTCCACACCCGTCGAACGGACTGCATCCGCTGCCACAGCCATCGAGGAACGAGCTCTTCGTCCTGCCAGTGCTCGCAGACGTCACATGGCCGCCGCCGCCACCGCCGGCTCCTTCTTTGGGGCGATTCCAAGGGAGAAAATAGACGTAATCGTCCCGCAATTGGAAGCCGCGATAGAGCATGACGATGAGCGTCACGGAGACGATCAACCACCACGCGCCGACCACGAGCTCGACCTCGAGCCACACCGGCAGATGCAACGAGAACGGCACCGCCACCGCCGACGCGACGAGGCTGAGACAGACGACGAGCGCAGTGAGAGCCCCCGACACCCGCGGCGACGCGGCCTGGATGATGCGCCGCACCCCAGCGCGATACGGGCTCGGCGACGCATCGACGACCTCTTCGACGTCGGGATTGTCGTCGGGATCACGATTCTCGATCCGCGTTTCCTTCCCGCGCTTTCCCGTCATCACCACCAAGATCCCGATCAGCGCAGCGATGAGCCCCCCGAAGACGACCGCACCCGGACTGCTCGTCCAAAGACCATAGCGACGCGTGCACCAAGCACCGCCGACGGCGCAGAAGGTGAAGAAGGCGATCGCCAAGGAGATGCGTCGCTGCGGGCGAGTGGCGAGCTCGTAGGCACAGCGGGCGCAGGCGGGGCGATCGTCGAGGCGGAAGCGGAAGCAGTCGTTGCAGAGGGGGCGGTTGCAGGAAGAGCAGCGGGCGCGGGAGGGGGTGGTGGGGTGATCGGTGCAGGGGGGAGAGGGCACTGAGGTATTGGGCGCCATGATTTTCCCGCGGGTCTTGTTTTGGTGGCGATCCGCGATCGACTTTTGGTCTCGGCGATTCGAGACCCCAAAAACGTCGGCAAACGGACGAAGTTGCGGGCGGACGCCACTGCATAGGGACTAGATGAATACGTAGCTGCAGCTGAACGCGCCCCACGACGATGACGTGATTCCGTGGGCGGTCGTGCCGACGTAGGCCGATTCGCCGGCGCGCATTTCGAGGGTCACGTCGCCACCGGCGCTGAGCGTGATCTTGCCGGCGTGGACGGCGGCGGTGCAGATGGCCGAGTCGTAGGTATAGGGGGAGCTGCCCCAGATGGAGGCTGCAGTGCCGGGGGGGCACGCGTAGGCGTAGCGCGAGCCGATGCTGCATACGTGGTCGGCGGCGGTGGTCGACGACGTGGCGGGCGTCGGCGGTGGCGCCGTGTCGACGACGACGTCGGTGCCACCATCGCCGGTCGGTCGAATGACGTCGAAGCTGCAGCTCCACGAGCCGTAGCTGAGCGTGGTGATGCCGTTGGCCGTCGACGGGGCATACGCCGCAGCGCCCGCGCTCATCTGGATGACGACGGTGCCTCCCGCCGACGACGTGATGACGCCCGCGTGCACGCCCGCGGTGCAGATGGAGGAGTCGTCGGTGTACGGATCGCTCCCCCACACCGAGCTGGGGATGCCGCCGGAAGGGCACACATACGCGTAACGCACGCCGAGGGTGCATGCATGCGAGACCGCATCCGTCGTCCACGTCGCCGCCGTGGGACCTGTGTCGGCGTCGACCGCCGTGTCGGCAATGGAGGTGTCCGAGGTGTCCGAGGTGTCGGAAGCGTCCGAGGTCGAACTCTCGGAGCCGTCGATCGCGTCGTCGCTGAGCACATCAATATCGGTGCCGCCGTCAGCCGCATCACCCTTGCTCGAGTCGACCGTCGCCGAATCGACCGCATCGTCGGCTCGGTTCGTATCCGCGCTGTTCGTATCCGCAACCGTGGAGTCGATGGCCGAGTCGACCTTCGCATCGGTCGCACCCGTGAGCCCGGCGTCTTCCGCGGTCGCGCACGAGATGCCCGCGAGACAGAGAAGTGAAACCGCCCAACGCGAATGCATCGACACAGAATGACACTGAGCCTATCGCGCTGCACTCGCGCCTGCCCTGCGCCTGCGCCCGAACCCGCGCCCGCACCTGCACTTGCACCTGCACCCGTGTGACCATTTCGTGTCGATCCAGCGTCAAATTCCCCTCGTACTCAGGCATCATGTGCCAATGGACGCGCAGCCTATGCAGCGTCCTCGAGAGGGAGACGCCGAGATGACCACCGAAACCGAAATCCGCTGGGAGCCGCCGGGGCCTGGGGCTTGGGAGGCCGAGACTGCGCACTTTCCTCGGCCGATGCCGCGGTTCGGGCGGAGTGCCGTGGCGGTGGCATTCAAGGCGGCGTTCATGGCGGGGACTGCGCGCTATGGGCTGCTCCTCAGTCACTTCGAGATCGAATTCGTGAACGACTTCTGGTTCCAGCAGCCGGCGCCGTTCGGGGCGCCGAAGGGGGCGAAGGGGCCGCCGCCGAAGCCGATTCTCTGGCTGCTGACGCGACTGCATCCTGGAATGCGGGCGCGCATTCGCACGAGTGGGGAGGCGTTCGCGCAAAGGCGCTGGCGCGAAGATTTGCGCACCTGGGACGACACCGACAAACCGGCGGCGACGGCGAAGCATCGCGAGCTGGTGGCGATCGATCCGACCAGCCTCGACGACGCTGCGCTGCTGGCGCACCTCGAGCGTTGCGAGAAGCACGTGGCGGCGATGATCGGCCTCCACCACAAGTACACGATGACGTGCATCCTCCCGACCGGCGACTTCCTCGCCCACGTCGCGGAGTGGACGGGAAAATCACCGGGCGAGATCCTCTGCTCGATGCGCGGCTCGACGCCGCTGTCGAATGGGATCTCGGCGGGTGAGCTCGAAGCGCTGGTGCCGACGTTGAAGGACGACGCGGAGGCTCGGAAAATTCTCGAGTCGAACGGCGATCCCGCGGAGAAGCTCGAGGCCTTGCGGGCTGCGCCGGGGGCGACGGGCGAGGCGGCGCGAACGTTCCTCGATCTCGTGTGGCACCGCGCGGTCAGCTACAGCATCGGCGACAAGGCGACGGGCGAGATGCCCGAGGTGCTCGTCGGCGCGATCCGCGGCGCGCTCGCGGGTACCTTCAAACCACGCCCGGAGGACGCGAAAGCGAAGACGGCAGCGCTCCGTGCGCTCGTCCCCGAGGCGCATCGCACGCGCTTCGACGAGCTCCTCGAGGAGGCGCGCGTCATCAATCGATTGCGTGACGAACGCGGTCTCTACGCGGACTGTTGGGCGATCGGCATCGCGCGCCGAGCGCTCCTCGAGCTCGGTCGTCGCCTCGTCGAAAACGGCAAGCTGAAGGCGGCCGACGAAGCGGTCGATCTCGAATTGCCCGAGGCGCGGGCGCTGCTCACGGGCAAGGGCGGTCCTTCGCTCGAAGAGGTCCATCGACGCGCGGTCTGGCGCGAGACCAAGACGGTCGCCGACATCCCGGCTTTCCTCGGAGGACAGCCGGGTGGGCCGCCCGATCCCAACATCCTGCCGCCCGCGGCCAAGCGAGCGACGCGCGCGGTCGACGCCGTGCTGACCAACCTCTTCAAGGAGGCGCTGACGACGTCGTCGAAGAAGATCGTGCGCGGTCTTTCGGTGAACGACGGCATCTACGAGGGCACCGCGCGGCTCATCCAAAACGCCTCCGAGTTCGGTCGACTGCAGCAGGGCGACGTGCTCGTGACGCGCTCGACGGCGCCTTATTTCAACGTCGTTCTTCCGCTCCTCGGCGCCATCGTCACCGATCGCGGGGGACAGCTCTGCCATGCAGCGATCGTCGCGCGCGAGTACGGCATTCCCGGGGTCGTCGGCACCAAGGAGGCGACGGCGCTGATCCCCGACGGCGCGCGCGTGCGTGTCGACGGCACGAGTGGTGAAGTCCACGTGCTCGGCGGCGCATGAGCTTCGTCCCGCTCGAGCTGGTGGACGAAGAGCGAGGTTTCGGCGGCAAGGCCACTCAACTCGGAGCCGCGCTCCGTGCGGGGTTGCCCGTGCCGCCGGGCGTGGCCATCGCGCACGACGCGATCTCGGAGATCGTCGGCGATGAAAACGAAGCGGCCCAAACGACGCTTCTCCACCAGCTCGGTGGGCTCGTCGCGGTTCGTTCGTCCGCGGTCGGTGAGGACAGCGCAGCAGCCAGTTTTGCCGGGCAACATGCGACGATCCTCGGCGTGCACGACGCGGCGGGCCTTCGCGCGGCCATCGCCGAAGTGCTCGCTTCGGCGCACACCGACGCGGCCCTCGCCTATCGCAAGAAGCTCGGCGTCGACGGTGAGCCGAAGATGGGCGTCGTCGTGCAGAAGCTCGTGCGCGCCGACGTCGCCGGCGTGCTCTTCTCGCGTCATCCGGTGAGCGGCGCCGACGAGCGCGTGATCGAAGCGACCTGGGGGCTCGGCGAGGCGGTCGTGCAAGGGCTCGTCACGCCCGACGGTTTTCGAATGGCGCGCGGCGGAGCGATCCTCGCGCGCACGCTCGGCGAGAAAGATTTGGCGATTCGCTTCCTCGAGACCGGTGGCACCGCCGAGGTGCCGGTGCCCGAAGATCAGATCGAACGACTCTGCCTCGACGACGCGATGCTCGGCGCCCTCGAAGCCTTGACCGCGCGCTGCGAGGCGACCTTCGGCGGCACCCAAGATCTCGAATTCGCTTTCGAACGCGGGGTTTTGTATCTGCTGCAGCGTCGAGCGATCACGCGTGGCTGAAGCACCGCAGGGGCTCTCGCTCCGTCTCGTCGCCGCCATGGCGCTCGCCTCCGCGCTGGCACCGCTCAACTCGACGATGCTCAGCGTCGCCCTGCGGCCGATCGGCGCCGCCTTCGGGGCCAGTGATTCGACGCTGACGCGCGCGCTCGTCACCAGCTATCTCGTGACCTCGATCGTGATGCAGGCGCCCGGCGGCAAGCTCGGCGACCTCCTCGGACATCGTCGCGCGCTCGCCTTCGGACAAATGGCCTTCGCGCTCGGCGCGGTCCTCGCGCTCTTCTCGCCGACGCTGACCTGGCTGGTGGTCGCCCGCGTGGCGATGGCCGCCGCCGGCGCGATGATCGTTCCGAGCGCGATGGCGCTCCTTCGCACCGAGTTGCCGCTCGCCCTTCGTGGACGCGCGTTCGGCATCTTCGGCGCGTCGATGGCGCTCTCGGCGGCCCTCGGCCCTCCCGTCGGCGGACAAATCACGGTGTGGTTCGGCTTTCGTGCGGTGTTCGTCGTCAACCTCGTCGTCCTCCCGATCTCGGCGTGGCTCGCGCGCACCAGCAGCAAGAGCGCCGCGGCGCCGGCGAAGGTGACGGCGCGCTACGACTACCTCGGCACGCTCCTCCTCGGCAGCGGGCTCGCCTGCCTCGCGCTCGGCGTCGGACGTGGCGGCGCGATCGATCTTCGCCTCGCCCTCGCCTGCCCCGTCTTGCTCGCGATCTTCGTCTGGGTGGAAGGTCGCGCGGCTTCGCCGATCGTCGATCTCGGCCTCCTCCGCGTCTTGCCGTTCGTCACCAGCGGGCTGCTCATCGCACTGCACAATCTGGCGATGTATGCGCTCCTCTTCGAGCTCCCCAACGTCTGCGGGATGGTCCTCGGGAGCGGCGCGAGCGGCGCCGGGCGACTCCTCGTCTCGCTGATGGCGCCGATGGTGGTCTTCTCACCGATCGCCGGAAGGCTCACCGACAGCCACGGCGCACGTCGTGTCGCCCTCGTGGGGACGACGGTCGCCCTCGTCGGGATGGTCGTCTTGCTGTTGACGCCGCTCCGTTCGTTGCTCTCACCGGTGCCAGGTCTCGTCATCCTCGGCGCCGGTCTCGGCCTCAGCAGCTCGCCGGCGCAGAGCGCAGGAATGAGCGCCATTCCCGCATCGAAGAGCGGCGTCGCGGCCGGGATGATGGCGACCTTGCGCTATCTCGGCGGCGTCATCGGCACCCTCATCCTCGGCGTGCTCTTCGGCGTCTCGCGCGTCTCGAGCGCCATCGGTGCCGCGGACGACGCGAGCGCGGCGGTCTCACTCCACCGACGCGCCCTGACGATTTTCTGCGTCGCCCTCGCCCTCGCGGTCGCCTGCGCCGTCGGACTTCCTTCGCTGCGACGGGCCGAGAGCTGAACGGATCAATCCTTGAGGTTGCTCGGTCGTGATTTCGAGCCGCAGTCGTAGGTGACGTCGAGGTCGAGCTCGCCCTTCTTGGTCTCGCACGTGAGCTCGAGTTTGCCCTTGGTCCAACGCTTCTCGCCGAAGGTGCCGCCCCGGCTGGTCGATGACTGGCGGCTGCACTCGACCCGCTTGTCGTCGATGGTCATGCCGAGGAGCTCGTCGCGGAGGATGGTGAGGCCGCCGACCACCAATTCGAGCGCTTCGTGGTTCTGCTCGCCCTTGACCGCTTTGCAGCTCTCGATCTTCACTTTTTTGCCGTCGATTTTCGCTTTGCCGTCGATCTTCTCGATGAGCTCGTCGTCGTCCTTCTTGCCGTCGTCGGACTTGGAGCAGCCGAAGAGTCCGAGCGAGAGCGATGTCGAGAGGACGACGAGGAGGAGGGCGCGCATCACGCCATCTTCGCGCACCCGGCTCGCTTGGTCGACGCGCAGATGCTCGAATTCAAGCGTTCTCTCGGAGGGCCTGGACGAGGACTGGCATCACCTCGCCGGCGCGGGCATCGACGCGGAGGACGGCGTGCGAGTCTCCGCGCGTCTCGCCGAGGTTGACGATGGCGACGGGCTGGCCACGTTCGGCGGCGCGAAGGACGAAGCGATAGCCGGAGAAGACCGTCAACGACGAGCCGACGACGAGGAGCACGTCGGCAGCGTCGGCGATCGCGAAGGCCGAGTCGACGCGCGGACGAGGCACGTTGTCACCGAAGAAGACGACGTCGGGCTTGAGCACCCCGCCGCAGGCGAGACACGAAGGCACGCGGAAGCTGGCCTCGGGCTCGAGCTCGGTGTCGCCATCGGGCGCGAGCTCTGCCACCTGACGAAGACCAGGATTCAGCGCGAGAATTCGCACCTGCAACGCGTCCCGCGATTCGCGCGCGGTGCAGTCGAGACACCGCACCTCGGCGAGCGCGCCGTGGAGCTCGACGACGTTCTGACTGCCAGCGCGATGATGGAGACGATCGACGTTCTGGGTGATGAGCCCCGTCAGCTCCATGCTCGCGATCGCGTGGTGCGCGGCGTTGGGCGAGACGGTGGAGAAGAACGGCCAACCGACGGCGCTGCGAGCCCAATAGCGACGACGCGCCTCGGGATCACCGACGAAGGCGCGATGTTGAATCGGATGCCGTGCACGTTCGCGCGTGCCGGGCCCGCGATAGTCGGGGATGCCGGACTCGGTGCTGCATCCGGCGCCGGTGAGCATGGCGACTCGTCGGCCGCGCATGAGCTCGATCAGAGGGGCGAGATCGACGAAGGGCCCGAGCGCGCTCGACTGCACGCGGCCGTCATACCACGCTATTTGCCACGCTATTTCGACACGACCAGGCGGAGGGCAACCGTATGCTTGGTGGTGTCGACGTCGCTCTGCGGATCGATCGACGTCCCGTGGCCGCCCTTGGTTTGCGCGCTGACGAGGCGAGCGACGCCTTCCATCATGCGTTTGCGGCTGAAAATATCGCCCTTCTTCACGCCGAGGAGCGCGACGCAGTCGGCCTCGCTCATCGCCAGATCGCCCGCGCAGCCGATCGTTCCGAACGCGTAGACGTCACCTTCGACGATCGGCACGACGAGGGTGAGCGACGTTCGATCGGGCGCGAGCGTGACCTCGACGGGGCTCAGCTGCACGGTGACCATGCCGCGATCCCAGTAGTACGAGTTGATGTCGAGGAGGCCGCGCTCGAAGCGGGTCGGACGGTAGACTCCGCCGACGGCGTTGGTGCTGCCCTTTTCGGTGTCGAGGAGCGCGGTCAAGGCAGCGATGCGTGACGGATCGGCGCCGGGAAAACGGAGCGCGACGATCTTCTGACGCGCGCCCTCCGTCACCTTCAGCTCGATGTCGACCTGGTTGCCGGCGATGGGAGTGACTTGGGTGTTGACCTCGGCCGCGCCGTACCCGTTCTCGACGTAGACCTCACGAATGCGCGCGACCTGCAGGCGCAGGGTTCCGAAGTCGAGGATGGTGCCTGCTTTTCCGACCTCCGCCGACGCCGCCGCGAGCGCGGGGCCGGAGAGCGCGGTCTGCGTCAGTGTAACGGCGTGCACCGACGGACGCTCGCGCACGCGGAAGATGAGAGAACGCTTGCCGGCGACGACCCGCGACTCCACCTCGATGTCGTCGAACAAGCCAGAGGCCCAGAGCTCGCGCACGTCGCGGGTGACGCCGAGCTCGTCGAGCGTCTTCCCCGCGCGCGTCTTCAGGTAGTTGCAAATGTCGTCGCTCGAAATTCGTCGATTGCCCTCGAGCTCGACGCGCTCGACGACGTCGGCGTCATCGCTCGTGGGCTTCGCCACCGAGCACGTCTTCGTCTTCGTCTCGATCGCGGACGCAGGCGTTCCCGCCACCTTCGGCTTGGAGAGAGGCCCTGGCGCCTTCGCTGGCGTGCACGCAGCAAGGCTGACGAACGTCACGAGCGCGCCGGCGAGACCGATGACGTGGCGCTGATTGGGCAGCTTCACAGGCGGATGTCCACGTAGGTGCCGGCGCGACGGGCCGCGAGCCACTTGTGCCATTCGGCGTCGAGCTGCGTCTCTTTCTCGGCCTCTGTCAGCTTCGCAAACCCCTTGATTTGCGGACGAACGCGCAGCTGAATGACTTTGCCGAAGAGCAGTTGGCGACGCAGCTCGGCGCGATATTCGTCGTCGGTGAAGCCGGCCGCGTTGGCTGCTTTGAAGAGCTCGGGCACGGTGACGTTGCGCGAGGTGGCCATCGATTGGGCGGCCGCGTCGACTTCGGCGGGGGTGACGGTGAGTGCGCTCTTGTCGGCTTCGAGCGCGATCAGCCTCTCGTCGATGAGTCGGTCGAGCATATCGCGGAAGACTTTTTGGGGGTCGACCCCGCCCTGCGCGCCGCCCGCCCCCGACGTGACGAGCTTCGAGAGCAGCGGCTTCGCGCGAGCGCGCAGCTCCGAGAGGAGGATCGCATCGGAGCCGACGATGGCCACGATGCGCTCGAGGATTCCGACCGGCTTGGTCGGCGGCGAGGCGGTCGCGAGCGAGACGAGCGCGAGGCTCACGCAGACGCCCGACACGCTCATCAGGAATCGAGCCCCCCGGCGACGACGCATGCCCAAAATGTACGTCAGGCGACGTGCGTACGCGAGCGTGCGCGCGCGAGGAGCTCGACGAGGTGACGTGCGAGCGCGTCGTGACCCTCGGAAAACGTGTGCAGACCTTGGTTGGAGTTGACGTCGGTGACGCGCGGAAGACCCGCGGAATCCTCGATGAAATCGACGCCCGCGATCTCGAGACCGAGCGCGATCGCGGCGCGACGCGCGTGATCTTCGAGCTGCGCCGAGGCCGGCACACGGCGGCGCGTCGCCAACTTGTCGGGCTCGAGCAACGTCGGCCGCTGCACGAAGGCGAACGTCTCGGCGCCGACGAGGTAGAGCTTGTGCTCCACCGCGCCAGGAAGATGCTCCTGCGCATAAACGACCCGCGACGACGTGCTCGGCCGCTCGTGCAACGTCGCCGAAGAGCGCCCTCGGTCGTAGCGCGATTTGATCACCGCGCGCGCGAAGGGGATCGCCGCGATCGGACCTTGGTAGTCGCGCGCCGTCGGGACGCCTGCCGCTGCCACCATGGCCAGCGCGCCGAGCCGCTGACGAGCCACACGAATCGATCGCGTCGAGTTGACGACGAGCCCGCCAGTGCGTTCGACGCGCGCGAGAATGTCGAGGAGACGCGGGCTCCGCGACCGGACGAAGACGAGGTCTCGTGCGGCGATCCACGACGAGTCCTCGGCGCGGAGCGAGCTCGCCAATCGTAGCTCGCAGGCGTGCGCGCCTACCTCCATGACCTCCATGAGGCGCGCGCGCAAACCTTCGGCCATCGGCGCCTCGTCGTCCTCGGTGATCAAGAGCACCGACGACTGGTGCGTCATGCCTGCCCTCGCGCCGCGCGAACGGCGCCTTCGAGGTGCGCGGCGAGGATCGCGGCCGCCCCTGGAACCCCGATGAAACCAGCGCATTTGTTGACGTCGACGACGTACGGCGCGCCGCCGCTGATGACCACGTCGAGACCATAGAGCTCGAGGCCGAGGGCGTGACCACACGCGAGCGCCAACGACTCCAACGACGAATCGGGGACGAACGACTCACTCGCGCGCGCCTTCGCCGTCCAGTCGGGGAACACGCTCCACGTGCGTCGCACCCCGAAGACGCGTCCGCCGATGACGTAGAGCTTGTGATCGCATCCATCGTCGCTCGGATGAAAACGTTGGAGCATGAGCGACTCGGCAGCGAGCGAGCTCGAGACGCGATCTTCCATTCGACGCAGCACACGCACGCCCACGCCACGTGAGCCATGACACGGCTTCTCGACCAACGCTCCGCCTTCGAGCAATTGCACGAGCTGCGCACCGTCACGCGCGAGCCACGTCTCGGGCACGGGGAGACCGGCTTTTTTCAGGGCGATCGTGGCGATCAGCTTGTTGCTCAGCTCGGCGACGCGTGGATAGGCGTTGATCGTGATCGCACCCGCGGCATGCAGCGCGCCCGCGTAGGTCCGCGCCGGCTCGACGGTGGTCTTGAGATAGACGAGGTCGTGCGACGGACGAAGCGCGCCGAGCTCGACGTCGGCGATCGCGTCGAGGGTCGTGGCTTCGGTGACGTCGATCGCATCGACCGTGACCCGACGCGCGCGCAAGTGCTCGACCGCTTCGGTGAGCACCGGATTGAGACGACTGTGGAGAATCGCGAGCTTCACCGGGAAGCTTCGCTCTCGGCTGCGTTGAAGGCCATTTTCGCGGCACCGAAGAGCCCGGCGTCGGAGGGGAGCGCCGCTCGTACGACTCGGGTGCGAGCCTCCGATTCGCCAGCTCGATAGACGAACGAGCGCGCGGCCAGCTCCGAGAAGAGCGCGGGCGAGAAGAGCTCCCACGCCGCCGAGACCCCGCCGCCGACGACGAGGACGGGCGGATCGAAGGCGTTGACGAGTCCAGCGACCGCGATGCCGAGCGAGACGCCGAGCTCGCGGAAGACCTCCCGCGCTTCGGCGACGCCGTTCATTCCGAGCTCGAAAATGCGACGCGCGGCGCCACCTCGAGGCACGTCGACGAGCGACGACGCGAGCACGTCGAACGATCGCGCGCGCCGCTCGACGAAGGTCGCCGAGGCGTATTGCTCGAGACACCCGCGATTGCCGCAATTGCAGGGGTGGCCGTCGGGGTAGAGCGTCATGTGGCCGAGCTCGCCGGCCATGCCATTTTCTCCGCGCCACGGAGCGCCAAAGGCGACGAGCGCGCCACCGACACCAGTGCCGAGCGTGACCATGCAGACGCTCGAAGCTCCCCGCGCCGCACCGACCCAGAGCTCGCCGACGGCCGCGCCGTTGGCGTCGTTGTCGAGGACGACCCGCGTTTGCAAGCTCGCTTCGAGGATCGCGCGCACCGGCACGTCTTTCCACCCTGGCAGGCTCGGCGAGTCGCGCAAGACGCCGGTGCGCGCCTCGAGAATTCCCGGTACGCCGATGCCGATTCCGGCGAGCTCGTTCGTTTCGTTCGCGTGACGAGCGACGAGCGCGCGCACCGCATCGGCGAGCACGCCGAGCACGTCCTCGGGTCCACGCGCGCGCGAATCGGTGGCGACGAGGATCTTCTCGATCGCCTCTCCCTCTGCGCTCACCGCCGCCGCACGGAGGTTCGTCCCGCCGAGATCCACGCCGATCGCGAACGTCCCGCGGCCCATCGCCGAAGCTTACTACCTACGTCGCGGTCACGGTCCGCCGTAGAACGCGCTGCGGAGGCCGAGGATGACGTCGGTCTGCGAGTAGGTGGCGCTGAAGCGATACGAGACGCCGAGCGTGGGCCCGAACCCGAACGAGCCGAGGCGCGCGGCATCCCACAACAAATCGACGCCGACCATCGAGTAGTTGCCGGCGTTGGCGATCGAGTCGTCGGTGGCCCTCGAAGTGAAGCTGGCGGTCCCGAAGCCGAAGCGACCGGCGATGCCGAAGTCGCGATAGGCCTTCCCGAGCGAGACGAGCGGCCACGCCTCGACGCGAAATGCGAAGCAATTTCCGCTGATTTTCACGTCGCCGTGGCGCGCGAGCGAAGGTTGGAACGAGAGCGTGAACGAGAGCTCGTCGGCGAACGCGACGCCGAAGAAGGGACTGACGTAGGGAACGACCGCGCCCGAGAGACGGACTTCGTACGCCGAATTGCGCTTCGCATAGTCGGTCGGCGTCGCCGTGGTCCAGAGAAGAGACGCTGCGGTGACGACCCCGAAGGTGAACCCATGCCGCCGCTCGGCGACGACGGGATGGTGCATGAAGTCGGGCATGTCGTCGCCCTTGCTCTGCGCGGAAGCGAGAGACGACACGAGCAGCATCGACGCGATCGAGCCCGCAAAAAATGCCCCCTTCATCGAACCACCACGTCTTGCCACACCCAGGTGAGCCCTTCGCGGTTGTCGCGGACGACCGCCCAGATGCGCGATTCACCGGGGGTGCCGGGCGCGGTCCAGTTGGTCTCCCACGACTCCTTCGGTCCGTAGACGGCGTCGACGATGAGGCGCGAGTCCTCGCCGAGCGTGCCGAGGCTGACGTAGTACTGCACGTAGACGACCTCGGTGCGAGGCGCCTTCGCGCGCAGCGTCGCCAGCGCATCGGGCTCGGCGCTGGCGAGTTCGACGTTGGGCGAGAAGACATGCGTCTCGCAATCGCTCCGGCGACGCGCGGTGCACGGACTGACGACCGGAAGGCATGTTTTTCCCGTCCCGCAGGCTTGCGAGGGCAAACACTCGGCGTCGGTGGTGCACGGCGTGCTCGTCTGCGTGACGCCGCCGAACGTGCTGCCATCGACGATCGGGTTCTTGTTGTCGATTCCCGGATAGCTGTAGATGGGGAGATAGCCGTAGACGAAGCCGTCCGAGCCAACGGCTTCGCCCGACGCGTCGACGCACGAGAGCGGCGGCGTGGTCTGATCGCCGCCGCGCACGGTGACGACTTTGCCGGCACACGCTGCGTAGAAGACGAAGGCGATGCCATACGGCGGCGAGCCCGATTTGCTCGCCCGACGCGAGATGACGTCGTCCGCCATGTGCAGCGTGTAGGTGTTGCCGTGGCCGACGTAGGGAGAGCTCGCGCCGGTGTCGAAGGCGTCGAGCGTGCTGCCGAGGCCGGGGTAGCACTTGTAATAGATGTCGCCGCTCGGATCGAAGCAGCCGCCGATCCACGCCAGCTCGACGGGACGCGCCTTGCCGCCCTTGTCTTTCGCGTTGGGCGACCCGTCGAAGGCGAGCATCTCGAGGTGGACGTCGGTGCCGGGCGCCGGCGTCGGGTGATCCATCCGCAGCGCGATGATGCGCAAGGTCTCGAGCTGCGCCTGCGGCTCGAACGGCCGCGTGGTGCAGGCGTCGAGCGCGAAGAGCGCGAAGAAGCCGACGAGCGCGGGGGCGGCAGAGAGCGCGAAGCCGGGGTGTCGAAGAGCGCGCATCACAGCTCTCCTCGGATGCCGAGGCTGGGGATGATCGGCAATCCCGTCTGGTAGATTTTCTGCGAGTAATCGAAGTTGTAGGCGATCCCCTCGGGGCTGCCACGGTTGTACGCGTTGTAGAGATCGAGATACGCCGAGAGCTGCCAATCGGCGAAATACCAGTGTTTGTCGAGTCGGATGTCGACCTGATGGAAGGGCGGCAGTCGCTCGCTGAACGAGGCGCCCGAGACGCAAGTGTACGAGCCGGTCGAGCCGTCCATCGCGCCGCCGTGACAAGGCGTGAAGAGGTTGCCGGAGACGAAGCGGAACCGCGCTCCGATTTCCCAGCCGCCGCCGATGCGATAGCTGCCGAGCACCGTGAGGATGTGCGTCTGATCGTATTGGAAGAGATGCTGCGGCGCGCCCGGCGAGTCGATGCGCGTCGAGCGCGAGAGCGTGTAGGCGATCCACCCGAAGAAGCGCGCATCCGGCTTGTAACGAATCAGCACCTCGGAGCCGACGACGTAGCCGGTGCCGAGATTGTCGTAGGTGAAGCCGCCGGTGGTGTTGGCGGGCGTGCGCGCGACGAGCGAGTCGAGGGACTTGTAGAAGCCCTCGGCGCTGATCTCGAAATTCTTTCCCCACGTCTGCTCGACGCCGAGCGAGTAATGAATCGCGCGATTGCTGTAGAGCCCGGGCGTGCCGAAAACGGGCGAAATCTGCTGCGCTTGCGGCGGTTGGTAAAAGGCGCCGACGCCACCCTTGAGGGTCGTGCGGTCGGGTCCGGGGATGATGTCGTAGCGCGCCGAGATGCGCGGGCTGGTGTTGAACCTCTGCGTCGCGCCGGTGTAGTCGATGCGAAAACCCGGCACGATGCGCAGGCGTTTGGAGATTTGCATCTCCATCTCCGAGTAGATGGCGGGCGAGAAGAACGTCGGCTGCGTGCTCTCGGTGAGGAGCACTTGCGAGTTGCCGCTCGCCGGCTCACCAGGCACACGCGGCGGCGGCGCGGTCTGATCGACGCGCGAGGTCGTGTATTGCAGGTCGGTGCCGAGGTGAATCGTGTAGCCCTTGGCGAGCTTGATCGAGAGCTCGTTGCGGTTCGTCAGCGGGTGCTCGACGAACTCGAACGAGCGCGCGCCGTTGGTGAAGCTGCGCACGTTCCAGCCGTAGGCGAGGACGCCGTCGTAGCGCATCGTCGGCGTGAGCTCGGCGTTGAGTGTCCCCTGTACGCGCCCGAAACCAGTATGCAGACTGAGGTCGCCGGTCTCCGCCGGATCGCGGGTGTTGACGGTGTCGCGAATGACCTCGAGTCGATCGTTCGAACCATAGAAGCCGATGCGCACCGTCGCCTTCTCGCTCAGATGCTTCTCGAGGAAAGCTTGCCAATCGTAATAGATGGGCGCCGCGGTGAAGTTGGCGCCGCGCCGCTGGAGCAGAGGCTTCAGCCAGACGTCGACCCAACTGCGTCGCCCGCCCATGACGAACGCCCATCCAGGGAGGAAGGGCACCGGGCCTTTGGCGATGAGGCGCGTGTCGATGAAATCAGCCTGCGCGAGCGCGTGGAACTTGCCGTCGGTGGGCGCCGACATCGTCTTCACGTCGACGATGCCGCCGATCACGCGACCGTATTCGGTGCCGAAATTTCCCGGCCTGAAGTCGAGCTTCTCGAGCATTTCGGTAGGGATGACGCTGGAGATGCCGCCGAAGTGGTAGACGATGGGCACGGGCACGCCGTCGATGAAGACTTGCGTGTCCTGCGGCGCCGAACCACGCACGATGAGCTGCGCGCCGAGGCCGGGAGAGCGACCGACGCCGGGGAGCGCCTGCAAGCTCTTGAGCGCATCGCCGTTGGTGCCGGGGATGCGCGAGAGCTCGCGTTGTTCGAGCGTGTAGACGGTGACCTCGCGCGGCGGGCGCTTCCCGACGACGACGATGTCGACGCTGCCGTCCTTCGAAGCTTCCGGCGAGAGGCGATACGTCGCCTCGGTGCGCTTGCCGACGAAGATCGTCTCGTCGGATTCGAAGCCGACGAAGCCGCTGGCGCTGACGGTGACGTGATAAATTCCAGGCGGTAAATCGCCGGCGAAAAACACTCCATCGGCGCCGAGCTCGCTCATTCGCGGGGGCGTGCCGTACCCGACGACGGTGACGCGCGCACCGGCGAGCGCGGTCTCGATGCCGGCGATCTTTACCGAGAGGCGCAGCTCACCGAGCTTGGCGTCCTCTTTGGTGTCTTTACCGACCTTCGCGTCTTTCGGATCGGGCGGCGGTGGCGCCGGCGGCTTGTAGGTGAACGCGTAGCGATACTTGATGCGCGCCTTCGTCGGCAGGCCGTCCTTCGTCGCCGGATCGAAGACGAATTTTTTCGCGGCTTCGACCGCCGCTTCGTCGAAGCCGTGCCCCGCCGGTTCCTTCACTTCGACCGCGGTGACCGCGCCCTTGTCGTCGATGTCGAGCTGCAGAAGCACCGAGCCTTCGAGCTTGGCGTCGTAGGCTTCTTTCGGATACGTCGCCTCGGCACCCTGCGCGAGGTGCGGCGCGACGACGACGGGCTTGTCCTGCGCCAACGAGACGCGCGGCGCGCCGACGGCGATCGTGGCCGCGAGCAGGGTCGCAGCGGCGGCGTGGGCGCGGCGCATCGTGGATTCTAAGCTCGAAAACCAGGGTAGTCGGCGCGCGCTCTGATCACGGGTGAAGAAGTGCGAATCCAACGAGGTGAGCCGTCGACGGACCCGCTGGACACTCGCGTTTCGCCTCAGACCTTCAGCCACTCATTCTGCACGATCGCACCTTTTTCCCAGCCTTCGCTGAGCTGCTTCTTGAAGGTGTCCTCGATCATCCCGCCGATCATCAAGACCTTGGCCTCGATGTCGAGGGTGATGTGGCGCTTCACCTTTTTCTCGCCGACCTTCGAGATGGTGAGCCGACCTTCGACGCGAATCTTGTTCGGCAACGTCCCGGGCACGAGCTTCCAGCGCCAAACGCCAGCCGCGCGATCGAAGGTGCCCGTCTCGGAATAGCGAAACGACGAGCCCATCAGCTTCGCCACCGGCCCCGGCACCGTCAGCTTGGGCTCGACGAGTGTCGTTCGCGTGATGGTCGACTCGGTCTCTTCTTGCGCGACTGTCTCGTAGTGCCGAAAGCCGAGGCCCTCGACGAAGAGCTTGGCGTTGAGATCGCGATCGAAGAAGTGCACCCAGAAGGTGGCGGCGTCGCAGTCGATGACGTGCTCGAGGACCAGCTGATGCATTCGGCCGACTATGGCGTGCACGTGCCGTTGGAGCAAAAGGTGAATTTCGGGCAGGCTTTTCCGCAGCCGCCGCAGTTGCTCGGGTCGGTGAGCACGTCGACGCAGGCGCTGCCGCAGGCGTTGCTCTCGGGGCCGCAGGTGCAGCTCCCGGACTTGCAGACCTTGCCCGCGGCGCACGTCTTCCCGCACGCGCCGCAGTTCGATTTGTCGTTGGCGGTGTCGACACAGAGGCCGCCGCAGAACGTGGTGCCGCCATCGCAAGCGCAGGTGCCGCCCGCGCAGGCTTGATTTCCCGGGCAAGCGTGACCGCAGGTGCCGCAGTTGCCGGCGTCGTTGAGCGGGTCGATGCAACTCGAGCCGCAGGGGAGGAGCCCGGTCGCGCAGACGCAGGTCGCGCCCATGCATCGCTGTCCGGTCGGGCAGGCGATGTTGCAACCGCCGCAGTTCTGCGGGTCGCTGCGAATGCTCGTGCAACCGCCGTTGCAGATGGTCTGCCTCTTCGGACAGCTACCGACGCAGGTGCCGCGACTGCAGACCGAGCCGTCTGGGCAGACGTTGCCGCACGCGCCGCAGTTCTTGCTGTCGGCCTGGAGCTCGTGACATCCGTCGAGGCAGAACGTCTCCGCTGCGGGGCACTTGCATGCACCCGACGCGCACACTTGACCGGCGCCGCAAGGACGATCGCAGGCGCCGCAGTTCTTCGCGTCGCTCCCGAGGTTGGTACAACCGGACTTGCAGGGCGCGAGGCTCCCCGCGCACGCGCACTTGCCGGCGACGCACGGTTGCCCGCCGCCGCAAGCCGCACCGCACGCGCCGCAATCGAGCGGATCGGAGTCGAGGTTGGCGCAGTGATCGCTGCACAGCGTCGAGCCCTTGGCGCACGTGCAGGCGCTCGCCTCGCAGAGCTCGGTGCCCTTGCAGGCGGTGTCGCAAGCGCCGCAGTGCGCCGGGTCGGCGACGGTGTCGACGCACGAGCTGCCGCACGCGACGTAAGGACTGGTGCACGCGCCGACGCAGACACCTGCTTGGCAGAGGCCCGTCGCGCCGCTGCAAACGATGCCGCAGCCACCACAGTTGCTCGCGTCGCTCGCGACGTCGATGCACTTGCCGCCACACGACGTCGAACGCGCCGGACACCCGCACGCGCCGCCAGCGCACGTTTCGCCGCTCGCGCAAGCGTTCGCGCACTTGCCGCAGTTCTTCGAATCGCTGGCGGTGTCGAGGCACGAGACGCCGCACTGCGTGAGACCGACGGCACACGCCGCTTGGCAACTCCCGTTCGTGCAGTCGAGCCCGACGTCGCAGGCGTGACCGCACGAACCGCAGTTCTTCGGGTCGGCGAGCTGGTCGAAACAGACCTTCCCACAGGGCGCCTGACCCGGCGGACACGCGACCGGCGGGGGCGGATTGCAGGCGTTCTCTCCGCAGGTGAACCCCTCCGGACAATCGGAGTTGGAGTTGCATTCGGCCTTTTTTCCGCCGCAATTGAGCTGCACTGCAGCGATGGCCAAGGCCACCGCGAAGATCGGAGAGAGCACGCGGCGGGCGCGGGTCATGACGACAGATTGCGCCACGCGACCCGTTCCGTCCCGAAAAATGCGGGCCAGCGGGCGAGAGCTCAATCGCGCTTCGATTGCGTGACCGTGTCGGGATCGTCCTCGGCCGAGGCGCGTCGGAGCGCGATAGAATGCGCCAGCTCGTCGAGCGCGTCGAGCGCCGCCGCACGTTCGGCGCCGACCTGCAGACGACGCGACGACCAGTGCGCGCGACAAGCATCGATGGCGAGCGATGCAGCGACGAAGTGTTGAGGCGCCTGACACATCGACGCGCGAAGCGCCCCCGCGCTCGGCAACAGGTCGACGCGCGTGAAGAGATCGAAGAGCCATTGGATGCGCGCTGCGTCCGCGGTCGCCAGCGCGACGCGCACGGTCACGAGACAGAGCTTGTCGAGCTGCGAGTGCGCGAGCGGGGGATCGTCGGGATCGATGCGCGCACCGACGCCGGCCACCAGTCGATCGAACCCTTCGAGCGCCGTCTCGGGGTTGGAGCCGAGCGCCTTGTCGACGAAGTCGAGGTGCATGTCGATCCACCAGCGGTGACGATCGACGTCGGAGAGCGGTGTCGGCCTCTCGACCGTCGCCAGCTCTTGCTGCGTGTCGACGCGCATCAGCGCCGGCGAGACGGCGACGAAGACCGCCTTGCGCGAACCGAAGGCGATCTCGTCTCCGTTCTTCATCAAGCGCTCACCGTCGAGCCGCTCGCCGTTGACGAAGGTGCCGTTGCGACTGCCGAGATCGCGCACCGTCGCCCGCGCGCCGACCACGGTGATGGTGGCGTGCTGCCGCGAGGCGAGCGGATCGTCGATGGTGACGGCGCACTCGTCGCTACGCCCGATCGTCAGCACGCCTTCGGGGAGCGTGATTTCCTGACCCGGAAACCGCAAACGAGAACGTGGCACTGCTCGGGCGGTGCGCCCGTGCACGGGAGTCAAAGTCACCACCGGATCGTAACCGACGACGCGCGGCGAGCAAGCGCACTTCGAACTCGTGGACAAATCGTTCAGAGTCCGCAACTCGAATAGTACTGAATTTCCGGTGTGAATTTTCGCCCCGTCGCCGAGGTGGGGCAAACATGCGTGTGGTAGCGCGCTGCGAAATGTACGGCGCCCGCTGCGTCCTTGATGTCGCCGACGTGTCCTCCCTGCGCGTCGAGCGTGCCCGTCGGCGCCGAACCGTCGAGCTCGGTACAGCCGAAGACGATCGTCCCGTCGCACATCACGCCGAAGAGCTCCACGCTCGCGCTCCCCGGCGTCGCCCCTTTGCTCGCCCCGACTGCGACCATCACCTCGAGCGGCCCCTTGCTCGACGTGTGGTAGTGGTACACCCCGTCGGGTGCAGGGTGCGCGTCGTACTCGTCGAACGTGAAGCGCTCCGTCGCGATGTCGTCGCCCGGCGCCGCGAGCGGATTGAACACCGCCACCGCATCGAGGGCGACGCCGACCTGCCCCATCGCGAACTCGTCTTTGCTGGTCCCGACGACGCCATCGACCATCGCGCTGGTGATGGTCAGCCCCTTCGCCACCGGACTCTTCGGCACCTTGATGCTGAACTTCTTGCTCTTGAGCTTGTTCGGATTCGGGTGGTAATCGCCACCACGCACGTCGAACGTGGCGTAATTCGGACTCGACGCGCCGTAGTAGTACGAGAGATGCGGCGGCAGATCGTCGGTCGTGATCACGACCGCGTCGGCGGTGGTGATGATCGTGACACACCGGAAATACGTGCGGAAAAACGCCGGCGCGTCCGCGGAGACGTCGGTCGTGCAGTTGTCGATCGTCCTCGCCCCCGCGGGTGCGTCGATGGCTACGTGGGTGTCGGCGGAGAGTGTGTCGGAGGAGAGCGTGTCAGAGGGCGTGGAGTCGAGTGACGTGATGCCGGTGTCGGTAGGGGTGGAGGTCGAAGAGGAGGAAGAGCAGGCGAGGGGGAGGAGCGGGAGCAGGAAGAAGAGGCGGGAGTGCATGGGGCCTCGAACGGGTCAGAGGAAGAAAGCGCGGGGGCGGGGGCGGGCGCAGGGCGCGCTCGTCAGTGTCCCTTGGGCAACGCCGCGATCGCCGCAGTGATCGACGCCGCATCTCCCATCGGCACGATCGCGAAGACGCCATGACCCATCGGAGGAGGCGGGCACTTGGATGCATCGGGCGGAGCATCCTTCGGCGGGCCATCCTTCGGCGGTGCGGCGCCATCGGCCGGGGGCGGCGGAGGCGTGCAGGCGTCGGCGGTCGCTGCATCCATCGGCGGCGGAGCGGGGAGCCGTGCGAGCGTGATGCGAACGTGGGCATCCGCTGCGTGGTCGCCGGCGAGGAGCTCGGTGAGGAGTGCGTTGGGCACGTCGATGCGTCCGGCGCCGGGCGGGGCGAAGCAGTGGATGACGATGTCGGGGCGCGGGGGCGCGTCGCCGGTGGGGGCGTGGGCGAAGGTGGCGAGCTCGAGGGCGATGATGGGATCGCCTTCTTTTTTCGAAGGATCAGGCGTGAACGTGGCGCCGAGATCGCCGCCGTCTGCGAGCGCGAGATCGAGGCTGAGGGGGCGATCGGCGATCGTCACGTCGCTCAGCTTCGACGCTTCGGGGGCCTCTTTGGCGGGAGGCATCGGAGGGAGCGGGATCGGAGGCATGTCGCTCGTGTGATGAAGGACGCAGAGCGCGGGCGGCGCTCCCTCGGGGGCGTGTTCGAGATCTTTCGGGGGCGGCGGGAGAACGAAGGGGATCAAGAGATGCGTCGGCTTCTTCGCGTCGGGTGCATCGGTCGCGTCCGGCGCTTGCGTGCCAGCCGGTGGACGAAGAGCCTTCGCGTCGGCGAAGACGACCATCGGACGTTTGCTGGGGTCACCGCCGAGCGCGCTGGCGCCGCTTCCAGACCCGTCGGGATGGGCGCCGCAAGCGGTGGCGACGAGGGTGAGCGCAGAGAGGCCGAGCGAGAGGCGGCGAAGGGTCATGACGAGCTCCTGTGGTGAACGACTCGATGTCGTGCAGACAGGAGTAGCGAGTCGATCTTGCGAGGTTCTTAACGAGATCTTGCCGAAATCTGAAGGCGATTTCGCTTTGGCCCTGTTGCCGCGAGGCCTTGAGATTTCCTTAAGACTCCCACGCTACTCTCCACTTCCATGGCCTCGCGCATTCTCCTGATCGAAGACGACGGGGCGCTCGGCGCGCAAATCGTCTCCCAGCTCGAGCGCGTGGGGTACGTCGTGACGTGGCATCGAGACGGCCGCGAGCTCGAGGGGACCGAGGTCGGCTCCATCGACTTGCTGGTCCTCGATTTGATGCTCCCCGGCGAGTTCGGGCTCGATCTGCTGAAGCGCTTTCGCGAGCGCACCGACGTGCCGGTGCTGATCCTCAGCGCGCGCAACGACAACGCGACGCGCGTGCGTGGACTGCAGCTAGGCGCCGACGACTACCTGACGAAGCCGTTCTGGCCCGAAGAGCTCGTCGAGCGGGTGCGTGCGCGGCTGCGGCGGCCGGTGTTGCAGCGCAGCGACGTCATCGAGATCGGTCTGCTCCGCGTCGATCCGAGCAGTCGCGAGGTCTCGGTGCAGGGCAAGTCGGTCGCGCTCACCGCCACCGAGCTCGGCATCCTCGTGGCGCTCGCCAAGCGACGCGGCGCAGCGGTGACGAGGCAATCGCTCGTCGATCAAGTCCTCGACGAACGCGACGGCGCCGAACGCACGCTCGACGTCCACGTGTCCAGGCTGCGCAAGAAGCTCGGCGAGGCGGGCGGCTACATCGTCACGGTGTGGGGCATTGGTTATCGCCTGGAGGCGCAGGGCCCATGAAGCTCCGCCCGCGGCTGGCGCTCACCGTCGCGCTCCTGACGATTCCGCTCGGGCTCCTCGCTTCGTTCGGCTTCGAGCGGGCGAGGCGACGCGAAGAAGCAGAGGTGCTGATCGCGCACCTCGAGGCGCGTCTCGCCAGCGAAGGACGACGCTTGTGCGAAGAGTCGCCAGAAGTCTTCGCGCGTCCGGCGATGCCTCCGCCGCCGGGACCTGGTCTGCCTGATCCACCCCATTTCGGATCTTTCGATGGACCACACCCCGGAATGCCACCACCTGGAATGCCGCCTCCGCCGGGAGCACCTCCGCCGGGCGCGCGGCCACCGCCGATGCCGTTCCCGGGGCACGCTCCCCCGATCGCGGTCTTTCCTTACGACGAATCACTTCGTCCGAGCTTGCCGTTCGCACCCACGCTCGACGCCGAGACGATCGAAGCCGCGCGCGCCGGAGCGTCGCCGGTGCGCGGCATGTTCAGCGACGCCAACACCAACAACGGCGTCCAGGTGCTCATGCGCACCCCGTGGGGGAAGGGGCCCTGCAGCTATCTCGTGGCGCGACGTGGTGCGCCGCCGCTCGACGTGCGCGCGCTCCTCGCGAGTTGGCTGACGCCGATCGTCGCGATGTTGGCCGCCGTCGCGCTCGGAGCCTCGCCGATCGTCCGCCGCATCCGCGAGCTGGCGACCCGCGTGCGCGCCTCGGCGCGTGAGCACTACCAAGCGCCGATCGCGATGGCAGGGACCGACGAGGTTGCCGAGCTCGCCCACGCCTTCGACGAAGCCGCGCGCGAGGTGCGGCTGCGCATGGACGAACAGCAGAAGCGCGAGCAGACGCTGCGCGATTTCCTCGCCAACACGACGCACGACGTGATGACGCCGTTGACCGTCTTGCAAGGGCACCTCTCGACCATGCAGAGCCTCGCCGGCGAAGGACGTCAGGTCGAGCCAGCGCTGATCGGCGCCGCCATCGACGAGGCGCATTACATGACCTCGCTCGTCCACAACCTCGGCGTCGCCGCGCGGCTCGAGGCGGGCGAGCCGCATTTCGTGCGCGCGCCGGTCGATCTCGCCGCGCTCGTCGAACGCGTCGTCTCCCGTCATCGCCCGGTCGCAAGGCAGCACGAGGTCGAAATCGATCGCGCGCTCCCGCCCCCGGAAGAGAAGCTGACGATCGACGGCGACGAGACCTTCCTCGAGCAGGACGTGAGCAACGTCGTCTACAACGCCATTCGCTACAACAAGCGCGGAGGCCACGTCGCGGTCGTGCTCGAATCGATGGACGACGATCGCTTCCGTCTTCGCGTCGTCGACGACGGACCGGGCGTGCCGAAAGACGAGATCGCCAGCATCGCCTCTCGAAGCGTCCGCGGCGCGAGCGCTCGAACACGCAACCCCGACGGTCGAGGTCTCGGCCTCGCCATCGCCCGCCGGGTCGCCGAGCTGCACGATCTCGAGCTCACCTTCGCCGCGTCCGAGTACGGCGGCTTGCAGGTGGATTTCGAAGGCGCGCGTCGACCGTCGGACGATGCTACATCGGCGGCGTGAAGAATCTCTTTTCGGAGCTCCGCTTCCGCAACGGCGTCGTCGCCAAGAACCGCGTGGTGCTCGCCGCGCTCACCAACATGCAGAGCCACGCCGACGGCACGCTCAGCGAAGACGAGCTGCGCTTTCTCCGCATGCGCGCCGAGGGCGGCTTCGGCGTCGTCACCAGCTGCGCCTCGCACGTCGCCAAAGACGGCCAAGGTTGGCCCGGCGAGCTCGCCTGCTTCAGCGACGCTCACGTCCCCGGTCTCACGCGCCTCGCCGAAGTCATCCACGCGCATGGTGCCCGCGCGCTCGTGCAGATCTTCCACGGTGGTCTCCGCGCCGACGCCTCGGTCAGCGGCGAAAAGCCTTGGACTGCGAGCGAAACCGCCGAAGCACGCGCCGCGACGCACGACGATCTCGAACGCGTCGTCGTCCAATTTGCCGATGCCGCCGCCCGTGCGCACGCTGCCGGCATGGACGGCGTCGAGATCCACGGCGCCCACGGCTACCTGCTGACGCAGTTTCTCAGCAACGTCGAGAACACCCGTACGGATGCGTATGGTGGCTCCCTCGAAAACCGCGCGCGTCTCATGCGTAGGGTCGTCCGTGCGGTCCGCGCCCGCGTCCCCGCCGGCTTCGTCGTCGGCATCCGCATCTCCCCGGAAGACTTCGGCAACGCCAAGGGCCTCGACCTCGACGAAAATCTGCAGCTCGCCCGCTGGCTCGTCGACGACGGCGTCGACTTCCTCCACCTCTCGCTGTGGACCGCCTCGATGAACACGAAAAAGCGCCCCGAAGTCCACGCGCTGCAGGCCTTCCGCGAGGTGCTCCCGACCGACGTCCCCATGCTCGTCGCCGGAAAGATTTGGACGCGCGAAGACGCCGATCACCTGCTGACCCTCGGCGCCGACGCCGTCGCCATCGGTCGCGGAGCGATCGGCAATCACGATTGGGCCGCGCGCGCGACTTCGACGGAGTGGGTGCCGAAGAAGCCGCCGTTCACGGAGGAGGCGTTGAGGGGAGAGGGCTTGAGTGCGGGGTTTGCGAATTACATGAGGAAGTGGAAGGGGTTCGTTCAGGACTGAGCGCAGACGCGGGTGCGGATGTGGGGCGCTAGAGCTCCTCCGTTCCGTCGGGCTCCTTCGCGGCCTTCCGTTCCTCGGTACTCAATCGATACGCAAAATTCCTCGCCCTCATCATCGCACCGAGGGGCTTCAGCTCGACCTGCGCGTGCCACGGATCGAACGAGAGTCCTTCGATGAAAGACGCGAGCTTCACGCCTTTCGCGGAGCTCGGATCCTGCTGCGGAATCGTGAGCCGCGCGATCGTGAGAAACGGCGCATCCGACTCGCGCCATTCGACGGAGGCGTCTTCGATCGGCGTCGTCTTTTCGTCGCGGAAGAACTGCACGCGGAAGTCGTAGACCACGGGACCCTTGCGCAGATGATCGGCGAGCTCGGCACCGAAGTGGTCGGCGGCTTTCTTCCCGCTCACTGGCTCGGCCTTCGATTGCGCGCGAAGGGCATAGTGCACGGCGTAGGGGCCGAACTGAATCGGCAGCGCGCTGTAGTACGTCGCCGTCGCCACCGAGGCGATCTTGGGAAACCCGCCGGCGAGCTTCTTCAGCAGCTTGAAGCTCGGTCCGAAGCCTAGGCCCTTGATGAGTCGCGGAAGGAGGAGCGCCGGATTGGCCGCCGCGCGGACGACGGTGACGAACTCGTGAGGGCCGACGAAGGGAGTGAAGGCGCTGAGAATCGCCAGGAAATCCTGCGTCTTCGCGTCCTCCATGCCGGGGATGATCTTCTTCCCGTCGACGCCGACGAGCTTGATCGCGATGCCACGCACGTCGTCCTTGGCGTCGTGCTGCCTCGCGCCGGCTCCATTCGAGAAGCGCACGTAGGCACGATACGTCTTCGGCTCGGCGAACAGCCCGACGCGCGCGTACTCCGGCAACTCAGGGAGAACGGTGAACTCGCCCTCGACGCCCGCTTGTCCCTTGGCGTGAAGCGCCCGATCGGCCGCGCCCTTCGAGCTCTTCTTGGCGCGGTCGCGTTGCAGCGCGCGGAGCTGCTCGGCGTAGTGCGTGAAGCGCTCGGTCTCGTCCGGCGCGATCTCTTCACGCCAGTCGGTGGCAGGCAATCCGGCCGGGCTTCGCACGTTCGTCTCGCTCATGCGCGAGGACTCTAGGTGCTCGTCGCCGTGACGACAAACACCACACGCAGCGGCTAGCCCTCGATCGGCGCGAGGCGAGCTTCGCGGACGCCTTGCTCGGCGAGGAGCCCGAGGTTGCGTTCGAGGAGCGCGGTGTCGCAGTGCACGTGAAAGCTGATCGCCTTTCCCCACCGCAGCTCGAGGACGAAGACGCCGCGATTCACCATCGGCGCGCCTCGCGTGTCGCGCGCTTCGTCGGTCCACTCGAGGGCCGCCCGGGTGCGCCACGGCGGGCCACTGACGAAGAGCGCGTCCGTCTCGAAACGCAACGAAGGAAAGACGACGCCGAGCCGCGCATACCAATCGGCGATGCGCGAAGCCGACGTCCGTCGCCCCGACAGCGCATGCTCACCCGAGAACCAATGCTCGGCCGCTGGATGAAACTGCCGCCGAACGAACTCGTAGTCGCCAGCGTTGAGGCGGCGGACGACTTCGCGGAGATGGCGACGAACGAAGTAGTGGTACACGCCAGGAAGCATAGGGCAAATGTTGATGGCGTCAATATAAAATGAATGGCGTCAATATGCCACGCCTGCACCCGCGCCCGCCCGCGCATGTTATCGCCCCCCCGTGCCTGCTCTCCGCACCGTCAAAAAATCCAAGGACCGCTACCACCACGGCGATCTCCGTCGCGCCCTCCTCGACGCCACGCTCGCCATCGTCGCCCGCGAAGGCACCGGCGCGGTCTCGCTCAGCGCCGCCGCTCGCCGGGTCGGCGTCTCGCCGCAGGCCACCTACAATCACTTTCGCGACAAGGCCGCGCTCCTCGCCGCCGCGGCCGAGGAAGGGTTGCGCGGCCTCGAGCGAGCGATGCTGGGTGCGCGCGACGAGCACCGGGCGGCCGGAGCGCGATTCGAGGCGATCGGGGTCGGCTACGTCACCTTCGCGTGCGCCAATGGGGCGTATTTTCGGCTCTTCAGTGCGCCCGAGTTGGCCGACAAGAGGGAGCATCCAGGCCTCCTCGACGCGTACCGCGATGCGTTCGGCGTGGTGCTCGCGGCGATCGAGGAGTGTCAGCGCGAGGGGGTCGTGCGGGCGGGTGCCTCGCGCAAGTTCGCGCTCTCGGCGTGGAGCGCGGTGCATGGGATTGCTTGGTTGATGGTGGATGGGCAGATCGCAGTTGCGGAGGTGGCGAGCGAGGGGGCGGGGATGATGGCGAGGGATGTGTTGCGAGTGCTGTTTCGGGGGCTCGAGGCACGGGAGAAGTAGGCGCGGGTGCAGGCGCGTGCAGGCGCGGGCGCGCCGTCGGGCTCCTCAAATGATAACTTCGCGCACCCATGCGGCTCCTCTCTCGCGCCGGTTCCTTCCTCGCACTCCTCCTTCTCTCGGGTTGCCCCAACGAGGCAGTGACCACGCCGCCAGTTCCTCCCCCCGTGCCCACGGGGAGCGCGACCACCAGCGCGACGGCGACGAAGCCGCCCGACCCGCCGGCGCCGAAGCCGGAGGAGGCGTACCTCCAAGAGTGCAAAGATCACCGGAAGGCGGCCGAGGACTTGCGCAAGGTGATCCTCGCGGTCACCGAGGCGCGCACCGTCGCCAATACGCTCGAGCCGTACAACACGCTCTCGGTTCATCTGGTGAACGCCGAGACGAAGGCCGAGCTCTTCGCCGAGGTGCATCCGGACGCGGCGATGCGGGCGTCGGCGGAACGATGCGTGCTGCTTTCGACGGCGTTCCTCAATGATTTGAGCCTCGATTTGCCGCTCTACAAGGCCATCTCGGCGGTCGACGTGAGCAAGGCGGACGAGGCGACGAAGCGACTGGTCGAGCGGACGTTGCGGGACTTCAAGCGCTCGGGTGTCGACAAGGACGATGGGACGCGCGGCGAGCTGAAAAAGATCAACGACGAGCTGACCACCGTCGGGCTCTCGTTCGACAAGAAGATTCGCGAGGACGTGCGGACGGTGAAGCTCGATGCCGCGCAGCTCGTGGGGCTCCCTGCCGACTACGTGAAGGCGCATCCGGCGGGCGCCGACGGGAAGATCGCGATCACCACCGATTACCCTGATTACCTGCCGTTCATGCAGTACGGCGAGGACGTCCCCGCGCGCAAGGAGCTCTACCTCGCGAACCTCAACCGGGGATGGCCGACCAACGAAGAGACGCTGAAGAAGATCCTCGATCTGCGTCGGCAGTACGCGGAGAAGCTCGGGTACGCGAGCTGGGGCGATTACGTCACCGAAGACAAGATGATCAAGTCGGCGAAGAACGCGCAAGAGTTCATCGACAAGATCACCAAGGCCGCCGACAAGCGGGCCAAGCGCGACTACGCCGAGCTCCTCAAGCGCAAAAAGAAGGACGATCCGAAGGCGACCGCGGTCGCCGAGTACGAGAAGACGCTCTACGCGCAGAAGGTGAAGAAGGAGAGCTACGCCTTCGACGGACAGTCGGTGCGGCCGTATTTTCCGTTCGCGCAGACGCGTGACGGGCTCCTGGCGGTGACCGCGAAGATGTACGGGCTCGAGTACAAGAACGTCGCGGATGCGCCGAAGTGGCACCCCGACGTCGACGTCTACGACGTGATGAAAGACGGCGCCAAGATCGGCCGCATCTACCTCGACCTTCACCCGCGCGAAGGGAAATACAAGCACGCAGCCAACTTCGGGCTCATCCCCGGCGTCTCCGGCGTGCAGCTCCCCGAGTCGGTCCTGGTCTGCAATTTCCCCGATCCGAAGAAGGGGGAAGCGCTGATGGATCACGACGACGTGGAGACCATGTTCCACGAGTTCGGGCACTTGATGCACTCGATCCTCGGCGGCGATCAGCACTGGGTCTACTTCAGCGGCGTCGCCACCGAGCGCGACTTCGTCGAAGCGCCCTCGCAGATGTTCGAGGAGTGGGCGTGGGATCCGGGCGTGCTCGCGTCGTTCGCCAAGCACAAGGACACGCACGAGCCGATCCCGGCCGAGCTCGTGAAGAAGATGCGTCACGCCGGCGAGTTCGGAAAAGGCTCCGACGCGCGCCAGCAGATGTTCTACGCCGAGCTCTCGCTGCGACTGCACGTCGAGAAGTCGCCGCTCACGCTCGACACCACCAAGGTCGCTCGGGAGGTGCAGGCCAAGTACGGCATGTTCCCCTTCGTCGAGGGCACGCACTTGCCCGTCAGCTTCGGGCACCTCAACGGATATTCGGCGATTTACTACACGTATATGTGGTCACTGGTGATCGCCAAAGACCTCCTCACGTCGTTCAAGAAGAACGGCTTGATGGACCTGACGACCGACAAGAAGTACCGCGACGAGATCCTCGCGAAAGGCGGGAGCAAGGACGCCGCCGTCTTGGTGAAGAACTTCCTCGGCCGCGACTACGACTTCAAGGCGTACGAAGCGTGGTTGAACGAGTGAGCGTCTCGGGCCGTGCGGTGAGGCGTTCGCCGAGTCGCACGAGGCCCCAACCGAAGAGCGCGACCGCGAGGGCGACGACGACGCGCAGGGCGGCGACGGTGACCGCGAGCGCATCACGCGTGGGTGCGTGACCGTCGATGCCGAGGACGACGAACGCCACCACCAGCGCGGCGACGATGGCGACGACCCCGGTGCAGGAAGCGACGACGCCGATGCGCGCGCGCGTCCATCGCGTAGGCACGATGATCGCCGCGGTCTTCTTTCCTTGCACCATCGCCGAGAGCGACATCCACCAGCCGCCCGGCTTGGTGTTCCACGAGGTCGCACGCGCGCTCGGAATCGGCGGCGGCAATTTGCGCGTCTCGAGCGGCGCATCGTGCATCGAATCGGCGGCATCGACGCTCGCGAAGCTCGGCAGCGGCGGCTGAAACGCCGACGCGCGCAGCTCCATACGGGTCGTCGGAAGAACGTCGTCGTAGGCCGAGCTGGGCAGGTTCGGCGGGATCACGCCTTGGCGGGTGGCGCTCTCGCCCGACGAGTCGGCGGCGCTGGTGTGGGTCATGGGGGGTGGACTAACGCACAAGCGCTTCGGCACTCAATGCCCAACGCGTCAGCCGACAGTGAGTCGGTAAGATTGCAGACAAGGAGCGCTGCGCGGGCGCGCAGTCGTGCAGGCTCGCGGGATCACCCCCGCGCGTCCCTCACCTCGCGAAGAATCGACGAGAGGTGCGCCTCGAGCGAGCCCCCTTTGGCGACGAAGCGGGTGACGCCGAGCTGTCGCAAGAGCTGCAGATCGGTCGCGCTCGCGGTCGCCGAGAGCGAGACGATGGTCGTTCCATCGGCCATGTGCGTGCCGCGGAGATACATCGCCAGCTCGACGCCGTTCATCCGCGGGAGCGCCAGATCGAGCAGGAGCACGTCGGGCGGCGCCTCGTGGACCATCGCGATCGCGTGCTCGGCGTCGGGCGCGGTGCGAATCGACGCGGTGGGAATGGTCTGTTTGACGATCAGGCGGACGAGGTCGGCCATGTCCTCGTCGTCGTCGACGACGATCACCGAGAAGGCTCGCTCACGCGCGCCGAGCTGCGTCGGTGCCCGCAACGCGCGGAGCGAGAGGGCGATCGTCTCGACGCTCTGCGGCCTCGCGCTCGAGTCCTTGGCGAGCATCGCGAGGATCATCTCGGCCAGCTGCGCGGGGATTTCAGCCCTGATTTCCCGCGGATCGGGCACCGGCGCGGCGAGGTGGCCGGCCCACACCTCCATCACGTCGTTGCCGGTGTAGGGGAGCTTTCCCGTGAGCATCTCGAAGGCGATGACGCCGAGCGCATAGACATCGACGAGGAAGCGACCGCCGGGACGCGCGTCGGAGAGGATCGACTCCGGCGCCATGTAGTCGGGCGAGCCCGAGGGTGCGCCGCTCACCGGATGATCGAACTCGGGGAGCGCGATTCCGAAATCCATGAGCACCACGCGATGACCGGGCGCCAACATGACGTTGCCTGGTTTGACGTCTCGATGCGCGAGCCCAGCGCGGTGTACGGCGCGCAGACCTTCGGCGAGGGCGATGAGCACGTCGAGCGTCTCGTCGAGCGTGAACGCGTGCCCCGCCGCCCGCCTTCGCGACATGTGATCGGCGAGGCTGACGCCGTAGATGCGCTCCATCACCACGTACTCGATGGTGCGATGCACGCCGAGGTGATGGACCGCGACCATGCTCGGGTGACGCACCGCCGCCAGCGCCTCTGCCTCTCGGCGAACGCTCCGCGGTTCTTGGTCGGGGCGCGACTGCGACGGCCACGCCGCCTTGATGGCGACGATTCGGTGGAGCAGACGATCGAGCGCCTCGTACACCTGCCCCATCCCGCCTTGACCGAGAAGACAGCGAATTTCGTACGTTTCGTCGAGAATTTCGCCGATCCAGAAGAGGTCGGGCCGATCGGGACCACCCTGCGTCCGCTCACTCGAGCCCGGGCCCGGATGAGGAATCGGCCGCGTCGACTTCGCGAGCACGTGCGGGTCGGGCGGCTTCGCCACCGTCATCGCGAAGTCCGAATCCTTGCGCGGCCTTTCGCTCACGTCGGGAGCTTACGTCATCTGCAGCATGACCTTGCCGAAGCTGGCATCGCTCGCCACGTACGCGTGCGCCTCGCCTGCCTGCGCCATCGGAAAGACGCGGTCGACGAGCGGCTTCACCTGCCCGGAGACGAACCAGGGAACGCCGTGCCGCGCGAGCAGCCGCGCCGCTTCGATCTTCTCTTCGAGTGGCCGCGTGCGCAGCGCGGTGCCGATGATTTCGAGACGCTTGCGGAGCACGAGCCCGAAATCGATCTCCGCCTTCCGCCCGCCGGTGAGCCCGACGACGACGATGCGCCCGCGCGGCGCCGCCGCGATCATGTCCTCGATGAGATAGGGCCCGCCGACGAGATCGAGCACGACGTCGACGCCGTCCCCCGTGAGCTCGAGCACGCGCGCACCAAAGGCTGCGTTTTCCGGCACGATCGCGTCATCGAGCCCGAGGGCGCGACAACGCTCGAGCTTGTCGATCGTCCGCGAGGTCCCGAGCACCCGGCACGCGAGCGCCCGCCCAATCTGCACCGCGATCGTGCCCACGCCGCTGCCCGCCGCATGCACCAGCAGTCTCTCTCCGGGCGCGAGCCGTCCCCGAACGACCGCCGCGTCGTACGCCGTGATGAAGGCCTCGGGCAACGACGCCGCCTGCACGTCATCGAGCCCCGCCGGAATGCGCACCGTCTCACGCTCGTGAACGACGATGTGCTCCGCGTAGGCGCCTCCAGCCACGACACCGAAGACGCGTTCGCCTCCTTGGAAGAGGGTCACGCCATCACCGATTTCGTCGACGACTCCCGCGTATTCGAGGCCCGGGATGTCTTCGGGGACGCCGCGGGGTGCGGGATAGAAGCCGGCGCGTTGGAGGAGATCGGCGCGGTTCACTCCCGCAGCATGCACGCGCACGCGGACGTGACCGAAGGGGGGAGTGGGCGACGGGCGCACGGCGAGCTGGAGGACTTCGGGGCCGCCGGGTTTGGTGATGACGATTGCGCGCATGGAGAGACGCGAACATGCGGCGGGGCGGGAAGAAAGGGCGAGCGCGTGAGGTGGGCGCGCGGCTGATAGGCTCGAGGGAAATGCGCGCTTGGCCCCTTTTTCTGCTCTTGGGTGTCGGTTGTTCGTCCTCGACCTCGACCTCGTCCTCGTCGGAGTCGCCAGACGCGGGACCAGACTCGTCGGTCGATGCCGGACGTGACGTCGTCGTCGTCGACGGCGGGACCGACACGCAGATTCCCGAAGCCGCGCGCGACACCGCTCCCGACGCTACCGACGCTCCCGCCGCATGCAAGCTGAGCTCGCCGTATTCGTCGAAAAACAAGGCCTGCAACGACTGCGCGGAGGCGAGCTGTTGTGTCGAGATCAACGGGTGCCTCGATGATCCGCGCTGCAACGACGATTACGTCAATTGCTCGCTCGCCTGTGCGCTGACGACGAGCGTCGACGCCGGGACCGATGCCGCTCCCGTGGTCGCCGCGTGCCTCGCCGATTGCGCGGCGAAGTACCCTGCGGGGAAGGCGCTCTACGACACGGCGATCGGCTGCGCGGAGAGCAAGTGTAAGAGCACGTGTGGGTGAGGCGTTGTCGACGCACCTCTTGCAAAGCGGTCCTCCGATGCGACTTCGCTCCCTCTCTTGCATGGTCGGCTGTCTGCTCCTCGCAGCGTGCGGAGGCAGCCATGGCGGACGGCCGGGCGATCATTCGCCGGTTGCGACGGGCGGCCGGCCGCAGTGCGGTGCGCTCAACGTCACGTGCGTCGGGCAGAAGCTCGATGCACCGATCGCGCTCGGAGCGTTCTTGGAGCTCGACGTACGCACGCAACTCGCCGGCAGCTCGGGACCGCCGATCACGCTCGAGGTCGCGGACAAGAGCGTCTTCACGCTGAAGGGCGCGCAGCTGATGGCCACTGGAGCCGGCGCGAGCGCGGTCTTCTTCGTCGGGCCCGATCACGAGGTGATCGATTTTCTCCACCTCTGGGTGCAGCCGGCGACCGAGCTGCGCATTCTTCGCTACGAGCGCTCGGGGACGCCGATCGGACGCGTGCAGCCAGCAGTGAGGCTCCTCGTCCACGACGAGCTCCTGGTGGCGGTCGAGCCGTACGCGAACGGACAGCCTTTGGCCGGGAATTTCGAGCTCGCGCGCAATCTCGCGGGCAACAGCGTGGCGCTCCTTCCCGACTCGGTGACCGGCTACTACCGCGTGATCGCACGAGCACCCGGGGCGACGCAGATCACCTTTCGAGCGCTCAATTTGTCGACCACGTGGTCGATCGAGGTGGAGCCGTGAAGGCGCTGATCACCCGTCTCGTGCCGCACGCGGTGTTCGCGCTGCTTGCGCTGGTCACGGCCTCCGGATGCGTGCCCGCCGAGCGCCCCAAGCACGTCACGATGTACCCGACGAGCGGCGCACCTCCAGCCCGACGTGTCGAGTTGAAGAACGAAGAGACGCTGCACGCGGTCACCGTCACCAGCGGCGTCGCCTTCGCGATCTCCATCTCCGACGACTGCCCCTACCCGAAGGGCGCGCCGCCGACGTTGACCATCGCCGATCCGTCGGTGCTCGGCGGCCGGCTCCTCGCGCGTGGCACGGCAAAAACGGACTGGGTTTTGTGGGGAATCGCGCCCGGCAAGACGACCGTCACCCTCCGCGCCGAGTGCGCGAGCCAGACCTACGACGTGACCGTCGTCGCTCAGCGCTGAATCACGCGGTCCGACGCGCCCTCACGCGCCCTTAGGCGCCCTCCCACTCTTTGCAGAACTCGATCTCGCGCCCTTCGCGCAGCTCGCCGGTGCGCTCACCCGTCGGATAGCCGTGCGCGCATCGCGCGGTCGACACGAGAAAATGAGCACAATCGTCGCACGCATAGCGAAGCGAGAAGCGCGCCGCCTCGTCGAGCAACTGGAGCGTGACCTTGGTGCGCATCTCACCGCTCGCGGACGAGCGTGACGATGGTCTCGACGTGGCTCGTGTCGGGGAAGAGATCGATCGCGTCGACGTGCTTCACGACGTACCCGCCCTCGAGGAGGACGCCGAGATCGCGCCCCAGCGTCGCTGGCTCGCACGAGACGTAGACCACGCGCTTCACTTTGCGCAGGACGATCGCGCGAACCGCACCAGGAGCTCCGGCGCGCGGCGGATCGAGGACGACGACGTCGGTCTGCGGCGCGATGGGCGTCGCATCGGCGTCACCGACGACGACGCGCACCTTGGCCGCGAGACCACGCGCACGCAGGTTCTCGCGCGCCGCTTGGCAAGCTGGCTCGGCGATTTCGATGGCAGTGATTTGCTCGGCTGCGGCGGCGAGCGCGACGGTGAGATTGCCACTTCCGGCGAAGAGCTCGACCACTCGCTTGCCCAGAGCCTCGGCACGCAACGCGACGCGCTCGACGAGCACCTGGTCTCCGACCTCGCTCGCCTGCGCGAACCCTCGCGGCGGCGCGACGAGCGCGAGCCCATCCGCCGAACGCCCGATCGGCCGAGGATTCCCGGTGATCGCGGGCTCACGCACGCCCTCGAGCACGATCTCGACGCCCGCCAGTTTTCCTTCGCGCACGCGATCTTCGCAGGCGCGATAGCCCGTCGGCGCCAGCTCACCACGCCATTCGATCGAGATCACCGGCGCGCCGCCTTCGCCCAGCGCCGCGTGCACGTCGCCTTCGCCTTTGCCTCCGGCGAGGATCGATCGCGCCGACACGAGCGCCGTCTCGAGCCGCGGATCGAGCGCATGACACGCCTCGACGTCGACGACCGTGTTGGAGCTCGCTGCGCGATATCCGAGCAACACACGCCCGCCACCGAGCGCCTTGCCGTGCCAGCGAGCGCGTGTTCGACCACGCACCGGCGTCGCCACGAGATACTCGATCGCGAGGTCCTGCAGGCTCGTCGGCAGCGCCTCGCGCAACATCGAGAGGCGCGCCGCCCTCTGCGCCGATGGCGAGAGGTGCATCAGATCGCAGCCCCCGCAACGATCGACGATGAGGCACGGCGGCGTCACCCGATCGGCCGACGGCTCGAGCACCTCGAGCAGCCGCCCTCGCGCTGGCTTGCGGCCGCGATCGAGCACGATGGCGACGCGCTCACCGACGGCCGTACGCGGCACCAGCACCACCTCGGGCATCCGCGCGAGGCCGGCACCGCCGGAGACGATCTTCTCGATCGTCACCTCTGTTCGCTCGGTTTTTCCAGGCTTTCCGCCGCCGCGACGCTTCACCGGAGGTCTCACGGGAAGGGCTGCGCCGGACCGCCGCGCTGATAGAAGAAGTGGAAGCTCCCATCGAGCGTGCCCTTCGTCGGCAGCGTTCCCCACCCGCGCGGATCGGACATCGGCACGCCGGTGAACTTCCCGTCGATGAGCTTGCTGTTGGTGTCGCGCGAACCGATGTCACCGTGGAGGATGGTGTAGAAACGCATCACGCCGCCGGTCGCGTGCATCACGATTTGCGGCTCGTCGCTGGGATTGACCTTGTGCGATCCGCAGCTGCCGCGCAGCGAGAGCGACATGCGAATGATCGGCGGCGGCACGTCTGGCGCCGAGCCCGGTGGCCGCTCGAGCTGAATCGGGAACTCTTCGTAGGGACGCCCCTCCCCGTCTACCTTCGTCGAGCTCTGGATGTGATCGTAGACGTAGGCGATGTCCTGCACGACGATCGTCACGCTGTCGGCGTACTCGGCGTAGTCACCACCTTTTTGGATGGTGATCGTCATCTGCCCGTTGACCGCGTTGGCCGCGAAAAAGTCCGGCCCCATGTCGTAGCTGGTGAGGTCCTTGTCGCAATTCGGCACCGTCAGGTTCCCGGTCACCGAGCCTTGGCCCTGCCCGACGGTGCACGCGTTCGCCCCCCAGGCCAGAGCGGCGACCACGAACCCAGCGGAAATCAGGCGGCGCACGAGCCGATTCTAGCACGTCGAGTTTCCGGGCCCACGCCCCTCCCAGCACCCCGCTTGACGTCTCCAGAGCCTCGACTAGAGTGCGCCCCCCCTGCGACTTCGGTCGCTTTCCCGGACGCCGGTCCCTCCTTCGAGGACCACTGGCCCCGCGGAGGACGTCAGAGAAAATGCCCCTTCATCAAGACCGCAAGAACGCGATCATCGGCCAGTTCCGCCAGCACGAGTCGGACACCGGCAGCCCCGAGGTCCAGGTCGCTCTCCTCACCGAGCGCATCACCTACCTCACCGACCACTTCCGCACGCACGCGAAAGATCACCACTCGCGCCGCGGCCTCCTCAAGATGGTCAGCCAGCGTCGTCGTCTCCTCGACTACTTGAAGAAGAGCAACCTCGACCGCTACCGCAAGGTCGTCTCGACCCTCAACCTCCGCAAGTAAGCGGCGGTCTGCGTGTACGAAAGCCCGGGGTCGCCTGGGCTTTCGTCGTTTTGTCCAAGACTCGCACGCTCGGAAGGTCACGCGATGAAGACGTCGTCCAAGCTCGCAGCCGTCGTTTTCCTGACTGGAGTCATCGGCCTCGCCTGCCGCCGCGAGGAGAAGGGCGGCGAGAAGATCGTCGCCGAGGACGACTCGCCGAAGGAAAAACCGAAGCACGACGCGAAGCCCGCGCCGGCCGCGACGCCCGCCAAGACGGGAAAAGTGGGGCTCGACGATCCGACGAGCGATCCCTCGCTGATCGCCGCAGTGAAGAAGATGCTCACGACGTGCGGCAAGCGCATGGACGAGATCTTCACCGGCACGAAGAAGCACAGCTTGTGGACCTGCGGCGACGACTGGAAGAGCTTCACCACCACGAAAATCCCCGACGAAAAGACGACGACCTCGACCCTCGTCAACCTCCTCGAAGATCCCGACGTCAAGGTGCGCGCGGTGGCCGTGTATCGGCTCGACGAGTGGGGTGGTGGCCTCTGGCGCACCGATCATGCGCTGGCCGCGCGGATGATCGCGGCGCTGAAGAACGAGGGACCGCACTCGCCGATCGACGGAAGTTGGGCGAGGCTCGTCTCGAGGATTCGCCCCGAGGCCGGCGTCGACGACGACCTCGAGAAGCTGATGATCGACCCCGCGACGCAGCTCGACATCAAGCTGAACTACGTCGCCTGGAGCGAGACCGAGGTCGCCCATCGAGTCACCAAAGCCTTCGCCGACAGCGGCGATCCGACGTTGGTGAACGGCGCCGTGCAGGGTTACCTCCACAGCTTCGGCGCGCACAAAGCCGAAGCCTGCAGCTACTGGTCGTCACACCTCGAGACGCCGGACACGACCGTCAATCAATACGCCTTCGGTCACCTCACCGGCGGTTGGACCGGCAACACCACGAGCGACAGCGAGAGCGAAGACTCCTGCACCGGCGGCGGCGGCGGACCCGAGGAAGGAAGCGTCTGCAGCGAGGCCGATTTGCAGATGGCGCTCGACGTCGCCACGAAGACCTTCGACACCGGCGGCAAACCGAACGCTTTCCTCTATTACGGTCTTGGCAGGGGCCTGGTGAAGCTCAAGTCGACGCCGCCGGCCATCAAAAAGGGCGCTATCGCGCTCTTGCAGAAGATGGTCGAGACGAAGGGCTATCCGGACCGCGCAGATGCGTTGAAGGCACTGGTGGAGAACGCGCCTTCGTACGAGGCGTATGCGCACAAGTTCGCGGGGGATTCAGAGCTGAAAGAGGCGGTGGCGGAGCTCGAGGCGAAGAAGGATTGAGCCGACCTGCCTCGTTTTTCTCGGAAATTCGGTCAATCGCTGGGCAACTTCGCGCGGACGTACTAAGAAGTCCGCTCAATAATCATTCTCTCGTCCCCGGAAGCACTGCCGACGTTGGTTCCTTCGCTCTTCGATCCATCCATGTGACCACCGCGCGCGTTCGACCCGAGACGCGCGCGAGGTGGCATCGATCGACCGGAGACCGAGGAACGATGGTGGTGACGATGGGCGCACGGCGCACGAGATGCGCCGGGAAAGTCACGCTCGTCCCATGAACATCGTTCGCGAATCCGTCCTCATCAACGGCAAGCCGCTCACCCTCGAGACTGGCCGCCTCGCCAAGCAGGCGCACGGCTCGATCCTCGTCACCTACGGCGAGAGCGTCGTGCTCGTCACCGCGGTCAGCTCGGGCGAAGAGCGCCAAGGCATCGACTTCTTCCCGCTGACCTGTGACTACGTCGAGAAGACGTTCGCCGCCGGCAAAATCCCCGGCGGATTCTTCAAGCGCGAAGGCCGTCAACGCGACGAAGAGATCCTCACCTCGCGCCTCATCGATCGCCCCTGCCGTCCGCTCTTCCCCGAGGGCTACAAGAACGACACGCAGATCATCGCGACGGTGCTCTCGGTCGACAAGACCAACCCGACCGACGTCATGGCGCTCACCGGCGCCGGCGCCGCGCTGCACATCAGCGACATTCCCTGGGCAGGTCCGGTCGTCGGCGTCCGCGTCGGTCGCATCAACGGCGAGCTCATCGCCAACCCGACCTACGAGCAAATCGCCGAGAGCGACATGGAGCTCATCGTCGCCGCGTCGAAAGACGCCGTGGTGATGGTCGAAGGCGGCGCTGCCGAGGTCTCCGAAGGCGACCTCATCGACGCCATCATGTTCGCCCACAAGGCGGCCGGCCCCCTCCTCCAGCTCATCGAGCAAATCCGCGCCGCGGTCGGCAGGCCGAAGCGCACCTTCGTCGCCAAGTCGCTCGCCCCCGAGCTCAAGGCCAAGGTCGCCGGGCTCGTCGACAAGGGCCTCATGGACTCCGCGCGCATCCTCGGCAAGGCCGAGCGCTACGAGGGTTACGCCGGCGTGAAGAAGAAGATGGTCGAGGCGCTCAAGGCCGACCTCGGCGACAAGTACGGCGAGAACGAGAAGCTCCTCAAGGCCGAGGTCGAAGAGCGCAAGTACACCGTCGTCCGCGGCATGGTGCTCGACGAGAAGAAGCGCATCGACGGTCGCGCCTACGACGTCATTCGTCCGATCTCGTGTGACGTCGGCCTCCTGCCGCGCGTCCACGGTTCGGCGCTCTTCCAGCGCGGCGAGACGCAGGCGATCGTCACCACCACGCTCGGCACTGCCAGCGACGAGCAGAAGATCGACGGGCTCATCGGTGAGCGCTGGAAGAACTTCATGCTCCACTACAATTTCCCTCCCTTCAGCACCGGCGAAACCAAGCCGCTGCGCGGGCCGGGACGTCGTGAGGTCGGTCACGGCAACCTCGCCGAGCGCGCGCTCGCGCGCATGATGCCCGACGGCGACGGCAAGTTCCCCTACACGGTCCGCGTCGTCAGCGAGACCCTCGAGTCGAACGGCAGCTCGTCGATGGCGGCGGTCTGTGGCGGTTGCCTCTCGCTCATGGACGCTGGCGTCCCCGTCAAGGAGCCGGTCGCCGGCATCGCGATGGGCCTCATCAAAGAGGGCGATCGCATGGCCGTCCTCAGCGACATCACCGGCGACGAAGACCACCTCGGCGACATGGACTTCAAGGTCTGTGGCACCAAGCGCGGCATCACCGCCATCCAGATGGACATCAAGGTCGAAGGGCTCTCCCGCGAGATCCTCGAGACCGCGCTCCGTCAGGCGAAAGAAGGTCGTCTGCACATCCTCGGCAAGATGCTGGCGACGCTCGCCGCACCGCGCGCCGAGCTGTCGAAGTGGGCGCCGCGCATCACCAGCATCAAGGTGAAGCCCGACCAAATCCGCCTCGTCATCGGGCCGGGCGGCAAGACCATCAAGGGCATCGTCGATCAGACCGGCGTCGCCATCGACGTCGAGGACGACGGCACCGTCAACATCGCCTCGAGCGATCCGGAAGCGGTCAAGCGCGCCCTCGCCATCATCCAAGGCCTCACCGCCGAGCCCGAGGTCGGGACCATCTACAAGGGCACCGTCAAGCGCATCACCGACTTCGGTGCGTTCGTCGAGATCCTCCCCGGCACCGACGGTCTCCTCCACGTCTCCGAAATGGCGCACACGCGGGTCGAGAGCCCGGGCGACGTCATGAAGGAAGGCGACGAGGTCGAAGTGAAGGTCCTCGACGTCGGTCGCGACGGGAAAATCCGTCTCTCGCGCCGCGCCCTCCTCCCGCTCCCGGAAGGTCCGGCCGGTGAAGAGGCGAAGCGTCGCATGGAGGCCGCGCACTCGGGTGAGCGCGAGGCCCGTCCGGGCGGCGATCGTGCGGGTGGCGGTGATCGCGGTGGCCGTGGCGGCGACCGCGGTGGCCGTGGCGATCGTCCCCGTCGTTAGTCGAACGAGCGATGCACCGTCGCGTCGTCGCGTTGGGTGGAGTGGGAGGAGCGCTCGTGGCGCTTCTCCTCTCCGCGCGCGCGCAGGCTGAAGAGCCGGAAAAACCCGCACCGTCGTTGCGGGGCGCCGAATTCTTCGTCAGCGCGGCGGCCATCGCACCGAGCAACTCCGACTACCGCAGCGCGGCGTATCTCCTCGGATACGACGCGCACAAGAATCGATTCTCCTGGGAAGCCGAGGCCGGCGTGCTTCGCCCCGTCGCATGGGGCGGACGCTTCGCCATCGGCGGCCTCCTTCGCGCCGACATCGGACGGCTCGGCGCACCGTATGACGGCGTCGAGCCCATCCGCACCGACGCGCTCTTCCTCGCGGTGCGACAAGAGCTCGTCCTCGTCGGTTGGCCACGCATCTTCCTCTACGCCGACGAGGGCTTCGGTCTCGCCCGCTTCGGCGTCTCCGGTTCGCATCGCCTCGTCGCCACGCCGGCCGTCCGCGGCGGCTTCGGGCTGCGCATCGGCAACCAACCGACGGCCGCGCGCCTTCGCATCGGTTACGCGTGGGCCCCGACGCTCGCCAACGTCAGCGCCGAGGGCGGCAAGTACGACTTCGGCGGATGGATCTTCTCGCTCGATGGGGTGCTCCGTGTCCTCGAGTAGGCGCCTGCTCGCCCACGTCATCGCCGCCGCCGCGACGGCTTCTACGCTTGTTTTTTCGTGTATTTTGTCGGGTTGCAGCACCGCGCCGCCGGGCACCGTCGATCACGAGCTCTCGGCGATCGATTTCGCAGCCTGTCTCGAAGGCCGACCTCCGTGCGTCCATGTCGGCGACGTGCAGACCGCCGAATCGATCGTCCCCGACTCCGCGCAAGCCGTCCGCCTCATCGCCGGCAGCTCCATCAGCGCCCCCTTGCAGCGCCCGAGTACGACGGCCCGCCTCCAATACCTCGTCGTCGGGGTCTACGCCGTCGAGAACGCCGCCACCCTCGAGGTCGACATCGACGACGCCCTCGCCTTCACCACCGAGGTCCACGTCGGCTTCTCCAAGCCGGAGATCTGGGGCCACGACGTCGTCCCCGGCGCCAAGGTGACGGTCCGCTGCGTGACGGGGAAACTCGACGTCAACTACGTGATCGGCCGCTGGAACGACTGAACCGTCGCCCCGATCCGTTTTCGAAGCTCACTCGGCAAGCACGACGACGGTAAGACGCAGACCCTTTTCGGCAGCGAGCACACGCACCGTCGACTCGACCAGCAGCCCACTGCCGAGCTCACCGAAGAGCTCACGCAGCGCGATCGAACTGCCCGCAAAAACCCACATCCGCACCGGCCCGGCGTGCACCGCGAAGACGCGCGGCGCGAGGACCAACACCAACTTGCCACGCGCATCCCGCGCAAACGGCTGAGCGTCGAAGAGCCTTCGTCCCTCGGCATCGCATGCGATCGCCGAGGCGGCTTCGACGTCGTCGTCGAGGGTGAGCTCGACGTTGCGATCGGAAGCAGGGAGGGAAGAGGAAGAGGGGGATGGGCTGGTGCCCATGGTGCCGGTGAAGGCGCGTTGGGTGATGGAGAGAGGGGCGGTGTGACGGGGGGAGCGGAGGGCGAAGACGGAAATGAGAAGGACGGCGGCAGCGGCGGCGACCCACCAGCCGACGACACGTCGCCGCGCCGCCAGAGAAACGGGCGCGGGCGCGAGTGCGGGCGCAGGCGCGGGCGTAAGCACCGACGCAACGAGCGCTTTTCCGGCTTCCGCATCCGTCATCCGAGCTCGACAAACCGCGCACGACGCAACATGTCGATACGCGCCATCGAGCGACTCGTCGTCTTCGCCCGCACGAAGGCGCGCGAGATCTTCGTCGCCGAGGTGCGCACCGTCGGGCTTCGCCGGCGCCGCTGCTGCAGCCGTCGCAGCTTCGGACACGAGCTCGCGGAGCGATTCTTCGTCGCTCATGCCGGTCCCTCGTGGGCGTCGGTCGACATCGCGAGCTCGGAGTGTACCTCGCGAGAGACGGCGAGGATGCGATGACGCATCTGGTAGACGTTGTTGGCAGTGGTGCCCATCGCCTGGGCGACGCTCTCGATTTCGAGGCCGTCTTCCACGAGGAGTGCGAAGGCGAGGGCGTCGCGCGGGCGCAATCGTGACTTGATTCGCTCGAGGAAACGGCGCGCATCGCGGGCTTCGCCGGTCGCTTCTTCGGGCGTCGGCGCGGAGGTCGGGACGCCTTCGAGGTCGTCGTCACCGTCGCCGTGTGCGCGCGACGCGCGAACACCAGCAGTGCGCGCGCGGTTGCGGACGACGACGCGGAGAAACGCCTCTGCGTTCTCGATGCGATGCGGATCGAAGCGCCCCTCGGCGTGCTGCTTGAGGAGCGAGGCCATGACGTCTTGGGCCACGTCGTTGGCATCCGAGGGGACGCGCACGCTGAGCCGCGCCAGGCGGCAAATCAGCGGCGCATGCACCTCGAGGAAAGACCGCATCGGAGGCGGCGAGGCTATCACCGGCAGCCTTGGCGGCCTTGGGAGCCGTGTTTTTCCGCCTATTGCGGCGGCGGGCCTTCCTTGCCGACGACGATGTACTTGCAGCGGGTGAAGGTGCAGTAGCGAACGAAGGCCGCGGGCAGGGTCTTGGTCGAGAGGCCTCCGCCGGAGCCGGGCTTGCTCTTTGCCGCCGGCTTCCACGAATAGACGCCGTCGAAGGCGCCGCCGTAGAGGCGAATCGGAATGCCGAGCGCTTCCTTCGGGCCGACGACCTCGGCCTTGGCGATCATCGGCGGGCCCGCCGTCCCATCTTCGAGCCTGGTCGCGAGCGAATACCAACCCTGGACGGGGAAGCTCGCGTCGACGAAGCACTTCGCCTCGTCGTGGGTGACGTCGCACGCCACCAGCCCGCTCAAGTCGGCCGCCGTCATCGCGCTCGCTTCCTGCTCGGAATTTTCCCTGCCTTCGGGGCCCACCCCGGCGGTGCAGGCCACGCCCAAGGAGGCGACACAGGCGACGACGAAAGGTAGAACTCGGCTCTGGATCATGGAATTTTCCTCTTCGGCTCGGGCCGTTGGGAACTGCCGGGGCGTGGGATGGCCGCCGAGCAGCTGTGCTTGCAAGACGTACGTCGCGCGCCACGAACAATCGTTTCCCACCTTCCCGACTTCCCGACTTCCCGACCAGGTAGACGAACGAGCGGGCGGGATTCTTACCGCGCGTCGACGACGTAGCTCGCCCATGAGGCGATTCCGCGGGAAACGCAGGTCCCGCTGGCCATGCAGGCCTGGGCTTTGCCGATCGCTCGTATCGGATCGACGTCGTCGGTGACGGCGAAGACCGCGCGGAGGAACTCTTCGGCGTCGCGATCGACGACCGGCCAGAGCGCTCCGACCACGTAGCGCGCACCGGCGGCGAGGAACGCGCGCGGCAGGCCGATGAAGTCGTCGCTGAACGAGGCGGTGCCCTTCCAAAGGCGCGCGGTCTCGCACCCGACGAGGAGCACCAACTTCGGTGGGCGCTCCATGCCCAGCGCCGACCAGGCGAAGACCTTCCCTTCGCGATCGCTCGCGCTTTTGGCGACGAGGAGCGCGCTCTCGAGCGGACGCTCGGGACGATATTCGGCGTGTCCCGCGTAGAGGAGCGCGTCGACCGACTTCGCTTCGCGTAGCAAACGTGACGCCGTCACCTCCTCGCCCTGCAAGATGACGCGAGGGGCGACGACGCTCGCCAGCTGCGTGCCGAGCGCGCGGAGACCCGGAAGCTGCTCGAACGGCGGATGCTGCGGATCGAGCGCAAAGAGCCAGCGCGCGGGGCGAAGGCGCACCGAGTCGTCGGCGGCGAGGCGCGGATCGGAGAAGAAGGGAGGGACCCGCGCGAGCGCCGCGCGTTCGACGAGATAGCGCTTTCCATCGTGGAGCGCAGCCCACGAGAGCGACTGCAGACGGCGGTTCGGCGAGAGGAAGAGGCGGTTTTTCCCGGCCCAGAGATCTTCCGTCGGCCGGAGCAGCTCGTCGTAGATGCGAGCACCGAGGACTCGTGCGCGCGGCTCGTCTCCCTGCTCGATCGCCTCGCCATGCGCGACGACGTCCGCGAGGAAGGTCGCGGAGTGGGTGGTGATGCGAACGGAGACTGCCTCGCGGGTGATGACGCCGACCGCATGTTGGAGGAAGCCGCGCTCGTCGGTGCCGACTTGCATGAACGAGAGCGCGGCGTCGGCCTCTCCGAGCAAGGCGCGCGTGGCCGCGACCTTGGTGACGTCTTCTTCGACCGCGAGCGCGCGATGACCGACCCATGCGCCGCCAGCGGTGGCGTCGACGCCGGCAGGGCCAGCGAGGAGCACGCCGAAGGCCCGTGCTTTTCCCGACTCGCCGATGATGATCGCGAGCGTCGGATCCCCCGCGCGGACGGCGAAGAGCTCGGTGACGCCGTAGTAACCGACCACGAACGAGACCAGCGCTTCACGGGCTGCCAAATCGGATTCGCTCGCCAAGAGCCGATCGATGAAGCGACAGGCGACGAGCGCCGCACGGAGCGCCTCCGCGTGATCGCCGCGCGCGTCGGCGAGGAGGGCGGCGCTGAAGGCGGCCTCGCGTTGTTCTCTCGGCAATGGACGATCGCCGAGGAGCTCACGCGCGTGCTCGAAGTGCGCTGTCGCGGCCTCGAAGCGTCCGAACGCGCGCGCCACGTCGCCGGCCTTGATGGCGCAGATGACCTCGTCGGTGAGACGATGAGCCGCGTGAGCGACCGCGGCTCCCTGCGCGAGGAGCGCCGGCGCAGGATCGGTAGCCGTTCCATCGGCGAGGTGGCGCGCCGCGCGACAGAGGCCGGAGGCGAGTCGTCCGCGATCGCCTTCGACCTTTCCCATCGCCTCGACGAAGACGCGGGCGATCGCCGGCGCGCGTCGATCGAGTGGGAAGGTGCGATCGTGCACCTCGGCGAGCCGGACGTCGAGCGCCGCATCGAGCGCGATCTCCAGCGGATCGGCCCTTTTTTCCGCGGTCGCAGCGAGCCTTTCGCGCGAGGCTGGCGTCTCTTTGGAGACGCTCTCTTCGATGTCGACGAGCACGACGATGCGTCGAAGACGCGCCTCGAGCCGCACGTCGGCCTGCGCGGCGGTCACGAGCGAGAGCCCGCGTTCGGCGAAGCGGAGGGCGAGTCGCGCTCGACCGAAGGCAAACGCAGCCTCGGCCGCGATCGCGTCGGCACGAGGGGCGGCCTCACCCACGGCCGAACCTCGCAGCCCATCGATGAGCGCGAGCGCGCTCGCAGGATCGACGGTGATGAGACCTTCCGCGGACGCGAGCGTCGCCTCGTCGAACGGCGCGCCGAGCGAAGCAGCGTCGAGCGTGATCGGCAAGGCGCGATCGCCGACGGTGACGGCGAGCTCTGCACGCGTACGCCGTGCCTGACGTTCGACGATGGCGCGCACGAACGCCTCCGAACCAAAAGCGACGACCCCCATCGCCCGGCCGAGGTACGGATCGAGCGTGCGCCTCGCGACCACCACCCGCATCACTCCGGCGGCGCTCGAGACGAAGGCGATCGGCGCGGCCAGCGATCGACCCTGTTCGTCGAAGACGAAGAGCGCGGCGGCGGCGGCTCCAGGCCCATCACGAAGAGAGAGCTCGACGGCGCGATCGAGCGCTGGATCGGTCGGCTGCCCGAGCTCGCGGAGCTGCACCGTCGGACGCGAGCGCGGCGCGCCGGAACGACGCCTCGTCCAGCTACAACCGAGCGCGAGACAGAGCGCGGCGAGCAGCAGGAGCCGCGGACTCCTGCTCGGCATCGTCACGCGCGCGCGCAAATCTTCCCCAGTCCGGCGACGTCGACGCACTTCGGCAAGCTGCCTTTGCAGTCGCCCGCGCCCGTGCACTCGCCGGAGCAGGTGTAGACCGATCCGGGACCCTCGACGCAGAGCGAGCTCTCGCAGTCGTTGCCCGTCGTGCACGTGTCGATGCCCGATTTCCCGGTGCCGCGTGGGCCGACCTCGCACGCACAACCGTCTGCGTCGGTGCAGGCGCAGCGCTGCGCCACGGGGCAATCGCGGTTGAAGGTGCAGGTCTTGGCGGCGGCCTCGGTGGCGACGTCGGAGGCGCCATCGACCGAGGACTCGCGCGCACTGTCGACGAACGAATCGACGGCGCCGTCGGTCGCGGCCCCAGCCGGCGACGACGAAGACGAGCAACCCGCCGACGCCGATGAGGCGCCGATGAGCACGAAAACAAGACCGAAACGCATCACCCGCGTCTCTAGCACTTCACCGGGGCGGCGGCTGCGAGCAGATGTGGTTGATGCAGGTCGCTCCGGTGGCCTTACCGCAGCAGTCTTCGTTCTTGTCGCAATGATCGCCTTCGGACGAGCACGGCGGCGGAACGCTCTTGCAGGTCCCCGCCGAGGCCCCTTCGGCCTTCTCGCAATACCCTCCACAGCACTCGGAGCCGGTCGCGCAGGTGACGCCGTCGCCGTGGCACGGATCGAGCGCCCAGTAGCCGCGCATGTTGAGTGAGTTGGTCTTGCTGCCGTCGGGGTTCGTGTACTGGAGCTCTTGTCCAGGCAACCAGAAGGCGGCGTGACTCGGGTCCTTGCCCGGCGTCGGGCTCTGCTCGATGGCGACGACCCAGAGCTGCTTCACCTCCGGCAAGTCGGCCGTCTGCAGGTTGCCGTACGTGCGACGCGTGGTGAAAACGACCCAGAAATAGCCTCCGGATGCGATCGGCGCGAACGTCGGCTCGAAGTTGAGTTGCTTGTCGCGATCGCCGAGCGCGAAGGGATAGCCGGTGCCGTTGGCCTTCGTCAGCGGGACCTCGCTGCCGCCGGCGGTGGAGGCGAAGTAGAGATCGGAGCGATTGTCGTAGACGCACCCGCTGGCGCCACAGTGGCCGCGCGTGTCGTAGGTGTCGTGCGCCGTGCCGCCATCGTTGCGTTGATAGATGACCCACTTCCCGTCCGGCGAACCGCTCGGATACGCGAGGACCGGCAACGCCGGCACACCCGACGCGGCGACGATGGTCTTCGCCGCAGCCGTCGCCTTCAACGTCTTCACGTCGAAGGGAATGCCCATCAGCTTCCACGAGCCGGCACCGCCGCTGGTGTCGCTCCACACCAAGTTCGAGCCGTCGGGCGTGAACGACGGATGAAGCATGTTGAGGCCATCGAGACCCGAGCCGTCGACATGCGCGCCGTCGGCGGTGGCGAAGAGTCCGGTGCTCTGCGCACCGCCGCCGAACGTGTCTTGGTTGAAGACGACGTGCTTGCCATCGGGCGTCAGCGCCGGCGTGTTCCAGAGACGCCGCGTGGTGCCCGGGTTGCCGCCGATGTCGTGTTTCACCGTATTTTTGAGGAGATCGTAGCTTCCTCCGAAGACGTCGCCGCCGCTGACGATGGTGCTCCCGTCGGCGGAGACGGCGTGACACGTCATGGTGCACGAGTACGTCGTGCCCGCGCTGTCCTTCGCCGTCGCGGGGAGCGTGCTGGCGCTGAAGTCGTCTGGGCTCGTCGCTCCCGGCTTGATGCGGAGGACACGTCCTTGACGATTGCTCCAGTAGTAGATGGTGCCGCGCATCGACGCCGGCGCGATGCGCCAACCGAGTTTGGTGACGACGGTGACCTTGCCGGCGACGCTGCGTGAGACCGTGAGCGTCGCCGCGCCGGCCGTCGACTCGGTGAACTTGGTCCAGATCGCCGAGGGGATGGTGAAGCGCGAGGGCGGTGCGACGTCGACGAACGACTCCCAATCGAACGTGTCGCTCGAGAGCGAGATGCGGAAGACGTCACCGGCCGTGCTCCCGTTCCACATCAGCTGCGGCGCCGCGAGGCCGCGCGGGAAGACGGTGTCGTCGTACGGATAGGCCCATTTCACCGCGGCGTCGGCGGCGGTGGCGGTGCGCAGCTTGTCCTTGGTCGGGCCATCGACGCCGACGGTGTCCGACGAGATCTTCAGCTTCACCGTCAGCTCGGCGGTCGCGGTCTTGCCGGCGTAGCCAGCCTTCACCGTGACGCTGCCGCCTTGATTGCCATTGGCGGTGAAGGTGCCGCCGGCGACGCTTCCGATCTGCGGGTTGGTCGCCGACCAGGCGATGCCGCTCGCGCCGGAGAGATCCGTCGTCGTGCCGTCGGTCTTCTTGCCGACGAGCTTGTACGCCTGCGCGATCGGCGCGCCGTCGATCGAGGTGATCGTCGCTGGGGTCGGATCGAGCGCGAGGCTGGCGATGTCGGCCGGCCCACTGCCGTCGAGCACGAAGCCGCCATCGGTGGTGCCGCCGTCGGGATCGACGCCGCCGCTGTCGGTGACGAGACCAGGATCGCTCGAGTCGCCACTCGCGCCCGTGCACGCGGCGAAGCCCGCGCCCATGGCGACCACACTCGCGAGCAAGAGCCAAGACGAAGCGTGGCCAAGCGAGAACCTCTTCAGCATCGTGTGCACCTCGAGAGGAAAGTTAGCGCGTCACCACAACCATCGTCCACCGCGTGAAACGTCACATCGGCGCGACACTTCCGAGAAAACAAGGTGGAATGAGGGATTTGGAGAAGCTGAGATATTCTGCAGCGGTGCTGACCTCAGGCGGACGCATCCGCGATTACGAAGTTTGGGGTCGTCTATCGGAGGGCGGGATGAGCGAGATATGGCTCGCCAAGCACTCCATCCTCCTCGTGCCGGTGATCTTGAAGACGCTGCGCGCCGCGGTCCCCGACGCCAACGACTCCGAAGGCTTCTCGCGGATGCTCCACGAAGCGCGGCTGATGGCGCGCATCCCCAGCCCTCGCGTCGTTCGCGCGCTCGACGCCGGGACGCACGAAGGCATGGGCTACGTCGTCCAAGAGTACGTCGACGGCATCGACCTCGCCGAGCTCGACCGCGAGAGGCGAAAGGCGCTCGGCGTCGGTCTCCCGCTCTGGTTCGTCTGCAGCGCGATGCGTGAGCTCTGCCTCGCGCTCCACGCCGCGCACCTCACCGGCATCCTCCATCGCGATGTCAAACCGTCGAACGTCTTCGGCTCGCCGGCGACCGGCATCCGCCTCGGCGACTTCGGCATCGCCATCGAACAGCTCGAAGCCAGCTCACCGAACGAGATCAGCGGCACCTTCAAGTTCATGGCGCCCGAACAGCTCCGCGGCGATGGCCTCGATCGCCTCTGCGACGTCTACGGAGCCGGCGCGACCGCGTTCGATCTTCGCTACGGACACGCCCCCTTCGCCGATCTCTCGAGCGTCCTCGACGCGCGATGCCGTGCCAGATTTCCCGCGCCACAGACGCCGCAAGAGGCTTATTTCCAGCACGTCGTCGATTCGATGATCGACAACGATCGCGGCAAGCGCGCGCGCGATCTCTCGGAGCTGGCTCGTCACTTCGGCGGGCTCGCCGCCGATCTCCGCCCGCCGTTCGATCGCGTGAGCTGCACCGCGACGGGTCGCAACCGCTTGCGCCTCGGCGACTGCGAAATCGTCTTCGAAGTCGGCGACCTCAGCGAGCAGAAGGCCGACGCCCTCGTCAACTCCGCCAACGACCATTTGCGGATGCGCAGCGGCACCTCGGACGCACTTCGCAAGCGCGGCGGCGACGTCATCGAAGAAGAGGCGATGCGCGGCGGCGAGCGGCCCCTCGGCTCGTGCATCGCGACCTCCGCCGGCAACCTCGCGGCGAGCCACGTGCTCCACGCGGTGAGCGCTTGGAACGAGGTCTCGTGTGTCGGTCGCGCGACGCACCGCGCGTTTCTCCTCGCCGAAAATCTCGGCGCGCGCACCGTCGCCTTCCCCGCGCTCGGCACCGGAGCTGCGCGCGTCAGCTACGAGACGTGCGCCAGCGCGATGGCCACGGCGCTCCGTCATCACCTCCAGCTCGGAGGCAGCCGTCTCTCGCGCGTCACCTTCGTGCTTCACCACGAGTCGGTGCGCGACGTCTTCCGCGAGGTCGCGACCCAGGCGCTCCACGACGGAGAAGGACCGGCACCCGCCTGGGACTTCGGCCTCCAGGCCGACGGCGAGGTGCGCGTCGACGCCGGCACCCAGGTACGCGCACCCGGCACGATGGAGTGATCGCCCGTGCGCCACGTCGAACGGTTGCAAACCGCGGCGAAGCAGCCTGAACTAAGCACCGATGAACCCGATCGGCGTCACCTGCCCGTTCTGCGGCGCGCCCGCACCATCGTCCCAGAGCGCGACGACGGGGTGGCTGTGCATGCACTGTCAAGGTGCGGTGCCGCCCCAACAGTACGCCGGCGCTCCGCCTCCGATGCCGCAACCGCCGATGCCGCACGGGCCCAATCCGTACGCCGCAGGCGCGCCACCGCCGGCGGCCAATCCGTACGCCAACGTCCCCGCCGTGCGTCCGCCGACGCCGATGGCGATGCCGGGGACTTCGAAGAAGCCGTTCGTCGGCGCGCTCTTCGGGATCCTCCTTCCGCTCATCATCGTCATGTTCGCGATGTCACCGAAGGCCTGCAAATACACGCTGCTCAACGAAGAGACGGCCGCCGTCATCAAAGCGCTCGAAGATTGCCCGAAGACGAAGAAGGCGCTCGGAAGCGACATCGACGTCCCGTTCGTCGGCTGCACCACCGGCAAGAGCAAGAGCGGCGGCGACAGCGGCTCGGGGTTCTGGTCGATGCCCATTCAAGGATCGAACGCGAGCGGCAACGTGCAGATGTCGCTCAGCAAGCGCGACGGCACTTGGAAGCTCAACAGCGCCGTTCTCACCGTCGGCAGCGACAAGTACGAAGCGGTCACCTGCAAGAAGCAGTGACGCTCATCCTTCCGCGGACGTATCGGGCGAGGCTGGCGTGACCGGCGCGACGCGCGGATTCTTGTAACGAAGTGCGCGTTTTTCGAGCGCGTACCAAGAGACGGTCGCCAGCGCGACGGTGAGCACGAACGTCGCCGCCGACTTCGGCGCCATCGACGTCACGTGTCGGTAGTAGACGAGGTAGACGAGAATCGGCACGTGGAAGACGTAGATTCCGTAGCTCAAATCAGGCATCGGAAAGCGCAGCTGGGGCAGCTTGGCGGCGAGGACGACCGCCGTCACGCAGAGCGGGCCGAGCGTCGCCAGATAGCGCAGATGCGACATGTCCGCGCTCATCGAGATGGCGACGAGGCCGGCGAAAATCACCAGCAGCAGCGCCGTCGGCAGACGCATCAGGCGCTCCTTGTAGAACCAGGCGATGTTGGCGGCGAAGTACGTGCTCCCCGATTCGAAAATGCGCGCGTCGCCGTGATGACGAACGCAGAGCCACGCGATCATCGTCGCGCCGTACAACGCCATCGCCGTCCGCGGACGCCAAAGACGCGCGAGCCGGACGAGCACGTGTGACGTGTAGAGCAGCTCTTCGAGCGCGAGCGACCAGAGCGCGCCGTTGTGCGTCGCGTTCACGCCCAGCCGCTGCACGATGCCGAGCGTGAGGTAGCTCACGAGCGTCGCCACCAGCGGCCCGGAGCCGGCGAGCACTTGCACGAGCACGAGCGAAACGACGAACGCCGGCAACACCCGCAACATTCGCTTCCGCGCGAAGTGCCGCCATCCGTTCGAGCTCGACCAGCTGTCGGGAATGAGAAACCCCGACAGCGCCACGAACGCCGGCACCGGCGGCAAAGGCAGCGGAAACTGGTGGAGCACCGGGACGCTGATGCAGTGAATCGCAAGCACCTCGAGGGCCAGCAAGAGGCGCAGTACGTCGTAGTTCGCGACCCGCCCACCGCTCATCGCCGCGACCTTCGAGACGATCGCCTCCGTCGTCAAGCACTCGCCACGTTCACTGCGGCGCCCCCGCTAGGTTTACATCGGCTCGACGCGCTCTTACGACACCGTGCGTCACCATGCCCAACACGCCCTTTCCGCCGCCGACGTCCTTTCCGAAGACCCAGATCAAGGTCCTCCTGCTCGAGAACGTGCACGCGAGCGCGCACGAGCTCTTCGACGCCGAAGGATTTCAGGTCGAAGCGCTGGGGCATGCGTTGAAGGACGACGAGCTCGCCGCGAAGATCGAGAACGTCCACGTCCTCGGCATCCGCTCGAAGACGCAGGTGCGCGCGCCGGTGCTCGCGAAGGCGAAGCGGCTCCTCTCGCTCGGATGCTTCTGCATCGGCACCAACCAGGTCGAGCTCGACGACGCCAACCGCCGCGGCGTGCCGGTGTTCAACGCGCCGTTCTCCAACACGCGCTCCGTCGCCGAGATGATCCTCGCGGAAATCGTCGTGCTTTCACGGCAAATCGGCGATCGCTCACGCGAGGTGCACGAGGGGGTGTGGAAGAAGACCGCCGCCGGATGCCACGAGGTGCGCGGCAAGACGCTCGGCCTCATCGGCTACGGCCACATCGGTCGTCAGCTCGGCGTCGTCGCCGAATCACTCGGCATGCGGGTCGTCTTCTACGACATCGCGACGCGGCTCCCGATGGGCAACAACCGCCCCGTCCCCGCGCTCGGCGAGCTCCTCGAGCAGTCCGACTTCGTCTCGCTGCACGTCCCCGAGACGGCCGCCACCAAGGGCATGATCGGCCCCGAAGAGCTGTCGCGCATGAAGAAGGGCGCGCATCTCCTCAACGCCAGCCGCGGCACCGTCGTGCAAATCCCCGCGCTCGCCGAGGCGCTGAAGAAGAAGCACCTCGCCGGCGCCGCCATCGACGTCTTCCCCGAGGAGCCCGAGGAGAACGGCCCCGGCTTCGCCAGCGAGCTGCGCGGCGTCCCCAACGTCCTCCTGACGCCGCACATCGGTGGCTCGACCCTCGAGGCCCAGGAAGCCATCGGCAAGGAGGTCGCCGTCAGCCTCATTCGCTACGTCAACACCGGCGCCACCACCGGCGCGGTGAACTTCCCGCAGGTCGAGGTGCCGGCGCCGAAGCCGCGCACCCACCGCATCTTGAACGTCCATAAAAACGTGCCCGGCGTGCTCCGCGACATCAACCGCATCGTCAGCGAACGCAACGCCAACATCGAGAGCCAAATCCTCTCGACCGACAACCAAATTGGTTACCTGATGATGGACATCGCGCACGACGTCGCCGAGGACGTGCGTGCCGACATCGCCGCGCTGGAGACGAACATCCGAACGCGGATTCTCTACTAGCTCAGTGCACGGGGCCGAGCGCCGTGTCGCTCGACACGGGCTCCACGTGCACGTTCGCGCGATCGGTCACTCCTTGGTCGGCGCCGAACAGATATCGATTCACGCGCCCGCTGGCGTCGAGCGCCGCCTTCGAAACCTTCGCCTCGACCCAGCACGCCGGACCGTAGTCGAGCACCACCGCGACGACCGCGCGCCCGTTCGAGGGGTTGGTGATCTTCACGCGCTGCAAGCATCCGAAGCGGCCCGCATCGGCGACGTACCAAGTGACCTTCTCTTCGCACGCCTTGCCGGTGCCGCTGCTGGAACAGAGCCCCGCCGACTTCGCCTGTGCGAAGCATCCCGGCAGGCAGTTGTCTCCGCTGTCGCCGTGCGCGACGCCGCCCGCATCGACCCAGCAACCGAACGCGGTCAGATCGTAGTTGCCGTCGGCAGGCTGCTTCGTGCCGTAGCTTCCGGTGCACGACCACGTCGTCACCGTGCCGCCGCCACCGCCACCGCTCACGACCGTGAGGTAGGCGCCGTACATCCAGCCCGATTCGCTGCCGAATTTCACGTGATAGAAGCCCGCGCTCGGCGCCGCGTCGAGGGCGGTGACGGTGGCGCCCTTGTCGACGACGTCGACGATCGTCTTCGAAGTCGACGGCCCGCTGCGCAGGTTGACGGTGGCCGTCGTCTTCAAGGTCGCGCCCACCGCGACCGGCGCGGTGATGCTCTCGGCCGCGAGCCCGTCTTCGCCTTCGTCGACGCCGACCTTCTGTTGCCCTCCGCCGGTCGCCGAAGCGCAGCCGAGGCCGAGGCCGACCGAGAGGGCCATGACGCAGGAGGCGGCGAACGAGAGAAGGGCGCTGCGCATCTTGCGCCTGCTCAGCGAGGCCCGTGCCAGCACCGCAAGCATGAAATTCAGCTCGATTCGCGCGCACGCGCCGTCATGTGAGCAGCGTCTGTGTCACGCATCGGTGACTGCCGCCCACGGCTTCGTCTCTGACTCGACGCGCTGTCGCCGCAGCTCTACCTGACCGCGTCATGGGCCACGACCCGTCGCATCCTCCCAGCTCCGGCAAGAAAACTCCCAGCGACACCGACGCGATGGTCACGCGTGAAGTCGACGGCATCTTCGACGAGCTCGACCAGCTGCTCAAGAACCACGACGTGATGCAGGTGCTCGCCGAGCGACGCGTGAATGCGTCGATCGCGATGCTCGCGGTCGATGGCTTGCGCGCGTATCTGCAGGGCGAGAAGGAACAGGCGATCGAAGATCTCTCGACGGCGCTCGAGGAGATCACGCAGCGGTACGCGCAAGGCGCGAAGGGCGACGCGTAAGCGCGGGTGTCGCTCTAGTACTCGTCGAGCGCGACGCGAATCGCCTCTTCGACGTTCCTCACCGCGATCACCTCGACGCTCGCACGCTCGTTCATCGGCAGACGTTCGGCCGTCGAGGCCGGCACGATCGCGCGCTTGAACCCCATCGAGGCAGCTTCCGCCAAACGCGTTGCGCCGCGTGGCACGCCTCGTACTTCACCCGCGAGGCCGATCTCCCCGAAGGCGACGACGTCGCGGGCGCACGGACGATCGCGAGCGGCAGAAGCGACGGCGATCGCGAGCGGCAAATCGAGCGCTGGTTCGTCGATGGTGAGGCCGCCAGCGACGTTGGCGAAGACGTCGGCGCCGAGGAGCTGCAAGCCGACTTTGCGTTCGAGGACGGCGAGGATGAGGGCGAGGCGCGCGCTGTCGATACCGGTGGCGGTGCGCCTTCCCGAGCCACCGCCCGCGAGTCCGACCAACGCTTGCACCTCGACGAGCACGGCGCGCGCGCCTCCCGTTTGCGGGGTCACCGGCGCGACGACGCTGCCCGAGGCGTGCTTCGGGCGTTCGGCGAGGAAGAGCTCGCTCGGGTTCGGCACCTCGCGGAGCCCGGCGGGGGCCATCTCGAAGACGCCGACTTCGGTGGCCGAGCCGAAGCGATTCTTCGAGGCGCGCAGCGTGCGAAACGCGTGACCACGTTCGCCTTCGAAGGCGAGGACGACGTCGACGAGATGTTCGAGCACCTTCGGCCCGGCGAGCGCGCCGTCTTTGGTGACGTGACCGACGAGGAAGAGCGCGGCGCGTTCACGCTTGGCGAGATCGACCAGCCGTGCGGTCACCTCGCGAAGCTGCGAGACACTACCGGCGGCGCTCTCGAGATCGGACGTGCGCAGCACCTGCACCGAGTCGACGACGACGCACACCGGCTTGGCGAGCTTCGTTGCGTGCTCGACGTCGGCGACGTCGCTCGCCCCGACAAGTTGCACCTCGCGGGCAGGATCTCGGCTCTCCCCCTCGGGAACGAGGCCCAAACGGCGGGCGCGGAGCGCGATTTGGGCGACGGACTCCTCGCCCGACGCATAAAGAGTCGATGGACCTCGTTTGGAGATGCCCGCGAGCGCCTGCAGGAGGAGCGTCGACTTGCCGACGCCAGGATCTCCGCCGACCAAGACGACGCTTCCGAGGACTGCCCCGCCGCCGAGCACCCGGTCGAGCTCTTCGATGCCCGTAGGAATGCGCGCCGCAGCATCTTCCGGCACCGCCGAGATGGCGACCGGACGACCGACCTCACCCGGCGCTTCGCCGCGGCCGAGCCGGTTCGTCGCCTTCCCCTTCGCCCGCGTGACCTCTTCGACGAGCGTGTTCCACCCGCCGCACGAAGAGCACCGCCCGAGCCACCGCGGAGAGACGGCGCCACATCCCTGACAAACGTATTGAGTCGAGTCCTTCGCCATCCCGCCTCATCGGTTGCCGTGCGCCCGAGTTGCGTGCGGCAGCCTCACGCGACGTCAGTACGCGATACCCATGAAGAGACGGACGATCTGCGCGGTCGAGATGTCGGGCACCTTGAGGTTGTTCGTCGAATCGGTCTGGTTCGCCTGGTAGCCGAGGCCGCCGAGCGGGAAGAGGACGCCGTACTGCAGCATCGCGAAGAAGCCTCCGATTTTCGAAGGATCGTCGTTGAGGCTGCCGTCTTTCGACTGGTAGTAGAGCGAGAGGTCGAGCTCGATGCCGAGGTCTTCCTTGTGACCGGGCGTCTGCACGGCCTTGCTCGCGCGGCTCCAGACGATGTCGGCGCGGCCGCCGAACTTCTCGCCCTCGAGCGTCTTCGTGAAGTCGTACTCGACGCCGGGGCGGAAGTAGTACGCGCCCTGCACGCGGGTGAGGATGTTGCGCCAGAGGATGAGGTCGACGCGGTAGTCGGGGTGGAAGCGGAAGGTCGAGACCGTCCTGTCGGACGTCGGCCGCGGCTGTAGCCCTCCATCGCCCGGCGTCAGACCTTCGACGCCTTGATCGCCGCTGGCGAAGCCGGTGTAGAAGCGGAGCTTGAGATCGCCGTTGAGCGCGCGGTACTCGAGCTCGCTGGCGATGCCGAGCTGCCGGATTTTCCAGTCCTCTTTGTTGTAGGTGCTGGTGGCGACGCCCTGCGGGTTCTCGATCGAGCCGGTGATGTAGACCGCTTCGGTCTCCCAACGGAGGTTCTTGGTGAGGACCTGGAACCAGAGGTCGGGGATGAACGCCTTGAGCCCGACGCGGACGAGACCCTTCTGGTAGTTCTCGCCCTGCGTGGTGAGGCCGTTGTAGGAAACGCTCTCGTTGGCGAGGATCTGCTGGCGGTAGACGCCGTAGAAGCCGCCGTTGAAGACCGTCTCGCCCTTGGCCAGCTTCTGCGCGGCGAGTTGCGGGTTCACGCGACGGAAGAGCGCGAGCACCCACTGCGCGGTATTGGCGAGCTGGGTCGTGTTGTACGGCTGGCCCTGCTGGTAGGGGATCGAGCCGTAGTCGCTGGTGCGGCCGGAGTTGGGGAAGTCCCACGCTGCGGCGACGTAGAGGTCGCGCTGCTTGCTCCCGGTGATGAACATGATGCGGTCGGCGTTCGACTGGTAGTCGCTGTCGATGCCGTTGCCCGCGTTGGCGAGAATGCCGAGGCCCCAGTGCGAGGGCATGCGGCCGAAGCGAATCTGGCCGATGGGGGTGACGAACTCGCCCCAGATGCGCTTGACCGCGACGCTGTTGCTCCAGCTGTTCACGCCGGCGACCGGCGGAACCTGCGTCGACGAGAAGCCTGTGAGCGGCACGTAACCGCCACGCCCCGTCGAGGCGTAGCCCCCTTCCTTCGAAGGCGTGTTGGTGTAGCCCTCGGGGGTCGACCCGAGCACCAAGTTATCCAACATGTCGATCTGCGTCATGATGCGCAGGTTGTCCGAGATGTGAATCTCGGGATCGATCCGGAAGCGCATGTTCGCGCTGGCGTTGGTCTTCTGGTAGCAGGCCGCCTGTTTCGGATCGGCGGTCGGTCCACAACCCGCGATGGAGTTGCCGGGCGTGCTCTTCGCGCCGCCCTGGGGGTTGCCTCCGCGATCCAAATAGGAATCGTCGAGCGGACGGGGAAATAGGCCCGCTTTGTCGGTGCCGAGGTCGATGCGACCGAGCGAGAAGTTGTGGAAGAGCTCGGCGCGGGTGCGGAAGAATCCGTGGATCTCGAAGATCGGCCGGGTGTGCGTCCACCAGTCTTCGGCGTACGTGGTGCCCGAGGAGCCGAGCACGCCCTTCTGTCCGGGCGGCACCTGATCACCCTGTTTTTCGAGGGCCGTCATGTCCTTCGACGGATCGACCTCGGCGGGGATGAGCTTGCCTTTGGGGGCAGCGACGCCAGCCTCGGCGGCCGGCTTCGGCGCTTCCTGGGCGTTGGCGATCGTGGATGCCAGCGCAGCCGGGAGACACAGCGCGGCGAGGCACGAGACGTGGAGGCGAAGCGACATGCGGAGAATTCCTCGTTTCCGCTGGGTGGCGGAAGCACGCCGCTTCGCACGTGGGCGCACGAGGGGCAATGGTTGGCTGGCGCTCGCCCCGACCGGCCCTGGGGGTCGCCTCCGGAACGGGGACATGGGCAGACTCCGTTCGTGCGCTGGATCGGTCTCGCGGCGACCCTCATGCTCCTTTCGAGCGGCATCGCCCGCGCCGAGGAGACTCCGAAGCTCGCCCCGCTACCCCGCGCAGCCTCGCTGCCCGACCTCCTCCACCCTTGGACGGAGCTCTCTTTCGAGCAAACGACCGCCTCGCTCTCCCCGCATGGCTACTCCGGACAACGGACGGCGATTCTCTATCACCTCGACCTCGAGATCCCGGTCGTGCGCCGCTTCCTCTGGATCGGCGCCTCCTACGGCCTCGCCGCCGCCCAATCGCCGACCGAGTCGAAGCGCTTCGTTCCCGGCGAGCCGCAAGTCTATGCGCGCGTCGTCCACGTCGAACCGAACGACAAATACACCCTCGGCGCCGGCCTCGGCATCGTCGCGCCGCTGATCAAGCAAGACGACCACGACGACGGGCAACGTCTGACGCAAGACACCCCCTCGGCCATCGTCGCCGTCCTTCGCCCTTGGGATCTCGCGTCGTTCCTCGATCGCCGCGTCACCCTGCGCCCTTGGTTCGACGTGCGCATCGGTCGCGGCAACTGGATCGCGCAGTTCCGCCAAGGCATCGACATCGCCATCCGCTCGAGCGCCATCGGCCTCGCCGACCATGCGGGTGAGACGGAGCTGCTCTCGATCTCGACCGTCTACCTCGGCTGGCAGCCGACGCGCGCGATCGCGCTCGGCCTCGAGGCTTGGGAGGTCTATTTTCTATCGACGCATCTGCCGATCACGGACCGGGATCGAACGGCGTTCGCGATCGCACCGGGATTTCGATTTTTTCATCCGAGGCTTGAACCGGGGATCAGCCTGTTTTTGCCGGTGGGATCGACGATTTTGGGAGCGGTGGATAGCTATTGGGGGTTGCGGCTGGATGTGAGGGTGCCGCTCGGGGGATGAGCGCGGGTGCCGGTGCGGGCGCTAGAACGTACCGAGGATCCCGGCGCCCCAAATCGGTGCCGTCGCTCCGGTCTTCGGATCCATGGAAGTGCCCAAAATTCCGGCATTCGGGCGAACGACGGCGGCCCCTGGTTTGGGGGGTTGGCTCGATGGCGTGCTCTTGTCGCGCGTGAGGAAGTAGGCGAGCGCGCCGCCGAGCAAGGTGCCCGAGCCGACGGCGATGAGGAAGCCGCGCTGCTTTTTTTCGGTCTTGTCGCCGAAGCCGAGCGGGCTCGCGGCGGATGCACCGGCGAGGGCGCCGAGGCCGAGGCCAAGGTCGACGAAGAGCACGCGTTGCGCCGAGGTGTCGACGAAGGCGGCGAGCACGCCACCGCCGACGAGACCGAAGGCGGCGCCGTAGCCGATGCCGGTGGAGGGCGTGCTCTTCGTCGAGTCGCGTACGCAGCCCTTCACGTCGCCGCAATAGATGCCCTCGAGGAGGCCCCCGGTGAAGGTGCCGAGCGCCGCGCCGGAGTGGACGAGCGCGGCGTCGCCTTCGTCGTGGCGTTTGAGGGCAAGCGCGGTCACCGCCAGGGAGGTGCCGGTGAGCCCGCCGATGAAGCCCCAGCCGTAGCGATCTTCGGTGGGCTGCACGTTGCGGCCGGCAGCGATGTTGAGGCCGGCGATGACGCCCCACCAGGTGCCCCCGGCGACCGTCCAGGCAACGCCCGGCGTGACGTTCCACTCGTCGGCCGCGAGCAGCGAAGCGCCGAGCCCGAGCCCGCTGCCGAGCGCGAGGAGCGGATAGAGCAGCCGCTGATCGTCGCTCTGCGACGACTTTTGGATCGAGAGCGCGGCGTAGAGACCGAAGAGCGTGGTCGAGGCGGCGAGGATCGGCCTGCCGCGCGATCGGCCTGATTCGTCGTCCGGCCGTGGCATCGCGTCGTCGGCGGTGGTCGGCGTCGGACCGGTGCCGAGCTTCATCGAGACGAAGTCTTTCAGCATCACGACGCTGCGCACCGAGACCTGCGGGCCTTCGACCTTCTCGACGCGCACGAGCAACGTCGCCGACTTGGGTGGGACGGCGACGATGCGAAGGAGGAACGTGTCCTTGCCGAGCACCTCGAGGCGCGGCGAGATCACCCACACGCCCGCCGCCGCGCGCTTGATGAGATCGAGATCGCTGACGCCGTCGCCGGGGATCTGCCCGGTGAGGTCGAGCGAGAGATCGAGATCTTGTGCGGTGTCCTTGAGGGTCGCTTCGATCTCTCTCGCGCGCACGGCGGCCACGTCGGTCGACTCGACCTTGCGCAGCTCGGGCTTCGGCCCCACCGAGAGCACCAACACCGGCCCGATGATCGCGACGGTCGTCTTCGTCGCCTCCTCGGCCTTGCTCTTGGCTTCGATCGCCTCCGTCGCCGGCGTCGAAACATCCGCAAAAACAGGCCTCGTCAGCGTCAGCGCACCGAGCACGCCGACACTGACGGAGAGTCGCCACCGGATCATGGGAATAGCCGGCGACGCGCTCAGAACATCAAGGTGCCGCTCACCCACGCATCCCAGACGTAGTCTTCGGTGACGCGGAGCCGACGACCGGGGAGGTCGATGTTCGGTCGGTGATTGGGGTTCGGCGCGCCGGTGACCGTGCCGGCGCTGGTGACGCCCGCGGAGCTCGTGGTCGACGTCGAGCAGTGACCGGCTTCACCCGGGCTCGGCGTGAAGTCGGGGTTGCACGCGTCGGACGAGCTCACCAGGTGCGCTTGGATGTACTGGAAGGCGATGCCGGCGTTGAACTTGATGTACTGACCGGCCTGGACGATGAACGCGACGTGCCCGCCGTAGATGCCGTGGGCTTCGATGTCGGTGACGCCGGTGAAGTTGACGTTCTTCCCGTTGCCGTAGTCGCCGACGCTCGTCTTGCCGTCGGGCCCGAGCTTGTATTGGAACGGGTTGGGCGCGAGGAGCGAGCTCGCGTTCGAGCTGCCGAGCGCGTCGAAGAGCGGGCTGTAGTCGCGCCCTTGCGAGACGTACGTACCCTTGAAGCGGAAATCGATGGTGAAGCGCTGGTGATTCTCGCGGTTTTCCCACGGGTGAATCATCAGACCACCGATGAGCCCGCCCTGCAGCGGCGGGTGGTTGGTGATGACGCCTTGGACGCCCGCGAAATCGCCCATGTCGGTGCCACGCTTCTGGAACTCGGCCATGAACCAGAAGCCGCCGTACGGCTCCACGTAGCGATAGCGCTGGCTCGCGAGCATCCCGAACTTCACCGCGTTGGTGCCGCGCGAGATGCCGGGGCTGCGACCCGCGTCGCCCGGGTTGCGAACCCACTTGGTGCCGTCGAACGAGGTGTTGCCCGGCGTCGGGCACTGCGCGGTGCCAGCCGCAGGGTTGGCGTTGCACGCGTGCATCGGCTCGCCGACGCCGAAGCGTCCTTCGAGCTCGAACGTGAGCGTCGGCTTCGTCGGATCGCGGTTTTGGTTGAAGAGGCTGTAGCGCAGCCCCACGGCGATGTAGTCGAAGCCGCTTCGCGTCGGCGCCTTGAAAGGCAGCTGGAAGAAGGGCTGGCCGGTGCCGGTGTCGCTGGCGCGACCGAACTGTTGGTTCACGCCGGCGGTGCTGCCGTCGAGATCGTCGAGGCTGCGATCGTCGGCGAGGGTCAGCGGCGCGCGGAGGAAGAAGCCGAGATCATGGAAGATGCCGATGTCGGCGCGCATGTTGAGGATCGACGTCGTGTGTTTGTACGACGCGATGTTCTCGATGTTGTGGCCGAAGCCGGCGCTCGACTCCTGACCGTCGGGGCCGACGTTGCTCTCGCGCTTGATCTTGGCGTTCTCCCAAGACTGGATGAAGCCGAGAGAGAGATGGAGGTCGAACGGGTCTTTGTTCTTCTCGTCGAAGGCGTCGACGACCTCGACCACGTCGCCCGATTCGGACATCAAAGTCGGCTCGGTGGCCTTCATCGGCTCGTCGGCGCGCGCACGCGACGACAGAAGGCCGAGCATGCCCACCGTGAGGACCAAGGTCGCTTTCGTTTTACCCGAGCCGACGTGCATCGCGTTCCACCTCGAGCCCCATGTAGAAACGGCCACTGGCCCGAATCTGCGACGCTATCGATCCGCGGAAGGTGCTGTCAACCGAACCGGGAGCCCATCTCGGCAGGGCATGGGGAGAACTCACGGCGACACGAGAAAAATAGGGTCAGGGCCCGCTCGGGGTCCCGCTCGGGAGGGGGGCGCCGGGCGGGAGGGCGGACGGAGCGCTGACCTTGGCGACGTACGAGAGGACGTCGGCGTATCCCCCCTTGCATCCACTACCCGATTTCTGCTTGGCGTTTCCCTCGAGGGCGAGGACGTCGCAGGAGATTCCGAAGACCTCGGAGAACGCGCAGTCGAGCACCTTCTCGCGGGCGTGCTTGATCGACTCGGCGGTGAGGATGCCGATCGAGGCCGACGGGAGCGCGGCGACCCCAGCGTCGCTGCCGGCGCTGAGGAGGAGACGCTCGGTGTTGGCCACCGACGCCGCTTGGACGCCACAGCGCGTGAGGAGCAGGCCGCCATCGGTCGGACGCTTGAAGACGCCTGAATCACCGTCTTTCGGCGTCTTCGGGGCGTCGAGGTTGGTGAGGAAGGCGTCGCCCTTCTGCAGCTGCCACTTGGTGACCTCGTGCTCGACGACGAGATCGAGCGACGCACGGCCGATGACCGCGACCGCCGACGGCGTGCCGATGAAGAGCTCGGTGCCGGGGCGAATCGAGTTGGCGTACTCGGTCTTCACTTGTCCGAGCGCCACCAGCACGACGTCGGGCTCGGCGAGCGTGCACGGCCGCACCGCCCCTGGACCGACGATGGTGATCTCGTGCCCCGTCTTGCGGACGCTGAGCGTGAGGGAGCCGCCGGCAGGGATGCGAATCGGCACCGTGGCGTCGGAGACGTCATCGCCCGGGCTCGGCGCCGCCGTCGCGTCCGATGGATAAACTACATATGCAATGGCGCAGGCGACCACCTTTTCCGGGGCGATCGGCGACGTCACCGAGGGCTTCGCCGACGTCGTCACCGGCGCGTTGGTGGTCGGCGCCGGCGGATTCGAGGTCGTCGTCGACCTGCTGCATGCGACGGCGAGCCCGAGCCCGACCGTCACCGTAGTGACGACGACGAACGGCGCGCGGACGGTCGAACGCATCAGATGCGCTGCTGCGGCCCCGTCGGCGAGTCGTCGTCGATCTCGGGGAAGATCTCGTTGGTGATGTCTTCGATTTGCGACTCTTCCTTGGCGGTTTTGAGGTCGCGGCTCGTCTGGTCGAGGCGATCGGCGAGGACGCCGAGGAACTGCCAGAGGAACTTGATCGCGAGCTCGTGCTCACGACGGAGGATGTCGAAGAAGTCGCCGCGCTTGATGGCGACGAGCTCGCTCGGGATGTCGGCGATGACGCTCGCCGAACGCGGCACCGAACGGATGAGGGCCATTTCGCCGACGTGCTCGCCGGGGCCGAGTTGGGTCAGCACCGCCTCGCCGCGGATGACCGAGACCTTGCCGGAGAGGACGATGAAGAGCTCGTCGCCCTTGTCGCCTTCTTTCATGATCGCCGCGCCAGGCTCGTACTCGCGGATCTCGGCGATTTGCATCACCCGCAAGAGCTCGCGCTCGGAGAGGCGCGAGAAGAGCGCCATCTTGGCGAGGATCTCGCGCTTGGCGCTGAGCTTTCGTGCGCGGTGGAGATCGGCCTCGTTCGCTTCGATGCGAACGATGATGGCGGTGATGTTGTCTTTGCCGCCCTTGCCGTTGGCGTAGTCGATCAGCGCCTGCGCCTGCTCTTCGGGCTTGAACTGCCCGATGAGCTTGGCGAGCTCGTCGTTGGTGTCGACGTAGCCGTGCATGCCGTCGGAGCAGGCGATGAACAAGTCGCCTGGGAGCACTTCGACGGCGAGGGTGTCGACCTCGACGCGCTCGTAGACGCCGACCGCGCGGGTGATCGCGTTCTTGTGCGCGACCTTCTCGATTTGCTCGCGCGAGAGCTTTCCGCGCTTGATGAGCTCGTTGAAGACGGTGTGATCTTCGGTGAGCTGCTGCACGCGGCCGTCGCGCATCATGTAGATGCGGGAGTCGCCGACGTGGGCGATGAAGCCCTTGTTGCCGATGAAGAGCACCGCCGAGAGGGTGGTGCCCATGCCGCGCTTGGTGTTGTCGGCGGCGGCCTCCTCGTGGATGCGAGCGCAGGCGCGCTGCACCGAGAACTCGAGGAGGTTGAGGACCTCGCGCACCGAGACGGCCGCGGCACCTTTGGCGCCGGCGTCGTAGTCTTCGACGATTTGCCGCTGTTTGCGGACCTCTTCGTGGACCGTGCGCACGGCGAGCGCGCTCGCGACCTCGCCGGCGGCATGACCGCCCATGCCGTCGCAGACGATGAACAGCGCGAGCTTCATGTCGACGAGGTAGTTGTCCTCGTTGTGGTCACGCACACGACCGACGTCGGTCGCGGCGAAGAAGCGTATTCCGTCGCTCAGCCCCATCGCACGGCCCCTTCGTCAAAGGACGATTCGCAGTGCTCTTGAGGTATCACGAGCCGAGGGGTTTGTCGCCGGACGACGCACCCCTCTCTGCACCGCGGTTTCGGCGCCTCGCGTCACTTCTGGGTGGAAGCTGACGGGACAGGCTTGGGAGCCGAGGCGGGAGCGCTCGGGGCGCCGGAGGTCGAGGGCTTCGGCGCCTCTTCCGGCTTGCCACCTTCGGGCTTGGCTCCCTCGGGCTTGCCACCTTCGGGCTTGCCACCTTCGGGCTTGGCTCCCTCGGGCTTGGCGCTTCCTTCCGGCTTGCCGCCTTCGAGCGCCTTCTTCTCGTCCTCGTCCTCGTCGTCCTCTTCGATCATCTCGGCGCGCTTGGCGGCCTCTTCGATCTTCTTGTCGGCCGTGACGAGGGCAGACCGCGTCTTCACGAAGGTGACGCCGATGACGCCCGCCCCGAGGAGCCCGCAACAGACGGCGACCATCCAAACTTTGCGGCTGCCCATCAGCAGCGCGATCGAGGCGACGACGATGCCGACCTCGGCGAGGAGCTGCGCGCGCTCGTACCACTCGGACGCGCCGAAATGGGCCTCGATGGCGCCTTCGTACGACTCGGCGTCTTCCTTCGCCTCGCGCATGTCGTGCTCGAACTTCTTCGCCATCTTGGCGAAGCGCGCCTCTTCGATCGGATCGGGCGTCAGCAGATCGGCGAGATCGTCCATCGAAGTGACGACGAGATCCTTGATTTCAGCCGTATCTTCGCTGTCTTCCTTGCCGGACGCCGAGTGCTTGCTCCGCAGCTTGGCGTTCATCTCCTTCTCTTGTGCAGGGTCGGGCGTGAGCGCCTTGAGCAGCTCGAGGTCAGCCTCCATCACCCGAAACTTCATCGTCTCGGCTTGGTAGAGACCCCACTTGTTGCTCTGCTCGATCGTCGTCTTGATGAGCTCGGTGCGGTGCGATCCGACCATCGCCGCGCAGAGCGCGAGCATGACGCCGAGAAGCGCCATGGTGATGCCGATCGCCTTGCCGGGGACTTTGCTCCCGCCCTTGTCGGCACCGTGATCACCGCCGCCGTGATCGCCGTGGCCGCTGTGGCTGGCGTGTTCCATGTGTTCGAGAAAGTCTTTCGCTTCGCTCATCTGCTCGTCCGCCCTCGTTACGTCCGTTAAAGCGAGGGGAACGTCGCCTACATGACGAGAAAAGGCAACGCTCAAAGAGACATTTTGTCCGGACGCGACGCTGACGTGCGACGCCCTTTCGCACTGGTCGATCCGCCTTCTTTTGCCTAACCTCCGCGGCCCGGAGACATAGATGAGCAGCGCCAAAGAATTCGTCGAGCACATGGAGCATGCGGGGCACAGCGGTCACGGCGATCACGGTGGTGATCACGGCGGCGGCGATCACGGAAGCCACGCGAAGGGTCCGGGCAAGCAGATCGGCATCACGATGGCGATCCTCGGCGTCATGCTCGCGCTCTGCGCGGCGATGGTCGGATCGCACCGCACCGAGCTCATCAAGACCACCGTCGAGCAGGCCAACTGCTGGGGCCTCTACCAGGCCGAGACGATGAAGTTCCGGGTGATGGAGGCGAACTTCGAGCTGCTCAAGGCGCTCACGCCCGACCCCGCCAAAGAGAAGGAGATGGACGCCAATCTCCGCAACAAACACGCGGCCTCCGGGAAAGCCGACAGCGAGGACACGGCTGAAATCAAGGACCTCGTCGTCTCTTCGATGGACGACCTCGCCGAGCTCCTGACGCCCGATCCGAAGGAGAAAGAGCGCTTCGCCGCCATCGCCAAGAAGTTCGAGCACGACATGCACGAGGCGAAGAAGGACGCCGAGGCCTACGACGAGGCCATCGAAGCGCACCAAGAAGCCGCCGAGTGGTACGAGCGCGCGCAGCTCCTCGCCGAGGTCGGCATCGTCATCGCCTCCATCGCCCTGCTCCTCGCCAGCCGCGCCGTCTGGATCGTCGCCGTCATCTGCGGCCTCGCCGGCGGCGGCATCATCGGCACCACCTTCGTCAGAACCCGCAAGGAGCTGAAGGAGGCCGAAGAGAAGATCGAGAAGGCGAAGAAGGAGACGGAGGCGATCGAGGAGGACGACGAGGACGAGGAAGAGAAGAAGGAAATGGGCGGCGAGGGGAAGCCCGGGGAGAAGAAGGAAGAGGGGAAGCCGGGGGAGAAGAAGGAAGAGGCGAAGCCTGCTCCTTCTGGATCGGCGGCTCCGGCGGCGAGCGGCGAGAAGAAGGAAGAGCCGAAGAAATAGTTCGGTTTCGCGAGGTGTCCGCGGTCGCGAACGATCGCGGGCACAGTTGACGCGACCTCCGTCTCCGGCTGTCCTCGATCTCGATGTCGAATCCAAATTCGACCGACGAGGAACTGGAGGAGGCTACCCCCGAGGGCCTCGCCGGAGCGTATCGCACTCCGGTCGTGTCTCCGGAATCGGCGAGCGCCCGCACGCGAGCCCCTTCGCGCATGCTCTCGGCGCTCGCGGCGTTGAGCGCGGCACGCGACCTCGAAGGCTCTCGCGATCTCGCTCAGCGCGCCGCAGAGGCTCGGACCGACGAACGGGCGCGCGAGCTCGAACAACGACGCTGCCTCCGTGCAGCCGCGATCGAGGCAATCGTCGCCGGAGACTGGTCGACGGCGCAGACGAGCATCCTTCGCGCGATCGCCTTGGGCGAAGCTCGCCCCGTCGACGATCGCACCCAATGGGCTACCGATTTGGCGATCGGCGCCACCACGCTTCGTGCGTTCGGCAAGTTCGCCACGTCCGAGGAGACGTTCCGTCAGGCGGCACACCACACCGACGGCGAGCTCGATCCCTCGACCCCCGCGCTGGTCGTGCACGACCTCGCGGTCCTATTGATTCACGCCGGACGACTGCCTGCGGCGCGCCGCCTCCTCGAGGCCGCAAGCGCCCGGTGCACCGACGACGCGGACGCGATGCGCCTCCGGCACGCGCTCGCCGAGTGCTCACTCGAGGAAGGCGATCTCGTCTCCGCGGAGTGGCACCTCGCGATCACCTTGCGCGGTCGCGCGGCTCTGCTCGGAGACCAACACCCGCTGCACGCGGCGACCGTCGCCACGTCGGGTCGTCTGCAGCTCCTCCGCGGAGAGCTCACCCTCGCGGAACGCACGCTCCGCAGCGCGCTCGACGTCCTCCACGCGCAAGGCGGCGTCGACGCCACGTTCGCACAGACACTGCTGACGCTCGCGCTCGTGCTCGCCCAAGCCGACCGCAAGACCGTCGCCGTGCAACTCGTCGACGACGCGAAGTCGACGCTGGCCAAGTACTATCGAGCGGAGCACCCAGCGCTCTGCCGCGCGTTGCGGGTCGAGGAGACCATCGCCCGAACGCAGGGGAAACTCCGAGAAGCCGACGCTGCGAGAGATCGACGTAGGGCGATCGAGGACGCGTGGGCAATCACGCCGCCGCTTTGAACTTCCGATCGAAAATCCTCACCCGCCGCAACGCGAGGTCGATCAAGAACACCGCGATCGCCAGCTTCACGAAGCGGGACCACAAATCCTCGTGGTACGTGACCTTCTCCCCCGCGGGGTCGATGATCTTCGCGCGCGGTGCGTCCTTCGCGCCTCCGGTCGTGAGCGCCATCTTCTCCATCGTCTGCACGTCGGGCTCGAAGGCGGCGTACTCGCGCGGATAAGGGTTGCTGACGTGGCCGAAGCTCTCGGCGACCTGCGTGCCCTTGGTGGCGAGCTCGCCTTGCAGCACGAACGAGCCGAATTGATCGAGCGTGGTGCGCGCTTCGTAGCGGCCGGGGGCGACCTGCTGGAGTTGCATCACGACTTTGTCGTTCTTCGGCGCCGGGCCGGTGATCGTCACCTTGCCGTCGAGACCGTTCTGAAAACGATCGTCGCCGCCGATGGCGTCGATGGAGGCCTTCAGCTGGCCGTCGACCAAGTCGACCTTCATGTCGAGCTGTTGGCGCTTTCGTTGGCGCATGTGCTCGCGCACGAGCTGTCCCCAAAACTGCGGATAGGCCGCCCAGCGCAGCCACTCGGCAGCCCAGAGGTTCTTCACGTCGCTCGTCCACGCCAGCGTCCAACCGAGGCCGACGCGCCAGCGCGCGAGGAGCGGCTGATCTTCATGCTCTGCGGGTGCAAGAATCATCTGCGCCGGCGGCGGCTTCAGCTGCGTCGCGACGTAACCGTGCAAGTACGGCGACTCCTCGATGCCGATGCCGCGGATGAAGTCGGCCGGCGTGATGAGCACCGGCTGGAAATAGTCTTCGACCGCTGCGCTCTTGCTGACGAGCTCGGTCTCTTTGGTGAAGATGCGCGGGAGCGCGTTCGGATCTTTCACCGCGTAGAAGCGGCCACCGCCGGTGTCGGCGACGAGCTTCATCAAGTTCTTGTCGGCGTCTTCTCCGAGCGCGACGGCGGAGGCGGTCATGCCCTCGCTGACCATCTCTTGCACCAGCTCTTTGATGCCCTGAATCGGCGCTTCGCCGTCGCTGAGCAAGATGACGTGCTTGCGCTTGGCGGCGACGAGGGCGAGGTCTTCGTTGGCCATCTGCAGGCCGGGGAAGATGTCGGTGCCGCCCATCGGCTGCAGGCGTGAGATGTCGCCGAGGATGCGCATCCGGTTCTTCGCCGTCTGCATGCGCACGAGGCGCGTCGGCGCGCTGTCGAAGGCGATGACCTCGATGTAGTCGTCGGGCGCGAGCGTCTCGGCGGTGGCCTTGGCGGCCTCTTTCGCCATTTCGATCTTCTGGCCGCTCATCGAGCCCGAGCGGTCGATGACGAGGCAGAGCGCGATCGCCGGTTGATCCTGCTTCTTCTCGGCGTCCATGCGCACCGGAAGAATTTTTTCGATCTTCGTGTGCCTCCAGCCGCCGAGGCCGAACGAGTTCTGACCGCCGGCCATCAAGAAGCCGCCGCCGAGATCTTTCACGTAGGACTCGATCAAGTCTTGCTGGGCGAAGCTCACTTGATCGGCGCCGACGTCGCTGAGCACGACGAAGTCGTAGCGCTCGATCTCCTTGAGAGAGCTCGGCAAGCCGTCGGGCCCGCGCAGATCGACCTCGAATTCCTGGGCGACGAGGGCGTTGGTGAGGTAGCTGCCGTGGCCTTGATCGCCTTCGATGTAGAGGACGCTCGGGCGACCAGGCACCGCGACGGTGACCGCGTACTTGTTGTTCTCGACGAAGCGATCGAGGCCCGCCTTGGGCACGCCGACGCCAGCGCCGATGGGCACGGGGGCGACGCTCGGTGCCGCGCTCGCGCTCGCCGACGGCTTCGGCCCAGGTACTGGCTTCACCGACGCGGAGCCCGATGGAGCCGTCGAGGGTGACGGAGTCGGCTTGGTCGTCGAATCGAGGAGGGCGAGCGGCTCGAGCTCGAGCGAGTAGGTGACGTTGCCGGGGATGCGCACCACCGACTTGAATGGGACGTCGTTCTCGCCGACCTTGAGGTCGAGATCGCGGATGCCGTCGAGGCCGTTGAGCGCTTCGCCTTGGTAGAGCCGCGCCCGCACTTTTTCCGGGCGATTGGCGAAGATGATGGCGTGGATTTCGAACGCCTCGCCGACCTTCACCTTGTTGGCGACGCGGAGCTCGCGGAGGGCGATCTCGGCCGGCACCGGGCGCTTGTAAGGCACCGTGAAGAGCTTCACCTCGAACTCGGACGCGCGCTCGGCCTCGGCGAGACCATCGCCTGCCGTCTGGACGCCGTCGCTGTAGAGCACCGCGCGCTTGAGGTAGCCGTTGGGATAGAGACCGTAGGCGAGCTGCAACGCCGCCTGGATGTTGGTGCCGGCGCCGAGGATGCGCTGCCCGGGCGGATCGTGACGCTCGATCTTCGGCGGCGGCGCGGTGGTGTCGCCAGGGTCCGTCTCGCCGATGACGCGCGGACGGAGCGCGAAGGTGATGACCCGAATCTCGCCGTCACCCCTATTTTTCCAGGCTTCGTCGATGTCCTTCTGCGCGTCCTGCATCGCGTCCTCGGAGACGCTCTCGCTGACGTCGACGAGGTAGACCGTGCACACCTTGACCGCGTACGCCGTCTTGGCGACACGACCGAGGCCGAGCGCGAGGAGGATGACGAAGGTGGTTCGAAGCGCGAACGAGAGCGCCCGCTGCGGCCACGGAAGATCGGCCAGCGACTTCCCCGTCATATAGAGAAAATATGGAGCGAAGAGGAGGAGCCCGAGCATCTTCGGGCTCAAGAGCTCGAACAGCTCTTCGTGACGCTTGTAGGTGACGGCCTTGCCACCGCTGTGGACGACGAACATCGTCGCGAGGCCGACCGCGATCGCGAGGACGAGGAACGACGTCACGCGTCCGCTGATCGACTTCACCCGCTCGTCCTTCGCGCGGAAGGCGAGGAGCGCGGCGGCGGGGAGGAGAATCACGGTGCCGACGAGCGGGAGGACACCGAGAAGCCAAAAGCGACCGGCGAGCGGCCCGAGGCGGAGCACGGTGACGAAGTCGGCGTAGAGCTCGCGCGGGAAAACCGTCCACGGATTTCCGGGGTATCCGACGATCTTGACGTAGCTCCAGACCGACAGCGCGGTGACGATCAACACCGCGAGGGCGAAGATGGTCTTGGCGATCCACGGGCGCGTCGTCTTCGTCGGCGGACCCGACGGACGCGGCGGCACGCTCGCGCGCACCCGATGGGAGACGGGAGGGCTCATACCGAGATCCTCCGGTGGTAGGTCCACCATTCGACGGCGGCGATGACGATGACGGCGATGAGCAGGTAGATCCAGAGCTCTTTGCGCACGCCGACTTTGAACCCGGCGACGACGCCGCCCTTCTTCCCGTCGATGGTGATCTCCGTTTTGGGAGCGATCGCCGACTCGGTCGGATCGACCAGGTTGGCGGCGAAGAGCACGTCGCGCTTCACGCCGTCTTGGCTCGTCGCGCCGGGCGTGCCCTCGGGAGCCTGGAGCCGGTAGAAGCCGGCCTCGACGCCGAAGAAGACGGCGCGTCCTTCTTGCACCGGGACGACGTGCTTCTTCATGTGCGGGTCGACGAGCACCGCGCTGCTCGAGACGCCGAGCGGCGCCGGCACGTGCCAGACGTCACCGGTCTTGAACGACGAGAGGTACTCGGCGTCTTCCTCGACGAACCAGTTGATGCAATTGAGCAGGAAAACAGGCCATGCGATGCGCAAGGGAAGATCGCTCTGGCGCACGTCGAAGGAGAGGACGACGAACTTGGTGCTCTGCCGCTGACCGGCGACGAGGATGGGTCCCGCGGCGTTCGAAGCGCCGACGATCTTGTCGCCTTCGAGCGGCGTCAGCCTGAAGGCCTGCGCAATGCCGATGTTGTCGAACGCGGTCCAGCGCAAAATCGGGTGCTTTCGCTCGAGCTTGGCGTCGAACTCGGGCTCCGGCGTCGGCTTCGTATCGACCTTCACCGGGCCGTCGTTGCCGTGTGGATCGAGGTAGAGCGCGGGGAGCCCGGGCTTCAGCGAAGGCGTGACGCCGTCGTAGATGGCGACGTCGTATTTCCCTTTGCCGAGCGCGTCGTTCATCTGGTTCGGCGTCACCACGTTGACGTCGAGGTACTCGTCGAGGAGCAGCGCCGCCTCGAGGTAGGTGTTGCCCGGCGTGACCGCCAGCACCTTGGTGCGACGACGCTCGGGCAAGACCGCGAAGGCGCGATCGTCGGCGGTGAGATCGTCGCGACGCGGCAGCTCGGGGGTGACGACCGCGATGCGGGCTTCGAGAGAACGACTGGCGCCGCCGAGGCTGGGATAGAAGCGCGGGAGCCGCTCGCCGGCTTTGATCGAGAGCTTGGAGAGATCGACGAGGACGTCGTCGCCGTAGAGCGAGAGCTCGATTTGCTCGTCTTTGTCGCCGAGGTTCTGCACCTCGAGCATCACCTCGTAGCGCGCGCGATCGAGCGGATAGCGACGGACGCTGAACTGGGTGATGGCGACGTTGCGCTTGCCGGTGCCGATGGGCACGTAGCTGAGCTTGGTCTCGCCGAGGTGCACCTCACCGAGCGCGTCGCGTGGGTCGCCGAGGACGCCGTCGCTGATGATGACGATCTCCGGCTCTTTGACGTTGCGGAGGGTGTCGATGGCGAAGCGGAGGGCGCGCGCGAGATCGGCGCGGCAATCGACGGCCTTGACGCTGTCGACGGCGGCATCGAGGCGCGCGGCGTCACCGGTCATCGGCGTCAGCGGCGTCACCACCGCGTCCATCGAAGCGATGAGCATGCGATCGCTCGCTCCGAGCCCTTGCACCAACTTGCGGAGCTCGTCGCGCGCGAGCTCGATGCGCGGCTTGCCCCGCTCGCCGCCGCCGTCGGACGCCTGCATCGACGCCGAGGTGTCGACGAGGACGACGAGATTGCGCCCCTTCACGACCTCGACCGCCGAGCGCGGATCCATCAGCGCGAGGAAGAGGAGCGCGAGGAGGATGAGCTGGACGAGCAGCGAGAGAATGCGCTTGAGGCGCGAGAAGAGGCTGGTCGCTTCTTTGTCGCGGAGGATGCGCGTCCACAGCGGCGAGAACGGCACCGGTACCGGGCGCCTGCGCAGCTTGAGGATGTAGAGGCCCACCGCGACGGCCGCCGCCGCAGCCATGTATGGCGCGAGCGAGGCGAGGGGGAGGCCGAGGAAGTGCATTGCGTGTTTATGGAATGCGCGTGATCAGCGGAGAAATCCGCCGCGTCGGAAGATGCGGAGGATGAGGTCGTCGAAGGGAACGGTGATGTCGGCGCGGAAGTAGGGGACCTGCTTGTTGGTGCAGAAGGTCTCGATCTCCTTGAGGTAGGCCTCGTGCGCGGCGGCGTACTTGTCGAGCACGCTCTGGGTGACGGTCACCTCGCGCTCGTCGCCGGTCTCGCAGTCGTAGAGCCGAACGTCGCCGTTGAGCTTGGGGTGCGCCTCGTCGGGATCGACGACGTGGAGGACGAAGGGCTCGAACTTATTGTAGCGGAGGACGTTGATGCCCTCTTGGAAGCCTTCTGGATCGTAGAGATCGGAGATCAAGACCGCGAGCCCGCGACGCTTGTTTTGCGCCACGAACTGCTTGAGAGCGTCTTCGAGCCCGGTGGCACCTTCGGCGTCGACGCTGCGGAGGAACTGGAAGACGCGATAGATGCGCTGCTTGCCGCGCGTCGTCGCCATCCGCTCCTTCACGCGGTTGCTGAGGGCAGAGACGCTGACGCGATCGAGGTTGGCGAGGCCGATGTAGCAGAGCGCCGCCGCGAGCCTCTTGGCGTAGCGAATCTTCGGGCCCTTGCCGGTGGCGCCGGCGCCCTCACGTGCGTGGAAGTCGAAGCCCATCGAGCGCGACGCGTCGACGAGCATGTAGATGCTCAAGTCCTCTTCCTCTTCGTAGAGGCGGAGGAGGAGCTTTCCGAAGCGCTGGTAGACGTTCCAGTCGAGGTAGCGGAAGTCGTCGCCGGCCGCGTATTCGCGGTGATCGGCGAACTCGATGCCGCTGCCCGTCTTCTTCGTGCGCCGCTCGGCGCGGAGGCGACCCGAGAAGACCTTACGCGAGACGATGGCCAGGTATTCGAGCTTCCGTTGGAAGGCGTCGTCGAAGAGATCGTCCCCCTCGGGCACGGCGCGCGCACGCCGCGCGCGGATCGAGGCCGGCGCCGCGCTCTTGAGGAAGTCGAAAATACCCACGGATCGGTCTCTTTCCGTCGCCGACTCAGGCCTTGGCGTCGGGGAGGGTGTCGATGATCGCTTCGATGACTTGATCGCTCCGGACGCCTTCGGCTTCGCCCTCGAAGTTGAGGAGCACGCGGTGACGGAGCGCGGGCGCCGAGACCTTCTTCACGTCGTCGATCGAGGCGGCGAAACGCCCGTCGAAGAGCGCTTGGATTTTCGCGGCGAGGAGCAGCGACTGCGCGCCACGCGGACTGGCGCCGAAACGAACGAAGCGCTTGGTGAGCGCGTGCGCCTCGGGGGTGTCGGGGTGCGTGCTGCGGAGGAGGCGAATCGCGTAGTCCTGCACGTGCCGCGCGACCGGTACGTCACGCACCAGCTTCATCATCTCGAGGATGCGCTTGCCGTCGATCACCGGTTTGACGTCGATCTCGGCGCCGCCCGTCGTGCGCTCGAGGATGCCGTGGAGCTCTTCGCGCCCAGGAAACGGGATGTTGAGCTTGAAGAGGAAGCGATCGAGCTGGGCCTCGGGGAGCGGATAGGTGCCCTCCATCTCGAGCGGGTTCTGCGTGGCGAGGACGAGGAACGGCGGATCGAGGACGTAGGTGTTCTTCGCCACCGTCACGACCTGCTCTTGCATCGCTTGCAAGAGCGCCGACTGCGTCTTCGGCGTGGCGCGGTTGATCTCGTCGGCGAGGATGATGTTGCCGAAAATCGGCCCTTTTCGGAAGGAGAACGACTTGTTGTGGTTGTCGTCCTCTTCGATGACCGTGGTGCCGAGGATGTCGGCCGGCATGAGGTCGGGCGTGAACTGGATGCGGGAGAAATCGAGCGCGAGCGCGCGCGCCATGGTGCGCACCAGCATCGTCTTGCCGAGGCCGGGGACGCCTTCGAGGAGCGCGTGACCGCCAGCGAGGAGGCACGTCAGCGCGCCGTCGATCACCTCTTTGTTGCCGACGATGACCTTGCCGATCTCGGCGCGCAGCTCGTCGACGCTCTTGCGGAAGGCATCCACTTGCTTGTGCACGACGCTGCTCGAGGGGGCGGCGGAGACGGGGGCGTCATTCATGGAGAGTCCTCCGATCCCGATCTCCGAGCGCACCACGCGGCGCGCCCGAAATTTGGGAGCTGGAAAGGAATATCACGCACCTGGAGCCAGCCGAACGAGTTCGTTCGGCTTCGGCAACCGAGCGGAGCGAGATTGACCGAAGCGGCCAAAGTTGCGAAGCAATCTTTGGCGAAACGCGAAGCTCGCTCACTCGCGCGGTCGGATCAGATCGAAATACCGCCGTACGTAGAAGCGATAGCCAGCGGGAATTTCGTCTGCTTTCAACGCTTCTTCGGCGACCGTCTTGTACTCGTCGTAGACCTTCTTGTAGCCCGTTCCGACGAAGCCTTTGTCGGCCGCGCCGAGGATGACCTCGCTGCGCTTCGGGCCCTCGCCAGCGTTGGCGCCGGTGATCTGGATGTCTTGCGTGCCGACCTTGTTGTTGGTCTTCGGGCCGAGCAGCGCGCCGCCGGTGCCGGTGCCCCAGCTCTTGCCACCTTGTCCGTTGCCCTGGCCGCCAGGCTTGTCGCCACCACCTTGGCCGTCGCCCTGCCCGCCTTGCCCGTCGCCCTGACCACCTTGGCCAGCGCCGCTGCCGGGGACGGGGATTTTCTCGCCGCCCGGGCCGATCGTCCACTTGCCGCCGCCGCTCGGATCGCCGTTCGGATCGTCGCCGTCTTTGCCGTCGCCGTCGTCGCCGTCACCGTCTTGGCCGTCGCCGTTCGGATCGCCGTTGGGATCGAACTCGCCGTTCGGGCCCTTCTTGCCTTTGCCCTTCTTCCCCTTGCCCTTGCCGCCCTTCGCCTTCTTCGCGAACTCCTTCAGCTTGGCGATTTGCTCGGGCGTGAGCTTGCCCTGCTGGACGAGCAGATCGTGGAGCTCCTTGAGGCGCTGACGCAGCTCCTCGCGCTCCTCGTCGGTCATGTCGTCCTCGGCCATCTTGTTGATGTCCTCGGCGCCGGCGTCGAGATCGGCGGCGGAGAGGCCGAGGTCTTTCATGATGTCGTCGGCGGCGCTCGCGAGATCGCGGTCGAGCTTGTCGAGCTGTCGGTCGGCCGACTCTTGCTCCTTCTCGTCGCGATCGAGGCGCTCGAGCTGCTTCTCCTTCTCTTTCCGATCTTTCTCTTGCTCGGGCGTCTCTTTGCCGCCGTTCTTTTCTTTCTCGGCGCGCGCCTTCTCGAGCTCGGCCTGGAGCTTCTCGCGCGCGGCCTTCATCTCGGCGAGCGCCTTCTCGCGATCGCGCATCGAGGCCTTCTTCAGCGCGTCGGCGAGCGCCTTCTTCTGCTCGTCGGAGAGCTTGATGTCCTTCTTCTTGAGCTTGTCGGCGAGCTCTTTGAGCTTCTTTTCAGCCTCTTTTTTGTCGCCCTTGGTGAGGGCCTGGCCGACCTCTTTCGTCAGCTCATTCTTCTTCAGCTCGTCGCCGACTTTTTTCATCGCCTCGTCGAGCGCCTTCTTGTCGAGCTCGTTCTGCTTGGCGAGCTTCATGTCGAGCTCGGCCATCCGCTTGAACGCCTCGTTGCGATCGATGTGCTTGTTCTTCAGATCTTCGACGAGCTGGTTGAACTCCTGCACCACCGCCTGCATTTCCGGCGTGTGCGCGTGATCTTGCATCTGGCGTGCAAAATCTTCGAGGGCCTCGAGGTCGTCGGGCTCCATCTCGAGGGCGTTGATTTGCGCGGTGTGCGCGACCGGCGTGTGCTTGCGGATTTCGAGCGTGGCGACGAGCGCGACGACGCCAGCGAGGGCGACGACGGCCACCAAATCGCGCGGAACGGGAATCTTCACGGCGCGACGCGGGCTCGCGCTCTTCACGTGCTTCACGCCGTCGGCGATGGCCGCGAGCTGGAATTTCGAGGGATTCTTCTCTTCGGAGAAGGCGAGCGCGGTGGCCAGACGATCGGCGAGGCCGGCCTGGCGATCGAGCGCGATGGCGCCGGCCATCGGCGGAAGGCGACGGAGCCAACCGACCGCGGCAGCGATGAGCGGCGAAGCACCGAGCGCGATCAACGCTTTGCGCGCCGTCGGATCTTGGAGGAACCCCGTCTTCGTGCACGCGAGGGTGACCGCGCCTCCGAAGAGGGCCAGCGCGAGGGCGGTGGTGCCGTATTCGAGCGAGCGCCCGAGGCGCATGCGACGCTCGGCGGCGCGGGCCAAACGACCGATGCGACGAAGCCCGGCGTCGGCGATACGTGGGGAAAGGTCGGCGGCGGCGGCGGCTTGGGCCTCTTCGTGCGCGTGGGCCCTTCGGGAGCTGGGGCTGGACATCGGCTCGTCGGATTGCGGGTGCGGGTCACTACTCATGACTCTGGGGTTCTCCTCGCCTCGGCTCTCATCAAGACGTATCGCGCGACCAAAAGTTCCCTTACGCCTACCTACCCGAGATCTTCCGATGCTTGCCGGGTGCCAAAGGCCCCCAGGAGGCAGCGTAGCGCCAAAACGGGCTCGAGCGAGGGGTTAGACCTGCGGATTTACCCGGCATTGACGTGGTCGCCCTGCCGCAAGGGTTGGGACGTTCGGCCACGTTCCGACCTTGGCATGGTTAAGTGCCCCGATGTCCCTCCCCACGTACTGGAATGTCGCCGCCCAGACGCTCGGGCTGCTCATGCACGCGGAGCCGCGGTGGAGCGCCCCGCACCCGGACAACAACCTTCGGATGCGCCTTCCCGACGCGATCTCGCTCCGCGGCGTGCTCGACGGGGTCTCGGTCTTCTTCAACGAGACGCAGAGCGCGACGTGGGACGGCATGCTCAGCGGGCAGGCGTTTCTGCCGATTCCCCTCGATTTCGGGCTTCAATTGCATCCGACGCGGTTCATGGAAAAGATCGCGCGCTTGCTCGGGGTCAGTGACGTGAAGCTCGGCGATGCGCCCTTCGACGACGCCTACGAAGTGCGCGGCGACGACCCCGAACGCGTGCGGGCCCTGATGACGGCGCCCGTCCGCGCGACGATCGCCCGGCTCGGGACCGATGACTTCGATCTCGACGATCGCCGCGTTCGCCTCGATGCACGGCTCGAAAGCCAAGACATGCTGATCGAGACGGTGCGGTCGTCGGTCGCGCTGGTCCGGAGCCTCATCCAGTCGGCGGCCGACGTCGCTCCCGCAGCAGACGTTCGCGCGCACGTCGACACCTGGCGTGACGCCGCGGCAGTCCGTGGGCACGCCTTCACCAGCTCGCCTCTCACGTTCAGCGGTGAAACCTCCGGCCTTCGCTTCCAAGCGGCGATGACGCGGGTCGAGCAGAGCACCTTCGCGATCGACCTTGCGCTGGCGATCGGGACTTCGATACCTGCCGATCTCGACGACGAGGGTCGCGGCATGGTGCTCGCGCTTCGTGGCATGGGAGAGGTCCGCATCAACGGCGGCCTCCTCGGCGTCCGTCTGCCGCTGACGAACGATCCACGCGCGTTTCTCCCAGTCGTCGAGCAGGTCGAGCGTCTCGCGCGACGGTTCTCTGGGCGGGCGGAGAGCGTTTATAGGTGAGCACCATCAGGGCGACTTCACCTCCGCCAGCGTCCCACCAAAGGCCTTCTTCCACGTCTCGGCCGCCTTCTTTCGCAGCTCGTCGTCGGACATGGCGCTCAGCTCTTCGAAGGCCTGCTCCAGCTCGTCCAAGTCACGATGACGATCGCTCGCGCGTGGCACCTCGCGACCGGTCATCGCGCTGAGAAGGATCACCGCCACGTGATGCTCGGCGCCGCCCGACGAGAGGAGCGCGAAGGGGAGCGTGTGCACGAGGCCGAGCTTCGGGGGCGCGGCGCTGGTCATCTCCGCGAGGTAGGCGGAGAGCTCGCGGTTGGTGCGCTCGATCGCGTCTTCGGCGTAGCCGACCATGTGACGATCGACGAGCGGCGAGGTCGTCAGGTGGGGGCCGTCGACCTGATGCTGCAGCTCGTGCCGCTCGGTCATCGTCGTCAGCGCTTCTTTCAAATCGCCGTTTTTTCCCAGCGTTTCAAGCAGTTTTCCGCAATGCTCGAGGGCCGGTGACGAGAGCCCGAAGAAGCCCTCGACGCAGGCGGGCTCGCCGTCGTCGATGCTCTTCTGCCAATCGCGCACCGTCGCATCGATCTCGTCGAGAAGGACGAGCGCGAAGGGCTGCGCGTCGCGCGAGAAGCCGAGGAGCCCGCCATGGCCGCCGTATCCGCCGAGCGTCTTCACCTGCAGCGCCGCGAACTCGGCGCCGTCGATCTTCACCGGGTGGACCTTCTCGATGCGATAGGTGGTGATGCGAAACGTGCGGAGGAGGCCGTTCTTCGTCTCCGCGAGCTGCACGCTCGGATCGACGTAGAAGGGCACGCTGGCCGCGCGCGCGGCGTCGTTGACGTCCATGATCAGGCGATCGAATTTGCGCCCGGCGACGTCGAGCTCGTCACCTTCGTCGGCGAGCGCGGCGATCGCGCTCTCGAGCTTGGGATCGAGCCCCTTCGCCATCTCCTTCATCGCGTGGTTGGTCGCCTTCAGCTCGACCATTTCTTCGGCGCTCCCCGCCTCGCCGAGCTTCTCGCCCCACGCCCGACGCGCGCGATTCCAAGCGGGAAAACCCTCGGAATAGAGCTTCTCTTCGTTCGGCGTGGGCGCGTGCAGCTTCCACTCGACGCCCTTCTTCGGAGGCCGCGCGAGGGCCGCCTGCACGATCACGATCACCACCGCGGAGGCGAAGGTGACGATCGCGGCGCGGTTGCGCGGCAGCCCTTTCGGGAGCTCGAGCTCGTCGTCCTTGCCGACGTACTCGTCGACGAGCAGCTCGGTCGACGCGGTCACCAGCATGAGCGCGGCCGCGAGAAATGCGGCCGTCGCCAACGTCACGAGCACACCTGCGCCCGCCGATCCGGTGATGAGCCCGCGATAGACGAGGAGCGCGAGGAGGAGCGGCAACCCGAGCTGCGCGATGAGCCCGGCGATCGATTGATCGCGCTTCGCCGGCACCAGCGCATGCACCGTTGCGCCCAGCACCGCGAACAACGGAAAGAGCACGAAAAGCACGATGAAGAGCATCCCGACCGCGAACCGCCCGGGTAAATCGGGGATCGCGCGCGCGAGACGAACCACCGCCCCCGCCGGCGACTCCCCATGCGCCGGCCACAAATAGAACCCGAGGATCAGCACCAGCGCGACGCCGAGCACCACCTGCGACGCCTTGCGCGTGTGCTCTTGAAAGGAAAGATTGGCCCCCGCCCCCGCGAGCGCCATCGCGAGAATCGCCGGCACCGTGCGCCGCGCGATGGTGTCGGGGAGCTTCAACGTCTCCCACGCCGACGCATCGGCGCCGATGCGCACGAGGAGCGACATCGCCAAGAGCGTCGCGAGCACCACGAACGCCAACGTCGAAGCCCGCTTCGTGGTCTTTCGCGCCACGAGGAGCGTGATTCCCGCCGCAGTGGGCGCAAAAGCCGCCGCGATCGCCGCCGGATGAAGCTCCGCGAGGAGCCCGAAGATCCATTGTGGAACGTCGCCGATGACGTCGTACGGCATCAGCACGGTCGTCAGCAGGATGATCCCGCCCCACTGCGCCCGCGTTCGCAAGCGCTGGGCAGCGAGCCCGTGGAAGAGGATCCGTTCGCTCATCTAGGGACTGGAGGGACTGGAGGGACTGGAGATCGAACGCCGCTCACGGCGTCGGCACCGGTATCGATGCGACCCACGAGAGGTTGTGCGTCTTGGGGAAATTCGGATCTTCTTCGATGGTCTCGTAGAGGACGAAGCGTCCGTCGCTCGAGAACGTGGGAAGGCGATCGTTCGCTTCGTTGAGCGTCAATTTCAGCGTTTTTCCGCCTGCCGTGGGGACGAGGGCGATCTCGTTGTCGACGTAGTCGTTGCGTTGTTCGAAGACGATGAGCTTGCCGTCGGGGGAGAACGCGGGCCATCGCGCGAAGCCTTCGATGGCGATTTCGCCGAAGGTGCCAGTGGTCATGTCGAGCGACGTCAGCTTGCTGCGGCCGCTGCCGAAGACGACGAGCTTGCCACCGGGTTGCACGGCGAGGGTCTCGACGCCGACGAGCGGTGGGACCTCGATCGGTTCGGCGAGCACGGCTGCAGATGCTGGAGATGCAGCGCAGTCGAGCGTCCACACCGAGACCGCGGGAAGCTTCGGTTGCTCTTCGGGATCGAGGGTGGAGCCGCCGGTGAGCTCGTCGGCGGTGGGCTTCGCCTTCTGCGCGTCGATCCCGTTTTTCCCATTTTTCGCGTCTTTCCCATCTTTGCCCGGCTCGACCTTCGGCTTCGGGCGCGGGAAGAGCTTGGCGTCGGCGTCGTCGCCGCTCGTCGTGTGGACGAAGACGAGGCGATGATCGTCGAGCCATGCGAACGAGCCGAAGCCGCCGTTTTCGCGGTTGGCTTGGAAGACCACGGCGCCGGTGTCGGCGGCGAGCACCAGGAGATCGCCGGCGCAGCTCGGGCACGAGCGATCCCAAGTGGCCACGAATTTCCCGCCTGGCGAGAGCTTCGGATCGATGAAGCGATGCTCCGGATCGAACTTGATGCGACGCGGTTTTGCGCCCGCTGCGTCGACGACGGTGATGGTCTTGGCGAGCCCGAAGAGATCTTCGACGAGCACCGCGCGATCGCCCTGCGAGCTCGGATAGCCGAAGATGTTGTAGCCCTTCCACTGCAACTCGCCGGCGCTTCCTGCGGCCACGGCGGCGTCGACCTTGCGCCACTCGACTGCCTCGAGCTGCACGAGCCAACCCATCTGTTCGGTCTCGGGGAAGAAGAACGGACGAATGTCGTTGGTGCTTGCGAGGAAGCCCTTGGGGCCGACGCCGGCGAGCTCGTCGTGCGCGCTCGGAGCGCTGAGGAACGTCGGTCGCGGGTTCCCCTTCTCGCTCTCGACGCGCTTGGCGCGGGCGGCGTCGTAGGACTCCATCGTCTTCTTCATGATCTTGTCGCGCCGGTCGACCCACTCGACGGCGGGCGCGAGGAGCGCTGACTCGTTCGTCGCACGCTTGCTGGTGATCTCGACGATCGCCGGATGCTGCACCATCGGGGCGATCACCGCGTCCATCGCCTGATCGGAGACGGAATCGGCGATCAGCTTGCGCGCCTCTTTCAGCTCGGCGGCGCCGGAGAACGAGACGATGTGACCGACCTCTTTCGGCGCTTCCCCGGCATAGGTGAGCGTCACCTTGGAATCGACGCGGAGCTCGACGTAGCCGCCGCCGACGTCGTGCTTGATGATCTCGGGGACGATCTTCGCCTCGATGAGGAAGCCGGCGTGCAGTTGATCGGCCGCTTCACGCAGCGACTTCGACTTCTCGAGGATCTTCGACGCCTCGGGATCGCCGCCTTTGACGACGTCGAAGCCGAGCTTGGAGAGCCGCGCCGCGAGTCGATCCGAGACGGTGGCGGCCGCCGCCGAGCCGTTCCACCAGTAGCCGCCGACGTCGATCGCGATCAGCACCCGCTGCGGCTTCACCGCCTTCCCGGCGCGGACGATGAAGAACGCAGCTGCGCCGGTGATCGCGACGAAGATGAGAATCGCGGGGAGAAAGCGCCACTTCGAGCGAACGAAGGGCGGTTCGTGGGAGAGCGGCGCGGAGTCGGGCGGGGCCATGCGACCGCCAACCTATCGGCATTCCCGGCTCTCTCACACACATAACCTTACTATGCATTGACCGCGGATGGCCGCCGAGGGAAGACTCGCGCCCTCATGTCTTCCGAGCACCCCACCGACGGGCACGACGAGCACGCCTACGTCCCGGGCGACGACCTCCCGCACCACGGCCCGCGCCTCGGTGAGCCGAAGTCGCCGACGTGGCTCCCCATCGTCGGCATCCTCGTCTTCGCGTCGATGATCGTGTGGTGGCTCTCATGGCCGAACGACTCCGAGCGCGCCGCCGCCGAAGCCGCCGAGAAGGCCGCCGTCGAGCCCCGTCCGGGCAGCAGCAACGAGGGCGCGGCGTCGGCAGCCGCGAAACCGGGCGCCATCGGCAGCTTCACGCAGGCCCCCGCGGCGCAGCTGAACCCCAAGCTTCGTCCGAACTGAGTCACACCGCTGACGCGCCGCTCAGAACGCGAGCGCCGGCGTCGGCCTGCTGGTGATGATTCCGCGGAGCGAGAGCGTCAGGCCCGTCTCGATGTCTTGCGGACGTAGCAAGTCGGTCGCGACATACGCGCCGACGCCGATTCCCGTCTTGTCGCCGAGCAGCACCTCGAGCGACAACCGAGGCTGAATCCACGGCAAAAGTGTGCTCGCTGTGGCGCCGCAGGTGCTCTTCTTGTTCTTGCCACATTTGCTGGTGAGCCCAGGCAAGCTCATCGAGACCGACTCGAAGCCGAAAACGCCGCTCACCATCCAGCGCAGGTGATCGCCGATCCAATACGAGGTGCCGAGCTCGAGACCGCCGCGGAAGACGGTGATGTCGTCGAGGTCGTAGATGCTGCGCGCGTCGGCGATGTGTGGGTTGGCATCGGAGGACGTCTTGCCGACGCCGAAGAAGAGCGCACCGTGAAACGCGTCCCAATCGACGTCGATGCCGAGATCGTAGACGTGCACCTTCGGTCTGAGGATGCCGAGCTGAGCGCCGGTCGCCGATTCGTGATGCTCACCGCCCGTGGCGTCGGTGCCATCGCCAGAGAAACGTGACGCGCCGAGGGTCGGCGTCAGCGTCGCGCGATGAAAGACGATGCCGAGGGAGACGAGCTCGGGCTCGGGTGGCGAAGGCGGTTCAGGTGCGGGCGGAGGAGGCTCGGGCGGAGCCGCTGCGGACGGCTCCGCTTCTTGTTCTTCCTGCGCAGAGGCCGAAGACGCGAGGCACGTCCCGACGAGAGCAGTCGTCAACGTCATCAGCAACGCCCGCCGCATCCTCCCCATCGGAAGCGCAACTGGCGGGACGGCGGAGTTATTTCCGTGCCACCGAAAGTCGGTTTTCCAAGCTCAAGAGCGAGGTCGGTTCATTCCGCCGGCGGCCGAGCTCACCGAGCCGCGATCGATCATCGACTTCAGCTCGTCCGGATCGCTCGAGCGACCCATCGCCTCTTCGAGCGACACCATTCGGCGCGTGTAGAGGCTGAAGAGGCTCTGGTTGAACGTCTGCATGCCGTACTTCTCTTGGCCGACCTGCATCTGCGAATAGATCTGGTGGACCTTGTCCTCGCGAATCAAGTTTCGAATGGCGGGGTTCGGGATCATGATCTCGAGGCCGAGGCAGCGACCAGGTTGACCGAGCCTGGGCAAGAGCGCCTGCGAGACGACGCCTTGCAACGTGAACGAGAGCTGCGCGTGAATCTGCGGCTGCTGATTCGACGGGAAGACGTCGAGGATGCGGTTGATGGTCTGCACGCACGAGTTGGTGTGGAGGGTGGCGAAGACCAAGTGACCGGTCTCGGCGATGGTGAGCGCCGCCTCGACGGTCTCGAGGTCACGCATTTCTCCGAGGAGGACGACGTCCGGGTCTTGGCGGAGGACGTACTTGAGCGCGGTCTTGAACGACGCCGTGTCCTGACCGACCTCGCGTTGGTTCACCACGCACATTTTGTGCGGGTGGAGGTACTCGATCGGGTCTTCGATCGTCATGATGTGCTGACGCGTCTCGGTGTTGATCTTGTCGATGATCGACGCCAGCGTCGTCGACTTGCCGGAGCCGGTGGCGCCGGTGATGAGCACGAGACCGCGCGGCTTGAAGCAGAGGTCTTGGACGGCAGGCGGGAGCCCGAGCTCGTCGAACGAGAGAATCTTGAACGGAATGGCGCGAAATGCTGCGCTGATGGCGCCGCGCTGCATGAAGACGTTGCAACGGAAACGGGAGAGGTTCTTCACGCCGAACGAGAGATCGAGCTCGTTGCTCTTCTCGAAGTGCACCTTCTGCTCCTCGGTGAGCACCGAGTAAATGAGCTGTTTGGTGTCTTGCGGCGAGAGCGGCGGGAGCTTGAGGGGCACGACCGAGCCGTCGATGCGGAGGAGCGGCGCCGTGCCGGTGGTGATGTGGAGGTCGCTCGCCCCCTTGTCGATCATCGTCTTCAGCAGCTGGTGAAGCGTGACCCTCAGCTCGTTCGGCGGACCGGCGTTCATCGGTCCAGGTTAGCAGCGGAGGCGAGCCACGGTGCGCGCGGTCGTGCAAATCGCGCTACCATCGCCGCCGCACCGGTTCTTGTCGGGTTTTTTGCTGGAGGAGATGACGCATGACGTTCGTGAAGAAGGCTCGCTGGGCGATGATGTTGGGAGCGCTCGCGCTCACGTTGCCGATCGCCGGTTGCCCGAAGAAGGACGACTCGTCGGACAAGAAAGACGACGACAAGAAGACCGACAAGAAGAAGTCGAAGGACGACGACAAAGAGTCCGACGGCAAGAAGTCGAAGGACGACGACAAGAAGAAGTCGAAGGACGGCGACGACGACGACGACAAGGGCGGCGGCGACGGCAAGGCCTACGCGCGCGGCGACGTGCTCAAGCACATGCCGAAGAAGTGCGAGATGGCCACCATCTTCATCGACGTCGGCGGCATCGCCAAAGAGCCGGCGATCAAGAAGAACGTCGGCAGCCTCGACGACAAGCTGGTGCAAGCGATGAAGGGCAAGGACGGCGAGAAGGCCGAAGAGGTCCTCGACATCCTGAAGAAGGCGAAGATCGATCCGGGCGCGGACATCCGCGAAATCGCCATGTGCATGAAGGGCGAGAAGAACTTCATCATCGGCATCGGCGGTGATTTCGCCGGCAAGGACGTCCTCGGCACGATCAGCAAGATCGGCGAGAAGAACGGCGAGACGATGAAGAAGAAGGACGCCGACGGCGTCTCGTACATCCAGGGCAAGGACAAGGTCCTGCTCGGGATGGTCACGCCCAACGTCTTCGTCGCCACCGAAGACGCCGACGATTTCGGCACGCTCGCGAAGTCGAACGACGTCTCCTCGTCGTGGGACGTGAAGGAAGGCCGCCTCGTCGCCATCCACGGCGCCTCGAAGAAAGACGGCGTCGACAGCGTCACCGTCGAGCTCAACGAGAAGAGCGACGCCGTCGAGCTCAAGATCGTCGCCGAGCTCTCGGGCAAGGCCGCCGCGCAGATCAAGGGCGACTCCGACAAGATCGAAGCGAAGGCCAAGGAAGGCCTCGACCAGCTCGCCGGTCAGTTGAAGAAGGGGCCGCTCGCCGCCATCGCCGACGACCTCAAGGCGACCACCCTCGAGATCGACGGCAGCAAGGTGACCGTCACCGCCAAGGTGTCGAACAAGCACCTCTCCGATCTCATCCAGACGCTCGTCGACGCGAAGGAGAGCGATCTCGAGAACATCATTCCGCACTGAATCCGAGCGGAGGCGGCCAGGCATCCGTCCTGGCCGAATCCATGCAGAGGCGCACGGTTTCTCGTATAGAGCGCACATGCTCTTTCGCGGAACGTGCGCCTCTTCTTTGTTCGCAGTCGTCTTTGCCAGTGTCGTCGCGGGATGCGGCGGAGCCGATGGTGAGGTCACGCAGGCCGACACCGGCGTCGATGCCACGAGCGACGTCGGCACCGACACTTCGAAGCCCGACACCGCGACCGACGTGAAGGACGACACCAACGTCGACGACACGCTCGTCGGCACCGATACCGCCGCTGACACCTCGACCACCGACGGTGGAAGCGGCGACTCCGATGCGCCTGCGCCTTGGCCGACGTGCGACGCGCAGCCGGCCGGCACGCTGACGACGACGATCGACGCCATCTGGACCGCGAGCGCCACCAAGCCGGCGTTCGACTGGGTCTCGGGCGCGTACGTCACGGCGGTCTCGCAGGGCGGATGCAGCGCCGGCAAGGCCTGCCAAATCTTCCTCGCCGACGCGACCAGCTACACGTCACTCGGCACCGCCGCACACCACGCAATCAAGATCTTCGTCTCGGCCGCGGGCGGCACGCACTTCACCGGCATCGCCGTCGGCGACAAGGTCGACACCGCTGGCTATGGCTGGCGCTACAACGTCGGCGGGCAGAACGAGATCCTCCTCGAGGTCAACGATTTGCTCCGCGGTTGCATCAAGAAGACGGGCACCGGCACGGTCGTCCCCGTCGATGCGACGCTGAGCGATCTCAACTCCGTCGCCGCCTACGAGACGACGTACGGCCCGGTGCTGGTGAAGCTCACCGGCATCTCCGGCACGCCGACTTCGGTCTCGACCGAGACGTTCGGCATCTACACCACCGGCGGTTTCGACGCGGGCACCGACGCCGGCACCTCGAGCGTCGTCAGCTTGAGCCCGTTCTTTCTCCCCGGCGGCACATTCGCAGGGCTCGGCTTCACCGGCGGGACCAAGATCAACTTCACGTCGATCGTCGGCGTCTTCGGGGTCTTCATCCCCTCCGCCGCCGACGCCGGCGTGCCGACCAAGTACCTCGAGCTCTACCCGCGCACCGGCGCCGACATCACCAAGCCTTGAAATCGAGGCTGGGAATGAAGATGCATCGTATGGTTATGTTTGTGGCGTCGGCGCTCGTGGTCAGCGCCTGTGCAGCCAGTGACGATTCGGGCGGCACGACGCTTACCGATGGCGGTGGCGACACGCATGCTCTCGACGCGAGCGCGGTCGATGGCGCCGTCGACGCGAGCGCGGTCGATGCGACCGATGCGACCGATGCGACCGACACCGCCACGACGTCCGATGGGGCGACCGATGGCGGCCCTGATGCAGTGTCCGACACGAGCGCAGACACGACGGCGGACGCCGCGCCCGACGCTGCGAAAGACGTCTCCAGCGATGCTGCGCCGGTCACCGCCGTTCGCGTCGAGGAGATCTACGTCGATCGCGACATCTCGGGGGACGCGGTCGAGTACGTCGAGCTGCGCGGCCCGGTCGGGACCTCGCTCGAGACGCTCCACCTGCGGCTCGTCGACAGCACCGGCAAGGTCACCGGCGAGGTCGCGATCTCCGGCGCCGGCGCGATCATTCCGGCGAGCGGTCTCTGGGTCGTCGGCGGCGCTTCGGTCTCGAAGATCTTCACCGCGCCGCATGTCGATGAGACCGTCGGCATCTCCAAGTGGGGTCTCGACAACACCGCGGGCTCGGTGCAGCTCGTCGACGTCGGCGCGACGACGACGCTCCTCGACGTGCTCGGCTGGGGCGCCGCGATTCCAGCGCCGACGACGGCTCCGAAGGCGACGAGCGAAGCCGCCCCACGCCCTCTGCCGACAGCGGTCGGTCATACACTCGGACGCCGGCCCGGCGCCGCCGACAGCAACGACAATACCGCTGATTTTTGCGAACAGAATGGCACTCCTGGGGCTACCAACGGGGCCTGTCTCTGACGGTCGTAGTGACGTAAGCTCGGCCCGAGGGGGGTTCCGATGGCACGTTTCACGATCACCTCGTCGAGGCTGTTGACCACGCTCGGTCTGCTCAGCGCACTCGGCGCACTCGTCACACTCACAGGCTGCAAGAAGACCGACGATCCGACGCACGGCGTGCAGCCGGGTGAGCTCGGACGCGGCAAGTTCAGCTACGTCTGCGGGCACGGCGCCGACGCGCAGTGCAACGACAACGCCGACATCCCGATCGTCGATCCGTCGACCAACCTCCCCAACGTCGCCGTCGGCTCGACGTTCTCCGTCGCCTACAAGTCGAACGCCGACGAGGCCAAAGGCGCGGGCACCGGCATCACGCAGAGCGGAGATCTCGATCTCCTGGCCATCGACACCAGCGGCGCCGCGCCTGGATATCAGGCCAAACGCGTCGGCTTCGTCGCCGTCCTCGGCATCTGGTCGGGCAACGAAGATCTGGTGCACCTGAAGATCGTCGACGTCGATCACCTCGAGTTCGCCAACACCGAACCGACCGGCGGCGGATCGTTCAAGGGCAAGGTGACGGTGCCCGGTCTCGATCTCACGCTCTCGTCGAGCAGCGCCGCGAGCATGCTCTTTCGCGTCGTCCCGCTGACCAAAGACCGTCGCCTCCTCGCTGGCGCGCTCACCTGCAAGTGGACCACGAGCGATCCGACGGTGCTCGCCATCGACGGCGACGACACCCAAAATATCCTCAAAACCAAGCTCCTGAAGACGGGCGTGGCCAAGCTCCACGTCACGCTGGGCGCCAAGAGCGGCGACGTCACCGTCACGGTGGGGACGTGATCATGCGCCGTTCCCAGCAAGCCTTCGCGCTCGCGATCGTCTCGGCGACCGCTGCGCTCGTCATCACCGGATGCCATCACGACCCAGCGCCGCAGCTCACGCGCGTCGATCTGATTGCAGAAAATCAGCCGCCGATTCCGGTGAAGGCCTCGAGCGCCGGCATCACCATCTCGGAGGGCATCGGCGTCGCGTTCACCATCAGCGGCTACGTCGACGACAAGCCGTCGAAGGACATTCTCCAGGTGCGCAACGACACCACGTGCACGCTCGTCCACGGCTACGGCGCCGGCGAGTACTTTCTCGTCGGCGGCGCGCCGGGGACGGGCACGCTCGAGATCACCGACAGCCCTGGTGCCGAGGGGAGCATCAAGGTGCCGGTGACCGTCGTGGCGCAGACGCCGTAGCGAAATCGCCTACGAGTGGAGAGGGCTCAGGCCCAGCCGCGTCCTTGGGTGAGAATCCACCAGACGATGAGCACCGACTGCTCGTTGGTGACGTACGTGTCCTCGGCGATCTCGATGTGCACCGGGTTCATGGATGGTCCCTCCTTCGTCGTCTTCTTCGTCGCGTCGTGGTCTCCCAGTACTACGCACGAGCGTCGCAGACGGTTTCCGCCTCCCGCGGCTGACTAGATGACGGCTCCCGCGCCACCCGAGCTGCTCGAAACGATCGCGCGTTCGATCTTGGCGGTCGTGGTCGGCTCGCTCGACGTCTCCTCCAGCGCTGCCTTGATGACAGAGGCCATGTCGTCGGTGAAGATGAACTCCATCACCTCGCGCGCCGCTTGGGGAACGTCATCGAGATCGCGGCGGTTTTTTGCGGGCAAAACCACTCGCGTGATGCCCGCTCGGTGCGCCGCCAAGACCTTCGCCTTGATGCCGCCGACCGGGAGCACGCGCCCACGGAGCGTGGCCTCGCCCGTCATCGCCGTGTCGCTGCGCACTTTTCGCCCCGTGAGGAGCGACGTCAGCGCGGTGAACATGGTGACACCGGCCGAGGGGCCGTCCTTGGGAACACCGCCCGCCGGCACGTGGATGTGCAGGTCGAGCGACTCGAGCGCCGCGGCATCGACGCCCAACTCCTCGGCGTGGCTGCGCACGTAGGTGAGCGCCGCCTTGGCCGACTCCTTCATCACGTCGCCGAGCTGTCCGGTGATTTCGAGACGACCTTTGCCGACCATCTTCGACGTCTCGATGAACAAGATGTCACCACCGACCGGCGTCCACGCGAGCCCGGTGGCCACGCCCGGAACCGAAGTACGCTCGGCGACGTCGCTGAAGAAGCGGGTTTTCCCGAGCGGTTTCACGAGATCGCTCTCTTCGACGGTGACGTTCGCGATCTTGTGATCGACGGCGCGAGCCACCTGCAACGCGACCGAGCGGCAGAGCTTGCCGATTTCGCGATCGAGCTGACGCACGCCTGCCTCTCGCGTGTAGTCGCGGATGATCGCGGAGAGCGCGCCATCGGTGACCGCGAGCGTGCCCGCCGGGATGGCGTGATCTTTCAGTTGCTTCGGCACCAAGTGCGACTTGGCGATGTGCAGCTTCTCGTCGAGCGTGTAGCCCGAGAGCTCGATGATTTCGAGCCGATCGCGAAGCGGCGCCGAGAGATTGCCGAGATCGTTGGCGGTGCAGATGAAGAGCGCCTCCGAGAGATCGTAGGGAATCTCCAGGTAGTGATCGACGAAGGTCTTGCTCTGCTCGGGATCGAGGATTTCGAGCAGCGCCGCCTCGGGCGAGCCTCGCCAACCGCTGCCGAGCTTGTCGACCTCGTCGAAGAGGATGACCGGGTTCTTCACCTTCGCCTTCTTCATCGCGTGAAGCACGCGGCCGGGGAGCGCACCGACGTAGGTGCGACGATGACCGCGCAGTTCGGCCTCGTCACCGACGCCGCCGAGCGAGACGCGCACCAGCGGACGACCGGTGGCGTCGGCGATCGACTGACCGAGGCTGGTCTTGCCGACGCCGGGAGGACCGGCCAGGCAGAGGATGCTCGCCCTGGTTTTTCCGGCCAATTCCATCACCGCCATGTGCTCGAGGACGCGCTTCTTGACGTCGACGAGACCGAAGTGATCTTCGTCGAGCTTCTTCGCGACGGCGTCGAGCTCGACCTTGGCATCGGCGCGCTTGCTCCACGGCAGCTCGGCGATGAGCTCGAGGTAGTTGCGAACCACGCCGTGCTCGGCCGACTGTGCGTTCATCCCTTCGAGGCGACGGAGCTCACGATCGGCGACCGTGCGTGCTTCTTCGGAGAGACCGACTTCGTCGAGCTTCTTCTTCAACGCCGAGAGCTCGTCGACGCGCTTGTCGTCGTCACCGAGCTCCTTCTGGATGGCCCGCATCTGCTCGCGCAAGATCGCTTCGCGCTGGCCTTTTCCAAGCTCTTTGCGCACCTCTGACTCGATCTTGCGCTTGACCTCGCTCGCCTCTTTGGCCGTCGTCAGAAGCTCGGCGACCATTCGCAGACGCGCGGGGACGTTGACCTCGGCGAGGACCCTCACCTCTTGTTCGGTGGGCAGCCCGAGCGCGCCGGCGACTTGATCGGCGAAGGTGCCTGGGTCTGCGTCGCTACGAGCGATTTGCGCGAGCGAGCCGCCGTTCGCAGCCAGCTCGGCGACGCGCTCCTTCAGCGCTTCGGCGAGCACGATCGACTCGGCGACGTCGCCGTCGAGATCGGGGAGCAGGCTCCCTTCACCGAGCCAGAACGGATCGCTCCGAACCATTCCGGCCAGGGAAAAACGGCCGATTCCTTCGAGCGAAAGGTGATACTCGCCATTGCTGCCACGCTCGATGTTTGCGATGCGCGCGAAGGTGCCCACGGCGTGCAGATCGGCGCTGGTGGGGTTGTCATGCTTCGGCTCGCGCTGGGCGACGACGCCGAGAATGTCGCCTTCGCGCACGGTGCGAAGCATCGCCACCGAGCGAGGACGACCCACCGGCAACGTGATGACGGTGCCCGGAAAGAGGACGCCCGTGCGGAGCGGGAGAAGAGGGAACGGTGATTCGGGCGCAGGTGCGCCGCCACGCAGCTTGGTGCTCATGGTGTCTCCTCGGGCGGGGGATGCCGCGCCCGGTTTGGGAATGGACCGGGGCGACACGCGCACCCGGCAACTTGGAGTCAACGTAAGAGTGAACCGCGACTCGTCAACGGCACGACTTTCGCGTCTCCGCGAGCCGAGCCATTGGACTCAGATGCGGGCGCGCGCCGAGAGGTGTCGCGGGTGATGAGCTGCGAGCGTCGCGGCTGCTTACAGCTCGGTGCCGAAGACCTGGCACATGTCGACGAGCTCGTTCTGGCTCGCGCCGTCGAGACCGACGCGCAGCGAGATGGTGCGACCCTCTTCCCACGGCCACCAGAGTCCGTACGGAATGAGGTGACCGACCGGCTCGGCGCCGAAGATCATCTGCGCCGAACGAACGCCGCCGGTGCGCTTGGCGACTTCGCGGTAGATGGCGGGCGCGCTCGGCAGGGTGCGATCGCTCCACGCGTGCGGGAACGTGGTCGCGATGATGGTGCGCGCGTCCTGGGCGCTGTCGGCGTCGAAGGTCGATGCGACGCAGGTGAAGCGGTTGTCGTAGCTCCACCCTCGCTTCAGCCACGCGGTGCGAAAGCGGGAGAGGGCTGAAAAGAGCTGACTCGACATGGAGGGAGGCTACCGCGCCTACCAGGCGCCGTCACACTTCCGTCGCGTCGACAACGAGACCAAGGTGGATCGAGGCCATGGCCATTCACCTGACCGCGACCATCTACGAGGCGACGCTCGTCGAGCTGCTCGGGCAGCTCTTTCCCCTGACCGTGAAAATCGACGAGAAAAGGGCCCGATTTCTCCAAGTGGAGAAGCCGGCGCACGTCGGTTTCGTCAAAGGCGAGGGGCTCCGCATCCACACCAGCGCCGAGGTCCAGTGGAGCGTGGCCGGGCTCCCTCTCAGATTCGTGCTGCGGCGACTCTCGGCGATGATTCGCCCGGTGATCGTCGAAGACGCCCTCGGCGGGAAGCTCGTCTTCAAGGTCGAGCTCGAGGACGTCGACCTCAAGGGCGTGCCGGCGGCGATCGACCACAGCCTGGTGGCGACGGTGAACGGACGGCTGGCGGCGATGGGCGACAAGCTCGGTTGGGACTTCGGCAAGACGCTGCGACGGACGATTCCCCTGCCGCCGTCGATGGATCCGGTGGAAGCGTTCCAACTGCGCGCGCAAGAAGGTGAGGTCGTCGTCGAGTCCGACCACCTGCGCTTCTCGTTCTATGCGCCGTCGCGCTTCCGGCGCGTCGACCCGAAGACGAAAGTGGCGAAGGACGCGCGCGACGCGAAATCGCCTATAAAAGACGCTCGATCGCAGACGAAACCACCCGCGGCGACGGCGCCCGCCACGAAGAACAAGCCGAAGGTCAAGCCCGAGTCGTGACGGTCGTCTCCTTCGTCGCCGGCACGATCGAGCTGCGCGGCCTTCCACGCGAACAAGTCGGCTTGCCCGAGTCGTGCGCTTGGGACGAGCGCACCGCGTGTCACCGTGCGCCAGCGATGGCCTACGCCGACCTGCTCCGCGCGCTCCATCGCCAGAGCATCACCTGCGAGGACGAAGCTCGTCGGTACGTCGAGCTCCCGCACGGCGCGCGCGTGCACCGCGAGCCACGCGAGTACCAAAGCGCAGCGCTCGCGGCCTGGCGCGCGGCGAAGGGTCGCGGTGTGGTCGTGCTCCCGACCGGCGCCGGCAAGACGCAGGTGGCGACGATGGCCATCGACGACAAGAAGCGGAGCACGCTCGTCGTCGCGCCGACGCTCGATTTGGTGCGCCAGTGGTACGACGTCCTCCGCTCGACGTTTGCGATGCCGATCGGCATCGTCGGAGGAGGCGAGCACGACGTGCAGCCGATCACGGTGACTACCTACGACTCGGCGTACATGCACATGGAGCACCTCGGCGCGCGCTTCGGGCTCCTCGTCTTCGACGAAGCGCACCACTTGCCCGGGGCGACGTATGCCCTCTCGGCGCGCCTCTCGATCGCGCCCTTCCGGCTCGGGCTCACCGCGACGCCCGAACGGCAAGACGGCCGCGAATCGGAGCTCGACGCGCTCGTCGGCGAGGTCGTCTATCGACGCGACATCAACGAGCTCGCAGGGGAGTTCCTCGCCGAGTACGAGACCGAGACCATCGCCGTCGAGCTCTCTCCCGACGAGCGCGCCGAATACGAGGCCGAGCGCGGCACCTACCGCGCCTTCGTCCAACGCAACGGCATTCGCATGGCCTCGCCCACCGGTTGGAGCGATTTCATCCTCCTCTCTTCCCGCAGCGACGACGGGCGGAGGGCGATGCGCGCCTATCGTCGTCAACGCGAGCTCGCGTTCCGTGCGCCGGCGAAGTTGGCGTACGTCGAACACCTCTTGCACGTGCACAGGCACGATCGCGCGCTCGTCTTCACGCAAGACAACGCCACCGCTTACGACGTCTCGCGCCGGTTCCTCGTTCCGGTCATCACTCACCAGACCAAGGTGCGCGAACGGAGCGAGATTTTGCAGGGAATCGCCGACGGCACCTACTCGGCGGTGGTCACCTCCAAGGTGCTCAACGAGGGCGTCGACGTGCCCGACGCCAACGTCGCGATCGTCCTCTCGGGGAGTGGTTCGGTGCGCGAGCACGTGCAACGTCTCGGGCGCGTCCTCCGCAAGAAGGGCGACAAGCGCGCCGTCCTCTACGAGCTCGTCACCGACGGCACCGGCGAGACGTTCACCAGCGAGCGGCGGAGAGAGCACGTTGCTTACCGCTGACCTCGTCGTCGCCCGCAGGCGCAAGGGCGAGCTGGCCGTTCCGCCGCTCGATCCGAAGGCGCACGCGCGCGCGTTGATCCTCGCCGAAGAAATCCTCGGCGTGATCACGACCTTCGTCGGAGAGAGTCGCGCCGAGGTCGACGAGGCGCTCGGCGCCGTCGAGCCCGAGTCACGCGATCGCAAGATGATGCTCGGTCTCCGCAAGCTCGCGCTCGACGGCTGCGTCTTCGAGGCCGAGGCCTCCGGAGATCCCGCCGAGATTCGTCGCCAAGTCTTCCTCGCTGCAGCCGCGGCGCGGCGAGGTCATCACGATGGTGACGTCTTCTCGCGGGAAGAGGTGCTGACGCAGATCGCGAGCGAGCGCGGAATCACGGCGCTCGCGCTCGAGAGCGCGCTCTTTGCCGACCTCCGGAGCGCGCATCGCCTCCAAGGCGCGCCGGCGATCACCGCGAAGATGCTCCTCGAACAGTGGGAAGAGTCCCGCGCGCAGGCCGTGCTCCTCCGCGCCGTGCGCGTGCGGGTGAAGGTGCACAACGCCTCGTCGGCCGGCTATCGGCTGCTTTTTCGCAAGCTGAAGTTCTTGCGCCTCTTGTGCAACATTTCTCGCGAGGACGACGGCTACACGCTGACCATCGACGGTCCCTACAGCCTCTTCGACGCCGTCACCAAGTACGGGCTCTCGCTCGCGCTCATCGTGCCGGCCCTCCGCGAGTGCGATCGTTACGAGCTCGAGGCCGACGTGCGCTGGGGCGTTTCGCGCGACGCGATCGTCTTTCGACACGAGGGTGGCACGAGCGAGAAGAGCGACAAGACGAAGACGGGGAACGAGACGAAATCCAAAGCGCGCCTTCCCGAAGAGCTCGAGACGCTCCTCGAAGGCCTGCGCGCGAACGCAGGCGAGTGGACCGTCGATGCCTCGCCGAAGATCGTCGATCTCCCCGGCATCGGCGTCTGCGTGCCCGATCTCGCGCTGGTGCATCCGAAGAAGGGTCGCGTGCTCGTCGAGGTGATGGGCTACTGGAGCCGCGCCGCCGTCTGGAAGCGCGTCGAGCTCGTGCAGCAAGGCCTCGCCGAACGTGTGCTCTTCGCGGTCAGCGAACGTCTCCGCGTCAGCGAAGAGGTCCTCGGCGACGAGCTACCGAGCGCGCTCTACGTCTACAAAGGGAAGATGAGCGCCAAGGTCATCCTCGAGCGCGCCGATCTCCTCGCGAGCCGAAAAAGCGCCCCGTGACGACCGGCCTCTACGCGATTGGGCCTAGAAAAAAGGGCCGAGTGACGTGGTCGGCGTGGTGGACGACGAGGCCGACGCCCGATCGTTTCACGCTCCCCGACGCCCGTGGTGATGCCGCCGACGAGAACGGCGCCCGTCACGCCGCCTTTCAAGCGATGGCCAAGGTGCGCGGCTGTCGCTCGTGGATGGAGCTCGACGCGCAGTTCGCCGTCGCCGCCGAGAGGCAAGCGCGCGGAGACGATCCGCCGTGGCCGGGCGCGAAGAAACCGAAGCCCGTCGACGTCGACGAGAAGAAGTCGCACGTCGACGTCGATCTCGCGCCGCTGGGAATTTCCTGGCCGACGACGCTGCGCACGGTGCGGGCCGCGTACAAGAAGAAGGCAGCCGAGGCGCACCCCGACAAGGGCGGGACGCACGACGAGATGGTCGCGCTCAACCGCGCATTCGCGGCGGCGAAGAAGGCGCTCGGAGACTGAGACGCGGACGCACGTCACGCCGCTCGGCGATTCGCCTGGCGATCACCCGCAGCGTGAAACGAAAGAGCCCGCCGGTGAAGGCGCCGAGGCCGTCGAGCAGGACGCGCACGCTCGAGGTCCGACGCGGATGCGCCACGTAGATCGCGTCCCATCGATCGGGCCTGAGCTTGGATTTGAAGGCCGCCAGACCGCTGAAATCATAGAGCGGACGCGCCAACTTGCCGACGAGCCGGAGCCACGGCGCCACCGCACCGCGCAGCGGCGACAAGCCGAGCGTGACGTAGGTGCTCCCTTCGGAGGCGAGCGTGCGCATCATCCGATCGACCATCGCCTCGGCGGTCCCATTCGGCGCCTCGGGCGTGCGCAGCAGATCTTCGAGGAGCCAACCGGAGCGCGCATAGATGGGCACCGCGACCGCGAAACCGACCGGCCGACCCTCGCGCACCGCGACGACGTAGCGCCGCTCGGCCGCGTGCTCGAAGGGCTGTACGCGCACGAGAAAACCGAGCGGCGGCGTCTTCCGATCGGCGAGCCAGGCGTCGATCACCACGTCGAGCGCGGCACGCAGCGGCGTCCCGAGGACGAGCTCTGACGGCTGCGCGACGCGCGTCTCCACGCCTTTCGCCCGAGCGCGACGAATCTGGCTTCGCAGCGTGCGGTCACCCTCGACGCGCTCGGCGAAGCGGCGCGGATCCCACACCGGCTGCTCACCGACGAGCGTGACGCGGAGCCCGCTCGCAACTCCTAGGCGCTCTTCGATGCCGAAGAAACCAACGCGCCGCCGATGCGCCGCCGCGGCTCTGCAAAAACGCGAGGCCACCGCGCCGAGCTCTTTTTCTGCACAAATCGGCGCCCCGGCCGCGACCCACGCCGAGCCGGTGTCGCAGTAGGCGACCGCCGCGTCGAGCTCGGGATCGAACCAATAGCGATAGCCATGCTCGAGCGTCTGGAAGGACGTCGAGTTCCAACCATACGCGCGCAGGAGCCGTAGCAGCCGCTCCTCGGGCGCTTCGGGCGACGGCTGAAGGGCGAGCGCCGCGGAAATTGTGGACGGCTCGCTCGACAAACGAATGGGAGCCCATATATCAGGCCCGACTGCCAGCGGCCAGCCCGCCAGCGTATCCTCGTCCGTTCGTCATGCTCCACCTCGACACCGCGCACGCTCGTCGCTTTCTCGTCCGAAGGCACCTCCTCGCGCCCGCACGTGCGCTGCCGGCGACCGCCGAAGGAGTGATGCAGGTGGTCGACACCTTCGGCTCGCTCCAATTCGATCCGCTCGACGTGCCCGGCGCGAAGAACCACGATCTGGTGCTTCACGCGCGCCTCGCCGGCTACCGACGCGAGCTCCTCGACGGCCTTCTTTACGCGGAAAATGGCGACGATCGTCGGCTCTTCGAGGCCTACAACAAGTCGCTCAACATCCTCCCGGTGAGCGAGCTGCCGTTGCATCGCATCGCCTGGAGCCCGAGCGATACCCCGCGTTCGCGAGAGATCCTCGCGCAGCACGAGAAGCTGGTCGCCGGCATCGTCGAGCGCCTCGGACGCGAAGGTCCGCTCGCCGCCGATGCCTTCGATCGCACCGAGAAGGTCGAGGACTACTGGGGGACCACCACCTCCCTCTCACGTCGTCTCCTCGACGCGCTCTTCGTCACCGGCCGCATCGGCATCCATCGTCGCACCGGCGGCAGGCGCTTCTACCACCTGATGGAACGCCTATTTTCCACGGCGATTCTCTCTCGGAAGGTCGACGACGAGGAGGCCCAGCTCCATCGCCTCCTCTCCCGTCATCGCGGCGTCGGCCTGATGGGCGAAGGCGGCAGCGGCGAGCTCGTCATCCGCACCGGCAAGACCGCCGATCGCAAACGCCGCGTGGCGACCCTCATCGATCGCGGTCTCCTCGTCCCGGTGACGGTCGAAGGCGTGAAGGGCACGCGTCACGTGCTCGCCAGCGAGCGCACCCACCTCGACGCGACGAAGCTCGGAAAGAAGCTCCGCGCGAAGCCGACCGTCACCTTCCTCGCACCGCTCGATCCCTTGATGTGGGATCGCCGCCTCGTCCGCGACCTCTTCGGCTTCGACTACGTCTGGGAGGTCTACACGCCCGTCGAGAAGCGCGCCTTCGGCTACTACGTGCTCCCCATGCTCTTCGGCGATCGTTTGGTCGGCCGTATCGAGCCGCGCTTCGACAAGAAGACGAAGCGACTCCTTTTCGCCGCGGCCTGGACCGAGCAGGGCTTCGATCTCGACGAGGCCCATTTTTCCAGCTCATTTCGCGCCGCAGTCGTCGCCTACGCCGAACACGTGGGCGCGACCGACGTCCGTTTCGGGCGGGGCAAGATCGCCGCCGCCCTGGCCAAGACGACGCGGTAGCTCACTTCTCGCTGTCGAGGTGGGCCATCTGCTCTTCGGCGTAGCGGCTTCCCTTGAACGCGTTCTTGGGAATCAGACGCTCGAGCTCGCCCATCTGATCGGCATCGAGCGGAGACACGTCGAAGGCATCGAGCTGCGACGGTTTGCGCGCACCGAGGATGGGCACCAGCTTCGGCTCCTTCGCCAGCGCCCACGCGACGCACACCTGCGCCGGCGACCTCCCGAGCTTCTCGGCAAAGAGCTTGAGCGAAGCGACGAGCGCTCCGTTCTCCTTCCCCGCTTCTCCGGCAAATCGCGGCAAATGATTGCGAAAGTCTTTCGGACCGGTCGGTTTGCTGCCGCTGAGGAGCCCGCGTGAGAGCACGCCATAGAGCGTGGCGCTGATGCCGAGCTCGTGGAGCACGGGGAAGATCTTGTCCTCGGGCGAGCGGCTCGCGATCGAGTATTCGATTTGCAAATCGACGATTGGATGCACCGCGTGCGCGCGACGAATCGTCTGAACGCCCATCTCCGAGAGCCCGATGTGACGCACGTAGCCGGCCTTGATGAGGTCGGCGATGGTGCCGATGGTCTCTTCGATGGGCACCGTCGGATCGAGCCGCGCCGGACGATAGATGTCGATGTGATCGACCCCGAGGCGCTTAAGGCTGTAGGCGAGGAAGTTCTTCACCGCCACCGGTCGCATGTCGAGGCCGATGAACTGGCCGGCCGGATCGCGCATGCCGCCGAACTTCACCGAGACTTGTACCTTGTCGCGACGCCCGCCGGCGAGCGCGCGACCGATGAGCATCTCGTTGTCGCCCATCCCGTAGAAGTCGCCAGTGTCGAGGAGCGTCACGCCGCGATCGATCGCTTCGTGGATGGTGCGAATCCCTTCGTCCTCGGTCGAAGAGCCGTACATCCCGGCGTTGCCCATGCTCATGCAGCCGAGCCCCACCACCGACACCTGCGGACCCGTTTTTCCAAGCTTCGTCGTCTTCATGGCGTCACCTCCGACCGACAACCTACGTCTCGATGAATCAAAAGATGAGTGAATAGGCTACATACGACTCATGAAGAGCGTTTATGCGAGGGACCTCGACCTCAACCTCCTCCGCGTGCTCGTCACCGTCGCCGACGTGGGCTCGGTGACGCAAGCCGCAGCGCAGCTCTATCTCACCCAGCCTGCCATCAGCGCTGCCTTGCGGCGACTGACCACCACGCTCGGCGCAGCGCTCTTCGTGCGGCGCGGACGAGGCCTCGCGCTCACCGCCCGCGGCGCCCGTCTCGTCGCCGACGTCCGGCCGCACCTCCAAGCGATGACCGACGCCGCCCTCTCGCCCGAGCGCTTCGACCCCAAGACGAGCGACCGCATCCTCCGCATCGGCCTCGCCGACTCCGCCGAATCCTGGCTCCTCCCCGGCCTCCTCCGCGTGCTCGAGAAGGAAGCACCGCGGATGCGCCTCATCGCCGTCCCCGTACAATTCCGCACCGTCGCCGACGCCCTCGTCACCCGCCGCATCGACCTCGCCATCACCGTCGCCGACGATCTCCCCCCATCGATCGTCCGCCGCACCCTCTTCTCCGGCGGCTTCGTCTGCCTCTTCGATCCCCGCCTGACGAAGCTCGGCCGCCATCCGAGCGAACGCAGCTACCTCGCGCGCGATCACGTCATCGTCTCCTACAACGGCGATTTACGCGGCGTGATCGAGGACTCCTTCGGCAAGCAGCGACGCGTCCGCTGCTCGGTCGCGAGCTTTCACGGCATCGGCGCCATCGTCGAGGGCAGCTCCCTCGTCGCGACGGTGCCGGCGATCGTGGCGATGACGTTGCTGAAGCAGCATCCACATCTGCGCACCGCGAAGTTGCCGCTGGAGTTTCCGAACAGTGGGATGGAGATGCTTTGGCCGCGGGCGCTGGAGGGGGATGAGGGGTTTGGGTTTTTGAGGAGGGTGATTGAGGGGTTGGCGAATGCGGCGGTGAAGAAGGCGGCGGTGACGAGCAAGGCGTGACGAGCGCGAACGTGGGTGCGGGCGCGGGCGCAAGCGTGCGCTTCGCTTCCCCTCCGCGAAAATGATCGCCATCGTTCCTGCGTGTCGTCTCGGCCGTCGTTCGTCGTTCTCGTGATTGGGTCGGTCTCGGCCGCGTCACTCGCGCTCGGGGGCGTCGCTGGTTGTCGCCGCGATGCGGGGCCGCCCGAGCCGCCCGACGGTCATCGCGTGTACGAGATGCGCTGTGCGCAATGTCACGCCGCCAAGGTCACGACGATCGGTCCATCGCTGCACGAAATCGCTGGAATTTACGGCACCGACGTCGACGGCGTGGTGAAGTGGGCGAAGGCTCCGGGCAGGAAGCGCAAGGACATGACGCAGATGCCTAGTTTCGGGCACCTGATGGAGGAGGACTTGCGAGCGGTGGCCACGTGGATGTTGGAGGAAGGGAAGAAGTAGAGGCGCCTGCGCCTGCTACTCGATCTTTCCCCCGACCATCACCCGCCGCGTCGCCCCCACGCGCTCGGCCACCTCGGTCTCGTGACTCGCGATCAACGCGGCCCCGCCCGCGTCGAGATGCGCCTGCAGCCGACGAAGGAGCAGCTCTCTCCCCGCGGCATCGAGGCCCACCGTCGGCTCGTCGAGGAGGCGCAGCTTGGGGTTTCCCAGCTCGGAGAGCATGAGCATCAAGCGTCGCCTCTGCCCGAGCGAGAGCACCGCCAGGGGCGAATCGAGAAATGCGCGGATGCCCCAAATGGCCTCGAGCGCTTCGAGCGCACGTCGATCTCGCGAGCCACGCAACGAAGCGACGAGCTCGGTGGCTTCGTGGACCGTGAGGCCGTCGGGGAGCGCGGCGTTGGAGGGCGCGTAGCCGACGTGCACGAGGGCTTCGCGACGCTTCTTTCGAGACGTGCCACAGATGTGCACCTCGCCGGCGTCGGGCTCGAGGATGCCGGCGACGACGTCGAAGAGCGTGGATTTTCCCGCTCCGTTCGCGCCGCTGAGGACGCAGGCCTGGCCCTCGTCGATCGACAAATCGATACCCGCGAGTATCGTTTCTGCGCCGAATTTCTTGGTGACGCCTCTGGCTTCAAGCACGGGCAACGGGCACCTCCTGATCGCGCATCACGAGCGCGACGGTGGCGAGCAGCGTGAGGACGACGACGGCGACACTCGGCGACGCGGCGAGGCCGCACATGAGGCCCGCGAAGGCGACGGAGACGAGCACCCAGAGAAGGGCACCGTCACGCTGGCGACGCAGGAGGAGGTCTTCGACGCGCAGTCCGGCCATCGCCACCGAGAGGGCCGAGAAGAGCGCGATGGGAACGAGCCGCGACCACGGAAGCTCGGCCCCGGCCCGCACGCGGAGCCCGACGAAGAGCGCCGCCGCGACGAGAGGCGGAAGCGCCTGCACGAGCGAAGCGACGACGAAGGCGGTGCGCACCGAACGCCCGCTCGCCCGGAGCCAGACGGCGATTCGACGACGCGCGCGACCGATCGCACGCCCGAGCATCGCCAAGGTGAGCGCCGAGGCGACGCCGACGATGGCGAGAATGGCGCCGACGGGATCGATGCGCCCGTCGCTCCCGACCACCGTCGCCCCGAAGAAGGCGATGACGAACACGCCGGCGAGCGTGCGCGAGAGACGCGAGCCCTCGATGCGCACGAGGCCGATCAGATGCGTGAGGAGGACCGCGACGATCGGCGGCCAGCGCAAACGCACGCCGATGACTCGCCGGGTCCGCTCCGGTGCGCGACGAAATGCACTGGAAAACGTGAGCGCGGTGCAGGTGAGAGGCACCATCACGGCGACGGCTGGCCTCGCGCGAGCGAAGGCGGCGAGGAGCGTGAAGGCCAGCGTGATCAGCTCGAGCCCCCGCCAACGTGCGCAGGCGATGGCCACCGAGAGGCTGCCGACGGTGAGGGCGAGGACGACGTCACGGCCCGAAGCGGCGAGGGCCACGAAGGGCGCGTGGACGACGAGGACGAAGCCGGCGCTGACGAGGCGAACGACGCCGAGACGAATCGGCGCGCTGCGAATCCAGGTCGACCCCGGCGGCAGAATCAGCGCCTGCGTCGCCGGACGCGCGAAGATGCCGAAGACGATCGCCATCGCCACGCGCAAGAACGGACGATGCGTCATCTCGCTCGCGACCGTCCGTGGGTCGAGCCCATTCGGACCGAGGAGGATGGCACCGCCGAGCATCAGCGCGAGGAGGAGCGGCGCCGCGTGCTCGGCGAAGGCGCGACCATGCAACCGGACGAGGGCGCGCAAAAAAGACATCGCCCGCGACCAACAGGCAGCGGGCGACGTTCATTCCGGAAGGCTTCGGCAACCGAGCGGAGCGAGATTGACCGAAGCGGCCAAAGTTGCGTAGCAACCTTTGGCGAAACGAGAAGAGAAAAGCCCCTATTTCAAGGCCTCGGCGCCGCCGATGATCTCCATGAGCTCCTTGGTGATCGCGGCTTGGCGGGCTCGGTTGTAGACGAGCGTGAGCTTGCCGATCATGTCCTTGGCGTTGTTCGTCGCCGAGTCCATCGCCGTCATCTGCGCGCCGAAGAAGCTCGCCACCGACTCGAGCAGCGCACGGAAGACCGTGATCTGCACGTAGAGCGGGAGGATGTTGTCGAGCAGCGCCTTGCGGTTCGGCTCGTAGAGGAACTCCTGCGTCGTCGACGTGTCGTCGCTCTCTTCGGCGATCGGCAGAAGGCGATCGATCTGCACCTTCTGCGTCATCGCCGACTTGAACTCGTTGTAGACGAGGTAGAGGGCGTCGTAGCGCTTGCCCATGGCAGGCTCGCGGACGGCCTCGTCGGTCTCGCCGTGCAGGCCCTCTTTCAGGCCGGTGTTCGCTTGACCGAGATAGAGGTCGATGAACTTGGCGGCGATCTCGTCGGTCTTCTCGATGTTGATCTTCTCGTTCACGCCGCCGATTTCCATGGCGATTTCGACGTTGCGACGACGGAAGAAGTCGCGCGCCTTGCGTCCGACGGTGACGAGCGAGACCTCTTTCCCCTCGGCCTGCCACTCGCGAATTTGTCGCTCGGTGGCCCGGTTGACGTTGGAGTTGAAGCCACCGGCGAGACCGCGGTCGCTGGAGATGACGACGATGACGATCGACTTCTCTTCACGTCGCGCGAGGAGCGGATGAATCGCCTCTCCCTCGTCGATGCGTGAAGCGACGCTACGCAGCACCTCGGCCGTCTTCTTCGCGAAGGGACGGAGCTCGGTGATGCGCTGCTGCGCGCGACGGAGGCGTGCAGCGGCGACCATCTTCATCGCGCGCGTGATCTTCTGCGTCGATTTGACGCTGGAGATGCGCTTGCGAATCGCCTTGAGGGACGGCATCGGGGATCAGTGCTCCTCGGCCGCCGCGGCCTTCTTCTTCGCCGGCTTCTTCTCGTCCTTCTTGGCCGCCTTCTTGTCGCCTTCGGAGAAGCCCTCGTTGAAGGCGAGGATGATCGGCTTGAGGGCCGTCTCGAGGCCCTTCTTGTCGTTGATCTTCTTCTCGCGGATGTCGGTGAGCACCTGCGAGTGCTTCGCCTCGAGGTGCGCGTAGAGCTCTTTCTCCCACTTCGCGAGCGCCGCGACCGGGATCTTGTCGACGAGGCCGGTGGTCGCCGCCCAGATGAGGGCGATCTGCTTCTCGACCGAGAGCGGGACGTACTGGCCCTGCTTGAGGATCTCGACGAGGCGCTGACCACGCGCGAGCTGCTGCTGGGTGGCGGCGTCGAGGTCGGAGGCGAACTGCGCGAAGGCCGCCATCTCGCGGTACTGGGCGAGGTCGAGGCGGAGCGTTCCGGCGACCGACTTCATCGACTTGATCTGCGCGTTGCCACCGACGCGGCTGACCGAGATGCCGACGTTGATGGCCGGACGAACGCCCGAGTAGAAGAGGTCGGACTCGAGGAACATCTGTCCATCGGTGATGGAGATGACGTTCGTCGGGATGTACGCGGAGACGTCGCCGGCCTGGGTCTCGATGACGGGGAGCGCGGTGAGCGAGCCGCCCGACATCGGGTCCTTGACGATCTCGTGGTCCTTGAACTTGTCCTCCTTGAGGACTTCCTTCGCGACGTGGTGACCTTCGTCACCGACGTGGACCTTGCCGTCGGCGCCCTTGAAATCGAGGTTGCCCTCTTCGATCTTGCTGCCCTTGGCGACGATGTAACGACGCTCGCCCATCTTCGCAGCGCGCTCGAGGAGACGGCTGTGGAGGTAGAAGACGTCGCCCGGATACGCCTCGCGACCCGGCGGGCGGCGGAGGAGGAGCGAGAGCTGGCGATAGGCGACCGCGTGCTTCGAGAGGTCGTCGTAGATGCAGAGGGCGTGACGACCGCTGTCGCGGAAGTACTCGCCCATCGTGACCGCGGTGTACGGGCAGAGGAACTGGAGCGGCGCCATCTCGCTCGCGCCGGAGACGACGATGGTCGTGTATTCCATCGCGCCGTGGGCGGTGAGCTTGTCGACGACCTGGGCGACCGTCGACTGCTTCTGGCCGATGGCGGCGTAGAAGCAGTGCACGCCTTGGCCCTTCTGGTTGATGATGGTGTCGATGCAGACGGCCGTTTTTCCCGTCTGGCGGTCACCGATGATGAGCTCGCGCTGACCGCGGCCGATCGGAATCATGGCGTCGATGGCCTTGATGCCAGTCTGCAACGGCTCCTTCACCGGCTGGCGGACGATGATGCCGGGCGCCTTCACCTCGATGCGGCGACGGTGCTTGGTCTCGATCGGACCCTTGCCGTCGACCGGCACGCCGAGCGTGTTGACGACACGGCCGGTGAGGGCTTCACCGACGGGGACGTCGGCGATGCGACCGGTGCGCTTGACCTGATCGCCTTCCTTGATGCGCTCGGTGGCGCCGAAGACGGCGGCGCCGACGTTGTCCTCTTCGAGGTTGAGGACGATGCCGTAGAGGTCGCCGGGGAACTCGAGGAGCTCGCCGGACATGGCGCCCTCGAGGCCGTAGATGCGGGCGATGCCGTCGCCGACCGTGAGGATGGTGCCGGTCTCGGAGACCTGGGCGGCCTTCTCGTAGTTGGCGATCTGCTTCTTGATGATCTGCGAGATTTCTTCGGCGCGGAGCTGCATCGGAAATTCCTCGGTTCTACTGCGGGTCGAGTGACGAAAACGGTGGGGACTAGGCCGGGAGGAGCTGCGTGCGCAGCTCGTCGAGGCGGGCGCGGAGCGAGCCGTCGATGACGGTGTCGCCGACGCGGGTGACGACGCCCGCGAGGAGCGACGGGTCGACGTTTTTGACGACGACGACCTTCTTCTTGAAGCGGGTCTCGAGCGCCTGCGTGAGCTTCTGGATGTACGCGTCGCCGAGCGGCTGCGCGCTGGTGACCGAAGCACGGACGACGCCGGCGCTGCGATCGGCCTCTTCACGGAGCGCGGTCGCGATCGCGGGGAGCGCGCGGAGACGACTGGCGTCGGCGAGCAGCGAGAGCGTGTTCTTGGTCGTCACCCCGCACCCGAGCTTGGCGGCGATCTCGACGAACACCTGCTTGCGCGCGGTGCGTGGAATTTCGGGGTTGTCGACGACGGCGCGGAGCTCGGCGCTGGAGGTGAAGGCTTCGGCGACGGCGGAGATTTCCTTCACCAGCGTCTCGAGGTTGTTCTGTTCGGCGCCGAGCTCGAGGAGCGCGCGCGCGTAGCGACGGGCGATCTTCGCGTAGGTCATGAGGCGCCTCCCTTCATGGCACCCTTGGCGCCCGGCTCGGGGAGCGCGGCGAGCTGCCCGAGATACTCGTTGGCGAGACGATCGTGATCGGCCGACGAGAGCTTGCTCTTGAGGACCTGCTCGGCGGCGGCGGACGAGGCCAAGACCGCGTGCTTCAGCATGTCGATGCGGAGCTGCTTGACCTCTTGCTCGATGAGGAACTGCGCGTCCTTGCGCATCCGCTCGGCCTTCTCTTCCGCCTCTTTGACGATGCGGTCGCGATCTTTCTCGCCGGCGAGGGTGAGCTCGGCCTTCATGCGCTCGAGCTCGTCGCCGAGCTTCTTCAGCTTGTTCGAGTACTCTTCGAGCTTCGCCTTGGCCTCGGCCTTGATCTGCGCAGCCTCGTCGAGCTCCTTGGCCACCGCGTCACGGCGCGCCTTCAGGCCCGCCATGATCGGCTTGCGACCGAGGTAGTAATAGAGCGCGAAGAGCACCAGCGCGTTGATGAGGACGTAGATGTAAGGAGTGACGGCGGCATCGCGCTTCTTGGCGTCGACCTCCTCCTTCTCCTTCTTGTAGCGATCGAAGTCGGCGAAGTTGAAGGGCTCGATGCCGTGGTGGCCACTCTCGTGACCCTCGGCGGCTTCGTGGCCTTCGCCTTCGTGCTTGCCTTCCGCAGCGGGCGCGCCAGGCGCACCTTCATGTGCGGCCGGACCGGCAGGAGCAGGAGCAGCAGTCGGGGCCGCGCCCGGAGCCGGCTCTTGCGCGACGGCGAACGAGGTCACGGCGAGCGTCGCCATCGCGAAGCCGCCGACGAGGACGAGCTTGCGCGGCTTGCTGGCGCCGAGCCAGCGCTTGATGCGCGAAATCAGGGAAGGTCGAACCATCACTGCACCTCTCGGCCAAGCACGCTGGTGGCCATCTCGCGCGCCAAGGCCTGCGCCGCGACGTCGAGCTCTTGCCGGAGCGAAGCGCCGTCGACGCTGATCTTCTTGCGACCTTCGTCGAGCAAGGCGTTGGTCTCGTTGCGGACCTTGGCGAGGATCGCCTGCTCTTGGCGCTGGCCTTCGGCGCGGAGCTTGTCGCGCTCTTCACCGGCCGCGCGCTTCACGAGCGCGAGCTCTTCCTCGTACTTGGCGATCTTGGCGTCCGCCTCTTTGTACATCTCGGTCGCCTCGGCCTTGGCACCCGCGATGCGCTTCTCACGCTCTTCGAAGAGGCGGAGGAGGGGATCGAAGAGGAGGGGTTTGAGGACGACGAAGAGGACGAGGAAGAGGGCGATCTGGGCGAGGAACGTCCAGTTGATGTCGACGTCCACCGCGCTCCCGGACGTTCCACCGGTGAGGGCGGCGTCGAAGAGAGAGGTGGCGGCGACGGCGCCGCCTCGAGCGAGGTCGAAGCTCATGGAGGGAGCCTTGGGGCGTAAAAACCGCGAATCGGGGGTTTGAGCGCGCTTCTGCGGGGACGCGTCGGCGCGCGGCGCGTGTACTCGGGGATCGTGGCGGTGTCTAGATCAGGGAGCCGGAGCCCCGTTCCACCCTCTCATTGGGGCGGAATCGGGCCTTTGCCCACCCCCTCGCCCTACTCGGTCGGGGGCCCTGCCGACCGCGGGGACACGGGAAGGGGACGATGTGGTGAAGCCATGGCTTGCGGCTCGCCCGGGACCCCCGCATGATCATGAGCCCTCAAGAGACCTCTCCCGGAGCGGCCGAAGACGCGCGATGTCCGATCAGAACCTTCAGGGCCGTATCCTCGCCCAAAAGTACGAGCTCGTTCGCCTGCTGGGACAGGGCGGAATGGGCGCCGTCTACGAAGCGCGCAATCACCTCGGCAAGCGCTTTGCGGTCAAGCTCCTGCTCAAGGCCGAGTTCGCGCAAGATCCGCAGCTCGCTGCTCGCTTCTTCCGAGAGGCCAAGGCCTCGGCGGCGATCGAGAGCGAGCACATCGTCGAGGTCTACGACACCGGCGTCGATCCAGAGACGCACTTCCCCTTCATCATCATGGAGCTCCTCAAGGGGGAAGATCTCGAGCACACCATCGCCCGCGTCGGACCTCTCCATCCGATCGCCGCGGCGCGGGTCATCAGCCAGGCCGCCAACGGTCTCGGCCGCGCGCACGCGTCGGGCATCATCCATCGCGACATCAAGCCCGCGAACATCTTCATGACCATCCGCGACAGCGGAGACGCCGTCGTGAAGATCCTCGACTTCGGCATCGCCAAGCACTCCGCCGACATGCTCGCGAGCAACGAGGGCGCCGGGCTCACCAAGACCGGGTCGATGCTCGGCACGCCGCTCTACATGTCGCCCGAGCAGGCGCAGGGCGCGAAGAACGTCGATCACCGCAGCGACGTCTGGTCGCTTTGCATGTGCCTCTACGAAGCGCTCTCGGGCGTCACGCCCTGGGGCGACATCGACACGCTCGGCGGGCTCATCCTCGCCATCTGCTCGCGCGACATCCGCCCGATGCAAGACGTCGCGCCGTGGGTCCCGCCCGATCTCGCGCACGTCGTCCACGCCGGCCTCGCGCGCGACGTGAACCAGCGCATCCAGAACTGCAACGCGCTGATCGAAGCGCTGCGGCCGTTCACCGGCGGAATGACCGTCATCACGCCCGACATCCTCACGGGAGTCGGCGATGCGCAGCGTGGAACCGTGGCGCCGCGCGCTTCTTTCGGGGCCTCGACGGGCGGCTCGTCGTCGGTCGCGGGCGTCTCGAGCGCGAGCACCACTGCCTCGACGTCGCCGAAGAAGTCCAACGGCGGCCTCATCGCCGGCGTCGCGGTGGTCGTCCTCTTGCTCGTCGGCGGCGGCATCTTCGCGGCCACCAAGCTCGGCGGTGAGCCGAAGAAATCGCCGGCCACCGACTCGACCGATCCGAAGCCGAAAGAAGCGCCGAGCCCGTCGAAAGACGACAAGCCGAAAGAAGACCCGCCGAAGACGCCGTCGCCGCCGCCGGCGCCGAAGGAGATGACGGCCGCCCTGACGGTGAAGGTGCCGAAGGGCACCGTCCTCAAGCTCGGCAAGGTCGACGTCACCTCGAACATCGTCGACGGCAAGCTGAACCTCACTGGCGCCTACGGCGACATTTTCATCGTCAGCGTCTACGCGCCCGGCGGCTCCAAGCTGCTGTTGGCGCAGAAGATCTTCATGGACGACGGCGTCCTCCAGCCGGACAGCATCGACCTGGCAAAGGGCGAGCAGACGGCCAAGCCGCCGACGGCGGGAACGAAGCCGAGCACGGCTCCGACGCCGGGAGGCGCAGCGCCGACGGGCGGCAAACCCGCCGAGCCTGCGGGCACCAAGGTGAAGCCGCCGATCGAAGGCAGCTTCGACGGTTGATCCAGCGCGAGGTCCCGCGCTCTTTTCCTAAGCCCGGCGCGGCCGCAATCGCAGTAGTCTGACCCGGCGAAGGCGCCGAAAGCTCGGCGCCCCACCACCGAGGCTACGACGATGCGACGAGACACCCTCCGTGCCACCACTGCCATTGTCCTGACGACGCTCGCCGTTCCCGCGCTCGTCATCGCCGCACCCAACGTCGGCATCCTCGGCCAAGCGCCTGCCCCCGCGGCTTCGGCGTCTGCATCGGCGGCGCCGAGCGACGAGGACAAGCGCAAGCAAGCGATCGAGCACTTCAACAAAGGCGTCGAGCTCATGCAGAGCGACTCCTTCGACGCTGCCTACGCGGAATTTCTCGCGTCGATCGCGCTCTTGCCGACCAAGAACGCGAAGAAGAACGCGGCCGCGTGCCTCCGCGAGCTCAAGCGCTTCGACGAGGCGCTGGCGATGTACGAGGCCGTGCTCGCCGAGTTCGCCGCCAAGCTGACGCCGGCCGAGACCGACAACGTCAAGAAATCGATCGAAGAGCTGCGCGCGGTCACCGCCTACCTCGTCATCAAGTCCAACGTCGACGGCGCCACCGTCGTCATCGACGGCAAAGACAAGGGCAAGACCCCGCTCCCCGGCCCGGTCATCGTCTCCGCCGGCACGCGCTCGATTCGCGTCTCGAAGGAAGGCTATCTCCCCTTCGAGCTCAGCAAGCCGATCACGGGCAAGGCGACGCTGACCATCGAGGCCAACCTCGAGGCGCTCGCGCGGTCCGGAAAAATCAGCGTCGTCGAGACTTCCGGGAAGACGATGGACGTCTACGTCGACGGCGCCAAGGTCGGCGTCACGCCGTACGTCGGGCAAGCCTCGCCCGGCAACCACGCGGTCGTGCTCAAGGGTGAAGGCAAGCTCGGTACGCAGCCGGCAGCGGCCGCGGTCGTCGTCGATCAGACGACCGTCCTCCGTCTCACCGCCGAAGAGCTTCGCGGCGAAGCACACATCGAGCCCGATCCCGCGAGCGGCGTGCTCGTCCTCGACGGCGTCCTCGTCGGTCAGGGCGCTTGGGATGGCGCGCTTCGCCTCGGCTCGCACAAAGTCGACGTCTCCGCCGATGGTTACTTCGGCCTCACCAAGACCTTCGAGGTCATCGAAGGCAAGAAGGCCGATCTCAAGCTCCCCCTCGAACGCGACGAGAACTCGCCGTTCTGGGCGAAGGGACGCACGTTCCCGCTCTCGTTCGCGGTCTTCGGCGGGCTCGAGTTCGGCAAGTCGCTCGGCGGCGCGGTCGAGAGCAACTGTGGCAACGCGTGCACCAGCCACTCGGCGCCGTTCGGCTTCCTCGCCGGCGTGCGCGCGGGCTACGACGTCGCGCCTGGGCTCGGCATCGAGGTCTCGGCCGGCTACGTCAGCGTCACCTCGAAGGTCACGCGCGACACGCAGCTCCCGGGCGATCACCAGGTCCTCTTCCCGGTCAACGTCACCGACACGCAGCGCATCAGCGGCTTCTTCATCGGCATCGGCGCCAGCTACGCGTTCATCAAGCGCCCCTTCATCCTCGCGGGCGCCTTCACCGGCGGCGTCATCCTCGGAAAAATTCGCAGCACGCGCGGCGGCACGGTCCGCACCGATCTCCCGCCCGACCCGCGCGATCTCTACGAAATCACCTACTCGCAGAGCAAGACCATCCCCATCCTCATCCCCGAGGTGCGCATCTCGTATCCGTTCGGCCCGCGCTTCGAGGTCGGGCTCGGCCTCGGGCTCGCGATCATGGTCGCCGAGGCGACGCCCGACGCGCTCCGCGTCTCGCCGGTGCCCGCCAACGATCCCTCGACCGGCAAGCTGGCGACGCCGACCTACGGCGGCAAGTCGATCGGCCAGATTCAGCACCTCGAGACTTCGACGGGCACCGCCATCCTCCCGCAGGCGACGCTCTTCGCGAAGATCGCCTTCTGATGCGAAGGCCAAGGAGTCCAACGTGCCCTCCGCCTTCCGTACGCACGTAGGAGTCGTCGCCGGGGCGATGGTCTCGCTCATCGGCGTGACGTGGGTGACGCGAGTCGCCCGCGCCGACGACGTCAGCGGCGTCGATTTGCGCAGCTTCCGCCCGTCCACCGACAAGGCCGGAACGCTCGCCACGGAAGGCCTCCTCGCGCCGGGCCCGGGGAATCTGCAGGCGAATCTCTACACGACGTTCGCCACCACCTCACTCAAGAACACCGAAGCCGACGGCACCACGACGCGCGTCGTCGGTCCGCAGTTCCTCCTCGATCCGACGATCGCCATCGGCATCGGATCGCGCCTGGCGCTCGGCATCACCGCGCCGATGATCCTCGCGCAAGGCGGCAACGCGACCTCGCTCACCGACGGTCGCAGCGTCTCGATGCAAGCGATCGGCGACATCACGCTCACCGCCAAGGCCGTCGCCATCGCTCCCGCGAAAGACGCGCTCAGCGGCGGCTTCGGTGTGGCGGCGCTCTTCCGCCTCTCGCTCCCGACGGGCGATCGCCACTCGTTCGTCGCTGACGACGGCTGGACGAGCGAGCTCCGCGGCCTCCTCACGTACGACTACGTGCATACCCTCGCCGTCACCGTGGTCGCTGGTTACCGCATGCGGCAGCACCAGCACGACGTGCGCGACGTGACGATCGGCGACTCGATCCCCTGGGGCATCACCCTCGGCATCCGGCCGCGCGCCATCGGCGACATCGATCCCAACGGGCACTGGACCTGGCAGCTCGAAGCGCACGGTGAAATCGGCGCGGTGCCGAACAAGCTCTTCAGCGACAAGCGCGTCTCGCCGGCGCTCTTTGGTCCATCGATTCGTTATGCATTCAACCAAGACCTCTCGCTCTTCATGGGCGCCGAAACCGCGCTGGTCGACGCGATCGGCCTCCCCAAGCTGCGCGTGGTGCTCGGCCTCACCTATGCGCCGGTGATCATCGACGACGACGAGGACGGCGTGCCCGACTCGATCGACGAGTGTCCCGGCCTCCCCGGCGACAAGGGCGGTCCGCAGCCTGGATGTCCCGGGGGCGGAGACGAGCCGGCGAAGAAACCCGACAGCGGCGAGCTCGGTCCGCCTGCCGACGCCGACAGCGACAACGTCGCCGACGCCGACGACAAGTGCCCGAACGAGCCCGAGACGTTCGACGGCATCGACGACGCCGACGGCTGTCCCGAGCCGGCGAGCAAGCTGCCGCCCGATCGCGATCGCGACGGCATTCTCGACGACGTCGACAAGTGTCCCGACGCGCCCGAGACGGTGAACGGCTACGAAGACGACGACGGCTGCCCCGAGGTCGACAGCGACGCCGACACCTTCCTCGACGACGTCGATCACTGCCCGAACGAGCCCGAGAACTTCAACGGCGTCGACGACGAAGACGGCTGCGTCGATCAACCCAAGGACGGAAAGCCGCTCGCGAAGGGCGTCGCGCTCGTCGACGACAAGTTGCCGCCGACCGCGGGCGAGCCGGGCGTCGCCTTGCTTCGGAAACTCACCTTCGACGTCGCGACGCCGGCGAAGGAAGCGGCGAGCGATCTCCGCGCCCTCGCTGGGTTCATCCTCGCGCACCCCGGCATCCGCCTCGACGTCTCCGTTCGCCCCGAGAGCAAGACCGAGGAAGCGAACAAGCTGGCGATGCAACGCGCCGAGGCCCTCGCGCAGGCCATCGTCCGCTATGCGCACACCGGGGGCTCGGCCGTCGCCGTCACGTGGGACCCGAAGCTGCCGGCCAAGGGGAGCAACGTGCACGTCGTCTCGCGCCGCGAGGTCGGCCTCACCGACGATCCCGTCGAAACGCCAGGCGCCGCGAAGAAATAGGCCCCTTGATTCGGGGGGGTCGCGCCGCGCCAGGTTCGTTGCTAGGTTGCCCGCCCGCCAATTGGCGGACATGCACGCGGCTGGCTTGGAGGAACACGACCCATGGCGGACGAGAAGCAAGGGCAGGGCGGTAACGGCGCATCATTGGTCGCAGGCGATGGCTTCAAGCCCTCGGGTGCAGCGATCCTGGCGCCGCCGAGCGCATTTCAGGGAGGCCAGCTTCCTCCCGGCGCGATGGTGATGATTCCGATCGGCCCCGATGGCGAGCCGCTTCCCAAGCCCCTCGTCGACGGTCCCGTCGCGCTCACGCAAGAGCAGATGTGGAAGCTGATGGGCTTCAACGGCCCCGCCGTCCAGGTGCAAGACCAGGAAGGTCGTCCGGTCCTCATCGGCGTCGAAGACCTCTTGAACGGCCTCGAGGGCATGTACAAGCAGGACAACACCGACCTGCAGCGCGCCCGCGTCTACGCGCAAGAGCTGATGAAGCACAATCGTCACGAGAAGGCCGAGCAGGTCCTCGGGAAGATCGTCGCCCGCGGCGGTGACGCCGACGACTGGCTCGCACTCGGCGTCGTCCAGATGCAGCAGAAGAAGTTCGACAAGGCCGAGGGCACGCTCAAGGGCGCCGCCAACCTCGCCAAAGAGAGCCCGGTTCCGCTCCTCCACCTCGCCCGCGTCTACGACGCCAAGGAAGATCGCGCGAAGGAGAAAGAGCAAATCCTCAAGGCGCTCGATCTCGCCGGCAACTTCCTCGACGCGTGGGTCGCTCTCTACCAGCACGTCAAGACGCACGGCGGCGGCGTCGAAGCGGCCGAAAAGGCCGTGGAAGAGCTGGCCCAGGGCGAGAAGCACTCGAAGTACGCGGCGCCGTACATCGCCCTCCAGGGCATGTACGTCAACGAAGAGTCCGAGCGCGAGAAGGCCCTCGTCTTCGCCAAGAAGGCCGTCGAGCGCGACAGCAACGACCCGATGTCGCTCCTCTGCCTCTCGGCCATCTACGGGCAGATGAACCGCCTCGACGAGGTCGAGAAGCTCCTCCGCGCGCACGAGACGAAGATGCTCACCGACGTGCGTCTGGCCAACAACTACTTCGAGTGCCTCTGGCAGTCGCGTCAGATCGAGAAGGTCACGCGCTTCCTCAACACGCTCGTGCGCGCCGAGAACGCGCAGGTGAAGGCGTTCGCGCAAGAGCGCGCGCAGGCCGTCAGCAAGTTCCTCCAGCAGCTGCAGCAGCAAGCAGCGACTGCGCAACAGGGCAAGGCCTGAGTCGAGTCACCGGCACCAAGTGAAAGGGCCCGCCGCCGAGAGGTGCGGGCTTTTTCGTTTTTGTGCGCCCGGGTATGGCGCGCCGACGGCGGGCCTCTTCCCCGGAAATGTCGTGCTCTCGGCCGCCCACTTCACCTTGCGCGCCGACTGGAGCTTCAAAAGCAAAACTGCTCGCGTCCCAGACCAAACGAGCTCTCCTTCCCCAAGATGAAGTACGACGCCTCGTCACGAATCACAGCGTCGATGCGATAGAGCCAGGGCGGCTCCACCGCTGGGTTGGTCGAGAACTCGTCGGGCGCCTCGAGCGGCAAGAAACGGTGCGGGCCATCCCAGGGGGGGAATGACCACATGAGGTGCTCGTCGGCGAGCTGATTGACGACCTCGAGTCGGGGCCTCGTGCGTTCGTCGCCGAGGAGGGGAACCCGCAAGATGAACAACAAGCACGTCTCCCAAGACTCGAGCCCGCGGTACGAGCGCGTGTAGCGATGGTAGGCGACGTTACCTTCCTCGAACCTCGAAAAGTCCGTGCCGCCCGTCCAGCTAAAATGCTCCACGCCATCGAGGAGGGGATAGGCGATGCCGTTGAGGTAGCTCCAGATGGAGGAACCAACGATCTTGGCCTCGTCGATCGGCTTGTACTTCGCGCCCAGCGCACCCGACGGAAGGTGGACCTTGAGCATGTACGTCGAGACCTTCAAGTCGGGAAGATCACGCGCAGGCGTCGAAGGCAGCCGCGGCGTCGCCGGCTCTTCCACGAGACGCGTCTCCGCGCTCGACGGTTCTTCCTTCCGTGGTAGCGAGCACGCCGCGACGATGACCACGAGTTGGACGAGCAGATGCATCGAGCAGACGCGCTGAGCTCCAAGACGTGCGTGGGAGCGTCGCTGAGGAACGGATCGGCGTCGTCGCAAGAACACCTCCGTCACGGATAGTTGGTGACGATTTGACGAATGAAGCGGTCTGACTTCTTTGGGTCTACGGCGTTTGGCACGAACTCCATCCAGAGGAGCGTCTGAAACGAATGTTTCAAGACCTGTTCGGCGCTGTCGAACACTCCCACTCCCGGCGCGAAGTACTTGAGCACCCCGCCGTGCTCGACCTTCAACACTGCCTCGAAGTGTCGACGCCGCTGCGCGGAACCATCGAGGTCGTCATCTGATCGTTGCGCTCGATGGCGGCGTGGAAGTTGGAAACGAAGCCGAAGTCGAGGACCAGGTCGTTGAGCCCGCTTCGCCCGATGCGGACTGGGAATCTGTCGAAGATGCGGTCGAGCACAGTGCCGTCTTGCGTGTTGGTCACGCGAACGGAGAGGGCGAGCTTCATCGGCTGGTGGTTCATGGGGGACTGTGGAGCATCCGAGAAGCTCCGATGGGATCATGGGTATTGGGCGGCCACATCCACCCTCCGGCAGGGCCGCCGGCCGAGTTGCATAGCCGAGTTATACAGCCGGACCGCCCGGCTAGAGGTCGGGGCTGATGGCGCGCGAGCAGATGGCCGTCGTGCATACGCAGGACGCGCACTGCTTGTCGGACGTGCAGGCATCGCCGTTCTTGGTCTTGCCGGGGACCATGCCCTTGCACTTCTTTTCCTCGACCTTGGAGGCCGACGCGCTCGTCGAAGCGGCCGGCTTCACGACGATCTCGGCAGGGCTCTTCTGCGCTTGGTCGAGATCGCCCGACTTGCCCGCGCCGTTCGTCGACGAAGGAATCGTCGCGTCGCTCGGCGTGCTCTTCGGCACCACCTCGGCGTTGACCGGGCTCGGGAGGATCGCGGCGCTACCCGCCATCGGCGGTTCGCTCGAGCGCGTCGGCCCACCGCACGCGGCGAAGAGCACGACGCCGCAGCCGACGAAGAGTGTGACGATGCCGATGCCTCGCGAGGAACGCGTCATGGAGTCCCGAGTAGCCGAGCCCTCCACGGTCGTATAGACCGCGGGCTTCTCCTCCATGCGTCTCCTCGGCACCTTCCTCACCGACGCCGATCATCGCCGCGCCTCGCGCAACGGCTTCCTCGTCGGCGGGCTGCTTTTTGCGGTCACCGGCGCGATCGGCGCGCGCACCATCGGCGTGCTCGGCTTCGGCGGCGCCGTCGTCGTCGGGCTCGCGGTCTGGTTCTTCGCTCGGCACGCGCTCGTCGCACGCACCGAACGCGGCGTCGTGATGTTGGAGAACGAGGGCGGCGCGGACGAAGAGCTGGTGCTCACGCGCAAGGGCCCAGGCATCCGGGTTCCTCTCGCAGAAGCGACCTTCGTCGCGCACATTCGCGAGGTGCCGGGGGCCGGCCGCGTGCGTTTGCAGATCGAGCTGCAGTGGGCGGGAAAATCGATCGTCGCGCTCCTCGCCGTGCCCTTTCGTGGCGCTCCCGACGACCAAGAGCCGATGTCGAAGCGCGTCGACTATCACCTCGATCGCGATGCCAGCCGCGCCTTCGACGCGCTCTCGTATCCGCGGCCTCGAAGCGGAGCTCGGAAGTGACACGTGACTGAACCGATGTCCCGCACCTTCCAGGTGGGCTTGCCCGGTGAATTGGCGCCCCCCAGCGTGGACGCGTAGAGTCTCCAGGTGTCAGAGGGTGGGAGCACACACGGCTGGGTAGAGGGCGAGATCGTCGCCGGCAAGTACGTGCTCCTGCGCCCGCTCGCCAAAGGCGGCATGGGTTCGGTCTGGGTCGCTCAGAACCAGATGACCGAACGCAAGGTCGCGATCAAGTTCATGCTCCCCGAGCTGGCGGAGAACCCCGACGTCATCCAGCGCTTCTTCCGCGAAGCGAAGGCCAGCGCGCGCATCGATCACCCGTCGATCGTCGACGTGCTCGACCTCGGCACCTTGCCCGACGGCGCGCCCTTCCTGGTGATGGAGTTCCTCGAGGGCCGGCCGCTCGACAAGATCATCGACGGCGGTCTGCTGACGCCGGTGCAGGCGGCGGCGATCATGCTCGACGTCACCCGCGCGCTCACCGCAGCGCACGCGGCCGGCATCGTCCATCGCGATCTCAAGCCCGCCAACATCTACGTCGCCAAGCGCGGCGACCTCATTTTGCCGAAGATCCTCGATTTCGGCATCAGCAAGATCACCTCGCAAATCGGCAACGACATCCGCATGACGCGCACCGGCGCGGTGCTCGGCTCGCCGGCGTACATGAGCCCCGAGCAAGCGCGCGGGCGCAGCGATCTCGACGGGCGCACCGACATCTGGGCGATCGGCGTCATCCTCTACGAGTGCGTCAGCCAACGCATCCCCTTCAACGGCGAGAACTACAACCAGGTGATGATGGCCATCACCCTGGAAGATCCGCCGCCGCTCGCGCAAGTGGCGCCGCAGGTCGATCCCGAGTTCGTCGCCATCGTCGATCAGTGTCTGCGCAAGGACCGTGATCATCGCCCGCCGACGATGGAAGCGCTCTCTGCGCTCCTCGATGGCTACGTGGCGCCGCGCGCGGCCTACGGCATTCCGCCGATCGACATCGGCGATCCGGTGAGCGCACGAAACGCGCGCATCGGCTCGACCTATCGACTCGCTTCCAACGGCGGCAACGGCGGCAACGGCGGCAACGGCAGCGCGCGCATGGCCTCGGGGTCTCCTCCGGCAGCTCCGCGCCCCGAGCACGCCTCGACGACCGTGCGCAGCGATCCCTCGCACATGACGGTCGGCGCCGTCACGGTCATCGAAACACCGAAAAAACGTGGCCGCGGGGCGCTCGTGGCGGTGAGCGCGATCCTCTTGGCGGGCGTCGTCGGGGTCGGCGCTTGGGCGGTGGTCGGACAACGCGCGCGCGATGGCGAACGCTCACCGCCGGCGACCGAAGCGAACACCACCGAGACCGAGACGACCAAACCCGCGCCGAAGAAGAGCGTCGATCCGCCCACGAAGATCGACCTGCCCGATCCGATCGACACCACGGTCCCCATCGGCACCGCGAAAGAGCCCGCCTCGGCCGAACCGTCGACAGCGCCGCTCCCGAGCGCGACGACGAGCATGGCGCCTGCGACCAAGGCGTCGACGCCCGCCAACCCGACCGTTCCCACCGTGGTGACGCCGAAGCCCAAGCCGCAGTTCGTGCCCAAGCCCTCGAGCACCGCCAGCACCAAGCCGAGCGCGAAGCCGAGCGCCAAGCCCTCGAGCGAAAACGACGGGCCTGCCTCCGTCGGCACTGGCCCCGGATTCTGACTTTTCGCAAAGATCGGGCCTGATTTCCCGACGTCGACTATCATGTCGACGCGATGCGCCGTGTCCTCTTCAGCCTCGTCCTCGGGTCCTCGCTGGCGTTCGCGACTCCCCTCTTCGCGCAGACCGCGGCCGAGCTCGAAGCCGCGCGCGGCCTCTACGCGCAGGGCAGCGAGCTCGAGAAGTCGAAGGACTACGCGGCGGCGTACGAGAAATTCCGCAAGGTCGGCGAGATCAAATCGACGGCGATCGTCCGCTACCACGAGGGCTTCTGCGCCGAGAAGCTCGGCAAGTGGGTCGAGGCGCTCGACGCCTATTCACGCAGCCAGCTCGACGGTCAGGGTGACGCGAAACAGAAAGACGCCGTCGATGCGTCGCACAAGGCAGCCGAGGCGCTGCGCGCGCGCATCCCCAAAATCAAGGTCAAGATCAACGGCGCGAGCGGCAAGCCGCAGGTCGTCATCGACGAGCACTCGGTCAGCACGGTGCTCCTCGACGAGGGCATCCCCGTCAACGTCGGCACCCACACGGTGGCGATCAGCGGCGGCGGCGCGGCCGACGACAAGCAAGAGGTCACGGTCGGCGAAAAAGACGTGAAGGAAGTCGTCTTCGAAGCGAAGGCGTCGGGCGGCGCGGCCGTGGTCGTACCGCCGCCACCGCCGCCTGAAGAGAAGGGCAAGGGCACGAAGCCTCCGCCCGAGGGAAACGGCAAAGACGCCAAGCCCGCGAGCGCGAGCACCTACGTCGCGCCACGCATCGGCTTCGTCTTCGGCGTCTCGGTCGCGTCGATTGGTCCCGGCGGACAGCTCGAAGACTCCTCGAGCCCGACCGCGTCGTACGTCAGCACCTCGCCCGACGGCGCGCGCTCGTCGAACGCCATCGACTTCATGAAGACGGGCGCCGCGATCGAGGGCGACATCGGCTTTCGCTTCGTCCCTGCGCTCGCCGCGTATCTCTTCTGGCAGCACGGTTTTCTCGGCGCGCCCGACGTCAGCACCCTCCAGGCGAGCGGCGGCGTGGCCGTCAGCTCCATGACGGTGACGACCGACGCGTTCGGTCTCGGCCTCATGCTGAACAGCAATCCGGGCGGGCGCTGGGGCTTCTACGGCGATCTCGCCACGGGAATGCGCCTCACCAAGGTGCACGTCGAGACCGCCGACCACACCACCGAGGAGGGCACGCTGATCGGCATCGAGCCGCTTCGCCTCAAGGTCGGCGTCGCCTTCAAGCCGTCGGCGAAATTCACGATGGTCGGCTATTTGTGGGCTTCCGCGGGCTCGTACACCAAGATCGATCTCTCCGTCGGCGGCACCTCCAGCACCAAGACCATCGACAGCACGGCCATCCACAACTTCGCCGGCCTCGGCCTCGGCGGCTTCTTCGACGTCCCCGTCGGGAACTGAGCCGCGCGCGCCGTGAGCACCGAGCTGCGCGCCCGTGACGCCGACGTCGACGTCCTCGTCATCGGAGGCGGCGTCAACGGCACCGGCGTCGCGCGCGACATGGCGATGCGTGGGGCGAAGGTCGCGCTCCTCGAAAAACACGACCTCGCGTTCGGGGCGAGCGGCAACTCGAGCGGGATGATCCACGGCGGCGCGCGCTACCTCACGTCGGAGCCGAGCGTCACCGAGCAGAGCTGTCGCGACAGCGGCTTCATTCAACACGTCGCGCCGTTTCTCCTCCATCGCATTCCCTTCTTGATGCCGATCGCCAAGGGCGGCACCGCGCGAAAACTCTTCCTCACGCTCGTCGACGCCTTCTTCCGCGCCTACGACGACTTCCAGCCGCTGAAGCGGGGCAAGCCGCACACGCGTTTGAAGCCGGACGAGCTCGCGGTCCTCGAGCCGGGCCTGGTCGGCGATCTGATCGGCGGCGTCTCGTTCGACGAGTGGGGTACCGACGGCGGGAGGCTCTGTGCGCTCAACGTGCTCGACGCCATCTCACGCGGTGCAGAGGTGCGTACGCACACGGAAGTCCTGGAAATCGTGCGATCTGGTGATGGGCCGGGCTCGCGCGCGATCGGCGCTCGTCATCGCGATCTCCGTAGCGGAGCCGTCACCACCACCACCGCGCGGCTCATCGTCAACGCGACCGGCGCGTGGAGCCCGATCACCGGCGCCCGTGGTGGCGTCTCGATTCGCGTGCGACCGACCAAAGGAATCCACGTCGTCTACGATCGACGACTCTCGAACTACGCCATCGCCGTCAACGCCGCCGATGGACGGCAGGTGTTCCTCGAGCCGTGGCAGAACACCAGCGTCCTCGGCACCACCGACGACGACTACTACGGCGACCTCGACGACGTGCGCTCCACCGCCGACGAGGTGCGTTACCTGGTGCAGGCCGTCGCCGCTGTTTTCCCGTCGATTCGTCACGCGCGCGCGGTCAGCGTCACCACCGGCGTGCGCCCCTCGCTCTTCGAATACGGCAAGGTCGAAGACAAGGTGACGCGCGAGCACGCGATCCTCGATCACGGCAAGGACAAGCACGGCAACGTCCCCGGCCTCTACTCGATGATCGGCGGCAAGCTCGCGAGCTATCGCATCTTCGCCGAAGAGATGAGCGACGTCCTCGCGCGCGAGCTCGGCCTCACCGCCAAGTGCCGCACGCACGAGATCCGCATGCCGGGCGGCGACGACGTGCCCGATGCGATCGCGCTCGCGGAGGAGGCCGACATTCACCCGGTCGCGTCACGGCGCCTCGTCTTTCGTCACGGCGGGCGCGCCCGGCAAATCGTCGAACGAATCGCGAAGAAGCCGGAAGAGGCGCGCGTCGTCTGCGTCTGCGAGCCGGTGCTCGAGGCCGAGGTGCGTCAGGTGGTGGCCGAAGAGCTGGCGGTCACCGTCGACGACGTCGCCAGGCGCACGCGGCTCGGCCTCGGCACCTGCGGCGGCATGCGTTGCGCGCTGCGATGCGGGCAAATCGTCGCTCAGGACACCGGCATCACCCAGAAGGAAGGGCGCGCGCAGGCCATTCGCTTCCTCGAGCGACAACGCACGTTGCGCATCCCGGCGATGGGCCCCGAGCAGGCGCGGCAAGAAGCGCTGACGTTCGCGCACCTCACCGCGGAGCTCGGAGACGAATTCAGCGGTAGAACTTCCCGTTGATCTTCGCGAGATTCACCAGGGTCGGGGCCGGTTCGAAGCGAGCGCCGAAGCGGAGACGGAAGCTCTCGATGCGACGAAGGACCTCGGCGGCGCCGACCGCGTCGACGTAGCGGAACGGGCCCCCACGGAACGGCGGGAAGCCGAGGCCGAAGATGGCGCCGACGTCACCGTCACGTGGCGAGCGGAGGATGCCTTCGCCGAGGCAACGAAGCGCCTCGTTGACGAAGGCGAGGACGCAACGCATCTGGACCTCTTCGGTCTCGACCTTGGTCGTCGGCGTGACGCCGAGCGTGGCGTAGACGCTCGTGTCGACCCCACCGTCCGGCGCGTCCTTCGGCTTCTGGCCGCGCTCGTCGTAGAGATACATTCCGCGGCTGTTTTTCCGGCCTTTGCGGTCGTCCTTGGCGAGGCGCTCCATGATCGCCGGCGGCGTCATCCGTTCGCCGAAGGCCTCGTGGACGATGCGACCGACGTGCTCGGCGACGTCCATCCCGACCTCGTCGAGGAGCGTCATCGGACCGACGGGGAAGCCCCAATCGACGAGCGCCTTGTCGATGACGTCGATGGCGACGCCCTCGGCGAGGAGGTGTGCCGCTTCGTTCATGTAGGGGCCGAGGACGCGCGAGGTGTAGAAGCCGACGCCGTCGTTGACGACGATGACCGTCTTTCCCTGCTTCTTCCCGAGCGCGACCGCGGTGGCCACGGCCTCGTCGCTCGTCAGCTTGTGACGAATGACCTCGAGGAGCGGCATCTTCTCGACCGGCGAGAAGTAGTGCATCCCGACGACGTTGTGCGGACGCGCGCAGCCCTCGGCGATTTTCCCGATCGGGATCGACGAGGTGTTGCTGGCGAAGATCGTCGTCACCGAGCACTTCTTTTCGACGTCGGCGAGGATCTGCTTCTTCAGCGCGAGGTCCTCGAACACCGCCTCGACGACGACGTCGCATCGGCCGAAGCCGTCGTAGGTCGTGGTGCCGCTGATCTTGCTCGTGATCCCGTCTTTTTCCAGGCGCGTGAGCGACTTGCGCTTCACCCGACCGTCGAGGATCTTCCCGACGTAGGCGAGCCCGCGGCCGACACCAGCGTCGTCCTTGTCGCGCACGCGCACCGGCAGTGAAGCCTTGTCGGCGGTGACGTAGGCGATGCCGGCGCCCATCAGCCCAGCGCCGAGCACGCCGACCTTGGCGACCGTGCGCGGCTTCACCTTCGGATCGGTGACGCCGCTGTCCTTCTTCAGCTCCTGCGTCGCGTCGTAGATGCCGATCAGCTGACGCGCCGTCTCGCTGACGACGAGCTCACCGAAGAGACGCGCCTCGTGCTCGGCAGCGGCTTCGAAGCCACGACTGCCGAACGTCTCGAGGACGTCGATGATCGCCATCGCCGCCGGGTAGTGACCCTTGGTCTTCTTCTGCGTGATCAGTCGCGCTTGACGGAAGAGGATGCGCCGACCGATCGCGTTGTCCTCGAGCGCGAGCTCGGTCAGCGCGGCCTGCGGGGCCATGTTTTTCAGGCGATCGAGCTGATGGAAGAGCCCCGCCTTGGCGCGAATCGGCCGGTCACAGAGCGAGAGCGCGCGCTTGGCAGCGACCTCGATGAGGATCGATTGCGGCACCACGTCGTCGGCGATGCCAAGGCGCTTGGCGCGCGAAGGACGAAGTTGCTTGCCGGTGAGGCCGAGATCGAGCGCCACTTGCAGACCGACGATGGCGGCGACGCGCGGGAGACCGTTGGCACCGGGGATGAGCCCCAGTTGAATCTCGGGGAAGCCGAGCACCGTCTTCTTGTCGTCGGAGAGCACGCGCGCATGGCACGCGAGGGCGAGCTCGAAGCCGCCGCCGAGCGCAGCGCCGTGGATGGCGGCGACGATCGGCTTCTTCGCCGTCTCGAGCCGACGGAAACCCGCTTGGCCAGCGCGCGAGAGCGCCTCGGCGTCGGAGGCGAGGCGACAACCGGCGAGCATGTCGATGTTGGCACCGACCACGAAGCTGTCGGTCTTGCCGCTGGCGATGACGATCGCGCGCACCGTCTCGTCACGCTCGATGCTCTCGAGGACGTCGTCGAGCTCTTGCGCGAAGCTCGCCTGCAACGAGTTGACGCTGGCGCCGGGGACGTCGATGTAGATGACCGACACGCCATCGAGGCGCGCATCGACGACGAAGGCGCCACTCTCGGCGGCCTCCGACGACTTCGATCGCGGCGCGCTCGAAGGCCCAGAATCCGCTTGAATACTCGCTTGGTTGGCCATCACGCGACCTCCAGGACGGCAGCGGCGCCGAGCCCGCCGGCTGCACAGAGAGTGACGAGACCGTATTGACCGCCGCGCCTCTTGAGCTCGCGGAGGGTGGTCGTGACCATGCGCGCGCCGGTGGCGGCGAAGGGATGACCGATGGCGATCGAGCCGCCGTGGACGTTGAATTTGCTCTCGTCGATCTCACCGATGGCGTGAGCGCGTCCGAGCTTCTCCTGCGCGTACTGCTTGCTGCCGAACGCCTTGACGTTGCAGAGGATCTGCGCGGCGAAGGCCTCGTGCATGTCCACGAGGTCGATGTCCTTGAGCGAGAGCCCGGCGCGATCGAGCGCGATCGGCGTCGCGTGGGTCGGACCCATGAGCATCCAACCGCCCGGATCGATCGCCGCGTAGGCCCACGATTTCAAGTATCCGATCGGCGTGTAGCCGAGCGCCTTGGCCTTCGACTCGCGCATCAGGAGGAGCGCGCTGGCGCCGTCGGTGAGCGCCGACGAGTTGCCGGCGGTGAGCGTTCCATATTTGCGATCGAAGACTGGACGGAGCTTCTCCATCGCCTCCACCGACGCGTCGTCGCGGACCAAGTTGTCCTTCGCCACCGCTTGCTCGAACTTCGGCGGGACGACGACGTGCATCACCTCTTGGTCGAAGACGCCGTCGGCCCAGGCCTTCGCCGCGCGCTGATGCGAGCGCACCGCCAGCTCGTCCTGGTCCTTGCGCTTGATGCCGCCTTCACGCGCCATCTTCTCGGCGCTCTCGCCCATCGTCATCCCCGTCGACGGCTCTTTCAGCGCGGGAGGGACAGGCACCAAATCGCCGGGAACGAGGCCACGGAAGCTCTTCAGCTTGTCGACGAGGGACTTCGCCTTCGACGCTTCGAGGAGCATCCCGGCGAGGCGCTTGGAGACCGCGATCGGCACCACGCTCGCGCTGTCGGCGCCGCCGGCGATGGCGACGTCGTGCTGCCCGGCGAGGATCGCCTCGGCCGCCGAGGTCATCGACTGAATCGACGTCGCACACGCGCGGCTCACGCTGTACGCCTCGACGCCCTTCGGCAGCTGCGTGCCGAGGACGATCTCACGCGCGATGTTCGGCGCCGAGAGCGAGGGGACGACCTGACCGTAGACGAGGAGATCGACCTCCGCCGGATCGAGCTCGGTGCGCTCGAGCAGCTCGCTGACGACGATCTTCCCGAGGTCGAGCGCGGAGAGATCGCGATAGGCGGTGCCTTGTTTGACGAACGGGGTCCGCAGACCGGCGACGATGGCCACGCGATCGGGGCGCTTGCCGTTCGACTCGCGCTCTTTCGACTTCTTCGATCCGCTTGCCATGAGAGACCTCCGTCGTCGCGAAGAAAACTGAATCGCGATTCAGTGAAGCCTGACGCAAATAGCGCATCGCGTCAAGGTGGCGGAAATGACCGTGTTTCGTGACGCGATCGGGTCACTCGTCGATGCCGAGCGCGTGAAGGGCGAACGACTCGTCGAAGGCGACTTCCTTCAAGTGATCGTATCGACCAGAGAGCCCACCGTGACCCGCCGGGTCCATGTTGATCTGGAGGACGAGCGGGTTCTTGTCGGTCTTCATCGCGCGCAGCTTGGCGACCCACTTGGTCGGCTCCCAGTACATGACCTGGCTGTCGTTGTACGAGGTCTTCACCAGCATCGTCGGATAGGGCTTGGCGGCGACGTTGTCGTACGGGCTGTAGGACATCATCACGTCGTATTCCGCTTTTTTCTTGGGGTTTCCCCACTCTTCGAACTCGCCGACGGTGAGCGGCAGCGTCTCGTCGAGCATCGTGTTGATGACGTCGACGAAGGGGACGTCGGCGATGACGACGCGGAAGAGATCGGGGCGAAGGTTGACGATGGCGCCCATGAGCAAGCCGCCCGCGCTCTTGCCATTGGCGGCGATCTTGTCGCGGGCCGCCCAACCTTGCGTCACGAGCGCTTCGGCGACGTCGATGAAATCGGTGAAGGTGTGCGCCTTGGTGAGCATGCGCCCGTCGTCGTGCCACTTCTTTCCGAGCTCGCCGCCGCCACGAACGTGGGCGAGCGCGAAGACGACGCCGCGATCGACGAGCGAGAGCCGCTCACTCGAGAACGAATCGGGATAGGGGAAGCCGTACGAGCCGTAACCGACGAGAAAGAGCGGGTGCTTGCCGTCGGGACTCGTGCCCGCCTTGTAGAGGAGCGACACCGGCACCTTGGTCTTGCCGTCGCGCGCGAGGACGTCGATGCGCTTGCTCGCGTACCCCTTCGCGTCGTACCCGAGCACCTTGGTGACCTTGAGCACCTTGCGTGCCTTCGTCTTCACGTCGTCCTCGAAGACGCTGTCGGGCGTGACGAACGACTGGTAGTGGAAGCGCAAGAGGTGCGAGTCGAACTCCGGGTTGCGATCGAACGAGACGGTGAAAACAGGCTCCGGGAGCTCGACCTCGTGACCGCCCTTGCCTTGCAGGTCGGTGATGCGCAGGCGCGGAAGGCCGTCACGACGCTCCTTGAGCACCAGGTGATCTTTGAATGCCTCGACGCCTTCGAGCATCACGTCGTCGCGATGGGCGACGATCTCCTTCCACTTGTCGCGTGAAGGATCGGACGTCTTCGCCGTCATCAGCCGGAAGTTGCGCCCGCCCGAGTTGGTGTGGACGTAGAAGAGATCGCCGGCGTGATCGAGGTAGTACTCGTGATCGTTCTCGCGCGGCGCCACCAGCTTCGGAGCCGCCTTCGGATCTTTCGTCGACACCAGGCGCACCTCGGTCGTGGTGTGACTGGCCGAGGTGACGACGAACCAGGCCTTGCTTCGCGTCTTGTAGAAGAAGAGATCGAAGCGCTCGTCCTTCTCTTCGTAGACGAGCGCGTCGTTCTTCGGATCTTCGCCAAGGACGTGACGAAAGAGCTTGTTTGCCCGCTTCGTCGTCGCATCTTCGGTGACGTAGAGGAGGATCTTGCCGTCGGCCGCGAGCTCGACGTCGTCGACCCGCTCGATGGTCTCGGGGTACGTCTTGCCCGTCTTTTGGTCCTTCACGTGGAGCGTGAACTGACGAAAACCGGTGGTGTCGAGGGTGTACGCGAAGACGTTGCCGTCGTCGGAGAAGCTCTTCGTCCCCAGCGAGACGAACTTGTTCTGCAGCGCCAGCTCGTTGAGGTCGACGAGGATCTCCTCTTTCACGTCCTCGAGCTTCTCGCCCTTCTTCGGCTTCGCCGGCTTACGACAATGAATCGCGTACTGCTTTCCTTCGAGCGTGCGCGTGTAATAGACGAACGCACCGTCTTTCACCGGCGGCGACTCGTCGGTCTGTTGCAGCCGCCCGACCATCTCGGCATAAAGCTTGTCGCGCAGTGGCGTCAGCGATTCAGTCGTTTTGGCCGTGAAATCTCGCTCTTCTGCGAGGTAATCGAGGACCTCTTTCGAGTCCTTGTTCCGCATCCAGAAGTAGTCGTCGTTCAAGGTGACGCCGTGAATCGTCGTCGCGTGCGGGATCTTCTTCGCCACCGGCGGCTTCGGCGACGTGTCGACGATCGCGCTCTGCGACGCGCTCGGAGTCGTGCTCACCGACGCCGTCGGGGGTGGCGTGACGTTGCCCGACTCTTGGTACGCAGGCGCGCACGAGGTGAACGCGACCGACGCGAGGGAGCCTGAGACGAGGACGAACGAAGCGACGAGCCTGCGCATGGGCTGCGCATTCTAGTCGAAATACAGCAGCTCGATGCGCGCCGAGGTCGCCGTCGACTCGAGGATGTCCGCCTGTGCCGACTTCGCGCCCGACATCAGGAGCAAGCGTTCGCAGCGCCCCGCGATCGAGAGCCACTGCCCGAGGTTGTATCCGACGACGCCGGTGACGACGCCGGTCGCGCACCCCGGCTGCCGATCGACCCATTCGGCGAGACCCTGCGAGTGGTACTGCGAGAACGCGACCTGGATGCGATCCCAGATGGTGTCGTAGTGCACGCTTCGAAGGAGCACGCGATAAACGCCGGTGAAATCTTGGAGCGCGGCCTCGTGACCGAGTCGTTTGCTCTCGTTCCATTCGCCGTGTCCGAGCGTCTCGCGCACGGCGGCGTGGACCGCGGTCGTGTACCCGATCGGGTACCACTTCACGGGCAAGATCGGCTTCTCCAGCTCTGGGCGCAGGTCTTCGGGCACCGCCGCGAGCACGCGCTCGAGCCCACCGGGTCCGTGCAGTTTTTCGATGGCCCCGAGCAAGCTCCGAAGCCCCGAACCTTTGAGAAACATCGACCTCCAAGGGTCATGGTACCGCGAGCCGCGCCCCGTTTCCTATGCGCCCGTTGCGACGCGGCTGGACGTAGACGAAGGTCGCACACGATGAGCCTTCCCAGCGGCTTCCTCGATGCTCTCTCCGCACGGCTTCCCGAGGGCACGCTGACGCGCGATCCCTCCCAACTATCCGAGTTGGGGCGCGATTGGACGAAGGTCTTCGCGCCTGCCCCGTGCGCCGCCGTGCTCCCGCGGACCACCGACGAGGTCTCCGCCGTCCTCCGCGCATGCAACGAGGCGGGCGTCGCCGTCGTCCCCTCCGGTGGGCGCACTGGGCTCGCGGGCGGCGCCGTCGCGGCGAACGGTGAGCTCGTCCTCTCGCTCTCACGCATGAACCGAATGGACGCGGTCGACCTCCTCGGACAGACCGTGCGCGTCCAAGCCGGCGCGGTCACCGAGGCGGTGCACCACCATTGCGCGCCGACGGGTCTCACGTGGCCCGTCGATTTCGCTTCGAAAGGCTCGAGCCACGTCGGCGGAAACATCGCCACCAACGCCGGCGGCGTGAAGGTCATCCGCTACGGCCTCACACGTCACTGGGTGCTCGGCCTTCAAGTCGTGCTCGCGAGCGGCGAGATCCTCGAGCTCAACGGCGCGCTCGAAAAGAACAACACCGGGATGGATTTGCGTCAGCTCTTCATCGGGAGCGAGGGCACGCTCGGCGTCGTCACCGAGGCGACGCTCAAGCTCACGCGGCTCCCCGGCAAGCTCGACGTCATGCTCTTCGCCGTCGACGCTCTCGCGGGCGTCTTGCGCCTCTTCCGTGAGGCACGCACCGGCCCCTTCACGCTGATGGCCTACGAGTTCTTCACCGATCGCTGCCTCGCGCGCCTCGCGCGACATCGTCAAATCAAAGAGCCTTTCGCCACGCGGATGGGCCACTACGTGCTCGTCGAGGTGGAAAACGCCGAAGAATCAGCGTTGGAATCGTGGACCACCAAGGTCTTCGAAGATGGCCTCGCGCTCGACGGCGTGCTCGCGCAGCACGCGACGCAGGCACGCGAGCTCTGGACGTTGCGCGAAGGCATCAGCGAGAGCCTGTCGGCGACGGGCATGCCGCACAAGAACGACATCTCGCTCCCCATCGCCGCGCTCGAGCCCTTCTGCGCCGAGCTCGAGAGCGTCTTTTCCTCTCGCTACCCTGGCTTCGAGATTTGCAACTTCGGTCACATCGGCGACGGCAACCTTCACGTCAACGTGATGAAGCCCGATGCGATGTCGAAGGACGACTTCCTCAAACATGCCAAGGCGTCCGATCACGACATGTTCGCGCTCGTGAAGAAGCACGGAGGGAGCATCTCCGCCGAGCACGGCATCGGCCTCCTCAAGCGCGATTTCTTGAGCTATTCGCGCACGCCCGCCGAGCTCGCGGTGCTCCGTTCGCTGAAACAGACGCTCGATCCGAAGGGGATCTTGAACCCGGGGAAGATCCTCGCCCCCTGAGCTCCGCCTCTCTAGCTCAGAGGCCCATGCACGCTTCCCAGGTCGGCGCGTCCTTGGCCGCGAGTCGGCACGCGTAGACGCCTTCCTCCATCACCTCGTCGCACTCGCGCATGAGCTTGCCGGCATCGTCGACGGTGCCGACGCCGGCGTGCACGCCGTGCTCCGCGTACTTCGAGCACTCGTCGCTGGTGTGACGGCGCGCGACGAGCTGGGCTGCGATGAGGCCCGCGTCACGCGCCTTCGTCACCAGACCCCCGCAGGCGGCGAACTCGGCGATGTTGTTGGCGCGACGCGAACACGCGACTTGCCCGTCTTCTTCGGCCCCGATGCAGACTTTGTCGAAGTCCTCGATGGCGCGCTTGGGAGCTCCACGCGCACGCCCGCGCAGAGCATCGATGTCGACCGGCACCTCCGCCGACCCCGCGTAGGCCGCGAGCCCGACGCCACGACCGAGCAGGTGATTGCAGTCCTCGAGCTTGAGCTTCCGCGAGCAGGCGACGATCGGCACGGTGAGCACGACGGCGAAGAGCACGAACGCACGCAGCGAAGACGAAGGCCTGAGCATGTTTTTTCGGTCATCCATGGGTCGCGTGTGCCTTCCACCAAGCGAGGAACGGCTCCGTCGCCACCACCTCGCGAACGATCGGCACGAGCGCGGCGTGCATCATCGACTTGGCGTGCGCACGGAGGCCGAGCTCTTCGAGCCAGTCGCCGATCGTCTGCGTCGAGAGCTCACCGAGCACGGCGGCGATTTCGTCCTTCACCGCCGCGCGCAGCTCGGCACGCCCGAGGTTGTGATGAAGAAGGAGCGGCACGAGCGCGTCGATGGCCGGAAAAGGCACGCCACCGAGGGGCGCCACGGCCTCTGACTCTTTCTTCTTCAGCAACTTGAGGAAGCCCGCGCGACGGCGTTTGGCGAGCGCCTTCGCCGTCTCTTCGCTCTTCAGCTTCTTCGCGATGCGCTCTTGCAACGCCGAGACCGAGCCGTCGACGAAGTCACGCACCTTGTCTTGCAACTGCTTCTGCAGCTCGTCGCCGAGCCCACCGAGGAGCCCTTTTCCGAGTGCGCCGAACGTGCGAGCGCCGCGACCGAGCATCGAGCCGATCGACGCTGCACCACCGGTCGAATCTCCACCGAAAGCCTTCTTGAGGAAGCCGGAGAGCGTGTCGCTGAGCATCGCGCGCACCTCGTCGCGCACCTGCTCGGAGGCGACCATGTCGTCGACCATCTTCGGTGGCAACGGCACCGGCGCGCCGATCAGATCGGCGATCGGCTCCACCGCCATCTCGGGGATCCAAGCGCCGAGCTCGACGTCGCTGGCCTTCGCCCGCGCGAGGAGTCGATCGCGCTGCGGGGCGATGACGCGCTGGTGCAGTCGCAACAGCCGCTCGGGCGTGGCGGCGAGATCGATCGCCTCCAGCACCCGACCGACGTCGATGAGATCGGAGATGCGTTTCTGGCAGCCAAACTCGAATCCGAGGTCGAGGAGCGCGGTCAGGGCAGCGTCGTCGAGCATGAAACGCTCCTACTGCCTCCGGCGCGGGCGCCCAATCCGGACGGACGCGGAGCGGTCGAAACGCCGAACCGAGGTCTCCGACCCACGAATTGGGCGATGGTGCCGTAGAATCTAGACGGTCGCGAACCCCGAGGTGTGAATGGCCGCGCAGTACTGGCAAATTCGGAGCTACGGCGAGACCTTCGTTCTCGTGCGCGCAATCGACGCAGGCCGCCACAAGGGCCTCGCCGTCGTTCCGCCCGAAGACGCTGCGTTCATGGTCGAGTCGCTGCCGGCGACCAACCCGGCCCGTGACCGCTCCGACCGCGAGACGCTCCTTCGCATCCTCGGCGCGCTCGATGGCCACGTCAGCCTCGCGAGCAATCGCGAGCTCGAATCACGCGTCGCCGAGGCGATTCGTCGCGGTCGGCTGATTTGCTTCCGCACCAGCGGCGTCACCGCCGTCGAACAGCACCGTGAGGTCGAAGTCCTCGGCCCGAGCGAAGACGACTCGACGTGGATCGAGATCGAGCTCATCGACGACGACAAAGAAGCGGTCCCTGACGAGCGCTACGTCATCGAGACCGCCGACGGCCGCAAAATCGAAGGCCGCACCAACGTCAGCGGCCGGGCGCGAGAAGAGGGCCTCCAGCCAGGCTCGTGCAAGGTCAGCTTCCCCGACCTCGATCCCAACTCCTGGAAATCGGTCTAGTCTCGATAAAACTCGCACAAAAATGGCCCGCCGGCGGAGCCTTGCTGGCTCGACCGGCGGGTGAAGCGTGTCGCTCGAGACGAGCGACGGAGACTCGCGAGACTAGTTGGCGCCCGGTCCGAGCATCGCGCGGAGCTTCGCCTTGTTCGTGTTCGCGCCGACGTGACGGTTGATTTCCTTGCCGTCCTTGAAGGCGACGAGGGTCGGAACGCCACGGATGCCGAGCTTGGCGGCGGTGGCGGGCGCGTCGTCGATGTCGAGCTTGGCGATCTTGAAGGTGCCGGCCGTCTCGTCGGCGAGCTCGTCGATCATCGGTGAAATCTGCTTGCAGGGCCCGCACCAGGTGGCGGTGAAGTCGATCAAGACGGGCTTGTCGCTCTTGAGCACTTCGGTTTCGAAATTGAGGTCGTTGATGACGACGACGTTCTTGCCAGCCATGGTTCGCTCCTACTCATGCCGCGAGAAAAACGCGGCCCTTTCCTGACAATGTAGCAATCGCGGGAGTTTCGTGAAGGTCTCGCCGGGTGTCGAGGGGCACCGGTACGGAGGGCGCCGCCCACGGACCCTACGATGCCGCGCCCGCCGAAGACGGTGCGAGGTGCTCCGGGGCTCCTGGCGCCGCGACGAGGTCCCAGGCGGAGGCCGCTTGGCGGGGAGCAAGGACGGCGATAGCAAGGACCCGGTGCGGACGAGCTCGATCTCCTGGACGGGCCGTGGCGCCCTCGTTCTCGGGGGAATTGCCATCGCTTGGGTCGCGGTCTCGACGTCGCCGTCCCCACCCCGCTGTCCGCCAGGCTTGGTCGCCCTCGGCGCTCGCTGCTGTGGCGAGGGCCAACGCCTGCGCGCGGGCGCCTGCGACGGAACTCCGACGCGCTGCTCCGAAGGTCTCGAGGCCCGCAACGAGGCCTGCCTCGCGCGCGAAGGCCACGTCCGTCTGCCGCGCGGCACCTCCGGATGGAAGCCGCCGGACACGCAAGTGGGAAGCGTCGGTGAGCTCGCGCAGACCGATTCCTTCGCCATCGACCGCACGGAGGTGACGTGGGCTCGCTATCGACGATGCGTCGACGCGGGCAAGTGCACGCCGGTGACACCGATCGCCGGTGGAGATCCCGGACAGGCGGCGCACGGCGTCACGCTCGACGAAGCGAAGACGTTCTGCACCTTCGAGGGTGGCCGCGTACCGCACGATGCCGAGTGGTTGCGCGTCGCCATCGGTGACGTCGAGAAGCGATATCCGTGGGGCGATCCCGATGCGTTTTGTCTACGCGCGAGCTACGGCCTCGTCTCCGGTCCGTGCGCCGAGGGCGCGAAGGGACCGGACACCGTCGGCGCGCGTCCGTGGGGAGCGACGCCTTTCGGCGTGCTCGACGTCGCCGGCAACGTCGCCGAATGGGTCGTCGATGGCGGGCCTGCTGGCAAAGGCGTCGTCCGTGGTGGCTCGTTCATCGACGACGACGCCAACGCCTTGCGCGCACGTTGGCGCCGCGTGGTCGAGGTCGGTGCGCGTGAAGCATGGATCGGCTTCCGCTGCGCCTACGACTGACGTATCGCGAGTGCTTGCCGCGTCTTCACGTGCTCGAGAGTCCCTCTGGGCCGGCTGCGACGTTCGACCTTCCGCAGGGCGGTCGAATCGTCGACAGGTGTGAAGAGCAGGCGGCACCGATTGCCTTCTCCTGCCGCTCGGCGAGCTGCGGAACCTGTCGAGTGGACGTGCTCAGGGGCGCCGCGCTGCTCCTGCCGCCGGGAGACGACGAGCGGTCGGTGCTCGAGGAGTTCGGCGACGATCCGACGCGGCGACGGCTCGCCTGCAGCGTCGAGACGACGGCCGGTGAGGGACTGATCGAGCTGCGCGCGTGCGACGACTAGCTTTGCTCAGTCACACCATCCGCGAGATACATAATCATTGTATGCACGTGCACACCAGGTGGTCGACCAGCGATCGCGCGTGACGCCGCAAGCGTCACCGTTGCCGATCGGCGGTCCGAGGGCGTCACAACACTCGGCGAGACATCCACACGAGTCGGTGCAAGCGCCGGCGTCACTTCCACCGTTCCCGCCATTGCCTCCGCCGCCACTACCGCCGCCACCGCCAGAGCCTTGCCCGAAGATGGGCGTCGCCGCGGTGCCCGAGGTACTACCTTTCACGTGCGGCCCGTGCGTCTGACCCTCGGCGTCGATGCAACCGCCGAGGGTGCCGGAGGCGATCACTGCGAGCGCTGCCATCGCGGACACGCCGAGCAGATCGCGGACGCAGGACATCGCGTTCGTCACAACAACTACGAACGCGGTTCATTCCACGTGCGTCGCGTCAGGAGGCGATGCGACGCCGGACCTCGCCCAAGGTCGCACGCGCCCGATCGCTGAGCGTCGCGAGATCGGCGTCGTTCCAGATCACCAGGTCAGCGGCCGCGAGCTTGGCCTCGAGCGGGGCTTGAGCGGCGAGCCGCGCATCGGCCTCTGCTTCGGTGAGCCCGTCACGATGCATGAGGCGCGTTTTCTGCAACTCGGGAGACGCGGCGACGACGACGAGCGGACGAAACATCGCACCCGCTCCCGACTCGACGAGGAGCGCTGCGTCGTAGCAACCGAGGGTCACGCCCTGCGACGCGTGCTCGGCGAAACGCGCCTGGCTGGCGAGCGCCACACGTGGGTGGACGATGCCGTTGAGTGTCCGTCGTCGGTTCGCGTCGTCGAAGACGATCGCTGCGAGCTTCTTGCGATCGAGCCCGCCGTCGGGAAGGAGCACCTCGGCGCCGAACGCAGCCACGATCGCCGCGAGCCCTTCGGTTCCTCGCGCGACCACCTCACGGGCCATCGCGTCGGCGTCGATCACCGCCACGCCCTCTTCGCGAAACACCGCGCACACGGCGCTCTTTCCCGATGCGATGCCGCCGGTGAGACCGAAGACGTGCACGAATTTCCTCGCGATTACGTCGATTACGCGACGCCGGCGCGGCGACGAGCTTCGAGGTAGGTGTCGGAGAGCGCGAAGGCCACGAGATCACGCGCGGCCGGGTTCTGCAGGAGCCACTCGCGACGCGCCGCCACGCCCTGCGGCGGTGCGTCCTTCTGACCGAGTGTCCAAGCGACGCCACGCAACGCTGCGCCGACGTCACCGACCGCCAAGAGCGCCACCCGATCGGCCCACGTCGCGGCGGCAGCGGCGAGCGCGTCGGTGTTGGGGACTCCTTCGGCGACCACCGCAGCCGCGAGCGTCTTCAGCTCGGCTTCGTCCTTGCGTGGGATGAAGCGCTGCAGACGCTTGGTGATCTCGTCGAGTCGCTCGGGCTCGATCGCGGGTGCGGGATGCTCGGGATGGAGGTGATGGAGGAGGACGTCGAGGAAGACCTTCAAGTCGCTCGACGGCACGCGGATGAGCGAGGCGCAGTGGGCACCGCAGGCCTTCATCGCGCGGTAGAGGACGAAGCGTCGCGCGACTTCGTCGTCGGTCGAGACGACGGCATCACCGAGGACGATTTGGAAAGGCTTGGCGCCGACCGGCAAGCAGAGGAACGGCATCGCGCGCGAAATGACGACGTCGGGATCGGGGAGGCCGAAACCACGGGAAACAGCGTCGATTTTCGCCTTGAGCACGGGGTTGCTGGTCCCCAGTTTGGCCGCTTTGAGGGCGCGCAGATCGACGGGCACCGACTTCTCGAGGGCGTCGCCCGCTTTGACGAGCAGCTCGCGGAAGGCCGGCGTCAGCTCGGCGGGGCAGAGGAGCGCGTCGAGATCGGCGAGGGAGGCCGCGTCTTCGGCGCCGATGAGCTCGCCGACATTGCCGGAGAGCCCGAGCAGCACCGAGTGCACGGTCGCCATCGCATCCTTGCGACCGCGGAGATCGAGGATTTTCTGGAGCTGCTCGAGGAGCTCGACGTTGCCCGCGTCGCCGGCGAGACGGTTGCGAAGATCGGCGGCGGCACCATCGAGCGCCGACGAGACGAGCTCGGGGTGACCGTGCTTGGTGTGGAACTCGGCGAGCGCGCCGAGGGCGACGAGGTCGGCCGGATCACCGGCGCGCGCCTGTTCGAGAGCCTTGAGCGCACGCTCGGGATCGCCCGCTTGTTCGTCGAGGAGCTTGGCGAGCTCGATGAGGCGCGCGCGGCGCATCGCCGGATCGGTCGCCAGGCGGACGCGCTCTTTGTGCGTCTCGACGGCCTGCTCGCCGTCTCCGACACGAACGTAGACATCGACGAGGCGACGGTAGATTTCGTCGTCCTCTTGGTGCTCGAGGAGCCGCCGATAGACCCCTTCGGCCTTCGCGTCGTCGGGGTACGGGCCTTCGTAGATGGCGCCGAGGCGACGGAGGAAGAGGAGCTTGTCCTCGGCGGCCGCCTGCGCGTCCGTGAGGCGAAGGAGATACGTCTCGAGATCGGGCCAGTCCTCCGCCTCTTCGGCGAGCCGTGCGCCTTCACGAAGCGCATCGAGATTTCCCGGCGCGACCTCGAGGGCCTCGGAGAGCGCGCTACGAGCACCGTCACGATCGCCGAGCTCGACGAGGACCTGTGCGTACTCGACCTGGAGGGACGCACGCGCGTCGGGCTCTTCGAGCTGCTGCAGACGTCGCGCGTAGAGATCGGCGAGGACCTCTTGCTCGCGAGAAGCACGGGCGAGCGTGACGAGGCGCTCGAAGACGTCGCCGTAGGCGAGATCGATTTCGGCGGCTCGTTCGAGCGCGGCGCGCCCACGCACCTTGTCGGCGACGTGGTCGAGCCAGAGGACGGCGGCGGCGTGCCAGTCTTCGAGCCGGTGCTCGGCGACGAGCTGCGTCTGCGCCATCGCTTCGATCGACTCGGCGGCGCCACGCACGTCACCCGCGTGACGGCGGAGCTCGGCCATCGACGCGAGCGCCGTCGGATGCTGCGGATCGGCTTCGAGGGCACGCTCGAGGGCAGCGCGGGCCTGGGTCACGTCGCCGAGCCGGAACGATGCCTCGGCGGCGCGGGTCGAGATCGCCGCGACCTCGGCCGGACGCTCGGAGCGCGCGAGGAGCAGGTCGGTGACGCGGAGAAGTGCCCGATCGTCGGTGCGCATGCGCGCCAGGGCGTCGAGCATGCGAACGCCCCAATAACTCGGCTTTTCTCGCTCGGTCGCGAGGAGGATGAGCTCGGTGATCGACTCCCACGGCGTGCCGTCACGACGGAGGCGCAGCCTGGCGGCGACCTCGGCGTGGGCGTCGCGTGCATCGGCGGGCAACGTCCGCGCGAGCTCGGAGGCGATCGACTCGTAGTCGTCCTCGCGACCTTCACCGACGAGCATGTGCTCGAGACGTCGCAAGCTCGGCAGGTGTCCGGGCGTGGTCTCGAGGATCGCGCGATGCCAGAGCACGGCGCTCGCGGTGTCGTGACGTGCGTAGAGATCGAGGTCGGCGAGCTGCTCGTAAGTCTCGCGCTGGGCCGACGGATCGGTGGCATTTTTGGCGACTTCGATGAGCTCTTCGGCGAGGCGGGCGGCGCCGTCGCCACGCGATTGGACGCGGTGTCGCAGCGTCGTCGCCTCGAAGCCAGCGCCGGCTTTTTCGGCGGCGACCGCGTGACGCTCGGAGGATTCGAGATCTCCGTGACGCTCGGCCTCGCGCGCGGCGTCGAGCAACGTCTCGGCCTTGGCGACGCCACTGAGCGACTCGGCGATCTCCGCACGCCACTCGGCGCGCCCCTGCGCACCTTCGCCGGCGATGCGCTCGTAGAGGGCACGAACGGTCGGATCTTTCGGCGCCAACTGCGCGGCTTCGTTCGCGCGATCGATGCACGTCGCGAGGTCGCCACCGAGGAGGAGGAACACCTCGCGCACGAGCTGCTCGGTCCGAGCGACGGGATCGGTGGTCGATTTGGCCCTGGCCCGGATCGCCTCGACCACGCCGTCGAAATCGCCGCCGCGACGCGCACGAATTTCGCCCACGAACGCTGCAGCTGCATCGTCGGGCGTGCGGAGGAGCGCGAGCTCGATCGCTCGCTTGGCCGTCTCGAGGTCGCCTCGGAGCACGGACGAGATGCCGACGTGGAGCGCGAGAGCAGCCGCGCGAGCATCGTCGACGGTGGCCTCGACGGCGCCGAGCGAGAGCGCCGGGCCATCTGGGTCGCCCGAGGCGAGGAGCGCATAGGCGACGGGCAACGTGGTCGGATCGGCGGCGATCGCCTCGCCGAAATGCGTGCGCGTCGCCTCGGCATCTCCCTCGGCGAGCGCAGCGAACGAACGTGCGAGGGGCTCTTCGACCGACTGTTCGGAGGGCCAGGTCATCAGCGGCGCGAGCGCTTCGAGCGTGCCCCGCGGCGAACCAGCGGCGAGCGCGTCACCGAACGTGAAGCCGAGCTGCGCGCCACGCGAGGTGCGCAGACGGAGCTCGCCGTCGATGGCCTCGCCACGCACGAAGCGACCGGCCACGCGCGTCGCCGCATCGAGGGAATCGCTGCTGGCGAAGGCCGCGGGAGGATCTTGCATCGTCGCGATGGCGACGGCGCGACCGAGTGAAACGACCCCATCGGACGCGGCGAACGACGTCAGGCCTTCGAGGCTTCCCTCGATGGCATGACTCATCGACGCGAGCGCCGTCAACGCCAGTTGGGTTCGTGCATCGGGGTTCTCTTTGGCGAGAGCCGCTGCTGCGCTGGTCGCACGCCCGACGTCGCCGAGATCGAGCGAGAGCGCGAGACGAGCCTCGATGGCTGCGCGTCCCGGCGGGACCTCGGCGAGACGATCGGCCGCGGCCGCACGCGCCTTCGGTCGAACGGCGTCGAGCGCGACGTGGAGCCACTGCACCGCCGGTCCGAGCGTCTCGGACGAAGCGAGCTCTTCGAGCGCTGCGGCCAGCGACCCTTCGACACCGCCGGCCTTTTCGGCAAATTGTCCGACACCCTCGATCATCGTCGCGAGCGCGACGTCTTCGACCGGCTCACCGCCCTTGGCCCTTCGCGAGATGGCTTCACCGAGCGGTTCGGCACCCGCAGGCCAGCGGAGGAGCGGAAGGCTCTTTCCCGCCGAGAGCGCCGAGAGGGCGCGCGCGAGCACCGGGCGAACGTCACCCGGTACCGCTCGTTGCGCCGCCTCGTAGAGCTTGGTCGCCTCGTCGGGCGCCGCACGTGCGAGCCGCGCCGCGTCGGCCGCGAGGATCGACGCGTTGGCCTTCACCGCGCCGTGGGTCGACTGCTTCGCTTCTTGTTCGAGGAGCGGAGCGACCTCGTCCCAACGACCTTCGGCGGCGAGCAGTTGACGGAGCTGTCGCACCGCGAGCGCGTCCCCGGGCACCGCTTCCCACGCCTCTTCGGCGAGCGTGATCGCGAGCACGCGATCACCGGCGATGGCCGCGATCTCCGAGGCGATCACCAAACCACGCGCTTTCGGGCCTTTTTCCTTGTTGCGCGCGTCGTTGGCGATGCGCTCTGCACGCATCTTCCACTCGTCGACCTCGTCGCCGATCCACTCGGAGGCCGGGAGCTCTTCGGACGCCGACGAGGAGAGCTCGGCACCGGCGCCACCGGCAACCGGTTGCTCACCGGTATTCTCGTCGCCGCCGAGGAGATCGATGATTGCCGCCGCGTCGGCCTCTTCGCCGACCTCGAGCGTGGCGCTCGCGCTCTCGTGCGTGGTCGCTTGCCCATCGGAATCGTAGGAGTCGTCGCCGGCCGATTTCTCGAACGGATCGGGCGCACCGAAGGGATCGGCCGAGGCTGCGAATGGATCGGCGGCGGTCTCGCTCGTCGCGTCGGGATCGAGCGGGCGCGCCTCGGGCGGCCTGAGCGCCCTCTTGTCGAAGACCGCGGTCTCGTCGCTGTCGCTGTGCTTTCGTCGTTCGGGCGCGAGCAGGCGCGGCCCCGGCGCGTTCGACGGCGGCCTCTTCACCGACTCGGACACCGGCGGCTCGACGTCCATGCCGCGGAAGGGATCGAACATTTCGCCGTCGCCGACGTGGTGCTCGATGGCCGGTCCGCGCGTCTCGACGGGCCTCGTGGCCGCGCGCACCTTGGCGAGGAAATCGGGCGCCGAGGTGACGACCGAAGGATCTTCGTCATCGAGCGCCGGCGGCGGGTGATCGGCGGTCGGCTCGGCCCTCTCGTCGAGCTCGCCGAGGTCGACCGGATTGGAAGCTGCGGCGATCTCTTCGACGACCGGCGGAGCGGGCGGCGGCGGCACCGTCGCCTTCGTCTGTTGCACCGGATCGGCCGGCTTCTGCCGACGCGGAAACCCTGCTTTTTCGAGCTCGGCTAGGAGATCGCGGGACACCGGCGCGATCACGGTCGACTCGTCGACGTCATCGTCGTCGTCACGCGAGCGCGTCTTCGACTCGTCGACGTCGTCGAGGAGCGAGGCGAGGTGCGGCGGGCTCGGATGCGCGAGCGGAGTGCGCATGTCGCGCGAGGGCGCGGGCGGCGGACGATAGAGCGGACGCGGCGGCGCCTTCGGCGGTCCGCCTGGGGGTGCAGCGGGCTTCTCGGGCGGCGGCGCCTCGACGTTTTTCGCCACCACCGGAGGTGGCGTCGCCGAGGAGAACGACTCGGGCACCGACACCTTGTTCGGCATGCTCGTCGACTTGTCCCAGTCGTCGAGCTCTTTGTCCCAATCCATTCCGTCGAATGGATCGCCCGAGCTGCGCGGTTTCTTCGGTTCGCTCACGTGCTCACCCGATCCCCAGGCCGAGCTGCTTGCGCAGCGCGAAGTAGTCGTCGCTCCAAGCGAAGCCGAGCATCGCCTGCGCGCGCGGGTCGGCGTCGATGCGCGCCGCCACCGCGCCAGGGCCGACGATTTGCGCGAGCGCTGCGACGGGCGTGCCGGTCGCGAGCATCGCCGCGCGATCGAGCGTCTTGATGGCGTGCGCGCGGAAGGGACGAAGGTCGCCACCGCCGCCGAGATGTCGCGCCACGAGGTCGGCGAGGGGGGGCAGCGCCTTCTTCGTTTTGCGCGAAATCGCCTTGGAAATGAGCTTCTGCGTCTCGGCGAGGACAGCGTAGGCCGGCGTCTGCAGCTTGACCTCGACGAGCGCACAAGACGCGACGATGACGGCCGCGACCGAGACGTCGTCGCGCTGGAGGACGATGGTGGTGCCCCGCGCGAGGGCGAGGAGCTCACGCACCAAGCGCGCACGATCTTCGAGGGAGAGCGGACCGCGAATGTTGGTGCCGATGACCACCGAGGCGACGTCGCCGGGCACGCCCTGGATGACGTTCGGATCTTTGCCGCCGACGTAGAGCTCGAACTCGGTGATGCCGAGCGCGCCCGCCCAGGCCGCCACCTCGGTGCGCATAGGACTGCCGCTGCGAACATCGACGCGTTCTTTGCGACCGACGCCAAGCGCTTCCGTGGTCGGCCCGAGGGCCTCGGCGATGGTCGGCGCCATCAAGCGGAAGAGCTCGAGCAGAGGGCCGGTTTCCTCGGCCGCGGCGAGGCGTTTCATCGCCGTGCCGTCGAGCGCGACCACCGGAGCCGGCGCCATGCGCCCGAGCATCTGGGCCTCTTGCGCGCGTTCTTCCGGCGTCGCCGCGGACATCGCGTGCAGCACCGAGAGGGAGACTTGCCTCCCGTCGTGATCACCGAGGACGCCGGCGAGCCGCCCGACGATGCGCGCAGTGCGAACGTCGGTCGGCGCGTTCGGCATCTTCGCGCGGAGAAGAGCTTGCGATCGCGCCACGGTGAGCTGCGCGCTGCTCGGGAGCGGCGCGATGTCGAGCAGTTGCTCGAGCGCATCGGGATCTTCGGGGGCCTCGCGGAGCAGCGAGACGAGCGACGGCACGGCGGCGGTGGAGTCATCGAGGCTGTCGCGGTAGATCGCAGCAGCGAGCCGCGCGGCCTCGATGCGACCGTCCGCCGTCGGCCGTTCGGCGACGAGCTTTTCGAGGTAGGTGGTCGCGGGGATCCACGCCTTGGCCTTCGCCGCCGCGCGCGCGATGCGTTCGTGGATGGCGACGTCGGAGAGCCCGACCTTGTCGAGGGCCACCAGCACCTCCATCGCCGCGTCGGGACGATCGAGCTTTCCTTCGTAGAGGTCGGCCGCGCCGAGACCGGCGCCGATCTTCTGCTCGACGGGCACCGGCTGACGCGAGAGGCGATCGAGCGCCATCGCCGCCTCTTCGTACATCTGCCGACCGACGTAGATTTCGGCGGAGAGCGCGAGCGCACCGACGTGGTCGGGCTCGAGCATCGTCACGTTCTCGAGCGAGGAGAGCGCAGCGTCGCGATCGCCCTTGGCCCGGAGCACGCGCGCCTGCTCCCAAAAGAGCTTGGCCATCTCCGGCGGATCGTCGGTGTTCTCGAGGCGTCGACGGACGATCTCGAGGAGGGCGTCGTCTTCCTTGCGCGCACGAATTGCCCTGAAAACACGCTCGAAAGCCGCTTTTCGTTTGGCGTCGCGGGCGAACGTCTCGGCGAGCGCGCGCTCACCGCGTTCGGTGTTCTGGAGCGCGTCCCACCACGCGTGACCGACTTGCTCGAAGAGGTTGGTGGCCGTCTCGGTGTCGCCTTCTTTGTCGACGACGCGTGCGAGGTTCTCGACGAGCTCGGCCCACGCCGGAGAGGGCCGACCGCCTGCCGCCGCGAGCTCGGTCTCGACGGCACCTTCGACCGCCGAACGAGGCTCGTCCCCGCGTTCTTTCGCGAGCTCGAGCGCTTTTGCGAAATGGGCTCTCGCCGTCGCGTAGTCGGCACGGGCGAGCGCCGACCAGGCACCGAGCTCGTGGAGCGTCGATGAAGAATCGACGAGGACGGTGGCGAGATCGACGACCGCACGCTCGCGCCTTTGCGGATCGCAACCGGGAGGTGCCAGCTCGGCCGCCGCGAGCGCGACGGTGTTGGCCGCTTCGGGATCGGGGTTCGTCGGAAGCGGAGGAGGCGGGAGACCGGCGACATGGGCAGCGACCGACGCGCTGGCCGCGACGATTTGCCCGAGCGCACCCGGAAGTGCAGCGGCGAGCGCGGTGCGACCCCGCACTTCGACGTCGCTGTCGGCGGAGAGCTCGGCGCCGATGAGCATTTCGAGCGCAGCCGGCACGCCTCCACCGAAGCGGTGCCAATTCTCGGCGGCGACGATGCCCATGCCGACGTCGCCCTGTTGGCTCGAACGCCGAAGCTGCGCGCGCGCCACGAGACGTGCGGCGTCGTCGCCTGCCCGCTCGAGGCTGCCGAGCGCGTCGTCTTTGATCGCCTGTCCGACGCTCTCGGTGGGCCAGCTCGCTTGAAGGAGAAGGGCCGCACGTGCGAGGGCGGTGTCGCCGGAGGCCGCGAGCTCGGCGAGGAGCTCTTCGATGCCACCGGCACCGTCGTCGACGAGCCGCGCGGCCGCACGCTCGAGGGCGCCGAAGCCGCCGGTCGAGAGAACGTCGCGACCCATGATTTCGACCGCGCCGCGTCGCTCGTCTTCGTTCGAGCGGGTGATGAGGCGAGACCAAATCGCGCGCATCGGCGCGAGCGCATGGGCGGCGTCGGTCTCGAGATCGGTGGTGACCTCGAGCGCTTCGGCGATCTTCGAGCTGCGCGCAAAGAGGAGACCGCTGGCCGCGCGAAGGACGTCGCGGGAGCCCGGCTCGGTGCTCGCACGGGCGAGCTCGCGGACCACTTCGGCAGCGTCGCTCGGATTCTCGTCGACGAGGTTCGCGGCCTTGACCAGCGCAGCGACCTCGTCGCCCTCGGACGATTTGGCGAGCGCCTCGATGGCCGCCGTGCGCGCGCCGCTCTCGTCGCGACGGGTCGCACGAAGGGCTCGCGCCACCGCGAAGGCGACCGCGGAATCTCCTTCGGCGCCATTTCCCAGCTCGGCGAGGAGAGCGTCCCCCGCGGCATCCCCGCCGAGCGCGACCCGAAGGACGCGTGCGAGGAGGCTGCGCGGACCACCTTCGGCGACGGCTTCGAGCGCCGTGCGTGCGCCATCTCTGTCACCGCGCGAGAGACGATGGCGTGCGAGGTCGAGATCGACGTCGGCGGCTTCTGCCGGATCGGTGACCGTCGCGCGCACGCGCTGCGTCGCCTCGTCGTACCAAGCCGGATCGTGGAGGATGCGCTCGTCGCCTTCGCCGCTCGGCGTGCATGCCGCGAGCGCGCGACCGAGTCGTGACGTCTGGCGAGGCTCGGCGCCGTGGGTGAGCGCTTGCGCCATCGAAGTGCGGGCCGCGGCTCCGTCTCCGGCGATCAGCGCCCAGGCGATGGCGGCGTCGAGGTACCCACGCGACTTGCCTTCTTCGGTCGGTCGCGAAACGGCGTCGGCCTCGAGGAGGAGACAGAGGCGCTTCGGGTCGGAGCCGTCGAGGAGAAGATCGGCGACCAGCGTCTTCGCGACCAAGCCGGCAGCGCTCGGCACATCTGCGTTTTCGCTGCCGCCAGCGGCCTCGAGGAGCTTGGCGCACGCTTGCATCACGCCGTCGCGATCGCCTTGTGCGAGCGCGTTTTCGGCGAGGGTCAGCCAGAGGTGCGCCGCCAGATCGGGACGACTGCCGCGTTCGATGAGCTCGCGTGCGAGGGCGGCGGCGCGCTCGAGATCGCCGAGGCGACTGGCGGCCGCGATGCGCGCGAGGTGCGGCATCGTCGCTGCAGGATCGACGGCGAGCGCGCGTTCGAGGGAGCTGATTTCGTCTTCGATACGACCGACCGAGCGGTACGCCGAAGCCGCGCGCACGAAGGCATCGGCGGCAGTGCCAGCGCGACGAAGGACGAGCGGAACACCTTGCCCGCGCGGTCCGATCGTCTCGCCCTCGGGCGCGTCGTGCCCGAGAGATTCGAGGACGATTTCGCCCCGTTGGGTCAACGCCCAGGCCTCGCGATCGCTCCGATCGGCTCCGCGCGCGAGACGTTCGGCGACTTCACAGGCACGGAACGCGGCTTCACCAGGCGAGCTGATGACCTCGGTGAGAACGTCGAGCGCGTCGTCGATGTCTCCCTCGGCGGCGCGAATCTCTGCCAGGTCGACGCGAAGAAGCGCAGACCAGCGCGGATCGGTCGTGAGCTCGACACGGCGCCCGAGCGCACGTTTTCGTGCCTCGCCGTCGCTGCGCATGCCGGCGTCGATTTCGAGGAGGAGCCAGGCGGTGAGATCTTCCGGATCGGCCTCGATGGCTTGCTCGAGGAACTCACGCGCCGCACCACGATCGGCGTGGACGTCGACGGCGTCGTACGAAAGCGCACGGAGCGCACGCGCGCGCTCGTCGGCGGCCTCGGCAGATTTGGAGAGCGAGTCGAGGACCCGGCCGAGGTTCTTCAGCGAGCGGCGCTTCTCGAGGATGCGCACCAGCGCCTCGAGCGGCTCTCGGAAATTCGCGTCTTCGTTGAACGCTGCGAGGTACTCGCGGGCCGCGCCGAGCTCGTCGCCGGCGACACGCTCTTCGAGCTCGGCCGCTTCATGGAGCAACACCGCGCGACGCGTCGGGTCTTCCGCGGCCTCTGCTTCGGAGCGCAGACGCTCGACCATCGCCACGCCATCGGCAGGCGCATTGCTGAGCGGACGCGCAGAGAGGGCCTCGGCCGCGCTGTTGCCCGAAGATGGGGCAGCCGCAGGAGGGGGCTCACTCAGGTTCAGCGTGTCTTCTTCTTCTGACACGTCTTCGTTGGTATCGGGCATCCGGGGGTCGGCCTCGAGCAGAGACGGCGCACGCTTAGAAAGCCGAGGCTAGGCCATTCCGCGGACAGACACGAGAGCCTTTCCTCAGGTAAGCGAGGGGAAGCGAGGGGAAGTGCCGGGAGTGAGGGAGGGGCTCGACGCCGCCGCGGCAGGTGATACCCTACTTCGTAGGCGTGGACCGGCTCTACCCGGCCGCGACCAGGAGGCACATGTACGGTCCGCAAGCGAGCCCGCAGGCTCCCGTCCGCAAGGTCACCGTCCCCGAGATTCGCGCGCGCAAGGAGGCTGGACCCCCGCTCGCGATGGTGACGGCCTACGACTACACGATGGCGCTCCTCCTCGACGAGGGCGGCGCCGACATCGTTTTGGTCGGTGATTCGCTGGGAATGGTGGTGCAGGGCCTCCCCAACACCCTCCCGGTCACCGTCGACGAGATTTGCTACCACGGTCGCGCGTGTGCTCGAGCGCTGCGGCGCGCGCACCTCGTCGGCGACATGCCTTTTATGAGCTTCCAGGCTTCCCCGAAGGACGCCCTGAAGAACGCCGGCAAGATGATGAAGGACGGCGCCTTCGAAGCGGTGAAACTGGAGGGTGGCGCCGAGGTTGCGCCGGCCGTCCGCAAAATCGTCCAGGCCGGCATCCCGGTGATGGGCCACGTCGGACTGACGCCGCAGAGCGTCCACGCGATGGGCGGGTTCAAGGTCCAGGGCAAGCGCGAGGACGACGCCGATCGCCTGATCCGCGATGCCCGCGCGCTCGAAGATGCCGGCGCCTACGCCATCGTCATCGAAGCCGTCCCCGCCGACGTCGCCGAACGCATCACGGAAGCAGTCGCCGTCCCCACCATCGGCATCGGCGCGGGCGTGCACTGCGATGGGCAAGTGCTCGTTTGCTACGACTTCCTCGGCATGTTCCGCGGCCTCCGCCCGAAGTTCGTGAAGCGCTACGCCGAGCTCGGCGACGCCGTCGTCGAAGCGACCCGCTCGTACGTCGACGAAGTGCAGCGCGGCGTCTTCCCCGCCGACGCCCACTCTTTCGGACTCAAGGCCGTCAGCGACAAGAAGACCGCGTAGCCCTCACGGGCGGGTCCACACGTATCCGACTACGCCTTCATCGATGTACGTCGCGAGGCTCGCCGCTTTCTCGGCAGCGTCCGTCGTGTACAGGTGGTCGCCGTTCTTCTTGTTCGCCAAGCGATAGAGAGGAACGGCGCCACACGTCGGTGACGTCGCGATGTAGCCCATGATCGACTCCATCGTGCCCGCTCCTTCGCACGCGGAATTCTGCGTGTAGAAGTGGTAGCCGGCGCTGAGCACGCATCGGTAGAACGGCGCGAGGCCGGGACCGGTCGCGGTGTAGAGGTAGTAGGCCGCGGGGTTCTCGAAGGTGAAGCCGCAGCAGTGCGCTTCGCTGTCACTCGTCGTGTAGAAGTGCTCGCCGTTCGACGCTTTGTACGAGCGCTCGACCACCACCCGACAACCGCCGACGTCGTCGTCGCACACGCCGTTGCAGTCGTCGTCGACGCCGTTGCAGACTTCTTTCGGCGTCGCTCCGCACGCGCCGCAATTCTTGCTGTCGTGGGCGAAGTCGGCCTCGCAACCGTCGCCGCTGACGCCGTTGCAGTCGCCGAAGCCGCCGGCGCAGGTGAGCGCGCAGGCGCCCGAAGCACAGCTCGGCGAGGCGTGGGCGCCCCCGCACACTTGGCCGCATTTTCCGCAGTTGTTCGGATCGGAGGCGAGGACGATTTCGCAGCCGTCGCCGAGCTTGCCGTTGCAATCGGCGTAACCCGCGCCGCAGTCGCCGACCTTGCACGCGCCGCCGACGCAGCTGGGAACACCTCCGGCGACGACGCACTTGGTGCCGCATCCGCCGCAGTTGGCGGTGTTGGTGGCGAGGTCGACGCACGCGGCGCCGCAGCACGTCGAGCCACTGGCGCACGGACGCGTGTCGTTGCACGAGGGCACGCAGACGTTGCCGCTGCACGCTTGGCCGGCGGGGCAGTGGTCGCTCGTGAGGCAGACTTGGCAGACGTGCGTCGCCAGATCGCAGTGCGATTTGCCACCAGGACAGGCGTCGTCACGACGACAACCGTCGACGCACTTCTTCAGCGAAGGGCTGCAATATTGGGCCGACGGGCACGTGTCGGAGGTGGGATCGCATCCGGCGGTGGCGCCGTCGCCAGCAGCGTCGCTCGAAACGTCGGGCCGCACGCCGCCATCGACGTCGCCGCTCGCGTCACCGCCGGCTTGCGCACAACCAACGACGCTGGCCGCGAAGACGTAGGAGCACGCGACCCGCGCGACGAGGAGACGCATCCCCGTCAGAGTAGCGCACCCGCGAGCATCAGCTCCGCGGCGCAGTCCAGGCCGAGGCGAAAGGTGGCGGCCGGCGCAGGCGTCGTCAATGGACGTCGAGAGAAGCCCTGTTCGGCTTGGATTTTCCCACGAATTCGAGGATGCGCGGGCGTAGTCGATGTCCTTCTTCTTCTCCCTGCGCGATGGTCGCGGCGAGGAGATCGGGGCGCGTGTAGTCCCATCGCTCGATCGGCACCGGGCGCTCGGGGCCGAGATAGAGGCGCGCGCCTTGTCGACCGACCGCGTGCTTCGGGTACGGGCGCGTCAGGAGCACGAGGTTCTTCTTCACGCCGGGCACCGCATCGGAGAGCGACGCCGGCACGTTGTCGATGACGCCACCATCGAGGAGCGCGTGCCCTTGGAAGCGCCCGAGCGGCGTGAAGGGAGGCGTCGACGACGAAGCGAGCACGAGCGCCGCCAACTCTTCCGGCGTGCGGCACTGGCGTGCGTCGAAGACCTGCGATCGGAAGCCGAGCTTGGGACCGAGCGTGGGGTGAATCATGTCGTCGCGCAGCGCTTTTTCCAGGCTGTAGGCCGCGATGCCGAGGAGCACCGCGGCCGACGCAGGCACCCCGCGTGGGAAGCCCGTCGTCTGCACGAGCACGGGAAACGGCGCCGCTTGCACCCGCGCGAGACCCCCTTCGCGAAAGCCATGGAGGAGCGTGTCGCGATAGATGGGCCCGTGCGGCGCCGGTGACTGTCCGCGGAGCACGCGGCGCCAGTCCATGTTCTTGTCGACGCCGAGACGACGCTTCTCCCAGAACGCGTGCGCGGTGTCGGTGCGCTCGGCGAGGAGCAAAGTGGCGACGCATGCGCCGGCGCTGCACGCGCTCACCGCGGCGACGCGCGGCCAGAGAAGATCGCCGACGACGCGAAAGAGGCCCACCTGCCAGAACGCCCGATTTCCCCCACCCGCGAAGGTGATGGCGAGATCGCGAGGGCCGACGGATTCGTCACGATGCGAAGTCATGCGCGGCGGAGCTTGGCGCCATCGCGCGGTTGCGGCAACGTCAAACGATGGAACGCACCGAGGCGCAGTCGCTCGACGAGATCCGGCACACGCTCGTCGACGGACACGGCTGTCACACGGTCATCCTCTATGGCTCGCGCGCCCGCGGCGACTCCGACAAGAGCAGCGACTGGGACGTGCTCGGCGTCCGGCCGGCCGGCGAAGCGAGTCGCGCCGCACGCGATCTGCACGGCGCCTGGCTCGACGCCTTCGTCTATCCCGAGTCGCACTTCGCCACCCTCGACGAAGGCTCGCTTCGTTTCCTCGGCGGCAAGCTCCTCGTCGACACGCGCGGCTACGGAGCCAAGCTCGTCGAACGCATCCGCGTCTTCGAAGCGAAAGGTCCGAAGGCGCTCGAAGAGACGGCCGAAGAGTCGCTCCGCGTCTGGTACGGCAAGATGCTCGAACGCATCGCCCGCGGCGATCTGGAAGCGAGCTATCGACGCACGTGGCTCCTCTTCGAAGCGCTCGAGAGCTACTTTCGTCTCCGTCGTCACTGGTATCGCGGACCGAAGCAGAGCTTCGCGTTCCTCGCGAAAAACGACCCCGAAGCCCACGAAGCCTTCGCCCGGGCCCTCGCGCCGAGCGCTTCTTTCGAGGATCTCTCCGCGCTCGTGCAGTGCGTGCTCGCCGCCCAATCGACGGCGGGCTGAGACGACTGCGCGACTTCGCGTGAGGCTAGCCGACACCCAGCGCTGCGAACGCGTCGCCGAAGATCGCGATGCCGTCCTCGAGATCGGCCTTGCCGATGTTGAGCGCGGGCGCGAGGCGAATCGTGTTGTCGTGAAGACCGCCTTTGCCGATGAGGAGACCTCGCTTCTTCGTCTCTTCGAAGAGCCGGAGCGTCGCCTGCTTGTTCGGCGTGCGATCATTGGCGGTCTCGTCGACCACGAGCTCGACGGCCTGCATGAGCCCCATGCCGCGGACGTCGCCGATGGTCTTGGGGAAACGCCGCTGCAGCGCGACCAGCCCAGCATGGAGGATTTCGCCCATATTTCGAGCGTTTTCGACGAGATTCTCTTCGAGAATGACGTCGATGGTGGCCTTGCCGGCGGCGGCGCTGATCGGATTGCCGCCGAAGGTGCTGATGTTCGCCGACTTGAACGAGCCCGCGACCGCCGGCGTGCAGAGGGTCGCCGAGAGCGGGAAGCCGTTGGCGATGCCCTTGGCCATCGTCATGACGTCGGGCACGACGCCGAAGTGCTCGTGACCCCACATCTTGCCGGTGCGGCCGAAGCCCGTCTGCACCTCGTCGAGGATCATGATGCCGCCGTATTTGCGGATGATCTCGGCGACGATCGGGAAGTACTCCTTGGGCGGGGTGATGAAGCCGCCGACGCCTTGAATCGGCTCGGCGATCATCCCGGCGACGTGGCCGCTGGTCGTGGTCTGGATCAGCTCTTCGAGATCGGTCGCGCAGCGGACGCCGCAGCTGTCGGGCCGAAGCCCCATCGGACAGCGGTAGCAGTACGGTGACATCGCGTGCTTCACGGCGGCGACCTGCGAACCGGTGGCCCGATAGCGCCCATGCGCGGTGAGGTTCTGCGTGAGGAGCGAACGACCGCTGTAGCCGTGACGAAGCGCGATGAGCTCGCTGTTGCCGGTGTGGACCTGCGCGAGCATCACCGCGGTCTCGTCGGCCTCGGTGCCGCTGACGGTGAAAAAGGCCTTCTTCAGCTGCCCGGGCGCGATCTTGGTGAGCGTCTCGGCGAGCTCGACGATGGGGAGCGTCGGGTAGAGCGTGGAGACGTGACCGAGCCGATCGATCTGCGCTTTGACGGCGGCGTTGACCTTGTCGTTGCAGTGACCGACCGAGACCGTGAGGATGCCGCCGAAGAAATCGAGGTAGCTCTTGCCGTCGAGATCTTTGAGGCGTGTTCCCTTGCCCTCGGCGAGGACGATCGGCTCTTCGTAGTAATTGGCCGTCGCGAAGAGGTGCTCGTCGTGCTTCTCGCGAACGTCGGCGCTGCTGGTCATCGTGCTCTCTCGCTAGCAAATTCGTGTCGGTTCGTCATTTCGAGCCGGCGTCGGGCTCGTCGCAGAGGTCGGGGGCGCCATCCGAGGCGATGGCCTCTTTGTCGAGGTCGTAACGGACGAAGTCACCGACGGGCGCTGCGTAGAGGATGACGACCTCGGTGGCGCTCGGCGTGAAGGTGGAGAACTCGCCGGGACCGCCGGTCGAGTGCTTCGGATCGAGCGTGTCGACGACGAGCGTGGGGGGATCGACGAGCACCAACTTGCCGCCGTCGCCATCGACGAGCGCCTTCTTCTTCGACGGCGTGTCGAACACCAGCTCTTGCGTGTCGTAACAGCTCCCTAGGTCGATGCCTCCCGGGTAGAGCACGATCGGCCACGTTTTCATGGGCAAATAGATCGATCGCACGCAGCCCGGGCCTTCGTCGACCGAGGTATGCAAGACGACACCGTCACCGAGCCAACCTTCCAAGACGACGTGCTCGTCGTAGTCGATGGGGGCCGTCTTCTTCGCCTTCGTCTTGGTGTCGACGAGCTCAAGCGTCGCGCCGTGGGGCACTCGAAGCCCGCCTTTGAGCGAGGACGTGAAGGCGCCGCCGATGGAGGTCGCGGCGAGGCTCGAGGTCTTCACGGGCATCGGATGCTTCGGCGCCACCAGATCATTCGGCATCGCGCGATAGACGCCACTGGCCCATTCGACGGCGAAACAAGCACGCAAGTTCGGCGGCTCGGCCCACTCGTTGGTCTTGGCGCAGAAGACGATGCTGTTGCCGTCGAGCCATGCGCCATCGAGCGGGGCGTCGCGGAAGATCTTCTTCATGCAAGCGCTCGCCGATTTCGGCGTCGGCGAAGGCGCGGGCGCAGCATCGACGGTCTTCGCCACCGACACGGACGAGCTCGGACGATCGGGCTCGATGGTCGGCCTCGGCGGTTCCTTCTTGCACCCGGTCGACGCAAGAAACGCGGCAAAATACGCGAGAATCGCGATCCGCGGGAGGTGCGATTGCCCGTGCATCGATGCAGCATCGCGCGATGTGGCAGCGACCTCAACCACCCCGGCTGGTCGAGAGAACGGCGATGCCGAGGACGGTGAGCAGCGCGCCGAGGACCGCGCGGCCGGTCGCCCGTTCGACGCCGCTGTAGTGCGCGATGGGGAGCGCGAAGACGGGTGTCGTCGCGAGGAGCGTGGCGGCGACTCCCGCCGACGAAGCGCGGGCGATGCCCACCTGCGAGAGCCAGACGCCGCAGTAGGTACCGAGCATCGCCGCGGTGGAGACCTTGAGCCACGCTCGATCGCGACGAAGCGCGGCGATCCATCCGCGCGCGCGCCCGGCGATGACCGCGAGGAGAATGAGGACGACGGCGGCAGAGACCACGCGTCCGGCGCTGGCCGCGAGCGGATCGATCCCCGCCTGCATCGCACGCCGGGAAAATAGGCTCCCCGACGCTTGTCCGAGCGCGGCGACGAGACCGAACACGAGCCCTCGTGCGGCATGCCTCTTCGGCGGATCGGACGCGAGCGGCTCGGAGTTTTCTTGGGCGAGGGACGGCCGGAGCACGACGAAGAGGACGCCCGCGAGCGTGATCGCGATGCCGACCATCGAGCGCGCGCCAAGCTTCTCGTGAAGGAAAAAATAGCCGCCGATCGCGGTGAAGACCGGCGCCGACGAGAGCATGAGAATGGCGCGCGAGACGCCGATCGCCTCCATCGCCGCAAAGTACGCAGTGTCGCCGATGGTGAGCCCGACGATCGCGCTCGCGAGCAGCAGCACGCCCGCCGACGAGGGCACGGCGCCGAGCGGCGCGACCGGAGCGATGACGAGCCTCGTCAGCGACAAGAAGACGCCCGCGGCCACCAGCTTCCCGAGGTTCATCGCGCCCGGCGGCACCTCACGACCGATGCGCGCGAAGAGGATCGCTCCGACCGCCCAGGTGATGGCAGCGAGAACGGCTGCGAGCTCACCGACGGGCATCACGCCGCCTTAGGGTCGAGCACGTCGGCCGGCGAGACTTTCCAACATTTCCTCCACACCCTTTCCACTTGGCGGCGAGCGGCGAGCACGCGCACAAGCTCGTTTTCCCGGGAGCCCGTGACCATGGCCAAACTATATTTTCGTTATGGAACGATGAGCAGCGCGAAGACCCTCAACTTGCTCGCGGTCGCGCACAACTACCGGACGCAAGGCAAGCGCGTGCTCATCCTCAAGCCGCGGCTCGACGATCGCTTCGGCAGCGGCAAGGTCGTCTCGCGCGCCGGGCTCTCGGCCGAGGCCGACGTCCTCCTCGACGAAGGAAGCTTGCTCGACGAAGCACCGTTCGACGGACTGCACTGCGCGCTCGTCGACGAAGCGCAGTTCCTCTCGGTGGCGGTCATCGAGCAGCTGCGCCGCCTCACGCTGTCGCACAACGTCCCGGTCATTTGCTACGGCCTGCGCACCGACTTTCGCACGCAACTCTTCCCCGGAAGCCGACGGCTGATGGAGCTCGCCGACACCATCGAAGAGGTGAAGGTCACCTGCCAGTACTGCAATCGCAAGGCGATCTTCAACATGCGCCTCGTCGACGGAAAGGCCACGCGCCAAGGTCCGCAGGTGCAGCTCGGTGGCGACGAGAGCTACGCGCCGACCTGCCATGCCTGCTTCGTCAAGCGCGTCGCCATCGCCGATTGAGCCGTGCGCGAAATCACATAATCACTCGATGATTGCCCGACCGTTTTCGCTCGGCGGCCGCGTGAGCTACCGTGCGCCCCGCGATGACCGAGAAGGACGACGAGAGCAAGAAGAGTGATCCCCCGCAGCCGCGCGTCGATGACGAAGACGTCGCCGAGCCCGACCCGGAGGGGACCCTCGCCGCCTCGCCGCGTGCGAAGACGCGCAGCTCGCTCCCGCCGCGGCCGAAGAGCGATCCGCCGGAGAGCAAGCCCGAGAAGAGCCCGGAGAAGACGCCGGAGAAGCCCTCCGCGAAGAAGACGAAGGGGCCCGATCTGGCCGCGCGCAAGAAGACGCAGGGCCAGTTGCTCCGAGCGCTGATGGCGCTGATCGCGGTGGTGATCGCCGCGGTGGTGTTCATCTCCCGCAGCGTCGACGACAAGATCCTCTTCGAGCAGGACGTCTCCCTCACGTCGGTGACGACACCGAACGAGGCGAGCCCGGGCGGCACCATCCCGCTCACTTTCAAGCTCCGCAGCAAGCACGCGCTCGACGCCGACTTGTGGTTCTTCATCCACGTCGAGTCGGTGAGCAACGCCACCACGCAGTGTCGTCTCGTCCAAGATCAGCCGCCGACGCCGAGCACGTTGAAGTGGGCCGATGGTGAGATCACGCACGCGGTGACGCTGCAGGTGCCGGCCTCGTGCAAGCCGGGACGTTTCGAGATTTTCGCCGGCCTCTACGACCGAACGACGTGGGCGCGCCTCAAGGTGCTGACGCCGAAGACCCCCGACAACCGCGTCCACGCCGGCTTCGTCGAGCTCGTCCCCGCGAACCCCGACGCGACGCTGCGCACGATCACGCCGCGGCAGATGGCGCTCCTCGAGTACTGGGGCCTCGTGCGTCCGTGGCGCGCGTGGCTCGGCGCGATCTTCGGCGGCATCGTGGTAGCGGCTTTCTTCTTCCTCCGTCGCAGCGACAGCGACGACGACGAGTCGGCTGCTTCGGCCGCGCGTCCTCTCCCCGACTGGCTCCGCAGAGTCGCTCCCTTCGCGCCGGCGGTGCCATTTTTCCTGGGGATTCTCGTCGTCCTCGAGTTCGTCAAGGACGACGCGTACATCTCGTTTCGTTACGCGCACAACCTGGTGAAGGGGCAAGGGCTCGTCTTCAACCCGGGCGAGAAGCTCGAGGGCTTCACCAACTTTCTCTGGGTGCTCATCCTCGCGCCCTTCGAAGCGCTCGGCTGGGACCTCTTCCAAGTGTGCGAGGTGCTCGGCACCGTCCTCGGCATCGCCTGCCTCATCGAGGTGGTTCGCTTCACCTCGTGGATCAACGGCGAGCGCAAGGAGCTCTCGCACCTCTGGGGCGCGGCGTGGCTCGCGTGCTCGTCGAGCTTCGTGCTCTGGGCGAAGAGCGGCCTCGAGCAGCCACTGGCGCAGCTCCTCCCCATCGTCGGCGCCTTCGTCCTCTGGACCGCGCGCGCGAAGATCGCTCCCGCCTCGGGTGACGGCACCATCCTGCCGAGGAAATATTTCATCGCCGGCGTGCTCATGGGCCTCGGTTGCATCACGCGACCCGAGCTCCACTTGATGGCCATCCTCGTCGGTCTCCCGCTGGTGCTCGACGCCGTTCGAGCACGTAAAATCTCGCGCGCGCAGCTCCTCTACGTCGGCGGCATCCTCCTCATCACGGTGCCCTGCCACCTCTTCCGTTGGAAGTACTACGGCACCATCGTCCCCAACACGTTCTACGTGAAGACGGGCACCGGTTCGCTGGTCTGGCGCGAAGGCATCAAGACGCTCCACGACATGTTCGAGTTCAACGACATGGGCGTGCTCGTCGTCCTCGCGCCGCTCGCGTTCGCCGATCGCAAGCGCCTCGTCGAGAAGTCGATGATGGCGATCATCAGCCTCGCCTTCATGGCCTTCTACGTGAAGGTCGGCGTCGACGAGATGCAGTGGCACCGGCTCTATTTGCCTGCGCTTCCCTTCACCGCGGTGCTCGCCGCCCTCGGCGCGCAGAACTTGATCGACGCCACGCTGAAGCTCCTGAAGAGCGAGTCGATTCGAGGATACGTCTACGCGCTCGGTTGGGGCGCAGTGGCGGTCGCGGGCTGGAACAGCTTCCAGTTCACCTACAAAGAGCAACACGGCTTCGACGGCCACGGCGATCTCGCCGGCACGTTCCACCCCGATCTCGGCAAGTTCATCGTCCGCCACGAGCGCCCCGGCGCGCTGGTGGCGTTCCAAGACATGGGCTCGACGCCGTACCACGCGCCGGACATCAACTTCCTCGACTTCATCGGCCTCGTCGACGGCACCGTCGCGCACGCACGACACAACTACGGGCTGCACGCCTTCGCCGGAGGCGACCTCGACAACAACCAGTCGAAGTACGACGCCGAGATGCGCGAGTACTATTTCAAGCGCAACCCCGAGTGGGCCATCCTCACCATCTACACGCCGCGGGGAGAAGAGCAGCGCATCGCGCAGGCCTTCGAAAAAGACCCGGGCCCGGGCGCGCTCGGCAGCACCTTCAACAGCAACCCCTACCAATTCCAGATCTTCGCCGACCCGCGTTTCCAGCAGAAATACGTGCACGTTCGCACGTGGCAGCGCTCGCTCGGGTACTACCTCTCGCTCTGGCGTCGGCGCGATCTCTGGGAGCAGACCCCGCGCGAGGTGGTGCTCGACACTGCGCCGCCGAACCTCGGGGGCCCGAAGGTGAAGTTCGAGCGCGACCTCGAGCTCCTCGGCTCCGAGCTGACGCCGGAGACGCTCGAGCGCCACGAGGTCTTCATGACCACCTGGTGGAAGTTGCCGGGGCCGATGGAGGAAGACCTCACCATCTTCGTCCACGTCACGCGCGAGGGCTTCCAAGCCCCGGGCGATCACACGCCGGGCGACTGGATGTATCCGGCGAATCGCTGGAAAGCCGGCGAAATTCTCGAAGATCGCACGCTCTTCCAGCTCCCGCCGTTCACGATGAAGCCCGGCAAGTACGACGTCTTCATCGGCGTCTATCGTCGCAGCACCGGCGAGCGGCTGAAGGTGCTCGAGGGGCCGCACGACGCGCAGAACCGCGTCTTCCTCGGCAGCTTCGACGTGAAGACGCTGATGCCGCTGATCCACCAGCTCATCCCGCCGACGCGCGTCGACGTGATGCGAAAGTATCCCGATCGCATCATCGACCCGCACCGAGCGCCGGGCACCTAGAAGACGGCGCAGTCTTCTATTCCCCGCGCCGCGCGTCCAAACGCCGCTTGCCCACCGCGCACATCAGCGCGACCAGCGAGAGCATCGTGAAGCCGAAAATTCCCGGGCTGGTGCACTCGCCCATGCCTTGGAGCAAAATCGCCGAGAGCTGCCTGCCGGTCATCTGTTCGGCCTTGTTTCCGACGTAGTAGCCGACCGCGGCGATGTCGCCGCAGGTGCCGGAGAAGACCGAGAGCAGCGTCGCGATGCTCATCAACTTGATGAAGCCTTCGTGCTCGGCGCGCGGCCGAACCGCATAGACGAAGGCCGTGACGAGGGCGATGAGCCCGAACGCCACGATGAAGAACATGGGAAATCCGCCGTTTCGGAACAAAGTCCACATCGCTCACCTCGCCGGCAGTGGAACGTAGCCAAACCCGGTCTGTGACGGAGAAATCTCCAAGGCCGTCGCGTTTCGTCCATGAGGGTTGTCACAGGGCGCCGCATCTGGCGTTCTCTTCCCGTGCGCGATCCGGCCGATCAACCGCTCGTCGAGGGCTTGCGGCGCGGCGATTCGGCTGCGTTCGAAGCCGCCTACGAGCGATATCGCGCGCGCGTCTTCGGCTTTCTCCTTCGGCTCTGTCGACGGCGTGACGTCGCCGAGGAGCTCTTGCAGGAGACCTGGTTGAAGCTCGCGAGGAGCGCGCCGCGGCTCGCCGAGGACACCGACCTTCCGGCCTGGCTCTACACGGTCGCGCGCAACGCTTGGGTCAGCCATCGACGCTGGACGATGCTCGATTTGAGCCGTTTGGTCGCGCTCGACGACGAAGTGCACTGGCGCGCCGACGATGGACAGGTCGAAGCGCGGGTCGACGATCGTCGCGCAGTACAGCGCCTCGAGCGTGCCATCGGCAGGCTCCCCGACGCGCAACGCGAGGTGCTCTTGCTCGTCACCGTCGAAGGCTTCGAGCCCGAGCGAGCCGCGGAGATCCTCGGCATCAAGTGGGACGCGCTCCGCCAGCGACTCGGACGAGCGCGCGTTCGGCTCGCCGAGCTCCTCGCCCTCGACGACGCCGCGCTGGCGATGCAAACTGGAGGTCTCCGTGGCCGAAGTTGACGACGATCTGCAAGCGCTCCGCGCGCTCCCTCCCCTCGACGTCGACGACGAGGGCGGCGCCCGCGTTCGCCGCGTCGCGATGCGTACCTTTCGCGAAGAGCACGTCGCCGGGCGCTCCGAACTCGGGAGCCGCGCCGCCGTCACTTGGTCACGCTTCGTCGTACCGGCGCTCCTCGGCTCGGCGACCATCGTCTACCTGGCGTGGGCCGTGACGTTCGCCACCGGCCACTGAGGCTGTTTCCGTTCGCCTGTTTTCCCGCGTCTCCGTGAGAGGTTCGCGGGATGTCCGATTTCATCAAGGAATGGGCAGTCGAGGTCGCCGTCTGAACTCCATACCGAACCGGAGCCCTTCCTTCGGATCAAGGAGCCAGACCTCGATGAACCTCTTCCACTCATTCGCCGCCCTCGCCCTCACCGCCGTCGTCTCTTTCGGCGCCGTCGCCTGCAGCAGCAGCAGCAGCAGCGACAGCACCGGCGCCGGGACGGGGACGTGTGGCGGAAGCTCGGGCAGCTCCAGCGCTTGTGGCACCTGCGCGCAGTCGAAGTGCGCCAGCCAAGTGAGCGCCTGTTTCGGCAGCGGCGGCTCGTGCAGCGCGTGGTCCGGCGCCGGCTGCAAGGGACTTCCCGACGCGACCTGTCAGAGCTGTCTCTCGCCGCTCACCACCTGCGAACAGACCAACTGCAAGACCGAGTGCAGCACGTCGACGGCCGACGCCGGCGGCACCGACACTGGCAGTTCGTCCGGCGGCGGCTGCGCGGCCCTCGCGACCTGCTGCCCGAAGTTGCCGACCGCCGACACGCAGGCGGGTTGTCAGAAGGTCGTCGACTCGAAGGTCGACGCCAGCTGCAACTCGGTGCTGAGCAGCTTCTCGTCGGCCGGCTACTGCAAATAGACTAGAAAACGCCGTCCAAACCGAGCGTCATCCCAGTGGTGCCGAGCCCTGGGGTGACGATCGGCGCGACGTTCGGGTGCATCATCGCGACGGGCGCAGGCGCAGCTTCCTTCTTTGGCTTGCTGCCGAGATAGATGGCGAGGCTGCGGCCGGCGAAGATTCCGATGACGGGAAGGAGAATGAGACCGGCGACGCCGCCAGCCTTGGTGCCCGTCTGATCGCTGGTGATGGTCTTGGCGAAGATGATCGAGCCGAGACCGACGCCGACGCCGAGGCCCGTCAGCGCACCGGCGACGCGCGTGTCTTGATCGCGATACCCGCGGATGAGCCACGCGCCGCCCGCTCCGCCAGTGAAGCCGCCGACGCCGGCGCCGACGAGCGCGCCGAAGACAGGAGGCTGACGATCGTCGAAGGCGCTTCCACCGAGTCCGCCGACGACCAGTCCTGCTGCGCCGCCGATGATGATTGGGAGCCACTCGCTGGAGGCGACCTGGCTGCCGTGGACTTCGGTCTGCGAAGGCTTGTAGACGTAGGCGCCGTCTGCCGACGCGACTGTGGCAATGCTGCCGAGTGAGGCAATCGTGCAGAGGGCGACGCCTCGGCGCAAGAGGACGGACGCGGACGGAAGCAAGCGCGACGTCATGGCTGGAGAGGCTATCAGAACCTGCGCGGCGAAGTCTTTGGCGAGACGAGATTTGCTGCGTGCTGGGTGCGTGCTACTCGAAGAGCCTCGGCGGAGGCGGTCCCAGAGGCCCTCAGCTTCGTCCGAGACCGAACCTCGATGGACGTCGCCGCGCTGCAGAACGAGCTCAAGTCGCTCATCGTCAAAGAGCTGAACCTCGAGGGTCGCGATCCGTCGTCGATCGTCGACGAGGCGCCGCTCTTCGGAGAAGGCCTCGGGCTCGACTCGCTCGATGCACTGCAGCTGGCGATGTCGGTCGAAGAGCGCTGGAACGTACGCATCCCCGAAGGACCCGAAGGCCGCATCGCCTTCGCCTCGGTCGCTGCGCTCGCACGATGGATCGTCGAGCACCCTGCCGGCGACGGGCCGAAAGCCGCGGGTTGAGCTTGCGCGTCGCGGTCAGCGGCCTCGGCGTGATCTGCGCGCTCGGCGACACCGTCGACGGCGTCTGGCAGCGCGTCCTTCGCGGTGATCGCGGCGCCACCCCGGCCCGTCTCTTCTCGACCGAAGGACAGCGCTCGAGCCTCGCCGCCGAGGTGCCCGATCTCGTCGTTCCGACCGAAGGCGGCTCACCGTGGTCACGCACCGACGCGCTCGCGCTCTCTGCCGCACGCCAAGCGTTGCGCGCGGCCAAGCTGGAGAATCGTACGGGAATTCGCCTGGGAATCGTCGTCGGCGGGACCACCGGCGGCATGTACGAGACCGAAGCGCTGCTGGCGAAGATGCACGCCGAACCGAGCGCACGCGTGCCCAACCCAGCGATGCTGGCGCACCCGCTCTCGGCCACGAGCGATCGACTCGCGAGCGTCCTCGGTCCCTTCGCGCGCACGCGCACCCTTTGTTCGGCGTGCTCGAGCGGCGCCAATGCCTTCGCGCTCGGACGCGCGTGGCTCGAGCTCGACCTCGTCGATGCAGTGCTCGTCGGCGGCGCCGACGGTCTCTGTCGCCTCACCTTCACCGGCTTCAACGCGCTCGGCGCGATGGACGTCGGACAGGCGCGTCCCTTCGACGCCCGACGCCGCGGCCTCAACATCGGCGAAGGCGCTGGCTTCGCGGTCCTCGAACGCGAAGAGCGCGCGGGCGCACGCGGCGTTCCGCCCCTCGCCGAGCTCGTCGGTGCCGGCATCGTCTCCGAGGCGCACCACATCACCAACCCGCACGAGTCCGGCGAGTACCCGGCAGAGGCCATCGCAAAGGCGCTCAAAGAAGCCGCCCTCGCGCCGACCGACGTCGACTACGTCAACGCCCACGGGACGGGCACGACGCTCAACGACGTGATGGAAACGGCAGCCCTGCAGAAGGCTTTCGGCGAAGAAACATCACGTATTTATGTTTCTTCGACGAAGGGCCAAATCGGCCACACTCTCGGCGCGGCCGGCGCCATCGAGGCGATCTTCACCGTGCTCGCGATTCGCGACGGCAAGGTGCCCCCGACCGGCGGTCTCGAACAGGTCGATCCGGCCTGCAGCGCGCTTCGTCACGTCGTCGGAGCCGCGGCCGAGACGAACGTGCGGGTCGCCCTCTCCAACGCCTTCGGCTTCGGCGGCGTCGACACCGTGCTCGCCTTCGCGAAGCTCGGCTACGCGGCCGAACAAGAGCGCCCGGCGCGTGCTGTTTGGGTCACCGGCATCGGCTCGGCCTCGCGCATGGGCGGCCTCCAGTGGGATGAGAACGCGCGCCTCCTCGAGCCGCAGCCAGCGCCCTCCGCAGGCGATCCGGAGGTGGAAGATCCCACCGCGACGCTCGATCTCGTGCGCGCCCGCCGCCTCGATCGCGCCGCACGTCTGGCGGCTTCCGCTGCGCAACTGGCGTGGTCGAGCGGCAACGACGGCATCTTCCTCGGCACCAGCTACGGCGACCCGGATGCGAGCGCCGCCTTCCTCGCGCGCGTCTTCGCCAAAGGTCCGCGCATGGCGCCGCCCGCCGAGTTCCCCAACTTGGTGCCCTCCTCGCCGAGCGGACACGCGTCGATCTACCTCGCGCTCCACGGACCGGCGATCGCGATCGCCGATTTGGCGACGAGTGGTGAAGCGGCGATCGTCACCGCCTGGGAGCTGATCGCCAGCGGCTTCATCGACGCCGCCACGGCCGGCAGCGTCGAGGGCCCGAGCCAAATCGTCGAGAGCAGCATCGCGCCGTCGTTCTCCGACGCCGCCGGTGAGAAGCGCAGCGAAGCGCGACGCACGACCGGCGCTGCAGTCGTCCGCCTCACGCGCGAGCCGCCTCCCGAGACAGCCGAGCTCGTCGAAGAGCGCGTCATCGTCCAACAGGTCGTGCAAGGTGCAACCCTCGCCGAAGTCGTCGGCGCGATGGCACCTCCGTTCGTCAAAGGTGCCGTCGTGGTCAGCGAAATCACTCCTGCGATCCGCGAAGCGCTCCAACGAACCCCCTGGGAAAAAGCGCAAATCCTCGAGGTCGCGCCGGCGGTCGGGCGCCACGAAGGGCTCGGCGGTTTCGCCGTCGCAGCAGCGGCCGGCCTCCTCCTCAAGGGGGGCGTCTTCTCGGCTCTCATCCTCGGCACCAGCCCCGGTCGCGTCTACGGGCTGCGACTCGAGCGTCCTTGAGTCAGACTCGTGTGCGCCATGCAACGCCTCCGCGCCCCCTTCGTGATCACCGCGCTCCTCGGCGTCGGCTGTAGCGACGACGCGCTTGGCGTCCCGAGCGCCGACGTCGGCTCGAACGAGACCTCCACGACCGACGCAAACGCCGACGGCGCTCCGCTCGACGCCTCCCCATGCCCCACGAGCGACCCTGGCTTCGGCCCCGCGCGTGCGCCCTGTTCGGCCGAACCGAGCGTGCGATGCAGCTACGCCGACGAGTGTCCCGACAGCCCCGAAAAAGAGCCGAAGAACGTCTACGCGTGCATGGATGACGGCGTCGGTCTGCGTTGGACGCGCGTCAGCATCGACTACACCCCCAAGTGCCCGACCGTCTCCCCGCGCGCCGGCGACCCTTGCCCATGCGCGCCGCACCTCGGCTACATGGCGTGCAACTTCGGCCTCTGCGAAGACGACACACGCACGTACGCGGCGTGCCGCGGCATCGACACCTTCGATCGCGTGTGGACCGTGCAAGGATTCCTCTGCAATCCGCCGGAGCCGGACGCAGGAGACGCAGGCGACGTGTCGGACGCACGTGACGCGAGCGACGCGAGTGACGTCAGCGACGCGGAAACGCCCTGATTTTCCGCGTATTTTCGCTCAGTTGAAGATGAAGGGAATCGGGTAGGTGCCGCCCGCGGTGCTCTTCGGGAATTTCCAATTCATCGCGATACGCGCCACGCAATCGAGGAACTGCGGCGGGCTGCCGGAGAGCTTGTCGACGCTCGAGACGGTGCCGTCGGGACGAATGTGGACCTGCACCTTGGCGTCGGCAGGACCGGTCTCGACCCACTTCTCGTAGCAAGCCTTGCGCACGCCGACCGCGCTGCGTTGCGCGACCTCACCGACGGCTTTGCCATCGAGCGCGCCCACCGTCGCATTGTTGTTGTTGTTGCTGTTGTCGACGGGCACCTCGGGCTCGTCGCCCGTCGGTCCCCACTTCTTGCCGGTGGTCGTGGTGGTGGGTGCCGCCGCGACCGTCGGTGCGGTCGTCGTGCTTCCCGGCACTGCTTTTCCCGGCACTTTCGCGGTCGTCGTCCCCGAAGGATCGACGGTCGCGATCGGCGGCACGCCAGGCTTGTCGACGAAGACGGTGTTGGTGACGACCACCTGCTTCTCGACGATTTTCTCCTGCACTTCGGGCGCCTGCTGCTTGCTGCGAACGAGCAGCACCGCGACCACGACGCCGAGGAGGAACACGCCGGCGGCGATGAGCGCGACGACGCCCTTCGAGACCCCGGCCCTCGCGCCGAGGCGCATCATGACGGAGTCGTGGTGCGTGCCGCCGCTGACACCGACCATCGGAATCGCCGACGGCGACGCCGGCGTGAACGACGCGCTCGGCGCGCCTGGCGTGGCGAACGGATCGTCATCGACGATGCGTGGGCTGCCCACCGACGCCGCCGTGATGCCCGCCTTCGCCATCGCCGCCGGTGCACCCTCGGCAGGCTCGGCGTGAGCTGCAGCAGGCGGCGGGAACATCGGCGAGGACGAAATGCGCGTGACCTCGTCGTCCTCCGGCTCTTCGAGCTTTCGCGCGGCAACGCCCGCTTGGCGCTGGAAGGGAATGACGTTGCCCGAAGGACCCGACGGACGCGCCGGACTCGGCGTCGAGGTCGTCGTCGGACGCGGCGTCGCAGCCGAAGTGCGCCCGGAAGTGGTGGCCGTTGCCGGACGCGGCGTCGGCTTCGAGGGCGTCGACGGGAGCAGCGAGCCGCGCTGCGACATGTCTTCACGGACGAGGGCGTGCAGCTCGGGGAGCGTGCGCAACGGCCGCCATTCTTCGAAGCCCTCCCGCCAGACGAGCGAGTCGTCGGTCACCTGTCCGACGCCGTATTTCCCGCGGAGCTCCGTGTGACGAATCGGACCGACCGGCACCTCGTCGATGGCGACGTACCACTCTTCGGCGGGCGGATCGGTCGGCGAGCTCGTCGCTGCCATCGTCACGCCGGGAGTCTTTTGCACCGACTTGGCGAAGGCATTGGCGAGGACGCTGTTCGGCGGCTCGTCGTCGTCGATCGGCGCCGGCGCTTTCGCGGCAGGCTTGGCGAGGCTCGCACCCGCGAGCGGCGCACGTGCACCCGCGGCAGGACGTGGCGCCATGGGACCCGCACCCGCAGCAGGACGCGGCGGACCGGGCGCGGGCTTGGCACCCGGACCCGAGGCGCGACCAAACGGAGCCTTCGGCGCAGCAAGGGCGGCCTGTGCCTGCTCTTCGGTGAGCGAGTCGAGCTGCATCGTCGCGCCGACCCCGCCGAGGCCCGGATTTCCCGCAGGCGGCATCGACGAAGGCGCAGCGGCGCCCGGGAGCGCTTTGATCTCGATGACGTGCCCGCACTTGCGGCACTTCATCCGCAGAGTCTTCCCCTGCACCTTTTCGTCGGCGATTTGGTACTTCGCCTTGCACTGGTCGCAGAGGAACTTCATCGGACTTCCTTGGTCACGCGTAGCGCACGCATCGGCACATGCTCGAGGTGATCCCCGAGAGTGAGTTTCGCATCACCCGAGCGTTTTTGCATCTCGACCCGTCTCCCATGCAGCCGCCACGGACGGATGGCGTCGGCACGTCAGGTTAGAGCAACGTCAGCAGGTGATCTTTGATCCCTTGTTTGGTGGTGTCGTCGGGCGAGTGGGCGAGGGCGCGCTCCCACATCTCGACCGCCTTCAGCTTGAAGCCGGCCTTCTGGTAGAGCACCGCGAGGTTCTTCAGCGCCGGGAAATGCTTGCCGTTGATCTCGACGGCCGTCTCGAGGGCCTGGATCGCCTCGTAAATGAGCTGCTTCTTCCCGTACAAAAGCCCCAAGTGGTAGTGGAGACGGTACGCGAGCGGATCGATCGCCGAGCCCTTCTTGAGGTGAGCGATGGCCGCGTCGAGGTTGCCCTTCTGGTACTCGGCGATGCCCGCTTGAAGCGCTTTTTCCGCCTCGGCCGAGGTCTTTTCGCGATCGGGCGCGGAGGCGTCGCCCTTCTGCTTGGACACCGCCAGCTCGACCGCCTTCACCACCTCGGTGATGCGGAACGGCTTCTCGATGTAGGCGTCGACGCCGTAGTTCTGTTTCAGATCTTCGGCGTAGCGCCAGCCTCGATAGACGGCGCTGATCATGATGATGGGGATTTGCCCGTACTTCTGCGAGCCCTTGATGCGCCGGCAGATTTCGAAGCCGTGGAGCTCGGGCAGCATCGCATCGAGGACGATGAGATCGGGGACGTGCTCTTTGACGAGCCGGAGCGCGGTCGTCCCCCGATCAGCCTCGATCACACGGTAGCCACGATCGACGAGCACTCGCTTGAGGAGGCGACGGATGTCGTCTTCGTCGTCGACGACGAGGACGAGGCGATTCTGCCCCTGCATCGACGCCGCGTTCGCGCTCGTCGGCGAGGTGATGGTGACGGGCGTGTTGGTGACGCTCGAGAGATCGCTCCCGCCCGAGAAATCGCCTTCGGTGAGCGTGTCGGCGACGCCACCCTTCTTCGCCTCCATCTTCGGCGGGATGATCGAAGGCATCTCGCCGCTGGGATTGGGCGCCGGAGGCCCCTTCGGGCGAGGCGCCGTCGCTGCTGCGGCAGGCGGAACCGGGGGCGGACGCCGTCGCTCTCCGGCCGGCGCTTCGGGGCGCGGCGCCGACGGACCCGCATCCTTGTTGGGACCCGGATCGCGACGTGACGACGGTGGATCGGGCGGCTCTTCGCGACGCGACGAGGGCGCTTCGTCGGTGAGCCCGAGGCGCACGAGCACCTCTTTCGGCACCTGCGGGCCGAGGTAGTACGCCTCGCCGCGAATCTTCAGCTCGTAGCTCTCTTCGATGACCTTCTGCAGCGACGAAGGCGGCGCGACGTATGGAAAAACACGCTTGCCGGTGACGAACTCGAGCTCGTCGATGACGCGCTTGTCGTCCGGATTGGCCATCGCGAGGAAGATGCGTTCGTCCTGCACGAGCACCGGCAACACGCCGTGCCGCGCGGCGATTTCCCGCGGGAGCAGCTCGAGGTGTTCGAGCGGAATCGCCACCTGCGTCAAATCGAGCCCAGGAACCCCGAACTTCTCGGAGAGGGCACGGAGCGCTTCGAGCGACGCCGCTGGATCGACATCGGGCAGCGATTGTTGCCGCTGCAGGGCGATTCTACCCAACGCCTTCTTGTCGTTGCTCATCGCTCGGGTTCCTCCAAGGTATCCGAGCCGTCGCGCCGGGGCGAGTCCGAAGCAGCGAAGGGTGAAGCTGGGCCGGAAAGGTGGCCACGAGCGCCGCGACATGCGATGCCAACGCCCATGGTCGACGACGAGCCGGAGCGCCGAGATCTCGGCCTTCGCCTGCCCATCGAGTTGCGCGTCGAGTACCGGCGGCTCAACTCGTTCTTCGCCGACTACACGAAGAACATCTCCAAGGGCGGCACCTTCATCCGCACGACCAAGCCGTTGCCGCCGGGCACCGAGTTCGTCTTCGTGCTCACCGTGCCCAAGCTCGAGGAGCCGCTCCGCCTCAACGGCGAGGTGGTGTGGATCGTCGACGCCGAGAAGAGCAACGACGAGCGTCCGCCGGGGATGGGCATCCGCTTTCGCTACCGCGACGACTCCGAGCGCGAAGCGACCGAGCACATCGTCGAGCGCCTGATCAAAGAAGAGCTCGGCGATCACATCAGCGAGCGCCTCATCAAGACCTCGCGCGACGATGGCTCGTGACCTCCGTGCTCGGGTGCTCGCCACTTCCGGCGGCGCAATCGCGGCGACGTTGGCGGTCGCGGCGCTGACCTCCGCGGCTCCCCCGAAGAAGCCACCGCCCGACGCGGTCGCGCCCGACGCCGCCGGGCCGAACACCCAACTGAAGTCGATTCCCCGCCTCGCGCGCGTTCATTTCGACGTCAGCCCGGGCGGCGCGGTGGTGATCCACGATCTCGTCTTCCCCAAAGGCGCGCTCGCTGTCGCGGGCCCAGCGAGTGGTGGCGACGGTTCGATCTTCGTCGGCTACACCGCGCAGGCGCGTCCGATGGCCGTCGAAGCGACGCGTCACGCGCTCGACGACAAGGGCGCCCTCGTCGAAGCCGGCGCGACCAAGCTGACGATCCTCGACGTCTACGTGAAGCCGACCAGCGCCGCCTTGGTCCTCGGCGCCGGAAAAACTGCCGGTCACGTGATCAGGCTGCCTCGTGGCGAGGCTCCCTTCGCGCTCCGCATCCGCACCGCCATCTCGGTCGAGAACCTCGGCGGCGCCAAACAGATCTCGCTCCTCGCCCGACTCGGCGTGCGCGACGGTGCCGCCATTCCGCTCGATCGCATCGAGGTCACCGGCATTCTCGGCACCACCGTTCGCGGCGCCAAAGCGAACCTCTGCGGCCCGAGCGCCGACGCCACGCCCTTGATGGTCGAGTTCCCCGGTTTCCCCGCGACCCCCACGGACGCTGGCGCCGTCCCCGCAGCGACCGTCACCCGCTTGGCGAGCGACGATCTCTGCATCGACGTCCTCATCTGAGCTCGCGAACGTGACACCGTTTGGCGTCAACCTGAGGAGACACTCGCATTCTGAACGCGATTCGCGTCGACAGAATACGAGCAAGTCCTCATATTTTCGGACCTGGCGCTGCAGGACGCAGTTTCCGCAAAAAGAGTGCTCGCATTTGGGGTCCTGCCCTGGCGAAGCACGAAATCGAGCCTACTATCGGCCTGTGACGCGGCGCGCCTGAACGGCCGCTCGTCTTTCGCGAGGTCGCGAACATTCCTGCGGTTCCAAAGCGAACCGCCAAATGACGCATCGCACATTCGATGTGTTGACACGATGCGTTATCGTGTCCATTTTATGCGTCATCGGAGGCTCCGCATGTCCTTCAGTTTTACTCCCCATTGGGCATTTCCCACTCTCTTCGTCCTCTTCGCCGGGCTCTGCGTCTCGGTCTTCAGCACCGGCTGCGTCGCCAACGTCGACGGGCTCAGCGACGACGTCTCGGCCGCCACCACCAAAACCGAGGTCTGCGGCGGCGCCGTCTGCCTCTCCCCGACAGACGTCAGCGTCCGCCACTGGGGCGATGGCGAGCTCACCGTCGTCGCGTTCCACACCGAGCCGGCGTCGTGCGCGGTTCCTCGCATCGCCACCACCGAGCACGCTGGCATCGCGGGAACGGCGATCGAGCTTCGTCTCCACGGCGCCAAGCCCGGCGCGCACCTTCCGCTCGTCACCCGTCAGCGTGCTCTCGACGAGGACGCGGGCTGGGTCACCGCCCGCGCCATCCGCGTGAACTCGAACGACGGTCGCGCACTCGCCGACGAGGAGACGGTCTCCGGCGAGGCGACCATCCTCGACCTCGACGAACAGACGGGCCGCGTCCGCGTCCGCCTCAATGGCAAGTGGTCGAGCGGCGTCAGCAGCGAGCTGTTGATCGACGTCCCCGGTCCGCACGCGTGCCCGGCGGGGATTTGACTCGCGGAGAGCCCGCCGACCGTCAGTAGGTGATGTTGAACCTGGTCATCTTCCGCCACAGGGTGGTCGGACTGATGCCCAGGAGCTCGGCGGCTTTCTCACGAGAGCCCTCGGCGTCGCGCAGAGCGGTCTCGATGGCCGTCTTCTCCGCGACGTCGACCACGTCGGCGAGGGTGCGCCCCGCCGAAGGGCCGGGCCGAGACGCAGGTGCGAGCGGCAGGTCGTCGCGTTGGATGAGACCATTGCCCGCGAGCGCCACCGCCTGCTCGATCATGTTCTCGAGCTCACGGATGTTGCCGGGAAAATCGTGGGTGGTCAGCGCTTCGACGACGCCGTCACCGAAGCGCGCATCGAGGCTCATCTTCTTCCGGAACTTGTCCATGAAGAACTGCGCCAGGAGCGGGATGTCTTCGCGACGATCGCGGAGCCCCGGCAACTGGAAGCGCGCGACGTTGAGCCGATAGTAGAGGTCTTGTCGGAAGCGCTTCTCGGCGATGCTCGTCAAGAGATCTTGGTTGGTCGCGGCGATGATGCGCACGTCGACCTTGATGCCCTTGTTCTCGCCGACCCTGCGCACTTCGCCTTCTTGAATGGCGCGCAGGAGCTTCGCCTGGAAGCTCATCGGGGTCTCGGCGATTTCGTCGAAGAAGAAGGTGCCGCCCTCGGCCTCTTCGAAGAGGCCTTTGCGCGCGGCGATGGCCCCGGTGAAGGCGCCGCGTGCATGACCGAAGAGCTCGCTCTCGAGCAGCGTCTCGGTGATCGCCGCGCAGTTGACGGGAACGAACGGCCGTTGCGCGCGCTTGCTGTTGGCGTGGATGGCGCGTGCGACCAGCTCTTTGCCGGTGCCGCTCTCGCCGGTGATGAGGACCGTCGCGTCGGTGGGCGCGATTTTGACGATGCGCCCGAGGATCTCGCGAATCGCCTGCGATCGCCCGATGATCGACTCGAAGCGATAGCGCTCGCGGAACTCGCTCGCGAGGAGCGACACGGTGCCCGAGAGCCGCCGGTTCTCCGCCGCCTTCGCCGTCTTCACGAGCAGCTCCTGCTCACTGAACGGCTTCTGGATGTAGTCGAAGGCGCCGATGCGCATCGCCTCGACGGCGCTCTCGATGGTCGCGAAGGCGGTCATGACGATGACCTCGGTCATCGCCGACGCTTCCTTCACGGCGCGCAGCACGTCCATTCCGTCGCGATTGCCGAGCTTGAGATCGGTGAGCACGACGTCGTATGCGCCCTTGGCACCGAGGTCGATGGCGGTGTCGCCGTCGGTGGCCTCTTCCACTTCGTAGCCCGCGCCACGAAGCAGCATCGCCACGGTGCGACACATGTTCTTCTGATCGTCGACGACCAAGACCTTCGGCATGACGTTCGAGCCCCCCCGGTTTCGTACGATGCCCGCAGGTGCGGCGGGGGCGCCAAGCTTAGTGATTTGCGCTGGTGCTGAAATGCCGAATCCCACGGAATGCGATTTCCAGGGAATTTGCACCGATGCCGCGGCCCCCCGAAGCACCCTCCGCCTCGAATGCGGCGAACGGACCGAAGCTTCGGCAACCCGGCCGAAGCGAGAAGCATCACGACGACTGAATTTGCGGAGAGGGCGGGATTCGAACCCGCGGTTCCGGTTAAGGGAACGCCCGCTTAGCAAGCGGGTACCTTCGGCCTCTCGGTCACCTCTCCAAGGCCTCCCTCGGGCGAGGGAGGCGCATAGATACACCAATTTGGAGCAGGGACAAGCGGTTGTAACTGCGGGTGCGGGCGCAGGCGCATGGCGCGGGCGCGGGCGAGCCGTCTTCGATCGGCAGCGCGCCAATATCGACCGTCGAGCTCTCGCCCGGACCCTTGTTTTTCCGCTGATCTCTCTCGGCACGCGAGCTGCTCTCTCGTCCCTCCGAGGAGGGCGCTCAACATGCTCGAGATTCGATTCTTTGGGGTGCGGGGGTCGATTGCTTCGCCGGGGCCGGACACGGTGGAGTTCGGGGGGAACACGTCTTGTGTCGAGGTGCGTGCAGGGGAGACGCGGCTGGTGCTCGATGCGGGGACCGGGCTGCGCGGGCTCGGGCACGCGATGTTGGCGGAGAAGAATCCGAGCGGGGTGGAGGCGACGGTGCTCCTCTCGCACGTGCATTGGGATCACATCCAAGGGATTCCGTTCTTCGCCCCGCTCTACGTGCCGAACACGCGGCTGCGGATGATCTCCGGTGCCAACGGGACGCCGCTCGCGGAGACGCTGCGTCGGCAGATGAGCGCGCCTGTTTTCCCGGTCGATTTGCGCGACGTGCCGGCGGCGATGTCCTTTCAGGAGCTTCGCGATCGGCAGACGATCGAGATCGGCGAGGCGCGCGTGACTGCCGTCCGGTTGAACCATCCCGATGCGGTGCACGCGTATCGGATCGATCACGGTGGCCGCTCGATCGTCTACGCGACCGACACCGAGCACTATGCGTGCGTCGATCGTCGTCTCCTCGCCCTCGCGCAAGGTGCGGACGTGCTCATCTACGACGCGCAGTATCTCCCCGAGGAGTATGCGGGCGAGCGCGGACCGAGTCGGGTCGGGTGGGGACACTCGACGTATGCGGCGGGTGTCGAGCTGGCGAAGGCGGCGGGCGTCGATCGGCTGGTGCTCTTTCATCACGATCCGACGCGCACCGACGAGGGCGTGCGGGCGATCGAGGCGAAGGCGGCCGAGCTCTTCCCCGACGTCGTCGCGGCGCGTGAAGGTCTCGTGTTGCAGTGCGGCCCCGGAGCGTCCGTGGCCGCGTGATAGAGTCGCAGGTCGTGCCTCCGCGCGATCAGCGCCTGTCGCTCTTGCTCGATCTCGGTGCGCTCCTGGCGCGCGAAATCGAGCTCGATGGCCTGCTCGAAGCCCTTGGTCGTCGCATCGCACGTGCGCTCGCCGCCGATCGCGCGACGGTCTATCTGGTCGACGCCGAGAGCGGTGAGCTCCGTTCGCGCGTCGCCGATCTGCCTGAAATCGAGGAGATTCGTCTGCCGGTCGGGCAAGGCGTGGCCGGGCACGTCGCCGAGACGGGCGTCGTCCTCAACGTCAAAGACGCGGCGCGCGAGCCGCGCTTCTATCCAGGCGTCGACGCGGCGACGGGGTACGTCACGCAGACGATGCTCGTCGCGCCGATTCGTGACGCGCGCGCCATCCGCGGGGTCGTGCAAGTGCTCAACAAGCACAGCGGTCCCTTCGACGAGGAAGACGAGGCCTTCCTCCTCGCGCTCGCAGCGCAGGTGGCGCAGGCGCTCGACGCGACCACGCTGCGCGCTGCACGTCCTGAAGGTCGGGGCGTCACGGTGCGCGGTCCGATCAACCACATCGTCGGTCCGAGCCCTGCACTGCGCGAGGTCTACACGCTCATCGGTCGTGCGGCGGCCACCGACGCGACGGTGCTCCTCACCGGGGAGACCGGCGTCGGCAAAGGACTCTTTGCTCGCGCGATCCACGCCAACTCGAAGCGACGCGAAGAGCCGATGGTCACCGTCGATTGCACGACGCTGCCGCTCTCGCTCGTCGAGGCCGAGCTCTTCGGTCACGAGAAGGGCGCGTACACCGGCGCCGATCGTCGCGTCGTCGGCAAGGTCGAGCTCGCCGAAGGAGGCACGCTCTTCCTCGACGAGATCGGCGAGCTGCCACCGTCGGCGCAGGCCAAGCTGCTGCGTTTCCTCCAAGACCGCACCTTCGAGCGCATCGGCGGGCGCACGACGCTCAAGAGCGACGTCCGTCTCCTCGCCGCGACGCACCGCGATCTCCACGCGCTCGTACGCGCCGGCGCCTTTCGCGAGGACTTGTTCTACCGGCTCCGGGTCGTCGAAATCGCCATTCCACCGCTGCGCGCGCGGGGTGGCGACGAGGTGGTGGTGCTCGCGCGACACTTCCTCGATCTCTACGGGCGAAGACACCAACGCCCTGGGCGCACGCTTGGGAAGGACGCGCTCGCGGCGCTCCTTTCGCATCCGTGGCCAGGGAACGTGCGCGAGCTCGAGCACGCAATCGAACGCGCGGTCGTCCTCGCGCCCGGCGAAGTGTTGGCGCCGGAGCACCTCGGGCTCATCGCCGGCGGCGGCGCACCTGGCAACGTGAGCGACGTCCGACTTCCGCTCGGGCTCTCGCTCGCCGAAGCCGAGCGACGCTACGTCGACGCGACCATCGCCGCGCACGACGGCAACCTCACACGGGCCGCCGAGACCCTGGAAATCGGGCGCAATACGCTGCGACGCAAACGCGAGTCGTGACGGAGAGCAGGGCCCCCGGAGACGGTGGTCAGGTCGCCGTCGCGAGCGTGCGACGAATGACCCGCTGCAGCTCTCGCGTCGTGAACGGCTTCTCCAGCACCTCGCCGACCAAGCGCGACGTCTGCAGACGCGCGCGTTCGGCGTGACCCGACATGAAGAGCACCCTGGCCTCCGGACGAGCCGCCAAGAGCGCCTGCGCCAGCTCGACGCCCCCGAGGCGTGGCATCGTCACGTCGGTGAGAAGTAGATCGATCGGCCCCGCGTGGGACGCAGCGACTTGCAGCGCCTGCCGTCCGTCGTCGGCGACGAGCACTTCGTAGCCAATTTTCCGTAGAACGCGCGCGACCAGCTCGCGCAAGACGGGCTCGTCCTCGGCGATGAGCACGGTGCCAGTGCCCGGATGCACGGTCGAGAGAGGCGTCGACGGGGCCGTCGAGGGCGCGCGGCTCTCGTCGCGAGGGAGATAGATGTGGAAGGTCGCGCCCTCGCCCGGCTCGCTCTCGACCGCGAGGTGACCGCCGCTCTGCTGGACGATGCCGAACGCAGTGGCGAGCCCGAGGCCGGTGCCGCGACCGAGCTCTTTCGTCGTGAAAAACGGCTCGAAGACGTGGGCGCGCGTCGCCTCGTCCATTCCCGTACCGGTGTCGCGAATGGTGATGCGCGCGTAGACGCCGGCCTTGAGATCGCCGACCGAGCGAACGAAGTCGTCGTCGAGCGTGACCTCGCTGGTCTCGATGGTGAGCTTGCCGCCGCCTGGCATCGCGTCGCGCGCGTTGACCATCAAGTTGACGATCACTTGCTCGAGCTGCCCCGGGTCGACCCGCACGGCGAGCGCATTTTCCGGGCGAACGGTGGCGAACTCGATGTCCGCGCCGAGGAGCCGATGGAAGACGCGATGGACGTTGACGACGAGCTCGGCGGGATCGACCACCTGCGGGTTGAGCATCTGCCGCCTGCCGAACGCCAAGAGCTGACGCGTGAGCAAGGTCGCGCGGTTGCTCGCCTCGAGGATTTGCCAGAGATCTTCGCGCCGCGGATCTTCGTCGGCGAGCTCTTCCAGCGACACCTCGGCGATGCCTTGGATGGCGGCGAGGATGTTGTTGAAGTCGTGCGCGATGCCACCGGCGAGCCGACCGACGGCCTCCATTTTCTGGGCGCGACGGAGCTGATCTTCGAGCTGACGCTGCTCGCTGAGATCACGCAGGTGGACGACGACCTCGCCATCGACGCTCGCGCGAGCGGTGGCATCGAGCGAGCGATGACCGCCTGATTTGTGCCGCAGACGAGCTTCGCCTCGACGAACCGGCGCGGCCTGGGCGACGAGGGCGCCGAGACCCTCATGCGCGGACGGCTGCGATTCGGGATGGGCGAGCGCGGCGACGGGCATGCCGACCAACTCGGCCGGCGAGTAGCCGAGGATCTGGAGCACGGCCGGCGACGCGTAGGCGATGGCGCGATCGCGACCGACGACGAGGGTGACCTCGCCGCTCCCTTCGACGAGCATCCGGAAGCGCTGTTCGCTCGCCTTCAGCTGCTGTCTCTCGAGCGCGCCCTCGGTCTCGTCGACGGCGAGGACGACGAGTGAGCGCGTCTCGCCCGACTCGTCGTCGACGGGAATGGCACGCAAGAGAAGGGTTCGCGCTTGCAACTGAAGGCGTCCGAGGAAGGGATCCCCGAGGAGCGCACGACGGAGCGCGCGACCGGCGTCGACGACGCTGTCGTCCGCGAGGTGGACGGGCGCCGTCCCGAAGATCTCGAACACGGAACGGCCGACGAGTGTGCAGCCGTCGAGGCCATTTTTCGCGAGCACGCCGCGCGCCCAGACGACGACGCCGTGTCGATCGACCCGAAAAAGCAGCAGCGGCGAGACCTCGGCGACCGCACGGAGCGCGCGCACGACGTCGCCGACGACCTCGCGAAGCACGACGACGCGAGACGTCCCGACGACGGTGACGCTCCCCTCGACGTCGACGATCGCGCCCTTCGCCTGGAGCCCGCGCAGCGTCACGTGCTCGGAGACGTCGCGGCGGAGCAGCTCGGCGCAGCTCGAACGCTCGTCGTCACGGAAGAGCGAAGGAAACGAGCATTGTGCGAGCTCGTCGCTGGTCCTCCCGAGGAACTGACCGGCGGCTCGGTTCGCTTCGACGACGACGAGGTCGGCGTCGAGCACCAGCGTCGCGTCGGGCGAAGCTGCGAAGAAGGCTCGCAGGCTCCGGTCGTTCTCCACTGACACCACGTGCACGATACGATGTCGTCGCCGACCTCGCACCCCGCGAGGCTCGATTTTCAGGGGTTTGGGTAGGGGATGTCCGCACAGCAGCCCCGACGCTCCAGAGGCCGAGCGCTCACTTGAGCCCGTAGACCCGGAGCTTTCCGCCGAACGTGGCGAGGTAGACGTGACCATTGGCCACCGTCGGCGGCGTGAACTTGGCAAAGGTGCCGACGTCGTCGAGCGGATCGAGGTTGCTGTTCCACAACTCGCGGGAGACGTCGGCGGCGTCGAATGCGCGGAGCACTCCCGATGAGGTCGCGCGACCAGCGTCGGTGTTCGGATGCGACGCCCAGACGATGCCGGTGCCGGGCTTCACGCCATCGGCCGAGATCGAGAGGATGCCACCGGGCATCGGAGGCGTGAGGGTGCTCGGCCCGGTCGCGCTCGGCGTCTCGGCGAACTTGGCACCGTCGAAAGGATACGCACGAAGCACGTCGGCGACGCCCCAGAGATAGAGCTGCTTGTTCCAGAAGACCGGCGATCCGAAGAGCGCGTGCCCGTATTTCGGATCGAGCTGTGTTGCCTGGAAATTCTGGACGATTTGATCGTCGCCGTCGTTCTCGTGATGACCCATCGAGTCGCGGTCCATCACGTAGAGACGACCTTCTTTGCCAGCACCGACGACGAGGTGCGTCCCCGGCACGAGCACCGCTCCGGAAGAGCCGAGATCGAGATCGTCGACGTCGAGGATGTCTTGGTTGTACGGCGTGAAGTAGTCGGCGACGTCGATGCCCTCGGTGCCGAGATGGAGCCGCACGAAGCTGTCGCCGAGCCCCATCGGCGTGCTCGACTCGTCGAAGCTGCCGTTGCCCGAGACGAGGAAGACGTCACCCGAAGGCTCGGCGCTGAGCCCTTCGCCGCCCATCCAGATGCCACCGTCTTCGCCGTCGGCGGTGTCGTTCCAGATGCCGACCTGCCTCAGCGTCGCCGCGTCGTAGGCCATCACCCAGCCGTGGAACGGCGTCGCATCGCAGTGTCCGGCGAAGGCCAGCCAGATCACCCCATGCGAGAGAAGAAGGCCCGAACGCGCGTGCTCGCGCAGCGGGGAGAAGTCGATGTTGCCTTCGGAGTTGGTGCCGTCACCATAGCCGGGGACCGCGCCGTCGATCTCCACCGGGCTCCCCGCGCGCTCGAGCCCAGTGCGCAGATCGAGCGCGTGCAGTTGGTGTCGATAGACGCCGGCAGCGGTCTTCTCTTTCGTCTCGACGTAGACGAAGCCCGTCGACGGATCGATCACCGGCGTCGCGGTGATGCCGATCTCCGGCGAGAGATCGCTGCAGTAGCCGAAGCTGAGCAGATCTTCCGTCGGCACCGGCTCGGCGAGGTGCACATGCCAGAGCGGCTCGGTCAGCGCGGGATCGTCGGCTTCGAAGAGATAGACGTCGTTGTGCTCGGTGGCGACGAGGACGACGTCGAGCACGCCCTTTCCCGGCACGTCGAGCGACGGCACGTAGAGTGGTTGCGCGTACGTCTGACCGACGACATCACGCGAGAAAAGAAGGCCGAACGTGCCCTTGGCGACGCTCGTGGTGTCGAGCGCGTGCTCGAAGAGGTTGGCGCCACTGCGCGAGACGTCGTTGTGTTGCGTGAGCACCGACGTCGGACTGAGCGCGGCCTGCGTCAGCGACGGCGTCACTTCGCTCGGCGACGGCACCGGATCGAGCGGGAGGACGACGCTCGGACCGGTGTCGTCGGGAGCATCGGCTCCTACTTCGGCATCGAGGCCCGAGTCGGGGGTCGATGTGGTCGCTTGGTCGCCGGGCCCAGGAGATCCGCTGCTGCACGCGCCGAGAAGCAAGGCGGCGCAGGCGCCGAGGACAAGAGTTCGCATCGCAGGGTGTTTGTCTCGATACCTTCGAATTCCCGAAGGTGTCGCGACGACCAGGCGCACCGCACGTTACTTCACACTCGTCGTGCAGAAGGAACGGAGCCTACACGCACGTACGCACGGCTCAGCCGCGGCTCAAGCCTTGTCGATGTACTGCAACTTGATGAGCTTGAGGAGGATGGTGGTGGTCTGCAGATCGGTCGCCATCGACTTGTTGAGGACGGCGGCGACGGTTCCGTAGTTGTGGACCATCTGCAGCACGTCGACGTCGTCGGGCGTGAGATCGCGGAGCGGCGGGATCAGCGGCTGGCAGATGGCGAGGCGCTGGGTCAGCGGCGGGAGCTGCTCTTTGAGTCGGTTGAACTCGTCGAGCTGCCGCATGCCCTCCATGAGGATTTCGGCGACGGTGAGATCGACCTCGTCGGGGAACGTGCGCTCGTCGGGCGGGTCGAGATCGAACGTGCCTTGCTCCCACGTGAGCATGCGGTAGCAGCTCTTCACGGGAGGGACTTCGTCGCCGTCGTTGACGCTGGCGTAGTAGACGTTGCCCTTGCGGAGATAGATTTTGCCGACTTCGTCTTCGGTGCGAAGCACGAGGACGCCGCTCTTCTTCGAAGTGCCGAAGAGCTGGAGCAAGTCGGGGAGCGGCACTTCCTGGAGCGAGCCGCTCATGGTGCGCACCTGCGAGGTGCGACGAGCCGCGGCGACGTTCTCGAGGTTGGCCTTGGCGTCGCCTTGCGGCTGCGCGTTCGAGTCGGCGGCGACGACCTTGAGGATGCTGGTGCCGATGAGGACGCGATCGCCCTCTTTCAGCCGCGCCTTCTTGACCTTCTCACCGTTGACGAAGGTGCCGTTCGTCGAGCCGAGATCTTCGATCCAGATCTGATCGGCCTGCATTTGAATCTTCGCGTGCTTGCGGCTGACCATGTCCTCGACGAGGACCATCTCGAGGTCGCTCGAGCGGCCGACGATGATCTGCTTCTCGGGAACGATCGGAAACTCGCCGCCTTGGTATTTCCCGCTGATGAAGCGAAGGACAAACGACTTCCCCGGCCGCATGGTCGTGGGCGAAGGCGCCTTCGGTGACTGATCTTGCATCGTGATCGGGTTCAAAGACTTTGTGCGCCCCCTCTTTGCGGAGGGAGGCAGCGCTGTGCGGACGGGTGGATCCGAGGTCCGAGATCGGGCTAAGGGGGAGTTACTCGAAAAGAGTATCGAGCGACGGTAAAGATGGTCAAGTCGAGCGCAAGGAGTCGAAGAAAGTGCCAGGA
>JANYDK010000062.1 GCA_025363655.1 Deltaproteobacteria bacterium | reverse complement strand
TCCGCTGCGTGATGACCGCGGCGAACGATCCAGCGCTCGCTGACGGTGTGCGCGTTGGGCTCGTGCAAGGGGCTGTCGCACGGTTTCCATCGCTCGATGATGTGCTGGACGTCCTTCCCAAGATGCGAGGTCGACGATGAGCCATATGAAGCGTGCGCAGCCGGTCGACGAGCACAGCGCAGCCAGTCAACGCGTGGCGGTTGTCGTCTCGCCCGAGGCCTCGGGCGACGACCGCACCATCGAGCTCGCGCCGGTCGTTGTACCGATCCGGCGGCGAGTGCTGCTCGTCGAGCCGAACTGCCATCGACGTGCGGCACTGGCGCATCGACTGCGGAGCTACCACAGCGTCGCGACGACCTCGGGGATGGAAGGCGCGCTTCGCCTACTCGGACAAGAGCGCTTCGACGTGGTGGTTGCCGCGGAGCGGGGCGACGGCGACGGCCTACAGACGCTCGAGGCCGTCGCCCGTGCGTGGCCGGCTACCAAGCGCTGCCTGACCGCGACGTGGCATGACCCGGCATCGAAGCGCGCGCGGAAGACCGGCGTGGTCCATGTCCTCATCCATGCGCCCGTCGATGTTCCAGCTCTCGCGATCGAGGTCGGCCGACTCGATCCGCCAGCGAGCAGGGACGACCCGCAGTCGTCAGTCGAGCCCCGGCGCCGACCTTCAGCTCGCGCTCGAAGCCCGCGATAGGCGCGCCGGCCTCCATTCATAACCTGCTTACACAACTGCGCTCCAGTCGATGACGACTCGGGTATCGGAGGCCTTCTTCATGTCCCGACGACGAATCCGCAAATCGAATCTCTATGACATCCTTCGAGCGCTCCTCGGCGTGTGTTTGGTGTTCGTGACGAGCAGCGCGTGCTCGCTCGGCAACACGTTCATCCATGGCGGCTCGCCCTCGACGGCGAGCAACAAGGAAGCCCTCGTCACGGTACCGGTGCTCGACGACGACCCGCGGCTCGGTCCCGACGATGCACCCGTCACCGCGGTGATCTGGTCGGATCTCACCGGCAAGTACTGCCGCAAGCTCCAGCCGACGATTGCCGCTCTGCGCGCGCGCTACGCGGGGCGACTACGCATCGTCTGGAAAGACTCGCCCGCGGAGATCGCAGGCAGCGACGCAGCTGTGATCGGCCGTGCCGTCTACGTGCTGAAGGGAAACGAAGCATTTTGGAAGTTCGCCGACGAGATGCTGGGTGGGGCGGGACGAGACCCGCTCCAGCTCGCCGCGTCGCTCGGCGTCTCCTCCGTGAGCATCGACGGCGTTCGCGCGGCGTCGAGGAAGCATGTCGACGCGTCCCTCGCGAAGTTCTGGGCGTATGGCTTGAACGGATCGCCGAGCACGATGATCGATGGGGAGCTGCTGGTCGGCGCCAAACCGATCGGGTCCTTCGCTACCATCATCGACGCGCACTTGGTGGAGGCCGACCTGTTGAAGGCGCAGGGCAAGTCCGCAAGGGAGATCTACACGGAGCTCGTTCGTCGCCACTTTCGGCCGAGCACGACCGATCCCTCAGTCGTCGCCCTCGACTCGACGGTCTGGCGCGTGCCCATCGACGGGAGCCCCGCGCGTGGCCCGAAGGACGCGCTGGTGACGCTCGTCACCTTCAGCGACTTCGACTGCGAGTTCAGTAATCGTCTACAGCCGGTGCTGAAGAAGATCGCCGGCACGTATGGTGATCGCGTCCGGTTCGTATACAAATTCTTCGCCGTCCCCTTCCACACGCGCGCGGCGCCCGCAGGCGCATTCGCGTTCGCGGCGCGCAAGCAGAAGGGCAACGACGGTTTTTGGGCGGCTTACGACGCTCTCTTCGACTCGGCCCCGAAGCTCGACGATGCGAGCCTCTCCGCCGTCGCCAAGTCGCTCGGGCTCGACGTGAAGGCGGCGATGGCGACGGCGAACTCGGCGGCGCATCCCGCTGCGATCGACGCCGACCTCGCCCTCGCCGACGACGTTCGGGTGGACGGCACGCCGACGACCTTCGTCAATGGTCGGCGGATTGCTGGCGCGACGTCGTTCGAGATCTTTGCGCGGATGATCGACGAGGAGCTGGCCAGCGCCGAGAAGCGCGTCGCTGCGGGTACTCCACGCAAGGATCTCTACGCGACCCTCATCGCCTCGGGCAAGGGCGGGCCCATCGAGCTCCCGCCGCTGGTCGGCGCAGCGCCGTCGCGCGGGCCAGCCGATGCGAAGGTCGTGCTGCATGTGTTCGGCGACTTCGACGAGCCATTCACCCGCCGCCTGATGTTCCCCATCGCCGGCACCGACGGCGCGATCGATCCGGACAGCGCACCTCTCCGCCGCATCTTCGAGGTCTACCCAAAGCAGGTCCGCGTGGTCTTCCGGAGCTTCCCGCTCTTGCACCACGCGCGGGCCGAGCCGGTTGCGCAGTTCGCGCTCGATGCGTTCGCGACCAAAGGCAATGCGGCCTTCTGGCCCGTCTTCGAGGATCTGCTCTCGTCGGCTCCTGCGCTCGCCGACGACGACCTGCGGGCGATCGCGCAGAAGCACGGGCTCGATTGGGCGCATGAGCGACAAGTCATGTTCGCGCACACCTACGAAGCGATGATCGATCGCGACCTGTACGACGCGCATGTCTTGGGCGTGGTGGGAGTTCCGACGACCTACGTCGACGGGCACCTCATCGCCGGCGTGCAGCCCTTCTCGGAATACAAACGAAGAATCGATCGCGCCCTCGCGAAGTAGCCGAGCGATGGCGCCCTACCACGGACGTCGACCGATCCCGCAACGCAAATTTCCATGATGAGTCACGCAACCCAACCCCGATCCCCGACGAGGGGATCTCGGAGGCTTTCCCCATGTCTAGACGCCCTTGCGCCGTATCACCGGCGCTCACCGCACTGCTCGTTCTGCTCCTCGCTCCCGCCGCGCACGCGCAGCTGCCCGGCGACCCACCCGCACCGGTCGAAGCGGAGACCACCGAGCCGCCCGAGCTGGCGGCGACCGCGCCCCCACCACGCACCCCGCCTTTTGGGGAGGCCGGCCAGAAGGTCATCACCGGCGCGACGGACGTCAGCGTCGGCGGCTCGTGGTGGAGCAACTCGAACGCTGGAACGACGTCGTTCGCCGCTGACCTCGGGATGGACGTGTTCGCGTTTCGCGGAATTTCGTTCGGAGGCTTCGTCTACTACCGCGGCTACACGCAGCGCGCGTACTCGGTGAGCACGCAGGCCTACGGCGTCACCGAGGTGCACGGCCGGGACGAGTCCATCGGTTTGCGCATCGGCTTCAACGTCCCGTTCAGCCGCGCGGTCTCGTGGTGGATCCGGCCGGGCCTTCTCATCGGCACGAGTGAGACGAGCGTGGACGGGAGCTCCCTCAGCTCGAGCTCGCACGGGTTCGCGTTCGTCCTCCGCGCGCCGATTCTCTTCCATCTGGCGCCTCACTTCTTCGTTGGCTTTGGGCCTGATGTTCGTATTGACCTCACGCGCACCGAGGACCGCACGGGGAGTCCCGTGAGCGAGAACCTGTACCGGTCCGTCAACGGCTCGGGCACCGTCGGCGGCTGGTTCTAGCGTCCACGACATCAGCGTCGCCTCGGCGGGCTCGGCTTCCGCCCGAGCCGACGTTTCGCGTTGCGCGCGAGATGCATCTGCCAACACGTGGGACACCCGGTCTCCTTGACGGCCCGATCGCCGACAACGGCCTGCCACTCGTGCCCTTCTGAGCAACGCCACCCTACCCGTCGGTTGGAGCCCGTGGTCACCAGGCGCGGTGTCAACGCACCGTTCTCGCTGCAAGTGTTCGACGTGTCGCCGCCGGACCGACGCGACTCCGTCGAAGGTCTCGACGACTCAGCTCGAGACTGAGCCTGCTGACCCTTTGAGGACCGCGAGTCGCCGCGCGACTCACCCGACTCACCGCGAAGCCTCGACGAGTCGCCGTCGGACCGACGCGACTCCGCCGAAGGGCACGACGAGTCACCCTGCGACCGACGGCTCTCAGACAAAAGGCTCCGCGAGTCGCCGTCCGACCGACGGGGCTCCGTGAAAAGGCTCGACACGTCGCCGTCTGACCGAGTCAGCGCGCCCAAACGAGTCCGCGCGTCGGCTTCGCGCTCAGTCGGATGGGTTCCAAGGACATAGCGTCTATCTTTTGGCGCACTCCTCGTCGGTTTTTTTCGACTCGATCCAAGCTCGCCGCTCAGTCGGCTCGGGATCCGCCGCTGCCTCGGACCCGTCGGGCCGACTCTTCGATCGACCCGCCGGCGACGCTCATGCAGATTGAACAGCCCGCGTCGGGCCGGTCGTCCGCGCCGCCGCCAGCGCCCCGTCGTCGGCATGGGCCAGGGTTCCATGTGCATCCGTCGCACGGATGGCATGCTCCGCTGTTCACATCCCCGGCCGTCGCCGGAGACCCTGTCGAGTCAGCGAATCACCGAAATCTTCGCCTTCGTCGTCACGCCGGCGCCGGACCAGCCGTTCGCAAAATCGGGCGTGGCGCCGGTGCCGAACGACTTGAGTACGGTGCCGCTGCCGGTGACGTCCATCTGCACGAGCTGCGGCGGGAGTGACGCTGCCGTCGAGGAGCCTTTGTACGAGCGGGAGAACGCGTAGACCTTGTCTTCCCAAGCGCCGAGGCCATAGAGCCGGCCGGTGCCGCTGCCGGTGCCGAGGAAGCGTTTGCGCAGGCTGGTGGACGAGGTCTTGGCGTCGAAGTTCGCTTTGAGCGCGCTCATGTCGACTTCGATGAGCACGTCGTCGTCGGCTTGGCAGGTGGTGGTGCCGCTCTTCGTGTGACACGTGCGCACCGTCGCGAGACCGCGCGGCGTGGTGCCGTCGACGTCGATGTAGAAGACGAGATCGCCGGAGAGCGTCCACGCATCACCGGCCACGGCCTTGCCACCGGGATCGGGATCGCCGCTCTTCCAGACGCCGAACGAGCCTAGTTTTTGCGGCGTCGCCGTCGCGCCAGCGGTGTCGATGAAATAGAGATCGCCCGCGCCATCGCCGGTGATGAGCGACTCGCCGCTGCCGAGGACGCCCTTGGGTACGAAGCCGAGCGCGAAGAAGCGGCTGCTGCTCGGGAGCGTCGTCTTCAGCGTGAGGGCGACGGTGCCGGTGCCGCTGGTCGGGAGCGTCGCCGTGTACACGGCGGTCTCGCTGTTGACGTACACCTTGCCATCTCCGTCGACGGCGACGTCGGTCGCGTTCTCGCCCGCCGCGAGACCCCCGAAGTCGCCAATCTTCGTCACCGTCTTGGTCGCCGGATCCATCGACCAGAGCGTGGTGTCGGTGTTGGCGTAGACGACCGCAGTGCCCGTCACGGGAGTGTCGGGGGTCGAGACGTCGGTGAGACCCGTCGAGTCACCCCCCCGTGTCGAGGGCGCCGCCGGTGTCCGCCGAGGTGCCATCGCCCGTGCCCGAATCGACCGGGTCACCACCGTCCTTCGACGACGCGGCACAACCGGCGGGAAAGACCACGAAAGCGAGGCAAAACAAGCAAAAAGAAGGGCGATTCGACACGGTGGCATCCTCACGGCGAGAGGTCGCCGAGCACCGGCGACGACGAAGTACCCGACTTTAGCCGCGGAATCGCGCTTGGCGAGCGATCAATTGTCCCCGACGTACGCCGCCCCGCGTCGAAGCACGCCCGGGTGCGCGCGCACGCTCATGCTTGGCCGCATGGCCATCATGACGGCTCAACAAAACGCGGCACCCACCCTCGTGTGAAGAAACACCAAGACCTGACCCTCCGCATCCTCCGACGGACACCTCTCCTCCCACGGTGCGTCGTGCGTGGATTCGTTTCGATTGGCTGATCGCGACTCTGCTCTTCGCGCACCCCGCGCGCGCGGGGGAGGGTCAGGACGAGGCACGTCTATCACCCTGGGATCAAGGCAACGCGCGCCCCTTCGTCGCCGCGCGCATCGACGTCGGGCCGACCTATGGCAAGACGCTCGTCGCGCTCGGATACGGAAAACCGCATTGGATGTGGGCTGGCGTCGAGGCCTTTCCCATTCTCACGTCGGACTTCGAAGCGCTCTATGCCGGCGCGCGCGCCTCGCTTCCCTTCTTCGACGTCGCCTTCGGCTGGCGGCAGAATCGGTCGTTCACGCACGGTCCACTGACGCCGAGCACGCACTACTCGTCCAGTGACGTCGACGCTTCGTCGGGCGCGCGCAGTCGCTATCTCGCATGGGAGCTCGAGGTCTCGGGCCTCGCGCCCGTTCTCCACGGGTTCGCGGTCTTCGCCGTCAACGTCGACAAAGTGCTCGACGCGCCGCCGGGCACATTTCTCTACGAGGAGTCGACTCGAGTCGTCATTTCACCCCCGTGGGTCATCTCCACGCGGCTCGGCTGGGTCTATTCGTTCGGCGAATCGGGGACGCTCAAGGCTGGCGCCGTCGGCGAGCTGGTCGTCGTTCCCGGTCGACCGAGCAACGTCGTGCGCGTCGGTCCGGCCTTCGTCTACACGCTCACCGAGCACCTCGAGCTGCTCGGATTCCTCGCCGTCGCGGTGAAGTCTCCCGACGATCTCGGTCTCGTCCTCGGCGCGTTCGGCACCGGCGGGCTTCGCTACAAATGGGCCACGGGCGAGCAGCGGCCGGCGTTTCCATGAAGCCCACCACCCTCGCCAAAGACTCCGCCTTCGCGGTGCGCACGCTCGCCATCCAAGACGGCATCGTCGGCGTCTATCTCGCGGCCCTCTGCATCGCTGCGTTCTTCGGTCATGGGCCGACGCGCGACGTCTCGCTCGCCCGCATGTCGCTCTTGTTTCTCTTCTACGTCGCGTCGATCGCCTTCGTGCGCACCCGCGTGGTCGGCGTCGGGGGCGCGCTGCTCTATCGCGTCGCCGTCTACGGGGCCGTGCAAATCTCCTATTTCTGGCTCCGCGATTTGCTCCACGCGCACGTCGTCTCGACCTGCGACGCCGCCCTCTATGCCTTCGATCTTCGCGTATTTCATATCGAACCGGCGCTGTGGGCCGATCGCTTCGTCGGTCCGCACCTCACCGAGTGGTTCGCCTTCTTCTACTTCAGCTATTTCCTCGTCTTGGCCGTGCACGTGCTGCCGATTCTCTTCTTCGGGCGCGACGCCAGGCTCATCGCCGAGTTCGGCTTGGTGACGCTGACGGTCTATTGCGTGGCGCAGGTCACCTATCTGCTCGTCCCCGGCGTCGGCCCTCACCAACACCTCGCCGGCAGCTTCGCAAACGAGCTTCCCCAAGGTTTCTGGCTGCGCGCGGTGATGTCGGCGGTGCACAATGGCGGCGCCGAGTTCGACGTATTTCCTTCACTGCACACCGCCGGGCCGACGGCGATCGCGCTCTTCTCGTATCGCCATCGGGCGAGAGCTCCTTATCGATATAGCTGGCCCGTCACCGCGTTTTTCGCGCTCAACATCATCGGCGCCACGCTCTATCTCCGTTGGCATTGGCTGGTCGACATCGTCGCCGGCGTCGGCCTCGCCATCTTCGGCGTCTATTTCGCGGCCTTCGCCAGCGCGCGCGAGGGGGCGTATCGCGAGGGGCAGGGGCTCGGCCCGGCGTGGCCCGGCTACGAGCGCTAGACTCGTGGCACGCCCATGGCTCGCTCGGTCATCACGCTCCTCGGCTCGTCTCTTCTCGTCGTCGTCGCCACCGTTTGCACCGCCGCGTGCTCCTCGGCTCCGGCGGCGGTGAACAACGGCTCGCCACCGACCCCTGCAGGAACACCTCCCGTGTGCACGCAGAGCGGCGGCGTTCGCGTCGACGAGGTCATCAAGCGCACCTTCGAGCGCCCCACGATGGAGTCGCAGCTGAAGAAGAAATACGAGCTCATGCAGCGCGATCTCGAAGCCGACCAGGCGATGCTCACGAAAGAGCAGGAAGACCTGGAAAAACAGGCGAACGTGCTGAGCAAGGAGGCGCTCGCCGAGCGCACCAAGGTCCTCCAGAAGAAGCTCATGGCGCTCCAAGCGAAGCTCGTCCGCGATCAAGAAGATCTCGACACCACCGAGAAGACGATGACCGCCATGGCACGTGAGCGGGTGCGCAGCTTCGTCACTGCGCGCGGAGCCGAGCTCGCCGGCAAGCTCTTCGCCATCGCCGACGATGAAAAGACCACCCTCTGGGTCGCCCCTGGGTGCGACGGCGCATGGGTCGCGCCGAGCGTCGATCTCACCGACAAGGTCGTCGAACGCTACGAAGCGACGCACGGCGGCGCCCCTGGCGAAACCAAGATGTGAGCTGATTTTCCAGCATCGACGTTCCGCGCTTCTTTGCTGACACTTCGGCGCCACGAGCCGACACTCAAGTTGGAGCATGGGCGTGAGACACCGGACGACGGCAACTCTCGCGCTCGGTCTCGGTCTCGGGCTCGCGCGTACGGTCTCCGCGGCCGCCGTCGTCCCCGAGCCGGAGGCGCCCGAGGGCTTCGACTTCAAGCAGCACCTCCGCGCCGACGACTACGCCGGAAAGAAAGAAGGCGGCTACTTCACAGGATTGCCGATTGCCAATTACGATCCGAACACCAAGTTCGGATTCGGCGGAAGGCTCTATTATTACTACGATGGATATCGCGAGAATCCGCACTTCGCCTACACGCCTTATCTCCATCGGGTGATCGTCCAGGCCTTCGTCACCACCGCGACGGCGCAAGATCACCTCATCGACTACGACGCGCCGACATTTCTCGGCTCGCTCTATCGCGCGCGGGCCACGCTCGAGTTCGAGGCCGCGCGCACCTGGCCCTATTTCGGTATCGGCACCCGCAGCCTCGCGCCCCTCTCGTTTCCAGGCGCTCCCGGGCAGACGTTCTCCCGCATGGCCGATTACCAAGCCGCGGCGCAGCGGCTTCGGCCCGACGGTACTGCCTATTCGCGATACAACGCCTCGGGCTTCCAGCGCGGCTCGCTCCAGCTCGGGCTCGAACGTCTCTTCTTCGGCGGCGTGCTCCGCCCCTTCATCGGCGTCGGGCTCTCCTACAGTCGCGTCATCGACTCCACCGGCGCGCAGATCGACGCCGTCGACGCCGCGGGCAACGCGACCAAGACCACCGAGGCGCTCTCCCTCCTCGGCGAAGACTGCGCCGCGCAACGCGTGGTCGGTTGCAACGGCGGCTTCGACAACGTCCTCCGCCTCGCCGTCTCGCTCGATACCCGAGATTTCGATCCCGATCCGAACTCCGGCATCTACCTCGAGCTCTCGACCGAGATCGGTACCAAGGCCCTCGGCTCACGCTACGTCTACGAGCGGGCGATGCTTTCGGTGCGCGGGTTTTGGAGCCCGATCCCTCACCTCGCCGATCTGGTCCTCGCGGCGCGCGGTCTCTACGAGGTGCAGAGCCCGGGCACGCCGTTCTTCTCGATGGGCATTCTCCCGTTCATCGACGACAACCACGCCGGCCTCGGCGGCCTGCGCACCTTGCGTGGCTTCGAGCAGAATCGCTTCGTCGGACCGATCATGGTGCTCACCAACTACGAGGTGCGCTGGACCTTCGTCCGCTTCCACCTCTTCAAGCAGGCCTTCGCGCTCATCGCCGTGCCTTTCCTCGACATCGGGCGCGTCTTCGACAACGTCCGCGAGACGACGCTCGCGGGTTGGAAACGCTCCCAAGGCGCGGGCCTGCGTCTCTCGTGGAACCAGGCGACGATCATCATGGCCGACTTCGGCGTCAGCCCCGAAGGCACTGGTTTTTACGTCAATTTCAATCACATCTTCTGAGGCTCAAACGCTGCCGTGGTGACTCACTTCGTGCACACGAGCGACAGGCACTTGAAGTGCTTCGCGTCGACGTCGTAGACGCAGCTGACGTTGCTCGCCGCGCCGCAGTCGTCGTGGTCGATGCACTCGTCGGTGGGGCCGTGGCAGAAGAAACCGTACGAGCCGATGGGGACGCCCGTCGTGCAATTCCAATAGATGTCGGCGCCCGAGGGTGAGCAGAAATTGCCCGCGCAGTCGGCGTCGGTGCGGCAATTTCCGCGGAAGCATACGTTGGGCGCTCCGACACGAGCAGCGACGCGACAGAGGCACACCGCGCTGCCGCACTCGCTGTCGGTCGCGCATTCGTCGAAACTGCACGCGTTCGGCGTCAGCCCTCCGTAGCAGCGACCGTTCTTGCCCCCGGTGGTGCAGTCGGAGTCTTTGGTGCACGCGCCGCCAGTGGTGCCGGCCGCGCTCCCCGGTGGCCTCGTCGCGTCACAGGCGACGACGGCGGGCCGATGCTCTTTGGGGATTCGCAACGAGCCGTCGGTGGTCGCGTCGAACGCTGCGTCTTCGGCGGGCGAGGTCACTCCCGTGCTGCTGCACCCGAAGATGCCGAACGCGAACGTGATCGTCATTCGCGAGCGCTTCATGTTGCCTTCATCTTGACCACGCTAGACTCGCTCGTCCATGTCCATCCAGCTCTTCCTCCTCGACAAGGCCATTCGCTTCATGATGAAGCGACGTTTCAAGCGTCATCCCGACGTGATGCTCCTTCGTCCGATGATGAAAGCGATGGAACGGCGTGCTCCGCGGGTGCCGGCGAAAGTGAGCATCACGCAGGTCAAGCTCGGTGACGTTCCGGCCGAGCGGCTCGCCGTCAGCGCAGCCGACGAGAAGGGCGCGATCCTCTACATCCACGGTGGAGCCTTCATCGCCGGCTCGCCCATCACCCATCGCGGTCTCACCTGGCGACTCGCCGACGGTCTTCGCATTCCCATCTACGCCGTCGACTATCGCCTCGCGCCGGAGCACCCGTTTCCTGCGGCGCTCGACGATCTCGTAGAGGCCTATCGCGCGCTCCTCGCGAAGGACGTGATGCCGTCGCGACTCTTCGTCGCGGGCGATTCCGCGGGTGGAAATCTCACGTTGACCCTGACGCTGAAGTTGAGGGCGCTCGGTCTTCCGCTGCCGGCGGCGCTCGTCTGTCTCTCACCGGCGACCGATCTGGTCGGCGATCTGCCCTCGCATCGCAGCAACGCCGACAGTGACTCGATGTTCGATCCGCGGCTCCTCCCGCTCGTCGCGCCGCTCTACGCACCGAAGACGGACCCCGCCGATCCGCTCATTTCTCCGCTCCGCGCCGACGTCTCCGGTTTTCCTCCGACGATGATTCAGTGCGCCGAACGCGAGATGCTCCGCGACGATGGCGTGAAGATGGCCGAGAAGCTGCGCGCCGCCGGCGTCACCGTCGACCTCGAGGTGTGGCCGGGCGTCTTCCACGTCTGGCAACTCTCTGCCGACGTGCTCCCCGAGTCACGTCGAGCCATCACCAAGATCGTCGCCTTTCTTCGGCAACGCTTGGCGGCGGGTTAGGCGCTCACTCACGTCTTCGCGAGCATCACGCGGTTTCGTCCGCCCTGCTTCGCTTGGTACATCGCGAGGTCGGCGCGCTTGAGGAAGTCGGGCACCGTCTCGTCGACGAGGAGCTGGGAAATCCCGATCGAAATCGTCACCGCGGGGAGCTTCGTCCCATCGGCGGTGGTCATCTCCCGATTGGCCACCGCCAGACGCACGCGCTCGGCCGCACGCTCGGCGAGCTCGAGGCTGGTGTCGGGGAAAATGATGACGAACTCCTCGCCGCCGAAGCGCGCCACCAAATCGGTCGGACGAACGTTCTCCGCCAGCGTCGTCGCCACCGCCGTCAGCACGTGATCTCCCGCCGCGTGCCCGAATCGATCGTTGAAATGTTTGAAGTGATCGACGTCGACGAGCGCGACCGAGAGGAGCCCGCCGCTCGCGGCGTGACGTCGCACCATGCGATGCAGCGTCTCGTCGAGCCAGCGCCTATTGTGGATTCCCGTGAGCCCGTCGAACATCGCCGCGCGCTCGTATTGACGGCGTTTTTGTACGTTGGAGCTGACCGCCGCGTTGTTCGCGCGAAGGCGTTTGGCGAGCTTGAGGAGGAGGTTGACGGCAAACGCGTGGCTGGCGTTCGTCAGGCGCCAGAAGTCTTCCTCCTTCACCGCCAGGAGCAGACACTCGGTGCGCGCGACGACGTGCGCCGAGGCTGCGCTGCCATCGAGCACGCCGAGCTCACCGACGGTCTCGCCAGTCCCGATGATTGCCACTGGCTCTCCGTCGACGCTCTCGAGGTGCACGCCGAGCTCGCCGTGGACGACGAGGAACATGTGCTCGTTCTGCGCGCCTTGGGTGATGAGCGACTGTCCGGCCGCGAGGTTTCGCCGTTCGGCGGACGCGAGTAGCTCTTGTCGCGCCGCGAGGCCCACGCCTTCGAGGGCGGACATGGTTTCGAGAGCGCGGGCGTCGAGATCGGGGAGATCGGAGAGCGCGACGAGTGCGTCGCCGTTCGCGGGTGAGGTCACGAGGCCGAGTGTAACGTGGTGGGAGAAAGTGATGTCGGCAGGGGTGGGATGAACGGAGCGCCCGTGGCACGGCGAGGAAACTTCACGCCGCCGCAACTGGTCGCGAACTCGTGTCGAGCTCGTTTCATGTCGTCTCCGCGAAAGGCTCGCCCATGATCAACGTGTTCGGAACGCGCCTCTTCGGGCGCATCGAGAAGGTCGATGGCTCGTGCGTCGTCACCCAGATGTTCCACATCAACTTCCTCCCCGTCTTTCCAATGGCGGGCTTCGTCATTCTCCGCGGGAGAGGCACCGGTGACGGAGAGGCATTGCGGACGCCGCTCGACATGCGTTCGGTGCTCGTCGCGTACGGGCGTTGGTGGGGTGTGGTCGGCTCGGTCGCCCTCTTCGCCCTCTCGCTGCTCACCGGTTCGCCTTCGCAAGCGTTCGCCGTGATCGCACTGCTCGTGCTCGTCCCCTGCACCATCGCTGCGCATCTCGCGTTTCGTCTCTCGCCGCAGACGAAAGAGCAACGCCGCGCCTACGCGCAACTCACTGGTTTTCCGGTCGATCCAGTGATCTTGGCGCGCCAGAACGTCGAGCTGCGCGACTGGGTGCACCGTGGGCTGATGGCGCGTGGCGCCTCCCTCGACGCGCCGACCTATCGTCATCGTCATGATCCGAGCCGCGATTGGGTGCAAATCGCGCTCGACCCGATGGCCGAGGACGCCGCCTATCTATGCGCGGCGCTCGTCCTCACGCGGCTCGATCGCCGTGGAGCCGGAGCCTCCGAAGGCGCGGAGCTCGACCGCGCGCACGAGGCGATTTGGGAGAAGCTCTCGGGCGTGATGGCGGCGGCGCCGAAGATCGATTGGAGCGCGTGGAACGAAGCCGTCGAACGCGTCGAGAAGACGACCCCATCCGACGTCGAGGCCAAGCCTGCGGCGCCAGCGCCTCCTCCGCGCGAGCTCGGCCGCGTCGAGCCAGGGCGCGCGTTCGAACAGGGTTTCGACGTCCGCGTTCGCGCGAACGATTACCGGCCGCCGACGTCGTGCGCCTCGTGCGGTGCCCCTGCGGAAAAGTCCCTCCGGTCGCAGAGAGGCCGTCGCGCAATCGAGATTCCTTATTGCGTGCCGTGCCACGGACAAGCTGCCTTTTCTGCGTGGAATACGACACACACCAGCCACCTCAAGGCGGTCATCGTCTTCGCGACAGGCATCTTCGGCGCCGTCGGCTTCATTCCATTTCTTCCTCTCGGCGGTGCCCTCGCGGTCGGCGTCGTCGGTGCGCTCGCTGGCGCCGTCGCGCTGCAGCTCGTCTGGCCGATTCGCAAACGCATCGCGCCCGCCACCGCCACCATCGATGGGGCGCGCGTCGTCGGCGCTCGAGGCGAGGACGTCACGCTCTTCTGCACGCACCCGACCTGGGCCGCCGACCTCGCGCGCGCCCACGGGACGACGCCAGTGGCCAAAAAGAGGGCCTATCGCGCGCTTTACCGCCTCACGGCACATGCGCTCCTCGTCGCGCCCGTCGTCGCCACCGTCGCTTGGTTCTGGTCGCATCCGAAGGTCGCCATCGACAACGGCACTGGCGCCGCGGTGCAAGTTTGGGTCGACGGCAAACCCTCTCACGTCGTCCCCGACATCAAGGGTCGTTTCGCCCAAGCCGACACCGAGCTCCGCCTCTCGATGGGCCACCACGAGCTCGGCTGGTCACCCGTGGGGGCGAGCGCGCCGACACACGTCACCCAAGCCGACATTCACCTCGGTGGCGACTACCTCTTCGATCCCGACAGCAAGCATTGCTATCTCCTCGACGGCACCGTCTACGGTGAGGCGACCGTCCTCACGTCCGAGCTGGGCCCGATTCCGCTCGCCGAATTCTACTCCCTCCGCCGCGTCGATACTTGGTTTGCGGACAATCCCCCATCACTGACGACGAAGGAGAAGGGCGAAGTCCGCCTCAGCCTCCAACGCGCCGCGTGCGAGGGAATCGATTCGCCGCCTTGCCCAGCCGGTGAGCGCGCGCGCTATTGGGATTGTGTGCGAAAGGCGGTGGGGAACATCCACGAGCCGACGGCGAAGGCGGAGGTGGATGCGTGCGTGAAGAAGACGAGCGCGGCTTGTGGTGGGGGACAGTGATGGGTGGTTGCGCTCCAATCGATGGCTGTCCACTACGGCCGCGCCAGCCGGGTTCGAGATGCACGTCGCCCGGCTGAGGGCGGATTGGATCGTCTCGCTTCTCCCGTCGATCGGCGTGGAGGAGGCCTGGCACGACGGTGGCACCGTGCCATGCGCCGTCCGTTCGGCAGGGCCGATATCCCGGATCTTCTGCATCGACGTCGGCACGAGCGAGCGTGCGAATCGTGGCGCATCGCTTGCTCTAGCGGCGTCCGATGGTCGACTCCCATTCCGCGCTTCGCCCTGGAGTGGCTCGCTCCCCTCGCGGCGGCGGCGCCAGCTCGTTCGGCCTCGGACTCGCGGCGGCGCTGCTGCGCGGACGGCGCTGCTTCCTCGTGGCGCTCCTCGGCGCGCCGATCGGTTGTGGTGACGACTCGGGCAGCTCGCTCACCGTCACGCCGACGTCCGACTCCGCAAGGGCGGACGACACGGGCTCGACTGGGGAAGACGCCACCGATTCGTCCGAGCCCGACACCGCCACGAGTCCCCTCGACACCGGTCGGGACACCGGGTCACCGATCGTCGATACGGGGCGCGACACCGGGACTCCGCCGGCCGACACGCGGCCAGTCGAAACAGGGCCACTCTGTAGCGGCGGCAAGTCGGACTGCCACGGTAGCTGCATCGATCTCCTCGGCACGGATTCGAGGAACTGCGGGCGCTGCGGGAACGTCTGCGGCGTGATTGGCACCGGCGGTCCAGACTGCAAGGCAGGCGCTTGCTACTGCGCGAGCGGGCTCTGCGAAGGCAGCTTCACCCATTGCATTCCGCCGGAGGTCGACTGCCTCGGCGGTTGCCACGACTACGCCACCGATCCGCTCGCGTGCGGCGCCTGCGGCGTGGTCTGTGCGGCCGGCGAGACGTGCAGCGCGGGCAAGTGCTGCGTCGGCGCCGTCTGTTCGTCGTGCGGCGACGGAAAGTGTCGGAGCCCTTACGAAGACAAGACCTCGTGCCCGGCGGATTGCCACTGATGCGCGCGGGTGTCGTCGCGGGTGTCGTCGCGAGTGTGGCCACCGTGTTCGTCGCCGAAGGACGCGCCTTCGCGCAACTGCCGCTCGGAGGTCGCACCGCGCAGATGGGCGGCGCGGCGACGGCGAACGGCCGGGACTCGGCGATGCCGTACCTCAACCCGGCCGGGCTCGCCGGCCTGCCGAAGGATCTCTTCGCGCTCAGCGCCAACGTCTACGGCGCGACGCGACTTCACATCAAGCCATTCTTCGTGAAGGAGTTCGCCTATCCGGCGAAGGTCGAGGAAGACTCCCAAGGTGGACAGTCGGTCTTCCAGTTGCCGAGCTCGATCATGTACCTCACGAGCGTCAGCGACGAGAGCGACGAGATCAGGCACAAAGCAGGCGTCTCGCTGATCATCCCCAGCGCCATCAAGTCGACCTTTCAAGGTCGGTACCGGGCCATCTTGCCGACCATCTTCGGTGCCGACAACGACAGTCGATTCGTCTCCTACGAATACACCGACTACAACCTCGGATCGACCTACGCGCTCGCCGTCGGTCGTTGGTTGCGCCTCGGCGCGACGTGGTTCGCGCGCTACACGACCACGCAATACAGCGAACAGTCGAACCGTGACTTCTACGGCTTCAGCGGAGCCGTCCAACTGAGCCGCACGTCGTCGACGTCGCAGACCATCGCGACGCGATCCACTTGGGTGAAGCTCGGCGCGCAGGTCTCTCCTCTCGACGATCTGTGGTTCGGCGTCGGCCTCTCGTCGCCGACGTTCTTCCACTACGGCAGCGGACAATCGGCGGTGAACGGCTCCGACAGCGTGCTCGGCACCTCCAACAAGAGCTCGCGTACCAGCCAATACCTCGCGCGCGATCGTCTCCCCTTCGCGGTCAACGTCGGCGTCGCCTACGACAAGCCTCGGCTCTTCGCGCTCGCCGTCGACGTGACGTACACGGCGGCCTCGAGCAACGCGAGCGAGCTCTCTGGCACCTCTCACGTCACCGCAGCCTCCACGGGCGAGATCATCCGCGACTACGTCCGGTCGTTCTCGTCGGTCACCGGCACGCGCGCGACGACCAATTTCGCCGTTGGCGGCGAGGTCTGGGCGGCGAGCTGGCTGGCGGTGCGGGTCGGCGGCTTCACTTCGTTCAACAACATCGCCTCGCCCGATCCGGCGGTGGACGGCGCGTACACCGGCAACGGTGACACGTTCGGCGTGACGGCCGGCCTCGGCGTCCTCTTCGGTCCGACGGAGACGTCGATCGGCGTCGCCTATCTCCGCACCAACGGCAAGATGACGGTGCCCGACGGTCGCAACTCGCCCGCCTATCCGACGACGCTCGCCGACTTCCACTCCGACACGCTGATGTTCATGTTGGCCGGCGCCGTCTCCGTCAAAGAGGCGCGCGATCAAATCGAGAAGACGTTGCCCGCGGGAATGCAGCATTCGACGCTGCCGGAGGGAGTGAAGTCGCCATGAAACGACTCGTCATCTGCCTGTCGTTCGTCGCCGTGCTGACTGGCTGTGCAGCCGACGACGCGCCCGCTGCCACCGAAGGCTGCGCTTCTACTCGGGAGTGCGAATTTCGCGAGGTATGCGACATCCTCGCAGCGACCTGCCGGCCGGAGACCGATCAGCGCGTCGTCGGTAGCTTCTATTGCGCCAACGTCTACGGCGCCACGGTCTCGGACACCGGACAGTCGGGCATCGGATCGTTTTCCGAGGTCGCCGGCCGGGTGAACCTGCCCGATCCGAAAGGCGGTCGCAGCGAGGCGCGGGTCAACGTGATCGCTCCGCCGCTCTGTCAGCTCGTCGACGGCGTGCTCTACGTCCTGTTCTTCGACATCGACGTGAAGACCCTCGGGATTGGCAGCTTCGTGCACCTCACCGCGGACGTCGCCAAGCTGCAGGCCGGCCAGCTCGTCGATACCAGCGAGCCGACCAACTACCGTATCTACGCCGCCCGCGGCGATCTGGCGACCCTCAAGACTGCCTACCAACAGGCGGGCGATCGCACCGCACACGTCTGGGTCGAGCAAGTGCCCGTCGTAGGGCAGCCCCTGCACGGCTTCATCGACGTCGAATTCGAGGACGTGCTCCCGACGCCGTGAGCTCTCACTTCGTCTTCGTCGGGCTCGTGCCCGGCATCGGCGGGATGGGCCATCGGGCGAGGCCTCCAGCGCCGAGGTGAATCGAAGCGATCTCGTCCTTCGCTTCGGCCTCGGGGATCAGCATCACCTTCGCCGGCGACTCCTGCGAGTCGAACTCGATCTTGGCATAGACCGGTTGGGCCTTTTTGACGTCGACGGTCAGCGACTGCGAACCCTCCAGGGTCTGTTTCCCCTCGGGGAGGAGGAATGCCGCATAGCTGCCCGCCACGAGATCGAAGTGTCGCGACTGCCAGACTACGTGGAAGACGTAGGCCGCGCCCCACGCGCGCGCGGGTCGGTAGACGTAGACGAGGCCCATTCCCTCGGGTGCTTGGGCGACGGGCTGGAATTTCGCGCCGTCGGAGTAGTACGAGACGCACCCGAACGCGCCGGACGTCGAGAGAACGCCGAGCGCGCAGCAAATCGATCTGACCCTTCGCATCATCGGAACACCTTGACCGGCGGCGCCGGCGGACAGCGTTGTTTGGTGAGGTAGTCGTACGCGCCACCCCAGGTCGTCGTGTTGAGATCGACCCCCACCGTGGGATCATCCGGCACGTCGATGCGCGCGCGCATTCCGTAGTACTCGCCGAATTCGAACTCGTGGCCCCCACCCGCCAGGGTCTTTCGCGGCTTCATCACGTACGAACGATTCATCTCGAAGAGGACCAGCCCTCGCTGGGCGTCCTGCAGCAGCACGAGATCGAAGTCGTCGCACAGCCAGCGACCTCGCTGCCCAGCGGTCGGATCGAAGTCCGGCTCGAACGTCGCCTCCTCGTCGGACGAGAGCTTCGGATACGCCGGCGCGGGGATTCCACAACCGCCGAGCGCCGCGAATTCGAGGACCAAGAGGACCGCGAGGCAGCGGCGCATCGGACAGGCCCGATGAGGACCGGTCTTCATCGAACGACTCCTTGGTAGGTCTTGCCGTCGGCTGGCGAGGTCACGGTCGCCGAGCACACCTTGCTGAAGCTCCCCTCGACGCAGGTGAAGATCACGTCGGTCGGCTTGCGGGGGATCTGCACCGTGAGGCGTCCCTGCTTGCCGCCCTTCGAGCTGATGAAGAGGTCGTACGCGCCCGGTTCGAGCCGGGTGACGCAAGGGGTCGAGGCGCACAAGATCACCGGCTCGACGCCGAAGGCGACGCGGACTTCGCGCGGCCCATCCTTGGTGTCGATCGAGACCTCCATGCCTCGTTCGGGCGGCGCGCCGTTCGAGAAGTTGTCGAGCGGGTTCTCCGGCGTGAACGGCGGCGGCGCGGGTGGAGGCAGTGGCGTGGAGTAGCAGCCCGAAATGGCGACGACGAGGAGCGCTTCGAGATGCCGGGTCTTGCTCTGGCGCAACGTCGGGAGCGCGCGCTGTGACGATGAGTTCGCGGGCATGATGTCGCACCGATAGGCAATGCCTGCGCCAGCAGCTCTCGCCGGTATTCACACTCGATTTCAACGTCTCCGCGGACCAGGTGCCGGCACCAGGGCGGCACGGTGCCATGGTACGTTTTCACTCCTGGTCCCGATGCAGAACGACGCCATTCTCGCCGGCCGATACCAGCTCCGGCGCGTGATCGGCGTCGGTGGAATGGGCACTGTCTGGTCGGCCACCGAGTTGTCGTCGGGGCGCGCGATCGCGGTCAAGGTGCTCGATCGGACCGCTCCGACGCCCCTGCGTCGTCGTCGATTCCTCGGTGAGGCGCGGGCCGCGATGGTGCTCGATCACCCACACGTGGTCCGCATCCACGAGGTCGTCGATGCGAGCGAAGTGACGGGCGAGCCCCCCTTCCTCGTGATGGATCTGCTCGAAGGGGAGTCGCTTGCCACGTGCCTCGAGCGATCGCCGAAGCTCCCACTCGCGGAGCTTGCGCCGATCTTCGTGCAACTCGTCTCTGCGGCGGGCGCGGCGCACGGGTCGGGGATCATTCATCGCGATCTCAAGCCGGCCAACGTGTTCCTCGTCGGCACGCCCGCAGACGTTCGCGTCCTCGACTTCGGCATCGCCAAGCTGAGCGCCGAGCTCCACGGAGGGAGCACCGGTCTCACCAGCACCGGCGACGTGCTGGGAACGCCTCATTACATGTCTCCCGAGCAGATCTTCGGCGAGTCCGACATCGACCAACGCTCCGACGTCTGGTCGCTCGGGGTCATCGCCTTCCAGTGCCTCGCCGGTGCGCACCCGGCCTCGGTCGAGAACGTGGGGCAGCTGCTCAAGGCCATCACCACGGGCAAGCTGGCGCGGCTCACGCGCGTCGCCCCCGAGCTGCCCACCGACGTGAGCGCGCTCGTCGATCGGATGCTGTCGCGCGAACCCGACGATCGCCCGCGCGATCTCCGGGAAGTGCTCGAGATTTTCGCGCGGCACACGACGAAGCGCGTTCCGCCGATCCCTCCGCCCGCCGAGCGCGTCGCGGGTCACTCGAGCCCGGGTGAGCTTCGGGCCCTCAGCGTCGAGACCGTCGACGAACCCATCGACGCGCACGCGCCGCTCGAGCGCGCTCCGAAAAGCACTCGAGCGACGATGCAGCCGGCGCTGGCGAGATCGCGTCCGTGGCTCGTTCCGGCGTCGATCGCGGCCATCGTCGCGCTCGCTTCGGGGATCGTCGCCGTCAGTCGGAGGACGCCCACCTCGGAGACGCCAAGCGACGGTGCGACGCCGCCGCAGCCCCTTGGCTCGACGAGTGCACCTCCTAGCGCACTGTCGAGCGCACCCGCGAGTCAGGTCGCGACCCCAGCACCCCCGGCAGTGAGCGCCAAGTCACTGCCGAGCGCTGCGGGCGGGCTGCAGACGCCCACCGTCACCTCGAGCGCCACCTCGAGCGCGATCGCGAAGTCGACGTACGCGCCGGCGCCGCCGAAGGTCGTCGCGTCGGCGGAAGAGGCTGCAAAGGAAGCCACGATCGCTCCTCTGCCGCAGCAGTCCGAGTCTCCGCCGCCCGCGACCTCGGTGCCCGTCGTGCCCGTCGTGCCCGTCGTGCAGCCTGGTGGGCTGGTGACGAAGGCGCCCTTCTGAGATGGCACGCGGACGACTCGTTCATCGTGTTCACCGCGTGGGGCTCGTGGCGCTGATGCTCGGGCTCGCACTCCTCGGCCGAGGGCCTGCGCCCGCGCGCGCCGACGAGTCCCAAGTGAGCAAAGCCCGCGACGAGTTCGACGTCGGCGCCAAGCTCGCGAGCGAGGGGCGTTGGAAGGATGCGTTGGCCCACTTCTCGCTATCTGCGGCGCTGAGACCGCACGCGATGACCACGTACGACATCGGCTTCTGCGAACGAGCGCTCGGGCGCGCGACGCGTGCGCGCAAGTTCTTCCAGCGAGCGCGGGTCGACGACGAGGCGCACGGTCAGACGGAGCTGACGAGCGATCTCCGCGTCGCCATCGCTCGCTATCTCGCCGAGCTCGACGGCCAGATCGTCCGCATCGAGATCGAGCTCGCGCCGCCGATCGCGACCGTGTCGATCGACGGGAGGCCCCTCGAGCTGGCGGCTCCGGTCGACGGCAAGCCGCTGGTGATCGCCGGCACCGCCGAGCCCGGCCCCCCCGGAGCAGCGCCGAAGCAGACGTTCTGGACCGAGCTCGACGTCGGCGCCCACGAGATCGTCGCTTCGTGGAATGCGTCGACCAGCCGCGTCTTCCACGTGACCGCAGACCGTTCGGTCGGCACGACGCTGAGACTCGAGCCGCCAGCGTTGGTGCTGCCCAAGGTCGACGACGGCAAGCTTCGGCTACGCGCGGCCTTCGGCGTAGGCATCGCCAGCGTCGGCCTGGCGACGATCGGCGTCGGCGTCGGCTTCGCGCTCGCCGCGGCGTCGAGCTGGAAGGATGCGAAGTCGGCGTGTCCCGACCAACTGTCCTGTCCCGACGATCGCGGCGCGGCGCTTTCGGCGCAGGCCCGCGTGCGCGCGCACGTCGCGACCGCCCTCTTCGTCAGCGGCGCCGCCGCCACGGCCTCGGGGTTGATTCTCTATTACACGTCACGGGGCAAGACGGTGATGGTGGGTGGGACGGCGAGCCCGACCTCGACCGAGCTCACCCTGGGGGTGGCGTTTTGAAGACGCCGTATTTCTTCGCGCCGATGCTCGCCGTCGCCGTTTCTTTCGGCTGCGACGGCAGCCTCGGGATCGACCAGCTTCCTCACGGCAGCCCGGACGCCGGCCCGACGCCGGTCACGTACGTCGACGCAGTCTGCGGCGCGTGCGCACGCAGCAACTGCAAGAAAGAGATCGCCGCCTGCACCGCCGACTCGGGCTGCGATCGGCTCTATCGATGCGTCGTCGGTTGCGCCAAGGACGACCCGGCCTGTCGTGCGCGCTGCGAGCAGGCAGACTCCGTCGTCGCCGCCGCTGCGACCTATCTCGCCGCGGACGGTTGTCAGCGCTCGGTCTGCGCGTCCAATTGCTACGCGGGCGGCCTCCTCCGCATGTGGGACGAGCGCTGCGCGTGCGTCGACGACGTCTGCGCCGCCGAGAGCCTCGCCTGCGCGCGCTCGGGCTTCGACCGACCGGGAGAGACAGTCGGCGCGTGCGAGCGACGTTGGGCCTGCGCGCGCGATCCGAAGAACCCCGATCGCGGCGCGGAGTGCTTCTTCACGTCGCGCGAGGGAGACGCCGAAGTCCAGGCGCTGCGCTACTGCGCCGCCCGCTCGGTGTGCGGCACCTGTCCGATGAGCGGCGGGCACGCGCTCGCTTGCGTCGGTGGCTACGCGTGGAGCGTCCCTCGCGAGAAGATCATCGCCTATGGCTTCATCGCCCGCAGCTTCGCCGGCGCGACGCCCTTTCCCGGTCTGACCGTCAAGGTCTGCGATCCGTTCGACGTGCCTGCGTGCGCTTCGCCGAAAGACACGGCGACGACCGACGCCGACGGTCTCGTCACCCTCCACGTTCCGATCCCGCCCACCGGCTTCGTCGGATGCTTCGACGTCCGTGGCACTGGCATCTACCCCGCGCTCGTCTGCAACGGCTATCCGCTGGTTCGGGCCGAGAACATTCGCGGCGTCAACCTCCTCACGCAAAGCGAAGGCGACCTCCTCCTCGCCTCGGCCGGTGGCGATCCGACCCGCGGTCATCTCGCCGTCACCGCCTTCGACTGCGCCTGGAATCAAGTCGTCGGCGCGACGATCGAGGTGTCGCCGAGCGACGCGGCGACGCACGTCATCTACCTGCGCGATCGCAAGCTCGATCCGACCGCCCTCGCGACCGGAATCGATGGAATCGCCTCGGTGGTGAACCTCGTGCCGGGGAGCGTGCGGATCACGGTCAAAGTGAACGGCGGAGTCGTCGCGCAGACCAACACGACCATCCGCGCGGGCACGCTCACGGTGGTCGTACTGCCGCCGAGCTCGATCAGCCTTTGAGGCCGAACTGCTCAATCAGCCGTCGCAGCTGCGTTCGGTGCACGCCGAGGCCACGCGCGGCGGCCGACACGTTGCCCTGATGTTTTTCGAGCGCAGCCTTCACCTCGTCGCTCGTGAAGTCGGCGACCTTCGGCAGCGCCTGCTCGGCGGGCGGGGAGCTCGGCTTGACGATCGCGTCTCCCGCGTGCTCGTGGAGATGTCGCGCCGAGAGCTCGGTCGCGCCCTCGGATCGCCCTAGATCCGCCGCGCGCCGGACGTGGCGAAGGAGCTCGCGCACGTTGCCCGGCCAGCGCCGGAGCATGCACGCCTCGACCCACGCGGCGCTCGCCGACGGCGACGGGCCACGCTCCAGCTCGAGCGCAGCCAGCCACGGGATCTCTTCTCGGCGCTCTCGTAGCGGCGGCAAGTCGACGCTCGGCTGCTCGATGCGATAGAAGAGGTCGGCCCGCACCTCGTCGGCCGCCACCGCCGCGCGCAACTCGCGATGCGTCGCGAAGCAGAATCGTACGTCGACCGGCTGCGCCTTCGTTCCCCCGAGCGGGAGCACCTCGCGGGACTCGAGAATGCGTAGCAACTTGGCCTGCACCTCGCGCTCGAGCTCGCCGACCTCGTCGAGGAAGAGCACGCCGCCCTCTGCCGCGCGCACGTACCCGACGTTGTCGACGGCGCCGGAGTACGCGCCGCGTTGAGCGCCGAGGAGAAGACGCTCGGCGAGCCCGTGCGGGATGGTCGCGCAGTTGACGGGAACGAATGGGCCGCCGATTCGCCGATGAAACGTGCGCGCAGCCCACTCCTTGCCGGTGCCGCTCTCCCCGTTGACGAGGAGATTGTCCTTCGAGTCGGCCGCCTCGCGAATGCGTGCTTCGAGCGCCTGCATCGCCGGACCGAGCACCACCGAGTCGCTCACCCGCACCGGCGCACGCTCGATTGCCCGCACGTCGGGCACGAGCAGGAGGATCGTCTGCCCGATGCGCACCACCGGCGCATCGCCCTCGATCGTCGACTTGGCGATGCGTTCCCCATCGACGAAGGTGCCATTGCGACTGTCGAGATCGCGGATGCGCCATTGTCCTGCGACGCGGTCGATCCGGACGTGCCTCCGCGAGAGGCGCTCGTCGCCCGCGAGCCCGCTCTCTTCGCGTCCGAGCTCGAGGCCGTCGCCGACCGCGAGCGCGCGCGAGGTCGCGATGCCACACGAGAAGACGATGACCACGCCGGGCACGGCAGTCCCGCCTTCGCCTCGGCCCCGTGAGGCAGGCGCCTCCTCGACCGTGTCGATCGGCGGACTCATCGAGGTCCGAGGTTAGCGGGCTCTGGCGCGCCACGTGCGATTCGACCGCACGACCTTTGGCTTCGGAGGCCAAGAGGCCGGGGTGGTGGGGAGCGATGATGCGTCGCAAGTAGCTTGTTTTCTAGCAGATCGCAGAGAGGTCGGCGTCCACGGAGACCCTGAAGTCGCAGCGAGTCGCAAAGGTTTTGCTGCTGGCTTGCTGCTGGGGACGCGTTTGCTGACCGTCCGGGAGGCGGCAGGGATCCTGCGGGTTTGTACCGCCACCGTCTACGCGATGGTCGGGCGGGGAGAGCTCCGGCACGTGCGCGCGCGGAACGTCATCCGGATTCCGGAGGACGCGCTGGAGGCCTTGCTGGTCGAGGAGCGTCCGCCAAGGAGAGGGGCGCCCGCCTCCGCGGAGCGGCTCTAGGTCCGGTCGGGTTTGGTTGTCTCCAGATGGATCGAAGGAAAGGACGGCTACGAAAATGGCGATCAAGAAGCGTCGGTCGAAGGTGGTTCGCAAGCACGTCGGCAAGGTCCGCGGGACGAAGAAGGGCGCGCACGCGGTGAAGGGGAAGGCCTGGCGTCATCCGAAGACGGGGAAGTTCATGGCGGAGCGTCCGCGCGGGCGTGGGGGGAAGTTCGTGAAGGGCGGGCGCCGCCGCGCCAAGAAGGTGCCGGCAATTTGGTCGCGGCGATGAGCAGAGCCGTCCGCAATTTCGTGTAACCGGGCTCCACTCACTCGATGGGCAGTCTTCCCGGAACGTGTCAACGAGTCTGAGACACCGGCCTAACGAGTTCTATGTAGTGGCCCCTCCGTTCAGCGCCGGAGACCCGGCGCGTAGTCCTGGCAGGTGGATGGCCGGCGCCGTGCTCGTCCGCGGGAGTGCCGTCCAGAGCGACGCCGCGTCCGCGTCCCGAGCCTCGATGATGTTGGCGACGGTGACGATGGCGGGCGCGACGGGGTTGAGCACGACCTTCGAGGGCGGGCGACGCACGACGGGCCTGCCCTTGGTGAATCGCTGCGGGTGCCTCGCGTAGGCTTCGTCCAGCGCGAGCTGGCGTTTTGCGGCGATGACGTCGACGTGCCCGAAGTAGACGTCGGCCGGCGTGAAGAGCGCGAGCCCTTCGTGGTGATGGTCGTCGTTGTACCAGCCGAAGTACTTGGCGCACCAATCACGTCCATGCCGCGCATCGGCGAAGCGTCCCGGGTACCGCGAGGCCGGTGACGCCCCCGCGGCGCATCTGCGCCTTCCACTGCGTCAGGTGCGAGCTGTAGATGCCCTCGCGTCGCAGCAACCAGCAACGCCGCGACCTCGCCCCGCTCGCTGCATGCCGCGGCCTCTTTGAGGATTCGCTCCTTGTCGTCGGCGGTGAAGGCGCGACGCTGTCGACGGTCGTTCTGGCGTGCGGGGACCACCTCGGTCTCCTTGGTCTCGGTCTTCGGTTTCGGTACGGCTGGCTCTCCTCCGCCCCACGGGGTTCGGACATTGAATTCCAGTCGGCCGGTGTCTCATCAGTTATTGGCACGGGGGGTGGGTGGGAACGCCGTCGCGACCATCGCGTCGGGTCACGGCGGGGCGCTCGACGACGTGGGTGGGACGCGCGCGCGACCGGTCCACCACCGCCAATCTCGCCAGGTGGGTGGGAAACTGGGTGGGAAGACTCCTCCAACGAAAGAGGCCGTCCCGGGCTGAGCCACGGAACGGCCTATCTTCTCGCTGATTCTCAGTGGGCGTTACGTGATTGAACACGTGACTTCAACCGTGTGAAGGACTCCGACCCCGTTTCACGAAGGTTCCCAGAGCCGTTTTCCCACCCTTTTCCGTTTCAGGGGCGCTCCCGGAGGTTGGCGAAGATGCCGGGGAGGGGTGGGAAAATCGGGACCTGTCAGGATAGTTGTCGCCTGATCGAGTTCAAGCTGCTCGTGCCTTTCGGTCGGGGTTGAGGGTCACCGTTGCGATGGGGGTCCAGTCGCGCGTGTCGCCGGTCCAGCGGCGGGGCGTGGTGCGCTTGGCGGTCGCGTAGACGACCTCGCGCGCGGCGAGGATGGCGACGTCGCGGCCTTGGTGGCGGTCGTTCGGCGTGACGTACTTGATGGCGCTGTGGAGGTGCACGCCGTTGTACCAGGCGACGAAGACGGTGACCCACGCGCGCGCTGCGGCGATGGATTCGAAGGGCTTGCGGGGATATCCGGGTCGGTACTTGAGCGTGCGGAATACGGCTTCGCACGCGGCGTTGTCGTCGCTCACGCTCGGACGGCTGAAGGACGCGGCGATACCGAGTCGTCGCGGCGTGGCGAGCATGGTGGCGCCCTTCATCGGGCCGCCGTTGTCGGAGTGCAGAATCAGCGTGCCGGGCTTCACGTTCTCCGCCGCGGGGACTGGCAGCGCGCTGAGGCTGACGGGTTGCTGCTCGTCAGCCCCGAGTACAACAACGGCATTCCCGGCGAGTTCAAGAATGCGATCGACTGGCTGTCGCAACCGGCCTCCGACATCAAGCGAGTGTTCGGCGGGCGGGCGGTGGGCGTGATCGGCGCTACGCCGGGGCGCGGGCGGCACGGCGATGGCGCAAGCCGCGTGGCTCCCCTTCCTGCGAACCCTCGGCACGCAGCTCTTCACGGAGGAACGACTGCAGGTCGCCACCGCGGGCAAGGTGTTCGACCCCGACGGCGCGGTCGTCGACGATGCCGTGAAGAAGCTGCTCGAGAGCTACATGGCCGACTTCGCGCGATTCGTCGCGCGATAGGTCGCATGGGTTCCTTCGTGGCGGGAGGATTTGCGTGCACGCGAGCAGCAGCGTCGCCATGACCCAGTCCTAGTCAGGTCCGTTCGATGCCCTCGAAGGTGCGCAGGACCTCGGCCGCATGGGCGGTGGGGTCGTAGGGTGGGTTGCCGATGCCATGCGAGATCGGTTCCGTGGTCACGGGCTTCCAAAGCCTGTCGTGCTTGCATGCGGCAAAGTCGAGGAGCGCGTCGCGGACGAAGGTGTCTCGGATGGCTTGCTCGTCGGTGCGTCCAGGGCGTTGCTGGCCGACGATGCCGTACATCTCGGTGCCGTGTACGGCCGGCGCACCCTCGACAGGGCCAACCGTAAGCAGGTGCGCGTTGCCACCTGCGGCGGCGTGAGTGAGTGCCGCACGAGCCGCGGGTAGGGTGAAGAAGTAGTCGGTCAAGAGGGCCCCGCGGACCTCGACCGGAGTGCGCCCATTGACGTCGTAAGCCGCGGCGATGCGCCGGGCACGGCTTCGGGGGATGCGCGACTTTGTTACAAGCTCGTCGACGATGTTGTCGATACTACCCGGGTCGAATTTCTGGGTCGCATTGATGACCCACCAATCCGCCTCATTGGTCGCCGTGCTGAAGAGGATGTCGACGTCGCGGTGACGCCCGGATTCGAGGACACGCAGCGGGGAGTCGGCGAGAACGGCGCCGGCCTGATAGTGGTCGTTGACGATGCCGATGGTCGTGTTGTCGATGCCGTGTCGGTCGCCGATGTCGCGCGGGCTGACCCTGATGAGTGTCTCGGCGAGGAGCTTCGCATCCACAGACAGCAACTGTTCCGGATTGTCCGCGATGCCGAGTTCGGTGAGGACCTTGGTCGTCAGTTCTTCGGCCCACCACGCCGGGACGATCCGGGATGCGCCGCCGGAGAAGGCAGCAAGGCGCTGGTAAAGTCCGTCGGCGGCCGGGGCAGCGAGGAGCCCGATCGTGGAGTACGCGCCGGCGCTGTGGCCCGTGACGGTGACGTTGTGAGAGTCGCCACCGAAGCGAGCGATGTTATCCCGCACCCATCTGAGCGCGGTAATGATGTCCTGCAGGCCAAGGTTGGTGGCATCCGCGAACACGCCCGCGTACTGAGAGAGCGAGAGCCACCCAAAAGGGCCAAGCCGATAGTTCAGGGCTACCCCGATGGCGCGGCCAGTCGCGGCTAGGCCCGACGCGTTCGAGGTCATCTGGGTGTTCGCGCCCATTTCGAAGCCGCCGCCGAAGATGTAGACGATGACTGGCAGCGGGTCGTCTCCGACATCTTCCGGGGCCCAGACGTTGAGGTTCAGGCAGTCCTCGCTGAAGCCGTTGTCGGCTTCAAGCCAGCTGGTGTCCCCGGCCTGCAACGGCGCGGGGCCTTTCTGGTCGTAGGGGAGGCCAGGGTTGAACGGCAGCAGAGTCGGGCGGCGGAAGCGTTCCGCAATCGCATACGGGATGCCCAGCCAGGAGCGGATCGTGTGCGCAGCGGTTTCGTTGTTAGCCATTTGTACGGTCCTTTGGTTGGCGGCGTGCCGCCGGCGAGCAGGCGAGCAGGCGTGGCGTCCTCGCCCGGTTGTCGCGCAGCCTCGGCGGAGAGTCCTGCAAGCTTCGCGCAAGACTTCGTCCGTATGCGCTCGTAGTACGCCCTGCGGCCCGCTGGCGGAAGGCACGAACCGGGCAAATAAAGATACTTTTCGGACATGCCGCCTCTCCTTCTTCGCCGGGAAGCGATAGAACGAGGGCCAGAGCGCGCTTTGAAATGACCCACCAGCATAGACGGACGAACGGCATCAGCCACATCGGGTTCCGGCCCGCGAAGCCCTATCCCTACAGCTTGGAAACGTTTCGCGTGTCCGATCTCAGGCGAAGAACCAGCGCGGAGGGAATGCATCGGACCTACAGCTACGAGTTCTACATGCTGCTTTGCGTGACCAGCGGAAGGTGCGTTCAGTTTGTCGATTTCGAACCGGTATCTTGCGGCCCGGGAACCTTGCTCGCGCTGCGACCCGGACAGGCTCACAACTTCGGGAGCCCTGACGACTGGGATGGGTGGATGATCCTATTTCGACCCGAGGTGCTCCTGCCGACGCGCTCGGTGTCCGATGATCCGCGGCTTGTCTTCGACCTTGAACGCTTGCCAGATCGTCTTGCTCTCGACGCAGCGGAACTGGATCGAGCAGCCGACGCGATCCTCCGAATGCACGAAGATGCCCTGATGAACGCGTCGGAGCGGCCTGGCGCTTCGTCGCCGGGTAGCGTGCCCTGGACCGACGAACTGGCGGCCGATGTCCATGCCCTGCTGCGCTATCAGCTCTACGCATTCGTCGCCTGGCTCACCGTCGTTCACGGGCAACAACGAGCTCAGGCCCCACTTTCCTCGAGCGCGCTGCAGCGCTTCCGGCAGTTTCAGCAGTTGGTAGAGCGACGCTTCAGGTGTCGGGCGAACTCTGACTCGGCGAGAAGGGACGTCGGCGAGGTCCTGCACGTCAACGAACGCGACGTGGCCGCGACCAGTTGGTGACCGCCCTGTACTTCGCAGAGAGAGCGTTCTAGCTTGGGCGAATGAGTGAGAAGATGCGGTTCGAAGGGCTCACTCTGACCGTCGAGAGCGTGGCACGTTCGATCGATTTCTATAGCGGCAAGCTCGGGCTTGCGGTCGAGTGGAATGCGCTTCCCGCCTTCGCCATGATTCGCATCGGGGCCGGCACGATCGGCCTTC
>JANYDK010000105.1 GCA_025363655.1 Deltaproteobacteria bacterium | reverse complement strand
AACGGCGCCTACACCGCGACCGCCAACGGCGACCTCGACGGCAACGCCGTCAACTCCACCTTCGCCCTCAAGGGCAAGGTCGTGGACGGCGAAGCGACCCGCGATGGGCCGATCATCGTCACCAACGAAGACGAGTAGTCGCTACCGTCTTCCAGAAGAGTTCGCAGAGAATGCCCGTCGAGCCCACCAGCTCGGCGGGTCGTTTTCTTTTTGCTGCCCTCGGTGCGCAGCTCCCCCGATCGATCAGTCGTTCGCCTCGTCCTTACGAGGCCTCTTCGCCACCAGCACGAACATCACCGGCACGAGGAAGAGCGAGAGAACCGTCGAGCTGGTGAGCCCTCCGACCACGGCGAGCGCCAGCGGCTGATTCGATTCCGTGCCCGCCTCGAGACCGATGGCGGTGGGAATCAATCCAATCACGGTCGCGAGACTCGTCATCGCGATGGGGACGAAGCGCGACCTGGCGGCGCCGACGACGGATTCGACGGGGTCGGCTCCTTCGAGGAAGCGTCGCTGCGCATCGTCGACGAGCAAAATGCCATTGGATACGGCGATGCCGACGACCATCAGGACGCCCATGAAGGCGGTGATCGAGAAGCCCTGTCCGGCGGCCATCAGCGCGAGGACGATGCCGACCAGCGAGACGGGAATCGTGAAGAGCATGACGAAGGGCAGACGCAGCGATTGGAACTGCGAGGCCATGATCATGAACACGACCATGACGGCGAGGCCGATGGCGACGCCGAGTCCGCCGAAGGTCGTGCGCATGAGGTCGACCTGACCGACGAAGCGGACCTTCAAGTCGCGGGTGCGCGGATCGCTGGCCAGCTTCTTTTCCAGCTCTTCGGCGGCGCTGCCGAGATCGCGTCCTTCGGTCTGCATGAGCAAGTGCCCGACGCGCTGGAGCTGACTGCGCTCGATCGCGATCGGCCCGGTGGAGCGTTTGATCTTCCCGTACGTGCCGAGGAGCACGGCGCCACTGCCGCCGTCGTGAGCGATGCGCAAGGGGAGCTGGCCGAGCCCGTTGGCGTCGGAGACGGCGCGCGAGTCGTAGCTGGTGACGACGTAGTAGGACTGGCCGTTGCTCCCGTCGATCCACACGCTCGGCGTGTTGATGTTGCCGAGGGTGCCCTCGAGCGTGGTCTGCGCGGCGGCGCGCAGCGAGACGTCGACCTGACCGGCGAGCTGCCGATCGGTCTCGACGCGCAGCTCGGGATAGTCGATTTGCAACGAGGGATAGAGATCGCGAATGCCCGGTACGGTGGCGGCCACGTCGGCGATCGCGCGCAGGCGCTCGTTCAGCTCCTCGAGCGACTCGCCCTGGACCTCGACCACCAACGGCGCGAGGAAGCCGTTGGAGAAGACGCTGGCGACGAGCCCACCCGGCCACTGCAGGTACTCCACCCCTGGGAATCGACGTCGAAGAATCTCCCGCATTTTGTCGGCAATTTGTCGCTGGCTCATCGTCCGCTTCTCGGGCTCGACGAGCGCCATGCGGATGAAGCCCATGTGGGGACCGGCGTTGGGGCTGTTCATCGCCGAGCGGGCGAGGCTGGGGGAGCCGACGTTGGTGAGCACCAGCTCGACGTTCTTCTCGCCGAGCTCGTCGCGAAGAGCGTCCCCCATCTGCTGGAGCATCTTCGAGGACTCCGAGAGCGGAGTGCCGGGCGCGACTCGGACGTAGACACGCTCCATCGACTCGTCGATTTCGGGGAAGAACGTACTCGGCAGTCGATTGCTCACCCACACACTGCCGCTGACGAGGACGAGGCAGGCGACGAGGACGGTCGCACGGAAGGGCAGCACCCTGCGCAAGATCGAGGAGTACGCGCCGGCGATTCGATCGATGAAGGACTCGATCGTCTTCCCGATGCGCCCGTGCTCGGCGTGGCCGAGGAAATAGCGACAGGCGACCGGCGTGACGGTCATGCTGACGAAGTAGGAGCCGATCATCGAGACCGCCACGGTGATCGCGAGCGGCGCGAAGAGCTTCTTCGCCAGACCGGCGAGCAAGATCACGGGTAGGAGCACCGCCATCGTCGTCAGCGTCGAGGCGAGCACCGGCAGCGCGACCGCATTGGCACCCTTCAGCGCGGCGTCGTACGGCGAATGCCCGAGCTTCTGGTGTCGATGGATCGACTCGAGGACGACGACCGCATCGTCGACCAAGCGCCCCATCGCCAACGTGAGCCCGCCGAGCGTGAACGCATTGAGCGTATTGCCGGTCGCATAGAGGACGATCAGCGCGATCGCGAACGAGAGCGGAATCGCCACCGAGACAATCAACGTCCCGCGAAAGCTCTGGAGAAAGAGGAGAATCACCAACGCGTTCAGCACCAGCGCCTGCAGCACTTCTTGCTTCAATCCGTGATAGCTGGTGCGCACGAAGGTCGACTGATCGAAGATCGCGTGCACCTCCATCCCCGGGGGGAGCTTCTTCTTCAGCTGGTCGACCGACTTCTTCACCTGGTCGACGATGTCGAGCGTGTTGCCGCCGGGCACGCGCAGGACGTTGAGATAGACGCCATTCTTGCCGTTGATCGAGACCGCCTGCGTCTCGGGCGCGCCGCCATCCTCGACGCTGGCGACGTCGCGAATGAGGATTACCTTACCGTCCTTCGATTTGACCGCTGCTTCGCCGATTTGTTTGACCTTCTCGGGAACGGCATTGGTGTAGACGTTGGCATCGAGCTTCACCGAGATGAGCTGTCCGGAAGGCAGCAGCGCGTTCGACTGCCCGACCGCCGTGGCAATCTCGTCGGCGGTGATCCCCCGCGCCTGCGCCTTGACCGGATCGACGACGACGTTGATCTGCCGAAGCCGCCCGCCGTTCACCGCCGCGCTGGCGACCCCGGGAATCCCTTCGAGGATCGGCTCGATGAAATTCTGCGCGTAGTCGTAGAGCTGCGGCCCGGTGAACGCATCGCCATAGACGGCGACCTGCACGACGGGCGCATTGGTCGGGTCGTACTGGAGCACGAACGGCGGCAGCACCCCGAGCGACTTCGGCACCGACGACATGGCAAACGCCACCTGCTGCTGCACCAGCGTCTGCGCGCTGTTCAGATCCGTCCCCCACTTGAGCCAAACGTAGACGACCGAGAGCCCGTTGCGCGAAGTGCTCTCGACGTGATCGATGCCCGGCACCGCGCTGACCTGCTTTTCGATGCGCCAAGTGATCGTCTTCTCGACGTCCTTGGGCCCCAATCCCGGAACCTGCGTCCCGACCACGAGCACCGGAGGCGTGAGCTCGGGAAACGTATCGACGCTCATGCGCGGAGTGACGACGAAGGCAAAGACGCACAGCGCGATCGAGATCATCAAGATCGCGATTGGGTTCTTCAGCGAGAGCCCGGTCACGGGGTCACCGAGGGCGCAGGCGTCGGCGCCAGCTTCGCGTTCACTCGATCACCGTCACTCAACGTCCCGCGGCCTTCGGTCACCAGCACCGCGCCAATCAAGCTCTCCTCGACGAACAAGCTGCTTCCGCTCTCGCCCAACACCACAATCGTCCGCTTCTTCGCGACCGCCACTCCGTCCTTCGTCTCGACCACGAACACCGTCGCCTTGTCCCCGCGCACCGCCGCCGCAATCAGCGGGATCTCCGCGGCGCCGCGCGGCGCGCCCACCTCGAGCACCACCTCCGCCGTCGTGCCCACGGGAATCTGCCGTTGCGGATCGGCCAAATCGATCTCCACCTGCACCGTCCGCGTGGCTGGGTCTGCCGCGGGAGAGCGGCGTGAAATCGTCGCCGTCATCGCGTCGCCATTGGCGATCAGCCGGAGCTTCACCGACTTCCCCGGAGCGACGAATTCGAAATCGGTCTCCGGAACGTCGGCCACCACGCGCACCGTGCTGCGATCGACCAAGGTCAAGAGCGGCGTCCCCGGCCGCACGAAGGCACCGGGATCGACCATGCGCATGTCGACCTCGCCATCGAAAGGCGCCTTCAAGATGCAGTCGTTCACCTCCAGCGACGAGCCGACGAGCTTGGCCTTGGCGGCGAGGATGTCGGCTTGTTGCGCCGCACTCTCGGCGAGCTTCTTCTCGGCCTCGTTCGCGGAGACGAAGCCCCCATCGAGCATGCCCTGGATGCGCGCCGCTTCTTTCGCCGCAGCTGCTTGCTTCGTCTCCAGCGCGCGCGCGGCCATCGCCACCGACTGCGCAGCGGCCGAGGCGTCGCGACAATCGAGCGTCGCCATGACGTCGCCCTTCTTCACCACCGCGCCCGGACGGAGGAGCACGGTGTCGACGTAGGCGCTGACGAGCTGCGGTCCGACCTTCGCCGAGAGCCACGGCGCGATCGTCGCGATGTAGCGCCGCGTCGGCTCGTAGCTCGACTTCTGCGCGACGATCGACGTCACCGGCTTCGGCTCGGACGAGAGCGCGACGTCGTTGGTGTGCGCGGAGGACCGTTTGTAGAGCAAGTAGCCTCCGCCGAGCAGCGCGGCGACGAGGACGACGAGGACGACCGGGACGACGGAGACGAGCGAACGGCGGGTCATGATCCCTCGGAGATGGCGCGGTCGAAGAGGGCGCGGGCACGTGCGAGCTGGTAGCGGCCGACGGCGAGCTCGATCTCGGCGCTGGTGAGGACCGCCTCGGCATCGGCGACCTCGAGGCTGGAGGCGAGGCCGCCCTTGAAGCGCGCGTCGGCGACGCCGTAGTTGATGCGCGCGGCATCGAGCGCATGTTCGAGCGCGGGGATGGTCTCGTCGGCGAGCCTCACCGCGAAGTAGGCCCGGCGAACGGCCGCGACGAAGTCGTGTTTGCGCACGTCGAGCGCGCTCTTCGCGACCTCGGCCTTCGCCTTGGCGGCGTCGACGCGCGCATCGATCACGCCATCGAAGAGCGGCCAGCTGAAGACGAGCCCGAGATCCCAATTGGGTACGACGGGGAAGAATCCGTTGCCGATCGGCACCGCCACACCTCCGGTCGGGGTCGCTCCACCGGCACGTGCCGACAGCGTCGCGGTGACGAAGACGTTCGGACGCATCTCGGCGCCGATCGCCTTCGCCTGGGCCTCCTGCGCAGCGAGGTCGGCGAGCGCGAGCTTGACCAGCGGATCGCGCTCCTCGGCCTTCGTGATCGCCGCCGCGAGCGGAGGAAGCGGCGCTGGGGCGGACAAATCTCCCGCTGCATCGAGCAACGCTTGCGGAACGCCGACCGCAGCCGCGAACACCGTGCGCGCCAGATCGAGCCCGCCACGCGCGCGGACGCGACCGACGTCGATCTTCGCCAGGTCGGCCTCTGCCCGCGCCAGGTCGCTCGGTGCGATCAGCTCGTGCTCGACACCCGCTTTGGCGTAGTCACGATGCGCGCGGGCTCGATCGTAAGCAGCGTTCGCGGCCTTCTCGACCGCCTTGGCCCCTTGCACGGCATAGAAGGCCTCGGCGACGGCGAGCTCGAGGTCGAGCCTTCCGGCATCGGCGGCGGCCTCTTCGACGTCGACGTACGCTTCGAGGGCGACCGACTGCGCGGCGATGCGCCCGAAGTCGAAGAGCTCCTGCGTGCCGCCGATCGCCACGAGCGTCGATGCATAGGGCTTGAAGTTGCCCGACGTCGTCGAAGCAGAGCCGCCGATGCGTGGGATGTCGACGATCGGATCGGTGACGTACGACGCGGTGGTGTTGTTCGCGGTGCCGCCGAGGATTTCCCCGACCACGCCGAGCTGCGGCGCCCATTGCCCTTTGGGGATCTCGGCGACGGCCTTCGCCGCATCGATGCGCGCCTTCGCCAGCTTGGCGATGGGTTGATGGGCACGCGCATAGGCGATTGCCTCGGCGAGGGACATCGACGGGGACGCGCTCAGCGCTGCGTCGAGGCTCGAGGACTTGCTCGTCGAGTCGCCGGAGCTGGTGCTCGTCGCCGGCATCGGCGGCTTCGCTCGGGCGACGCTCGGCGAGACGATCGGCAGCGCGAGCGCCGTGGCCGCGAGCACGAGAAGAGAACGGCGAGTGGCGGCCACCATGATTGCGACGAGGCCATCAGCAGAGATCGTGCCCGTGCATGTTGGCGCGAAGTGCCGAGAAATCGGCCTTCATCGACGCGGAGGCTGGTCTCGCCGGGGAATTCTTCCTCGCCGAAGAGGGAAAATTTCCCTCGTGAAGTTGCGCGTCGTTTTCGGCGAGGTCGGGTTTCGCCGAGTAGAATCCCGATGACTCGCCTCTGACGCGCGGAGCACGCTTGGTGCAAACGTTGCCCTCCAGTCCCTCCATGCCCCCGGCCAAACCCCCGCGCGCGAAGCGGTGGTCACGCGCGCTCTTGCTCGCGTCGATGATCCTCGCCGTGCTCACGGTGGCTTCGCTCGCGTTCTGGGACGAGTCGCGCGAGTCGACGGCCGCCTTCGAGGACTTCTCGGCGGAGCAGGCGACCTTGGCGAAGAGCCTCGCCGGTGGCCTCCGCGCCCGGCTCGAGACGACGACCGGCGAGCCGACGGCGGCAGAGCTGGTGACCATCCTCCGGGACGCGCGCGCGATCGAGAGACCGGGCGAGCTGATCTTGTTGGTGGTGCCGCCGTCGAGCACGACCTTCGTCACCACCGACGGTCGCGCGGTGCACGCCGAGGGCATTCTCGCCGCGTTCGCCGAGGGCAGCGCCTCGCTCCGGCTGACGCGCGAAGAAGCTGCCTCGCTCGGGCTTCCTCCGCGTGCGGCCGTCGCCGGCATCGCCAGCGTCGCCGTGCTCGACACCACGACGCCGAAGGCGCCGGGACGCTGGGCGATCGTCTCGGTCGCCACCGCGCGCAACGTGCGTGATCGAGAGCTGCGCGCACGGCTTCGCTTGCTCCTCGGCGTCGGGCTCGCGGCCGGGCTGGTCGGTATCTTCGGCACCCTCGCGCTGCGCAATCAACGCAAGGAGCTGCAGCTCGAACGCGAGCTCGCGATGGTCGATCTGCAGCGTCGGCGAGACGAGCGTCTGGTGCGCGCTCAACGCGTGGCGATGATGGGCACGCTCGCGACCGGCGTCGCCCACGAGATCGGAACACCCCTCGGGGTGATCGCCGGGCGCGCCGAACAGCTCGCCAGTCGTGCCGGCAACGACGAGCGCCTCTCACGCATCGCCCGGGTGATCATCGAGCAGACCGATCGCATCCACCAGGTGGTGCGCGGCTTTCTCGATCTGTCCCGCGGCGCCTCTCCCACGCTGGAAAAGGCCGACCCGGCGGCGATCGTGCGCGCCGCGGTGCGCCTCACCGAGCACCGCTTCGAGAAGGCCAACGTCACCCTCGCGGTCGACGTCGCCAGCGACCTTCCGCACGTGCACTGCGACCCGCGGTTGATGGAGCACGCCGTCGTCAACCTGCTGCTCAACGCCTGCGAGGCCTCGGACGGCGGGCTGGTGGCGGTGCGTGCCCGCGCAGGCAGCGCGGCCGTCGGCATCTCGGTGCACGACGACGGGCCTGGAATCTCCGCCGAGGCCGCCGCGCATGCCTTCGAACCGTTCTTCACCACCAAGCCGGTCGGGCAGGGCACGGGGCTCGGCCTGGCGATCACCAACGAGATCGTCAAAGCCCATCACGGTTCGCTCGCCATCGAGCCGGCGCAGGGTGGAGGCACGCTCGCGCGGATCGAGTTGCCGCTCGCCGAGGGAGAGTCCCGACCTTCGGGCGCGAGCGAGCTGCGAGAGGTGCGACGTGACAGCGCGTAAGAAGGCCGGCCGCGTCATCGTCGTCGACGATCAACGGCAAATGGCCGACACGGTCGCCGAGGGCCTCGCCGATCACGGCTTCGATGCGTTCGCCGTGTCCTCGGGAAAACAAGCCCTGGCGATGCTCGAGATGGACGACGTCGCGGCGCTGGTGACCGACCTCCGCATGCCCGAGGTCGATGGCCTCGAGCTGCTCGCCCGCTCGATCGAGCTCGCCGCCGAGCGACCGGTGATCGTCATGACGGCGTACGGCGCCATCGACACCGCGATCGAGGCGATGCGGCGCGGC
>JANYDK010000031.1 GCA_025363655.1 Deltaproteobacteria bacterium | reverse complement strand
CGCTCACGACGCCGACGCGCGTGTCGCTCGTGCGCAACAAGAGCGCCATCGGCACCTCGTTCGCCGAAGCCGTGACGCGCACCCTCCGGCTCGGGGGAAAGAGCGCAGCGACCGTCGGCGCCGCCTTCCAAGATCTCTCGTGCGACGAGGATCGAGATGCGTCGGCAGGGCGATGACGGGCGCAGTACGTATTTCTGCCGGCGGTGCCAAAGCGTGGCGCGGAGCTGAGGGAAATTTCCCCCGAGGCCACCCCCCGAGTTGCACGCCTGGTGAGCGCTCGCTACCGTAACTCATGCGCGAGTTACGCCCCACGCTGCTCGCGGCGCTGCTCGTCGCCGGTTGCAGCGACGCGGCCGACGATGCGCCGGACAAGCCCGGATACGACGCGAAAATCGATCTCGACACAGCTGGCAGTGATGGCCGTGATGGCCGTGATGGCGGCACGCCCTTGGTCGATGCCGTCGCCGAGCCCTCGTCCGACGCCGACGCAGCGAAGAGCGACGCCCCCCTGCCCCCTCCTCCGCCGAAGGACGCGATGGGCGCGACGGTGCTCTCGGGCGGCGTGATCTTTCGCGTCTGGGCACCCGCGGCGACCACGGTGTCGGTCGTCGGTGCGTTCGCCTCGGCCCCCGTCGTGATGAGCAGCGAGGGCAAAGGCGTCTTCGCCGTACGCGTCGATGGCGCCAAGGCCGGCGATCGCTACCACTTCACGCTCGCCACCACTTCGGGCACGTTGACGCGGCTCGATCCGGCAGCACGCCAGCTCGATACCAGCGGCGCCAGCGTCGAGTGCGTGGTCGTCGATCCCGCAGCGTTTGCCTGGAAAACAGGCCCGTTCACGCCCAAGCCGCGAAACCAGACGGTCATCTACGAGCTGCACGTCGGCAGCTTCAACTGCCCTTCCGGCACCGCGGGCTGCACCTTCGCAGGCGCCGCCGCCAGGCTCGCCGACGTCGCCGATCTCGGCGTCGACGCGGTCGAATTGATGCCGGTGAACGTGCACGGCAGCGGACGCGGGTGGGGCTACGGTCCGCAGCTCTACGACGCGCCACACACGAATTACGGCACCGCAGACGACTTCCGCGCGTTCGTCGACGCTGCCCACGGGCTCTCGGTGGCGGTGATGCTCGACGTCGTCTGGAACCACTACGACGGCTACGCCAAGGCGCCGCTGCGATGCTTCGATGGCAACTGTCCGGGCTCGTCGAAGGGCATCTACTTCTTCGACGACGCCGCCTATCGCGACACGCCGTGGGGCCCGCGACCTGATTTTTCTCGGCCAGAAGTCGCCACCCACATCGTCGAGAGCACCGCGATGTGGATGCGCGAGTCACGCGTCGATGGCTACCGTTGGGACTCGGTCTCCAACATCCGCGCGCTCGACGGCGCCGGCACGGTGCCTGGCGGCGTCGAGGTCCTCCGCGCCGCCAACGACGCCGCGCGGGCGATGCTCCCGAACGCGATCCTCGTCGCCGAAGATTTGAAAGGCGAGGCCAAGGTCAGCGCCGACACGGCCAGCGGAGGGCTCGGCTTCGGCGCACAATGGGACGCCGGCTTTCAGAGCGCGATCAGCGGCGCCGTCATTCCGTACGACGACGCTTCGCGCAACCTCTTCGCCGTCCGCGATGCGCTGAAGGGCAGCTACAACGGCGATCCTTTCCAGCGCGTTCTCTTCACCGAAGATCACGACACCGTCGGCAACGGCGGCGCGCGACTGCCCTCGAAGATCGACGCCGCCGATCCGACCAGCGTCGCCGCGCGTCGTCGATCGATGCTCGCCGCGGCGGTGCTCTTCACGGCCCCCGGCATTCCCATGCTCTTCCAAGGGCAAGAGATGCTCGAAGCGGGCACCTTCCCCTCGACGCCCGATCCTCTCGACTGGTCGCACCGCACCGCGCAGGCGAAGATCGTCGCCTACTACCGCGATCTGATCGCGCTCCGGCGCAACCTCGGCGGCGTCAGCGGCGGTCTCCTCGGCGCCAACGTCGACGTCTTCCACCTCAACGACGGCGCCAAGGTGATGGCCTATAGACGCTGGGACAAGGGTGGCGACGACGTCGTCGTCCTCGCCAACTTCTCGCTCAAGCCCTTCACCACCTACGAGCTCGGCTTGCCCGCGGCGGGGCCGTGGAAGGTGCGCCTCAGCAGCGACGACGTGAAATACGGCGCCGATTTCGGCACCACCAGCGTCGCCGATGTCGTCACCAAGCCCATCGCCCGCGACGGGCTCCCCAACACCGGCGCGGTCAGCCTCGCTGGCTACGCAGTGGTCGTTCTCACTCGTTGACTCGTTGACTCGTTGACTCGTTGACCGCGCGACATCCAGACGACGTCGCTCGTGAGAGGTCATGGTAGAGCGCAGGCGTGGCGCTCCATCTCTCGGTCAACCTCAACAAGGTCGCGCTCCTCCGCAACTCGCGTGGCGCGAAGAATCCGTCGCCGGTGCTCGCCGGCATCGCTTGTCTCGACGCCGGCGCCTCGGGGCTCACGCTCCATTGGCGCGAAGATTCTCGGCACGCGAGGCGAGACGACGTCCGCGAGCTGCGCGCCCTCTGCCTTTCGCGCGGCGTCGAGATGAACCTCGAAGGCGACGATCGCGAAGAGCTCCTCACCCTCGCCGAAGAGCTGGGGGTCGATCAATTCACGCTCGTTCCGGTGCGCCCCGGGGAGATCACCAGTGACCACGGCTGGGACTTGCCGCGGGAAAACGCGCGCGTCGCCAAGGTCACCTCGCGGATGAAAGCTCGCGGCATTCGTACGTCGATCTTCATGGACGCCGACACGGGCTCGATGCGCGCAGCCAAGGACGTCGGCGCCGACCGCGTCGAGCTCTACACCGAGCCCTACGCCGCGGCCTTTCCGACCGAGAAGCGCGCAATGGAGCTCGGACGATTGAAGAGCGCAGCGGAGGCGGCGGCCGCATGCGGGCTCGGGGTCAACGCCGGACACGATCTCGACTTGCACAACCTTCCGACGATCGCTCGAGAAATCCCGCAGATCGTCGAGGTCTCGATCGGTCACGCGCTCATCGCCGACGCGCTCTACCTCGGCCTCGCCGAGACGGTGAGGCGTTATGTCACCGCCTGCGCTGGAGGCGACGTCGTGGCGCCACGGACCCACGAGTAGACGACGACACCGACGGCCAAACCACGCCCGTCGTGCTAGTTCACGGCGATGCGTTTCGTCTTTGCTCGCTCGCCGTTCTCGTCTTCCCTCGTCTTCTTCGTCGCGCCGCTCGCGTGCACCGTCGGCATCGGCATCGGTTGCGGAAGCAGCAGCAGTGGCGGCGCGCCTGCAGATGGCGACACCGGCATCGTCCTCACCGACACGAGCCCGAGCGAGGGCGGCGACGTCGGAGCCGACACGACGATCGACCAGCCGCCGCCTCCACCGGTCACCACCGACAAGGGCGTCGTCAAGGGCTCGACCAGCAACGACGGCAAGGTCTCCGCCTTCCTCGGCATTCCCTTCGCGGCGCCGCCGGTCGGCGCTCTCCGTTGGAAACCACCGGCGCCCGCTGCCGCGTGGACCACGCCGCGCGACGCGACGCACGTCGGCAAGGCTTGCCCGCAAGTGGCGAACGCGCTCACCGGCAGCGCGCCGGCCAACGACGAAGACTGTCTCTTCCTCAACGTCTGGACGCCCGCCTCGGCGACCGATGCCGCGAAGGTGCCGGTGATGGTCTTCTTCCACGGCGGTAGCTTCGAGTTCGGGCACGGCGGTGATCCGCTCTACGACGGCGCCGCCCTCGCCCATCACGGCGTCGCGGTCGTCACCGTCAACTACCGCATCGGCGCGCTCGGCTTCCTGGCGCACCCTTCGCTCACGGCCGAGGACGCGCACGGATCGTCTGGAAATTACGGTCTCCTCGATCAACAGGCGGCGCTCGCGTGGGTGAAGGCGAACCTCGCGGCGTTCCATGGCGACCCCTCGGTGGTCACCATCTTCGGCGAGTCGGCGGGCGCCATCAGCGTCGGCGCGCACATCGTCTCGCCGCTCTCCGACGGTCTCTTCCATCGCGCGCTCGCCGAGAGCGGCACCGCGTATCTCATCACCACCGCGCTGAAAGATCCGTCTACGCCCGGCGTCGAGGACAGCGCCGAAGAGCACGGCGTCGCCTTCTCGACCAAGCTCGGATGCACCGGCGCCGCAGCGCTCGAGTGCATGCGCGCCAAATCGCCGGCCGACATCCTCAGTGGGCAAGGGACCACCACCGAGCTCAAGCCGGGCGTCGGCTTCGCACCCAACATCGACGGCTACGTGATTCCCACCTCGCCGGTCACCCGCATGCTCACGGGACTCACGCACGACGTGCCCTATCTCCTCGGCACCAACGCCGACGAGGCCACCCTCTTCGACTCACTCCTCGTGATCAACGACGACACGCAGTATCGCGCAGCCGTCGCGGTCCAAGCGCCGACGTTGGTCGATCAAGTGTTGACGATTTACCCCTCGAAGAGCTTCGCCTCACCGAAGGACGCCTACGACCACTTCATGGCCGAAGCGCTCTTCGTCTGTCCGGCTCGCTTCATCGCTCGTACCCACGTCACGCGCGTGAAGCAGACGTTTCGCTACACCTACACGCACGTCGATGCGGTCGGGAAGACGCTCGGTTGGGGCGCCTTCCACGCCTCCGAGCTGCCGCTCGTGTTCGGCAACTTCGTCGGCACCTTCGCCCACCCGAGCGACGTCGAGTCGACCTTGTCGGACTCGATGATCGGCTACTGGACCCGCTTCGCGATCACCGGCGACCCCAACGATCCTTCGAAAAAAGCGGTGGCCTGGCCTGCCTACAGCGTCGACTCCGATCCATACCTCGAGCTCGGCGACACCGTCTCGGCGAAGACCAATCTGGTGAAGGATCGCTGCGATGCGTTGGAAAAATTGGTGAAGTGACGCGCTCCGGTTCGGTAAGCCCAGGACGGACGAGCCACGCACCGAAACGTACGTCGTCGCCGTCCGACAGAAGAATCTACGGAGCCCGCACCGTGCGCTCGCACAGGTGCCGCTGTTGACTGGTAGCCTCGGTGACGTCGGGTTCGACGTCGCGGTCGTGGCTTCTCGTTTCGACGCGGCGAGCTGCGAGGGCCTAGCCCTCGTTCCTGGAGGGACTTCCATCGATGCCGCTCTCGAAAGAAGACAGAGAATCGCCGTTCCCGCGCGCAGCGCTCGCGCGGGTGCTCGATCCCCACGAAAAAAAGCTCTCGGGCATGCTCGTCGCCCGTCAGTTGGGGCACCTCGCGGTCAAGGTCACCTTCCATCGGCATCCCATCTACGACGTCGAGGTGAAGTTCTTCGAGGCCGCCGCCGACGGCGGGAAGGGCGCGGCGGTGGGTGATCCGCTGAAGACCGATCGCAACGGCGTCGCCCGCGTCGATCACATGGTCGACGCTGGCCTCTACGTCTGCGAAATCGAGAACCAAGACCCGACCATCGCGCGCACCAGCAGCGATCCGATGAAGCCACACGTCGTGCCGACGCCGGTCGGCCGCCCGTACTTCGACTTCGACGAAGCGCCCGAGTTCGATCACGAGATCCGCGAGGTCTACGACTACGAAGGCGTCGGCGACGGCGAGTCGAACATCGAGGACGACGAAAAGAAGGGCATCATGACCGTCTCCTTCGCGCTCAAAGACGCCGACGGTCTCGACGACGGCTTCCCCAAGTTCATCCTCGAGTCGAAGGACGGCAGCTACTCGCGCACGATCACCGCCAAGGACGCGATCAGCGAGAAAAAAGGCTGGAAACAGATCGTCTTCCGCAACCTGGTGCCCGACGTCGACTATCGACTGACCCAGGTGCACGACGAAGATTTCCGTCGCGTGATCTTCGACGACGCTCCCTACGAGGCGATCATCACGCAGGAGCACGACGCGGGAAAGCTCCTCGAAGGGCACGCCCTGCACGAGTTCGAGGTCGCCGCTCCGGGCGACGTCAGCTGGACCTGACGTTCACTCCGCATCACCGGCATCACCGGCATCTCCGGCATCATCGAGGTAAGGCATGGCCCTGCAAGGCAACGAGTCGGCGGTCACGCAGTTCGAAGTCGTCTTCAAGGAGATCGACGCGATCTACGACCTCCCCATGCGACGCCTGGTCGGCTCGCCGAACAGTCCCAAAGTCGCGCTCGACGTCTCGATGGACGGGCAGCTCACCGGTTGGCATCGCTACCCGCAGTTCATCGACGAAGCGGGCGAGAAAATCGACGACGCCACCTCCGACGTGCCGGGCATGTACGGCATGCTCCGCGAATACGGATACGGCCCGTTTTACCGCTCCTTCTCGCGCAAACGCTCGGGGCCGATCGACGCCAAGTACGTCTACGTCTTCTCCGCCGACTCGGCCGAAGGCGCCGGCCTCATGCTCGATCACGAGCTCTACTACGAGAAGGGCGAGCTCTCGATCGTCGACCTCGAGGGCAACTCGGGCAAGGACGTCCGCAAGCCGGGGAAGAAGAAGTACAAGAGCCTCTGGCTCGACATCGTCCGCGTGACGAACGGCAAGCCTGCGGTGCGCTACTACTTCGCGATCCTCGCGCCCTTCCAGATTCCTTGGGCCCGCCTGCAAGAGCTGCCGAAGGACACGAAGACCGCGGCGCGTGCGCAGCGCATCGGCGACGCGCTCTTCACCGACGGCTTTACCGACGGCGACGCGTCGAAGGCGAAGTGCTTTTACGATCTTTTCAAGGGGTCGAAGCCCGACGGCCTCGGCTTCGTCTTGCACCTCTACGACCCGATGAAAGAAGCGCTTTTGCGCGTCGAGCCGTACCACAAGTGGCTCGACAAGTGGCTCGACAAGCAAGTGCAGATGTCGAAGGACGACGAGTACGTCCTCGGCAAGCGGGTCGAGGCGTATGCGCGGGCGTTCAAGCTCGACGAGATCGTCGCTGCCAAGCTGCCGAACTATCTGCGCGACGCCGAGGCCGACGTCTTCAAGCTTCGTCTCGCGGTCGAGAACTACAGCGAGAACCTCATGCGCTGGGTGTCGTACGGGCACCAGCACGAGGGCGGCATCATCTACCGCGACGGCAGCGGCAAGCAGTACGCGATGGCGAAGGCCCAAGCCGCGCCGACCGCTTGGTTCAACCCATTTACCGAGGCGATTCGCGATTACCTCGGCAACGCCGACACCATCGGCCCGGCCAACGACGTCGCCTACGCGGTGCAATCGCGCATGGCCGAGTCGCATGCCGGCGTCGTCTGGATGGAGTCCGTTCTCGACGACCTGGTGGCGAAGAAATTCCCCGTCTCCACCGCCGGCGCCGAGATGGCCTTCGAGGCCGGTCGCAAGCTGGCGACCGCCGCCGACTCCGACAAGACCTGGCACAAGTTCTTCAAGCACTGGGCGCCGATGTGGACGAAGAAGTTTCGTTCCGACGCGACCAAGAACATGAAGTCGTGGCTCAAGGCCACGCACGACGTCGACATCGAGACGCTCAGCCCCGCCGAGTTCAAGCGCGAGTGGCGCGCGATGAAGAAGGGCCGGAAAAACCCGGGCTCGCTCTGGATCGACTCGCCGAAGACGAAAGCGGGCAAGGCGACCAAGGTCGGCCTCAACCACCTGATGCTCGGCATCGAGACGTACAACCTTGCGATGTCGGCGATGAAGCTCGCCGAAGAGCCCGACGGTTGGAACGCGCTCGGCCTCGTCGGCTCGATCGGCGACTTCTACGACGCCGCCTCGAAGGTGAGCAAGACGCTGGAAGAGGCGAAGGTCTCCTTCAAATACGCAGGCGCGACCAAGGTCGTGAAGATCGCGCCCTTCATCTCCATCGTCTCTTCGGTCATCGACTTCATCCTCTTCGGCAAAGAGATGCTCGAGGCGAAGACCACCGGCGAAAAAGTCGGTCACGGCATCCGCACCTTCGGCGCCGCGCTCACCGTCGTCGTCTCCGGGGCCGAGGTCCTCGAGGCAACGGGCGCGCTCACCTCCGAGGTCGGCTGGGGCATTCCCGTCTTCCTCACTGGAATCCTCCTCGAAGCCGGCGGCTCCTTCGCGGTCACCAACCTCACGCCGGCAAGCGTATTTCTCCGTCACTGCAAGTGGGGCGATCCCGGCAACATGCTCCATCGCGGGCTCGACAAGCTCGACGACGGCGACTTCTACGGCTTCAAGGGCAAGCTCCCGACGCTCGCCGGCGACATCAAGGCGCAGCACCGCGTGCTCAACGAGCTCATCTACGACTACGACCCCAAGCTCGAGCTCGAGAACGAGCACTCGGTGATCATCGCCAAGTCGCTGATCTTGCGCACCGGCACGCCGGAGAAGAGCAACCCGCTCAACGCCCACTCGCGCTGGAAGATCGATCTCACCATCGATCACAACGACGGCAAGCCACCCGATCAGTGGAGCTTCAAGCCCGACGAACTGCAGAGCGACGAAGAGGCGACGATGAACGAGCCGCTCGTCGTCAAGGCGTTCACCAAGATGAAAGACGCCGACGCGCACCAACGCGCCGAGGGCGTCCTCCACGTTCGGGGCACGGCCAAGGTCGATCTCTTCGGCGACGGCAAATACGTCCTCGAGCGTGAAATTCACAAGTCGTTCGTGATGAGCTGGTAGGCGGAGGCGAGAGCACGAAATGGCGAACAAACGAGTCATCCTCGAGCCGCTGAATCCCCCCTTGAAGGGGACCGACGCGACGATCCTTCTCACCGTCTCCGGCATGAAGAACCTCACGCATGTCTCGCTCGAGCTGCACGAGAAGGTCTTCAAGCACGACGACTCTCCCGACACCGACACCGTCGTCGGCAAGCTCAAGGGGCTCGTCGTCTCCGCCGGTCGCCTCGGCTACACGCTCGCGCTCGACACCGACGGCGTCGAGAAGGACGTCCCGCAACCGGACAAGGACGCCCCGAAAGATCCCGAGACGCGCATCGTCGCCGTGGTGATGGCGAAGGGGAACAACCCGGTCTTCAAGTTCTTCAAGATCAAGGCGCCGCCGGGCGCGCTCCAGCGCAAGTGGGTGATTCAGGCGAAGATGACCGAGCCTGAGGAGAGCGTCTCCAACCCGGTGACGATGGGCGTCGCGCCCTTCGCGCTCGAGGTCGAGAACCAGGCGACGTACGACTGGCACTCGCACAACGAGGTCAAGCTCTACGCCCACGGCGCCGACGAACCAGCGACCGACGATCACGGCGCGGCGTTCACCGACATGGTCGCGGCGATCAACGACGCGCAGCACTTCGTCTTCATCACCGACTGGTCGTTTCAGCCTTATTTCCGTGTGGTTCGCCAGCCGGGTGCGAACCTCCCGATCGGGCGCCTCCTCCTCGACGCGGCCAAGCGCGGGGTGCTCGTCGGCATCATCGCCTGGAAGCACCCGCCGATCGGCGCTGCCGACGAGCACAACAACGAGGCGCAGGCTCGCTTCCGCGCCCTCAACGGCAACGCCAAACTGCCCGACACCCTCCTCTGGCGCGCCGCCCAACGAACGACGACGTATTCGCACCACCAGAAGTTCGTCGTCCTCGACGCCAAGGTGCCGGGCGAAGATCGCCGCGTCATCAAAGCGTTCTTCGGCGGGCTCGACCTCACCAAAGGCCGTTGGGACGGGAGCGCGCACGTCATCGATCCGGACGGGAAGGGCCCTCCCTTCGACGACTTCAAACGTCAACAAGTCGTCCCGGTGCCCGGCACCTTCTCCGACAGCCAACTCACCTACGACGATTGGTACAGCGCCGAGTTCCAGTCCGACTCCGAGTCCGATCGCACCATGCCGCGCCAGCCGTGGCACGACATCTACGGCTGCGTCACCGGCCCGACGGCGTGGGACATCATCCGCGAGTGGGTCGGTCGCTGGAACGACTTCACGCAGATGGGCAGCGGCGATCAAGCGACCCGTTTCACGATGGATCAAGACCGTTACAGCGGTCCGCCCACCGAGAAGACGAAGCTCGTCAACAACCTCTACGACGCATTGCACGACGACAAGAAGTTCGTCCAACAGAACCAAGTCCCGAAATCGGCGAAGGGCGCGAGCTCGAAGAACCGCTGGGCCTGCCAGCTCCTCCGCTCGATGACCGGCACCTATTGGGCGACCGATCGACTGGGCAAGAAGTACGAGCACGACTTCAAGTGGACGCTCGCCAAGCCCTTCGAGCGCAGCATCCAAGACGCGTATCTCAACGCCATTTCGCTGGCCGAAGAGTACGTCTACATAGAGACTCAATATTTCATCAGCTCCGGCAACGACTGGGCGACTACCCGCTGGGGCGTGAAGAACGCGGTCGCGAGCGCGCTCTGCGATCGCATCAAAGATCGCCACTCGAAGGGCAAGCCGTTCCACGTCTACGTCATCTGCCCGATGTACCCCGAAGGCCCGCCCTTGGCCGGCACCGGCGTGCCGCAGATGCAGCGTCACTTCGAGTGGGAGACGATGCAGTTCATGGCCGGCCGCATCTCCAAGGAGTGCGGTGGCGACTGGAAGAAATACGTCTCTTTCTATTTCCCGGCGAAGAACGGCGCGCCCAAGCGCGGACAGCTGATGAGCCCCAAGGGCTATTGGTTCGTCAACAAGGACGGCTCACGCACCTACGCCGATCCGAACCAGCAATACGTCACCGCGCCCAACCCGAAGACGGCGAAGATCACCCGCAAGGAGTTGGTCAAAGCGAACAATCGCTACATGGTTTACGTGCACTCCAAGCTGATGATGGTCGACGACACCTACGTCATCCTCGGCAGCGCCAACCTCAACGAGCGCAGCCTGGCCGGCGATCGCGACACCGAAATTTGCGTGCACATGTGGCCCGGCTCGGCCGACGTCGCCGAGGACTGCAAAAAGCAGCTCAAGGGTTTCCGCGACCACCTCTTCACCGAGCACTTCGGCTCGACCGGTGATGCGAAATCGTTCGGCCCGAGCGCACTCGCCGCGGCGGGCGCGAACTACAAGATGTACGCCCTCGGACAGACGCTCACCGCGGGCAAGTGCCTGACGTTGCCGCTCAAGCTGACGTGGGAGAGCCACCTCATCGGCGACGACACGCCGCTGTTGCGGCTCGATCCGCTGCCGGGTGTTCCCGAGTGGTCGAATGAATTCCTCTTCGACGCGGAAGAAGAGACCGATTGGTGGCGCTGGTGGTCCGACAAGGCCTGGGGTCACCCCGCGGCTGGATGGATGGATCTCGCAGAGTGAGCTCGAGAGAACCACGGAGCCACGGAGGAGCGGAGTGACGGGAAGATCAGATCTTCCCGTGTACTTCTTTGAGCTTCTTGGTGGTTGCGTCGTCGGGTTCGCCGTTGGGGTCGATTTTGGCTGATTTCTGGAAGGTGCGGAGGGAGACGTCCATGCCGTCGTGCCACTTGCCGTCGACCTCGCCGCAGACGAAGCCGAGGTTGTTCAGCCGCTCCTGAATTCCTCGTGGCGTGTCGGACGGCTCGAGGCCGCCGATGTCGACATCCCAATAGAGGTGCTCGCCGTCGTCCTTCTTGTCGGTGAAGAAGACGTAGAGCTTGGCAGTGGATGCTTGAAAGGGAATGCGCTGCTCGACGATGCCGTCGCCATCGGTCGTGCCCTCGAAGCGTTTGTCGCCGACGAGGAGGAGGAATTTCTTCCCCGAGATGGGCTTGTCTTCCTCGTCGTGCACCGCCACGCGAAGCAGGCACTTCGGCAATTTGACCTGGTATTTGTGCTTCTCTTCGGTCGACGCGGTGACCTTCCGCGTCGCCGGCTCGACGTCGGGGATCGCCACTTCGTCGCCCTCCATGAGGACGTTCGGATCGGGCCGCGCCTTCTTCATGTCGGCGTTGTCGGGCGCGTCGTAGATCTTCTTCCAATCGCGAATCTTGTAGAGGTCGGCGATGCTGTAGACGCAGTCGCCCTTCGCGGCGGTGTGGACACTCGACATGATGAGATTGTACCACGCCGGTCAGGGCGAGCACCGTCAGGAGCCCGAGAAATCGCGGGTTTTTCGTTACCGGGCGGGGCGTGAAATCTTCGCCGGCCACGCCTCGAGGCGGCATACGATGAGGGCCCGATGCAGCTCACGCATGCCTTCATTTCCGTCGTCGACACCCGCGGTATCGACGAGCTCGCGCGCTTCCTCGTCGAGCAGGTCAAGGTCGAGATCCTCGCGCCGTCGCACACCGCCGCGTTCCTCCGCGCGCGCAACGTGCCGGTGACCGAGACGGCCACGCTCTTCGCCCATCACGACAGGACCGACCCCGCGCTTCGCACCATCGCCGGACAGGCAGTGCAAATCGTCGTCGTCAATCTGCCGCCGCCCTTTCGTCGCGCACCTGCCGACCTCGGCTTCGACTTGATCCTCGACGGCATCGATCGCGTCGGGCCGACGGTGGCGATGGCCGCCATTCTCCGCTACCGCGACACCTGCGTGATCATGGACCCGGCCGACTACCCGACGGTGGTCAGCGAGTACCAATACAAAGGCGATTTCGACGAGCCCTTCTGTCGCAAACAGGCGCGCCACGCGCTCTCGACGTTGGCGCTCTACGAGGGCCCGCTGATGCGCGAGCTCAGCATGTACGACGACGAAGGCATTCGCCAAGACCTCCCCGAGATCGTCCTCGGCGACTATCACCGATTGAGCAAGCTGCGATCAGGGTCGAACAAGCAACAAGAGGCGTGGCTCTTTCGCAGCGCTCATCCGGTCGACGGCACCTTGCCGACGACGATGAATTTCAGCCCCTCGGGGAAGGTGACGGCGAGCCGTGCGCGCGACGTATGCCTCGCCACCGAGCTCCTCGCCGAGATGCCGCATCCGACGGCGGTGGTGATCGCGCGGCAGCGTCCGGTCGCCGTCGCCTCGGCGCAGGACATCGAGCTCGCGCTCGCCACCGTGCTCCGACAGCTCGCACCCGGGCTCTCCGAGCCAGTCGTCGCCATCAACGTCCCGGCGTCGGCGCAACTGCTCGCGCGCCTGGAAAACGTGCCGATGCAGGTCTTCGTCGCCCCCTCGTTCGATCCCGACGCCATCGATCGACTCGCCGAACGCGAGGGCATCGCCCTCCTCGCCACCGGCGGCACCCTCGCCTCCGACCTGGCCGATCTCTCGATCACGATCGTCCCGGGGGCTGCGATCCTCGAGCAGCGCGACGCGCGGAGCAAAGACGAAGTCGCCGCGGGAGACGCCGGAGGTCACGTTCCGACGCACGAGCAGAAGCGCTTGCTCGCCTTCGCCTGGACCATCGCCAAGTTCACGCGCTCCGACGCGGTCGTGCTCGCGCGTGAAGAACGCGGCGTGACCTTCACCGTCGGTGTCGGCGACGCCGCCGTCTCTCGTCGACACGCCATCGAGAAGGCGATCTGGGAAGCCGGGGAAGCGAGCGCCGCTGCGGTCCTCGCGAGCGATGGACCCATCGTCCTCGCCGACGACTTCCAACGCATCGCCCAAGCCGGCATCGCCGCCGTCGCTCACCCAGGTGGCCCCGAAGACGGACGCACCTTCCAAGTCGGCGGCCAACCGCCCGTCGCCATTCTCGCGACGAACCTCTCGCACATTCGCTACTGAAACCTCCTTCGGAGGGAGCGCCGCGCAGCCGGCGAGCCCGTGCGGAAAGCCCGACGAATCATGCAAATCGCATGAACCAGAGCGGCAATCTTCCGCTTGCGACGGCTGGCCTGAGAAAAATTGTCGCAGGAGTGTTCGCCCCGCGCTAAGAAGAAACGCCAATGCGGGGATCTGCGCTTTCCGTCACGTCGTCAGCTTTCTTGATGATGCTCGCTCTCGGCGTTCCTGCGCTGTCGAGCTGTCATCGCGCCGAGGCGGCGCCGAAGGAGAGCGCGTTCTCCGTGCCTCCCGGCGAGGTTCGGCTGACGGCGCAGCAGGTGAAGGACGAGAAGATCGTCGTCGGCGAGATCGGGCCTCGTCCGATCGACGACACCATCATCGCCACCGGTCGCGTCACCTTCGACGACCTGAAAGTCGCGCGCGTCTATTCACCGGTCACCGGGCGCGTCGTCAAAATCGAGGGCGAGCTCGGCAAGCGCGTGAAGAAGGGCGATCGCCTGGCGACGATCGACTCGCCCGACATGGGTGAGGTCAACGCCGCGCTCGAAATCGCGCTCGCCGACTTGATCACCACGCAGCACGCGTACGAGCGTCAGAAAGACCTCTTCGCCGCCCACGCGACCTCGCAGCGCGATCTCGAAGCCTCGGAAGACGCCTACCGCAAGGCGAAGGCCGAGGTCGAGCGCGCGCGCGCGAAGTCGTTCCTCCTCCACGCCGGCGGCGGCAGCTACGTGCAACAGGGCTACACGCTGACCGCGCCGCTCGACGGTGAAATCATCGCCCGCAGCCTCACGCCCGGCATCGAGGTGCAAGGCCTCTACGGCGGCGCCGAACCGCGCGAGCTCTTCACCATCGGCGAGGTCGACACCGTCTGGATCCTCGCCGACATCTTCGAGCAAGACTTGGCGCGGGTGAAGGTCGGCACGCCGGTCAAGGTCAAGGTCGTCTCCTATCCGGGCGAAGAGTTCATCGGCACCGTCGACTGGGTCGCCTCGATCCTCGACAAAGAGACGCGCACCGCGCGCGTGCGCTGCAGCTTCGACAACCCGAAGCGCCTGCTCAAGCCGGAGATGTACGCCACCGTCTCGTTCGCCGTCGACGCCAACCAGGTGATCGCGGTGCCGAAGAGCGCGGTCCTCCACCTCGGCGACAGCACGATGGTCTTCGTCGAGGTCGGCGAGTCGTCGGACAAGAAGGTACGCTACGAGCGTCGCCCGGTCACCGTCGACGAAATCGACGGCGCTGCGTTCTATCCGGTGCTCCACGGCCTCTCCAAGGGAGAGAAGGTCGTCACCGAAGGCGGCGCGGTGCTCTCCGGAATGCTCTGAGCGCTCGCGACGGCTCGCCGGCCTGATGCGAACGACGCTCCGCTGCCCCAAGTGCCAAGGACGTAAGATCATCCACGTCCCGGTGGTTCGGGACAACGGCTACAACCGCCTGATGATCGAGTACCGAATGGGCTTCTTCGGCGATCAGGAGTACGGCGAATTCGAGTCGTACATCTGCCGAGCCTGCGGCTACGCCGAGATGTACGTGAAGGGCGCGCCCGCGATCAACGTCGACCAAATCGACGGCGCGACGCTGCTCGACGGCGAGAAGGACGTCGGGCATCCGTATCGGTGAGCGAGAGGTCTTGCTCGCTTCGCCAAAGATGGCTTCGCGATTTTGGCCCTACCCATGCCGAACGAGATCGTCCAGGATCGCGTCCGATTGCTTCTTCGCCCAGGACGCGAAGTCTTTCATGTAGCCGGCGATTTGACGGAAGCGGCCGACGACGGCGTCGCGATCGTTCATCGCGACGGCGCGGGCGAAGAAGGCCGTCTCTTGTTCGAAGACGTGGGAGAGCTTCGCGGCGTCGGGGTTTTGCGTGAGGATGTCGGCGTAGAGCTCGGCGCGTTGGGCGAACATGCGGCCGATCATCGCCAGCTCGGTGCGATAGATGGGGCTGGCGAAGGAGAGGCTGCGATCGAGATCGGCGTCGAGGCGCGCGAGCACCGAGCCGAGGACCATCGTCTTCTCGTGGACCAACACTTGGATGAGCGCCATCTGCGCGTCGTGCTCTTCGGCGGTGGCTTCGATCGTCTCTGCGCCGAACGACTCGTAGAGCCGCTTCACACGCACGAACGCCTCGTCGCCACGACCGCGACAAAGGACCACTTTTTGTCGATCGAAATCGACTCCGTGCGGTCCGAACATGGGGTGCGTGCCGACGACGTCGACCCCCTCGGGCGCGTGCTCCAACATCGCCGAGAGCGGCGCGCGCTTGAGCGAGGTGACGTCGATTAGGCACGCGCCCGGCCGCACGTGAGGAGCCACGCTCTTCACGAGGTCGACCGTCGCCGCGATCGGCACCGCGATCACCACCAAATCACTCCGCGCCGCGATCTCCGCCGCGGGCGCTCCCTCGCCGAGCCCCATCGCCTCGACCGTGTGCCCTCCTCCCGCGAAGACGCGCGCGAGGAACGCTCCCATCCCCTGCGTGCCACCGATGACGCCGATGCGCAGCCGCTCTCCCTTGGTCTGGAGGAGCCGCCGCTGCTCGAGTCGTGAAGCGGAGAAGAGGCGCGCGAAGAGATCGCGCACCAGATCTTCCCCGAGGCCGGCGTTGCTCCCCGCTTGGATGAGCTCGTCGAGGTGCGCGCCTTCGCGTTCGCGATCGAACGACGGGAGGGAGTTTTCCGCTTTGTAGGCGGCGACCTCGCGGATGAGGCGCATGCGGGCGGCGACGAGCTCGACGAGGCGTTGGTCGTGATCGGTGAGGGAGGCGCGGAGGGAGAGGAGATCAGGGGGCATGACGAGGGTACTTTACGCGGGGTGAGCGCGCGGAGGCGGGTGGGGGCGCGGGCGCGGGTGCGGCGCGGGGTGCGCAGGCGGGTCTTTCGGAATCGAAAAATACCCAAACACCTGACCTTGCTTGGGGTTTCCTCAGTCCTTCAACTTTGCAATTTCGCCTTCCAGTCTTGGTGTCCTCGCGTTGTGCGACGGAGCAAGGACGATGAGGGCGCTGAATGGCCGATCCGGGCTACATCCCAAATTGCGCAAATTGAAGAGGCGGATGGGGAGGCTGGGGAGGTTGGGTTCGCCAGCAGGCCAAATCGAAGCGTGGACGGGTAAACGGCCCGGAGCATGCAGAGTGCGAGGCCGATGCGCTCCTCCACCTCTCGCCACCTGCACAGCAGCGTCACCTATGGTCTCTCGGCGCTGCTCGACCTGCCGCAGGTGGAGACTACCGTCGACGAGCTGATGTCGGCTCCGTTGAGCGTGCCGTGTGGGGTCTCGCCGGTGGATGCGATCACGCTGATGCGGGAGCACCGCGTTCGGCACCTCTTCGTCGTCGACGCGATGGGAGAGTACCTCGGCATCGTGCACCTCGAGGGCGTGGTGCGGGCAGCGCGGCGGCACGAGCCGATTCGGACCGCGATCGTCGAGAACGCTGCCGTCGTTCGGCCGCACACGTCGGCACAGACGGCCGCCGAGTACATGCTCCGCACGCGTACGCCGGCGCTCCCCGTGCTCGACGCGGCAGGCAATCTCCGTGGAATCGTCACCGAGGCCGACTTCGTGCGCTGGTATGCGCGGCTCGCTGCCGAGCAGGCGAAGCGCTCGACGCACGAGCCGTACGAGACGCGCGACGAGGAGCTTCCGTCCGGGGCGAGGATCACGATCGTCGCGCCGCGCTGAGCGTCGTCATTCGAGTTTCTCGTTTCGCTCGGTTGCCGAAGCGAAACCAACCCCGCAAGGCCGACGTAGCTACGTGCATGTCGCGAATGCTGCTCGCCTCGCTGGGAATCGCCGCGTTCGTCGTCGGGTGCCGGGAAGGACGCAGCGAGCCACTGCCGTCTTCGTCGAAGGACGCGAAATCGATGGGCGTGGACTCGAACGCGCACGCCAGCGCGCACGTGAAGCCGCTCACGAGCAAAGTCGAGCTCGAAGCGCGGAAGAAGGAGCTGACCTCCGAGCAGTACGACGTCACGCAGAACGAAGGGACCGAGCCGCCGTTCGAGAACGAATATTGGAACGAGCACGGGCCTGGCCTCTACGTGGACATCGTCTCAGGCGAGCCGCTCTTCTCGTCGAACGAGAAGTACGACTCCGGCACTGGCTGGCCGAGCTTCTATGCGCCGCTCGCCAAGGACGTGCTCGTCGAGAAGACCGACACCATGCTCGGCTACCCGCGGACGGAGGTGCGCAGCAAGATCGCCGACTCCCACCTCGGGCACGTCTTCGACGACGGGCCGAAACCGACCGGGCTCCGCTACTGCATGAACTCGGCAGCGCTGCGTTTCATCCCCGCAGAACGGCTCGCGGCGGAAGGATACGGAAGCTATGCATCGCTGTTTCCGGGGGTGAAACAGGCCGATCGGTGAGGAGGAGCGCGAGGTTACGCGCGGGTGACGAGATCCCCGGGTGCGTCGCCGATTTCGCAGCGGTGGCGCCGTAGCGCTGCGGACGCAGATCGCCTAACTCTCCGCCCGCCGCGTCGGAGGCCCTTGCGATGCATCCTCTCCGTGATTGGACGAAAGGGGCGAAGAGCCCCGCCGAGGTCGTGAGGCTCGTCGAGAGCGGACATCACGTCTTCCTCCATGGCGCGTGCGCGACGCCGACGACGCTGATCGACGCGCTCGCGGCCGACCCGAGGTCGAGCCTGCGTGACGTCTCGCTCTATCACCTGCACCTCCTCGGCGATGCGCCCTTCGCGCGGCCCGAGCAGGCCGGGCGCTTCTTCTCGCGCTCGCTGTTCACCGGCGCGTCGCTGCGCAAGCCGATCGAAGAGGGGCGCGCCGACTTCATCCCGGTCTTTCTTTCGGACATCCCCGGGCTCTTCCGGACGCGGCGCATCCCGCTCGACGTCGCCATCGTCCAGCTCTCGCCGCCCGACGCCCACGGTATGTGCACGCTCGGCCCGTCGGTCGACACTGCCCTCGCGGCCGTCGAGTCGGCGCGTGTCGTCCTCGCCGAGATCAACGAGCAGATGCCGCGCACCTCGGGCGCCTCCTCTTTTCCCTTCGCGCGCGTCAGCGCCTACTGCCACACGAATCGGCCGCTCCTGACGCAGGAGCCGGAGCCGGAGACGCCGGACTACGCGCGCATCGGCGAGCTCATCGCCGACCTCGTCGAGGACGGCGCGACGCTGCAGCTCGGCATCGGCGCCATCCCCAATGCGGTCTTGTCGCGGCTCGGGAAGAAGAACGATCTCGGCGTCCACACCGAGATGTTCTCCGACTTCCTCGTCGACCTCATGAAGAGCGGCGTGGTGACGAATCAGCGGAAAAAGGTGCACCGCGGGCGCACGGTGACGAGCTTCGTCGCCGGCTCGAAGATGCTCCTCGACTTCGTCGACGACAACCACGCCGTCGAGTTCCACCCCTGCGATCGCACCAACGACACCGCGCTCATCCGGAAGAACCCGAAGGTGGTGGCGGTCAACTCGGCGATCGAAATCGATCTCACCGGGCAGGTCTGCGCCGATTCGATCGGGCATCGCATCTACAGCGGCATCGGCGGACAGATGGATTTCATCCGCGGCGCCGCGCTCTCCGAAGGCGGAAAGCCGATCATCGCCTTGCCGTCGACGGCCGCCTCCGGGAAAGTCTCGCGCATCACCGCGGCCCTCAAGCACGGCGCTGGCGTCGTCACCACGCGTGGTCACGTGCACTGGATCGTCACCGAGCACGGCGCGGTCAACCTCCATGGCCTCGGCCTTCGTCAGCGCGGAGAAGCGCTGATCGGCATCGCCCACCCCGACTTCCGCGGCGAGCTCCGCGCTTCGCTCGCCGAGACGCGCCACTTCGTCTTCGACTGAATTCACATACCCAACGTCCCGCCTTCGGCGGATCCGTGGATATCGACACCGAAAGACGTCATGTCAGAGAACGCTCCCACGCCGCCCCTCGCCCCTACCCTCGAAGATCCGCTCGCCGCGCACGACGCCGCACGCGAGGTCGCAGCCAGGCCGCGCTCTGCCTACGAGCAGGCCATCGCCGACGCCGAAGCGCTGCGTGCGCGCCCCTACCACGCCGCCGGCGTCACCCAGATCGCGAAGCAGCACGCGAAGGGTCGCATGACGGTGTGGGAGCGCATTCGCGTGCTCACGAGCGACGAGCCGACGGTCCTCTTCCAGAACTGGGGACCGAACCTCGACGGCGCCTCGCTGGTCACGGCGATCGTCCGCATCGCCAACCGCGACGTCGCGCTCTACGGCCACGACTTCACCGTGCGTGCCGGCTCGATGGACGCGACCAACGGCAAGAAGCTCGCCAATCTCTTCAAAATGGCCGGCGAAAAAGGCATGCCGGTGATCGGCCTCAACGACAGCGCCGGCGCCTACGTGCCCGCGGGCGTCGGTGGGCTCGATGGGTATGCCGAGGCCTTCACCGCGCTCCGCAAGATCAGCGGCGTCGTCCCCAGCATCATGTGCATGTTCGGCTTCAACGCCGGCGGCGGCTCGTATCTCCCGCGTCAGGGCAGCTTCGTCATCCAACCGGAAGGCACCTTCTTCGGTCTCACCGGACCGGGCGTCGTCAAGAGCGTGCTCGGCGAGGACGTGACGCCAGAAGAGCTCGGCGGACCGAAGGTGCACGGCAACTCGGGCGTCGTCGATCTCACCGTCGCCGACGAGGTGGGCGCGCTCCGCACGTCGGTGCGCCTGCTCAGCTACCTCCCGAGCAACAACCGCGAGCTGGCGCCGTTCCAAGCGACGAGCGATCCGATCGGGAGGCCGACCATCGAAATCGACACGCTTTTGCACAAGGCGTTCGCCTCGCCGGCCGGGTTCAATACGCCCTTCGACGTCAGCTTTCTCATTCAGCAGATCTGCGATCACGGCGACTACTTCGAAGTGCAGCCGGGGCGCGCGCGCAACACCGTCACCGCCTTCGGGCGCATCGGCGGGCACGTGGTCGGCTTCGTCGCCAACAACAGCGCGGTCGCGAGCGGACAAATCGACATCGCCGCGGCCTACAAAAACGCGCGTTTCATCCGCTTTTGCAACGTCTACAACATCCCGCTCGTCTTCATGGAGGACACCACCGGCTTCCTCCCGGGTCGCGAGCAAGAGGCCCTCGGAATCGTCCAGGCCGGGCGCGCGATGCTCGATGCGATCGTCGACGTGCGCACGCCGCGCATCCTCGTCATCGTCCGCAACGCGTTCGGCGGCGCCTATGCGGCGTTCAACAACTACGCGACCGGGAGCGATCTCGTCATCGCCCTGCCCTCGACGCGCGTCGCGGTGATGGGGCCGGCGGGCAAGGAGTTCGTCTACAAGGACGAGCTCCGGAAGATGCGCGCGGCGATCGCGCCACGCACCGAGGCGGCAAAGAAGGACCGGCTCGGCAAGGGTCTGAGCGAGTCCGACGCCGAGGCGGAGGCCGACGCCGAGGTGAAGGCGTGGGTGAAGTCGGGCGAGGCCGAGCTCACCGCCCGCTACGAGCGTGAGCTGATGAACCCGCGCGAGGCCCTCTCGCTCGGTTCGATCTCGTCGATCGTCTTTCCCAAAGAGCTGCGCAAGGCGCTCGGCGAGAACCTCTTGCGGCTGATGCGTCACTACCAACCGTCGCCGATGAGCGGCGTGCAGCGAGAGTTCCACTGATGGCCACTCCGTCGATTCCCTCTGGTTTTCCCCGCGCCGCCAACGCCCAGAGCGCGGTGACCAACGGCGTCTCGCCGCACGTCGATCACTACCTCCGCAACCCGCGCACGTATCGCGATCGCAAGCTCGCACGCTCGGGCTCGGCGTGGGCGCGCAGCTACCTCTGCGAGGACATGCGGGTGCTCATCGTCTGCCGCGGTCCCATCCGCAAGGAGGCGATGGACGTCTTCGAGCAGATGGGCCTCGCCAGCTACGGCATTCTCCTCTCCGAGAAAGACTCGATCGTCTACACGCTCGCGCTCGCCCCCGAGCTCCGCGCCATTCATCCTTCGCGCGTGCACCGCGTGAAGGACTACAGCGGTGCGAACAAAGAAGAGCGCGAAGAGCGCGTCGCCGAGATCATCGCGATCGCCAAACAGAACGGCTACCACTACATATTCGCTGGTTATGGATTCATGGCGGAGGACGCCGATTTCGTGCATGAAATCGAGAAGTCCGGCCTCATCTTCATGGGCCCCTGCTCACGGGTGCAGCGCGCCGCCGGCAAGAAGGACGAGGCCAAGCGCACTGCCCTCGCGCAGAACGTCAGCGTCACCCCCGGCGTCAACGACGTCAGCACGCGCACGCTCCTCGGCAAGGCGAAAGACCTGCCGGCGTTGCGCGCGATCGCGCACGAGCATGGTCTCGAGGGCGTCTCCTACGAGGGTGACCTCTCGGCGGTCGCCGAGTCGATCTTGTACGCGTCGTACGCCGCCGGCATCGACCTCGTCTCCATCGACGAGATCGGCGCGCAGGTGACGCGCGAGGCGTCGCGCCTCTTGTCCGACAATCCGGGGCGACGTGTGCGCATCAAGGCGATCGGCGGCGGTGGCGGCAAAGGACAGCGCCTCCTCGACGGCATCCGGACCGACGTTCCTGCAGGCGAGCGCGTCGCACGCGCGGAAGAGGCTGCGAGCGTCGCCGCCGAGAAGCTGCGCGAGGTGCTCGCCGAGGTGAAGGCGACCGGCGTCGGTGACAACAAGAACGTGCTCCTCGAGCTCAACATCGAGCAGACGCGGCACAACGAGATCCAGCTCGTCGGCAACGGCCACTGGTGCATCACCATGGGTGGTCGCGACTGCTCGCTGCAGATGCACGAGCAGAAGCTGCTCGAGGTGTCGGTCACCCGCGAGGGGCTGATGACCGCGGCGCTGCGCGCGCGAAACGCTGGAAATACCGTGGAAGCAGGCGCGCTGGAGAGCGATCTCGAGACGCTGCGGAAGATGGAAGAGGAGGCCGAGCGCTTCGGCCTCGCGGTCGGGCTCGACTCTGCCTCGACCTTCGAGTGCATCGTCGACGGCGATCGTCACTACTTCATGGAAGTCAACACGCGCATCCAGGTCGAGCACCGCGTCTCGGAGCTCTGCTACGCGCTCCGCTTCCGCAATCCGGCCGAACCGTCGGATTCGTTCGACGTCACCTCGCTCGTCGAGTGCATGGCGCTGATCGCGCGCCACGGTCAGCGACTGCCGAAGCCCGACCGCGTGCTCCGCGAGCCGGCCGCCGTCGAGGCGCGTCTCAACGCCACCGATCGTTCACTCGCGCCGCACGCGGGCGGGTCGATCGTCAGCTGGACCAGCGCGATCGAAGGGGAAATTCGCGACGATCAGGGCATCAGCATGAAGAACCCGGACACCGGTCTCTTCATGCACTACCGCCTCGCAGGAGCCTACGACAGCAACATCGCGCTCCTCGTCACCGTCGGCGAAGATCGTCACGGGTCGTACTTCCATCTCGCCGAGGTGCTGCGACGCACGCAGATTCGCGGCGTCGATCTCGCGACCAACCTGCAGTTCCATTACGGGCTCGTGCATTGGTTCCTCGAGCGCAACGTCTACGCCAAGCCGACGACGCGCTTCGTGCTTCCCTACCTCGCCGCCGTCGGGCTCCTCGCCGAAGAGTCGGCCAACGTCGACGTGCACCACGCGTTCGCCGAGGTCGCGAAGCACCACGAGGCCAAGCTGAAGGCGAACACGTCGGCGAGCCCCGAAGCGCTGAAGGCGGCGCTCGCCGGCACGCGCGAGGCGATCGCACGCAAAGAGACCCTCCTCGAGCGCCCCTTCCAGCTCATCTTCGCCGAGCCGCACTTTCTCTCGGCGTGGCTTTCGGCCGAGAAAGACAGCTTCGTCGTCGAAGGCGGGCGCGTCGTCTGGACGAAGAATCCAATCGACGTCCTCGTCGACACCTACCACCTGCTCGACATGGACTTTCGCGAAGATCGTCCGGCCGCGCACGTGATCTGGGATCACGATCACCACCTCATCGAGACCGCGCGTGGCTTCTACGGGAAGCTCGAAGCTCGGCTCGGGAAGCGGCCGTGGCTCGAGCTCGACGCGCTGCTGCGTGACGAGAAGAAGAAGGCTCCCGACGGCTTCGACGAGCCGACCTGGAACAACGTTCGCGCAGCCCACGCCGGCTTCCAATGCGGGCTCGAGGTGCTCGGCATCTTCCCGCTGATCGGCGTGCGCACCGGCTTCTACGACTTGAAGGTCGAAGAAGATCTGACCGTCACCATCCCCGAGCGTCTTCACGATCCTGCCCTGCAAGCGCGCATGCGACGCGTGCTGGTGCCGCCGCCGGCGACCAAGGTGGGCGAGATCGTCGCCGTCTCCGGCGGCATGTATTACGCGCAAGAGGCCCCCGACAAGCCCCCGTTCGTCAGCGTCGGCATGCACTTCCAGAAGGGCCAGCCGCTCTACGTCCTCGAAGTGATGAAGATGTTCAACAAGGTGCTGGCGCCCTTCTCCGGTCGCGTCGATCAAATCTTGGTCACCGGGGGCGAGGGCACGGTGGTGCGCAAAGGGCAGCCGCTCTTCGCGATCACGCCCGACGAAAAGCACGTCGAGGAAGATCCGAAGGTCGTCGCGTCACGCAGACGCGAAGCCACGAAGGCTCTTTTGGCCGGAATTCTCGGATAGATCGTTCGCGTCGGTGGTGCGTCGAATGGGAATGAGCACGACTCGTCTGTCGATCGCCATCGGGGGTCTCCTCGTCGTCGCGTGCCAATTCGCGTGCAAAAACGAGACGAAAGACGAGACGAAAGAGCAACGGCCCACTGCCAACGTGACAGCGACCGTGACGGCGACTCCGAAGCCGAGCGCGGTCGATCCTTCGGCCGTCGAGCTGGTGCTGCACACGTCGCTCGGTCCGCTGAAGCTCGGCACCCCGAAGGATGACGTCGAGAAGCTCGGGCTCCTGAAAGTGCACCCCAAGTACAGCGGAATGACGATCCCGTACAACGTCTATTACGACGCCGCCGGCAAGGCCTCGCGCATCGAAACGTCCCTGAAATATAGCCCTTCCGACGTTCGCGTGGGCACGGCCACCATCCTTCGCACGATGGGCTTCGAGGACGTGAAGAAGCTCCTCGGCGACTGCGTGGACGATCCCCCCGCCGACGGTGGCACCACCAGCAAATGCCGCGGTGGCTCGCTCTGGGTGCAGATCGGGAGCGGCTCCATCGACGAGGTGTGGATCTCCGTCGTCGCCTGAGACGCGTCTCGTTCGTTCTTCAACCGCAGGCGTGGCTCGTCGGGCTGCCGTGCGGGCAGTGCGTCACCGGATCTTCTCCCGCCAAGCCCAAGTGGTAGATGCTGCACTCCTGCTTGTCGGTCGGCCACCCGTTGCAGGTCGCCATGCAGGCCGCGTCGTCGGTGTAGATCTGGTTCTTGCCGGTGCAGTTGCGCGCCGAGAGGCGGCAGAAGCCTTCGCAGCGCCCGCCGCAGATGCCGGCGCCGAATTTGCCGGCTGGGCCGCAGTTCTTCGCTGGATCGGAGGCAGCAGCTTTCGCGTAGGTGACGCGACACGCGAGCGTGTTACCCGAAGTCGCGCCGGCAGCTCCGGTCGGCCACGCAGCGAGCTTCGTGCAGAGAATGTTGCAATCGACGTCTTCGTACTGCGCGTTGGCTCCCGTGCAGCTCTTGTCCATCATCGCGCAGTAATCGGCGCAGGCCGCCTCGCTCGGCGGCGGATTGTCGGCGTCGGAGCGCGGGCCGCTGTCGCCCGGCGGCGTGACGGTCGTGTCGCCGGACGAGCCGGTGTCGCTGACGTTGCCATCGCTCGACGCAGCGTCGGTCGTCGAGCTTCCGGAGCTGCTGCTGCAGGCGAGGGAAGAGGCGCCGAGGGAGAGGCTGAGGGCAGCAAGGGCGAGCTGGGAGAGGGGGTTCGTCATGGCTCCTCCCCTTTCGCCCGTGTCGCTGCTTGCTGCAATCACTCCCCGTCCGTCGTCACCTTCGGCGTCGAAACAGGCAGCGTCACGCGTGTCTGCGAAGCAGGCGCCGCTCGATGTTGCGTCGGCGTGGTGGCCCCCGGCGCATTCAGCTCCACCTCTTCGAGCACGTCGGCAAAATCGATGAAGGCCTGGTGCGGAAGGGGCGTCGCGATCAGCCGCGGCGAAGGCGCCGGGATCGACGAGGGACGCGCGGTCATGAGCACGAGGCCGTCGGTGACCATGCCGGCGACCACGTGCAGCACCTCGCGCGCGGTGAGCCCGGCGAGTGGGGCAAGCTCGGTGAGCGTGCGTGAGCCGTCGATGTGGAAGGTGAGCAGCGCTTCGACCGAACCGCGCACCGAAGGCGCGTTGGCGACGAGCACTGGTATCGCGCGAAGGTCGACCTCGATCAGCGGAATCGGCTGCGTGGGGATCGAACGCAGGGCGGGGTGAAGGACGGCGGGCCTTTGCGCTTGGAGTTGGGTCATCGCGGCGCGACCACAGCGCACCTACGCGGGCGGGGCCAACTTTGTGCGGAGACCTTGTCTCAGGCCACGAGATACCGACCAGCGCGCATGATCGGAGCCCCGTCGACGTCGACGTCGGCGCCGACCGAGGTGAAGGCGACCCAACTGCTCGCATCCCACGTCGCGCCCGTCTCTTTCGGAAAGGGAAATCCGAGTGAGAGATGAAACCCGGGGATTTTCTGATCGGCGAAGACGTCGCCGACGCAGGAGGTCATGCCGACGTTGGTGCCGAAGCCGGCGAGGCCGACGCGATCGAGGTTGCCCGGACGCTTGATGCGTTCGTCGATGCGACGGGCGAGCGCGCCATCACGACCTTCGATCGCGCGCACACGACCGCGCGAAATGCGGAGCGTCAGCGGCGTGCGATCGAGGAGCTGCGCGAGCTCGCCGTCGGAGTCTCCGAGCGAACCATCGGCGACGAAGACCCCTTCGACGTCGCCAGGACTCGTGACGAGCTCACCCGCCGGGAGGTTGGCGCGACCGCCGGGCGCGACGATGCCCGAATACTCGACCCATCGATGCGACTTCTCGAGTTGGACGACGAGGTCGGTGCCCGCGGCGCTGCGGATGCGCAGCTTGGAGCTCGGTTGCAGCCTTCCGCGGATGGCACCTGCGAGCGCCGCGATGCGCCGAGGATCGACGGAGAGGCCGGAAATCAAGGCTCCGCGACGAACGCCGACGATGTGCCCGTGGCGGATGCCGAGGCGCTTCGCTTCCTCGACGATCTCGGCGCGCATCTTCATCTCGTCCTTCTCGAACTTCACGAGGAGGAGGCTCGCCTGCGCTCCGGCCATCGCTTGGCGAACGCGCGCATCGAGTGCGTAGTGCGGACGCGGGGCGAGCTCGTCGAGGAGGAGCGTCTCGGTGAGGATGCGCGCGGCCCCCGCGGTCTCGGTGAGGGTCAGCGCCACCTCGCGGTTGGCCTTGTCGGTGACGACGACGAGCTTCTGCCCAGGGCCGAGCGCGAGCGTGCCCTCGAGGAGGCGCTGGACCACCGCGGCGAGCGCGAAATCGGGGACCACGAGGGCCGCCGACGAGCGCCGCAGCGGCGGCCGCGTGGGAAGGAGCGGCATCGATGACCATGGTACTCGGTGGGGCGGAGGACGAAAGATCAACGATTCAGTGCGCGAGACAGTTAAAGGGGATGAGATAGACAACCCCATGGGGATAACCCGCCCGACTAACGCAATGCCGCTCCAAACGTCCGCTGGACGACGCCCGTCGCTGCCCCGCCAGGACCGAACGAGCACTCCTCGTACCGAATCAGCCCATCGCGTCGCCAGAGAATCACCGTCGAAGCGCGCGTGCCGTAGACCTCGCCGGCGATGAAGAGCGGAGAGAAGCGTTTCTCGATTTCGAACGGCACGCCGGTCTGCGGAATCTCGTCGTCGGGAGCCTCGCTGCGATCGGCGAGCATCTCGAGGAGGCGCGCAGCGAGGAGGTCGTCGTCGAGCTTCTCTCCGTCAGCCCCGCGAGTCTGACGAAGCAGGCTCCCGATCGTCGCCATCGCCTTGCGTGACTTCGGCCACGGCGTGTCGAGCGTGGCGTTGCTCACCGCGTGGAGGCCTGGCGCGACCTCGGTGACTCCTTCGTCACCGACGTGGATCATCTTTCCGTCGAACGTGTCGAACGTGTCGAACGCTTCGAAGAGCAGGAGATTGAACCCGCCGAACGACGCGCGCTCGGCGAAGGCGGCGGCGGCGAAGTCACCGATCGGCTCCGTTTCTCGGACGAATTCCGCGCAGAGGGCGCCCCGCGAACGAGTGCCTCGCGTGGGCGGCCATGAGCGCACGTTGGTCACCGCCGAGAGTCGACCCATTCGCCCCAGCGCCAACCATGTCCCACCGGCTTCGAGATCGCGCCCGCCGAAGACGTGCGGCGCATCGGCCCAGGCGTGCGCCGCGGCGGTGGCCCGCGCGTGGTACTCGTCGCGATTGGCGGCGAGCACGAGCGCGTAGATCGGATCGTCGGTCGCGAAGGCGATCAGGCACATGCCGAGGTCACCCTGGCTCGATCAAGCTCTTCACGTCGGCGGCGCGACCGCGGCGAACGGCCGCCAGCCCTTCGTTGCTGCAGAGCGCGTCGATCTCGGCCTCGGCCTCGAGGAGCATGACGAGCAGCTTCGATTTCTCGCGGCCCAGCGTCATGACGCAGGTCGCGGGATCGAGGCGCTCGAGCATGCGGCGCGGCATCCCGAGCTGACCCGAATAGGCCTCGTCGAGCTGCTTCTTCGCCTCGTCGAGCCGACCTTCGCGCGCAGCCGTGGTGGCGCGCGCGAGGAGCTCGACCAGGCGATGGACGGTGCGCATGAGCCAATCGTCTTTGAGCACGGTGCTTCTATCTTCGCCAAAGATGGCTTCGCAACTTCGGCCAGCCTACCGCGTAGAATCGCTCGGTGGAACCGAGGTCGCAGCATGCCCCGACGTGGATGGAGCGGCTCGGTGTCCGCTATCTCCGACGCATCGACGGCGCGCGACCCGAGACGAAGAACCGAGAGTCGCCCGGGATTCTCGACGCCGAGCAGCGCGCCGAGATCGAGTCGGTGTTCCGCAACGCCATCACCCACGCGGCCATCGCCGGCGCCGTCTTCGGCTTCGCCGCCGGCCTCGCCGAGACCTTGGTCCACCGCGCGCTCGGCGTGCCCGAGGTGATCGTCGATCGCGGCCAACTGATTCGCTACTGGGAGGTCTACGGCGCCGTCGTCGTCCCGCTCTCGCTCCTCGAGATCCTTTACATGTGGAGCTTGGCCTTGCGCGCGGTGCATCGCCTCGCGCGCGTCTCCGGTCTCGAGCTGACGACCGATGCGCGAGGTCACGCCGTCGCCGAAGGACCCGCCGTCGCCGCGATCATGGCCCGCGCGGCGCTCGAGCTCCCGAACCCGCGCAAGCCGATCCTCGGCGTCGATCCGATGCGCGAGGCCTCGCGCCTCCAACTCGCGCTCGCGTCCCTCGCCTACAAGCTGAAGGCCGCGGCGACGAAGTTCATCTTCAAGGCGATCGTCCGCCGCGTCCTCGTGCGCGTCACGCTCCGCGCCTACGCACCGCTGATCGCGGCTCCGGTCACCGCCGCATGGAGCGCGGTCATCGTCTGGCTCGTGCTCCGCGAAGCTCGGGTGCGCGCCCTCGGCGGCTCGGCCGTTCGCGAAGCCCTCGACGTTCTCTTCGAGCCCTTCGACGAGACGCACCCGCCCAGCGATCGCGGACGCCAAACCGCCGTGCGCGCCGTCGCCGCCTGCATCGTCCGCTCGAGCGATCTCCATCCCAACCTCGTCCTTCTGCTCGCCTCGGTCCGCGCACGCGTGACGCCTTTTCCCGATCCGAAGGACATCGACGATCCGGCCATTTTTCTCGCCGAATTGCCACACCTGCCGCCCGCCGAATCGCACCTCGCCCTGCGGCTGCTGGCCTTGGCGTCGATCCTCGATGGGCGGGTCGGCAAGCGCGAGCTTCGCCTGCTGCGTGACGCACACGAGGCCATGGGGAGGACGTTCGACGGGGGGTCGGTGGAGACGATGCGGAGGACGTTTCTCGGTGGGAAGGCGATGGATCGACGAACGCTCGACGCGACCTGACGCGCACGTACGCCAATCGCCCGTCCTGTTGCCTTCCAGCCTCCCCCGCGTTGTGAGTCCTCCATGGGCGTCCTCAAAGGCTCCATCGGTTACGCCAAGTTCTATGTTCGGGGATCGCTCCCCGAAGATTTGCACGCGCGCTTTCTCGCCCGGGTGCGCGCGCGAGCCTTCAAGCCGCTCGCGCCGGAGGACGAAGGGGAAGCAGCGATCGGCTGGATGCCGATCGAGCGGCCGTTCGATGAAGAGGTGTCGTTTCGCGCCGAGTCGGTCTTCTTCGGGCACTACCTGAACCTCGCGATGCGCGTCGATCGTTGGAAATTCCCGACCGCGCTGGTGAAGCAGAAGATGGCGGCGGCCGAGAAGGCGCACAAAGCGAAGACGGGCAAAGAGCGAATTTCGCGCGCCGAGAAGGCGGAGCTGCGTGACCTGGTGGAAAGGCGCCTTCGTCGCGATGGCGTGCCCTCGACCAAGGTCGTCGATTTGACGTGGAACACCGCGACGCAGCAACTGCGCTTCTTTTCGCGCTCGCCGGTGCTCACCGAGTTTCTCTACGAGCTCTTCGAGAAGACGTTCGGGATGCGCATTCTTCCGGCGGGTCCCTACACCACCGGCGCCGCGCTCGAGCTCCCGAAGGCGCAGCTGGCGGCGCTCTCGAGCGTCGACGTCGTTCCCCTCCACATCTGACCGCGTGAACGCCTGAGCTCGAGAAGAAGAAAAAGACGATGAGCGCGAAGAAGAACAAGCTCGAAGAAGAAGGCGAGACGGCACCCGAGAACGGGCCGGGCGAGCTGCAAGAGTCGCGGCGGTTTCTCGGGCGCGAGTTCCTGGCGTGGCTTTGGTTCGAGAGCGAGCTCTTCGAGACGAGCTTCGTCGTCGCCGGCTTCGGAGACTGCGAGCTCTGGCTCGAGAAGTCGGTCGCGCTCGAGTCGTTCGGCGAGCGCGAGGTCGAGAAGAGCAAGCTCACCGGCGAGGCGCCGAGCGGGAGACCGGAGGCGCGCGAGGCGCTACGCCAGGGAAAGTTGCCGACGCAGGCGAAGCTGATGGTGCGACGGGGCGAGCAAGACTTCGCGCTCGTGCTCACCGCCGACACGCTCGGGCTCTCTGGGGTGAAGATTCCGGCGCTCCTCAAGGGCGAAGGCGATGAGCCTTTTTTCGAGCGTATTCAGCTGATCGAAGAGCTCGAAGGAGCCATCGAGGCGCTCTATCGCGACTTCCTCTTACTGCGCCTCGACGCGTCGTACGGACGCGCCGTGATGCCGGCGATGCGCGCGTGGATGCGCGAGGACGAAGACGACGTGCTCGAGGCCTATCGCCGCACGCGTGCTCGCAAGGGCGTTTCGATCGTCGAAGCGACGCGGGGCGAGTCGGGGCGCGGGCCGCGAAAATCGACGAGCGTCGATCGCGTGGTGACGAAGAAGAACGCCGCAGGCGGCTGAGCAAGAGCAGCACTCGACGCCGGCGTGCGTCCGCTTGTCGCACCGCAGAACCCGAAGCAGCGATTGCTCGCGACTTCGAGCGCGACTGAATGACCCGCATCGGCGATCGAATGTCGCGCGGCAAAAACGCGCTCCATCGGGACATTCTTGCTGCGTGACGGGACGTCGCACTCGTGGCGATAGTGACGCACTCGAAGGCGCATTCGTCGCGCTCTGGGGGAAGTCACCATGATGCTCCGCATCGTGGCGTTCGCATTGCGAATGCCGTTCGTCATCATCGCCACTGCCGTCGCGATCCTCGCGGCCGGCATCATGGCGTACCGAGAGCTCGACATCGAGGCGTACCCCAACCCGGTGCCGCCGATGGTCGAGATCATCACCCAGCCGAGCGGCGCGGGCGCGGAGGAGGCCGAACGCTACGTGACGGTGCCCCTCGAGGTCGGTCTCGCCGGCATGCCGGGCCTCGATCACATTCGCTCCCAGTCGCTCTTCTCGCTCTCCGACGTGAAGTGCTACTTCAAATGGGGCGTCGAGTACGGCAAGGCGCGCCAGGAAGTGCTCAATCGTCTGACGTACGTGCGGCTCCCCGCCGGCGTGCAACCGACGCTCTCGCCGTGGAGCGCGATCGGCGAGGTTTTTCGCTACACGCTGCGCGGCAAGGGCTACACGACGCGTGACTTGAAGACCGCCGAGGACTGGATTCTCGAGAGGCAGTTCAAGCAAGTCGACGGCGTCATCGACGTCGTCAGCTTCGGCGGCGAGACCAAGCAGTACCAGGTCAAGCTCGATCCGCACCGGCTCAAGGGCCAGGGCGTATCTCTCGAGCAGGTCCTCGGCGCCATCTCCAACGCCAACCGCAACGTCGGCGGACAGCGTCTCTCGATCGGCGAGCAGAGCTACGACGTGCGCGGCATCGGACTGCTCCGCAACGTCCACGACATCGAGCACATCGTCATCGCCGAGATCGGCGGCATTCCGATTCGTCTCCGCGACGTCGCGCAGGTCGACATCGGCTCGTCTCCTCGGCTCGGCATCGTCGGACGCGACAACGACACCGACACGGTCCAGGGCACCGTGCTCATGCGCTACGCCGGCGAGACGCCGAGCACGCTCAAGGGCATCTACGAGCGCGTCGCGTTCATCCGGGAAAACCACCTCCTGCCGCCGGGGATGGACATCGACCCCTACTACGATCGCGGCAAGCTGGTGGCGCTGACGACGCACACCGTGCTCGAGAACGTGGTCGTCGGCATCGCGCTGGTGACGCTCGTCCTCTGGATCTTCCTCAGCCACGCGCGCGCCGCGCTGATCACCGCGCTCAACATCCCGCTCGCGCTCCTCATCGCCTTCAGCGGAATGGTGGTCACGCATACGCCGGCGAACCTCATCTCGATCGGCGCGGTCGACTTCGGCATCGTCGTCCACTCCACCGTCATCATGATGGAGAACATATTCCAGCACCTCGGCTCTCATGGGCGCGGAGCGATGGCCGATCGCATCCTCGCCGCCGCGCGTGAGGTGGCCTCGCCGATGTCGTTCTCGACGGTGATCATCGGCGTCGCCTTCTTGCCGCTCTTCACCATGACCGGCGTCGCCGGCGTCATCTTCTCGCCCATGGCGTACACGTACGCGTTCTCCATCGGCGGCTGCATCGTCCTCGCGCTCACCCTCACGCCGGTGCTCGCCGATCGCTTCATCGCCGTCACCACGGAAGAGAAAGAGAACTTCATCCTCCGGGGGCTCCACGCCTTCTTCCATCCGCTCTTCCGGATGGGCGTGCGTCGTCCGGCGCCGTTCGTGCTCTTCGCGCTGGTGCCGATCGTCGCCTTGGTGGTGCTCTTCCCGATGCTCGGCAAGGAGTTCATGCCCAAGCTCGAGGAGGGCAACTTCTGGATTCGCGCCAGCTTCCCGACCTCGATCTCGCTCGAACAATCCTCGAAGTACGTCGGTCGCATGCGCGCGATTCTCCGTGGCTGTCCCAACGATCCGAAGATCGAGTGCACCAACGAAAATCGTCTCTATCCCGAGGTGATCACCGTCATCTCGCAGCTCGGGCGGCCCGACGACGGCACCGATGCGTCGGGCTTCTACAACGTCGAGCTCTTCGCGCCGCTGAAGCCGTTCGACGAGTGGCAGAAGGGGCTGACGAAGGAGAAGCTGACCGACATTCTCTCGAAGGAGATGACCGAAGCCTTCCCCGGCGTCGTCTTCAACTTCTCGCAGATGATCAGCGACAACGTCGAAGAGGCTGTCTCCGGCGTGAAGGGCGAGAACTCGATCAAGGTGGTGGGGCCCGACCTCGTCACCAACGAGAAGTTCGCGGAAGAGATCGTCGACGTCATGAAGACCATCGACGGCGTCAAAGACCTCGGCATGTTCCACTCACTCGGACAGCCGAACGTGAAAATCGTGCCCGATCGTGCGGCCTGCGCGCGCTACGGCCTCAACACCGGTGACGTCGAGGACGTCATCCAAGCGGCGATCGGCGGCCAGGCCGTCACCGAGGTCTACGAACGCGAGCGCTACTTCGATTTGACGGTGCGCTGGCTCGAGCCCTTCCGCAACTCGGTCGAAGCGATTCGCGAGATCGCCGTCTCGACGCCGATGGGCGCGACCATTCCGCTCGGTCAAATCGCCGCCATCACCCTCGAGGATGGACCGGCGGTCATCTATCGCGAAGACGGTCGTCGCTACTCGCCCATCAAGTTCTCGGTGCGCGGCCGCGATCTCGGATCGACCATCGCCGACGCGCAGGCGAAGATCGGCTCCAAAGTGAAGCTCCCCTACGACACCCACCTCGAGTGGGACGGGGAGATCAACCAGTTGAAGGAAGCGACCGATCGGTTGAAGGTGATCATCCCCATCACCTTGGTGCTCATCTGCTTCCTCACCTACAGCGCGGTGAAGAACTGGATCGACACCCTCATCGTCATCATCAACGTGCCGATCGCCTGCGCCGGTGGCGTGGCGGCGCTGCTCCTCATGCACGTGCACTTCTCGGTGTCGGCGGCGATGGGCTTCATCTCCATCTTCGGCATCGCCGTGCAGGACGCGATCCTCGTCGTCACGTATTTCCAACGCTTGCGTAACGTCGACGGATTGCCGCTCGAACAAGCTGCCCAAGGCGCAGCCGTCAATCGCTTCCGCGCGGGCCTGATGGCGACACTGGTGGCGACCCTCGGCCTCATGCCCGCCGCCGTCTCGCACGGCATCGGCTCGGAGACGCAGAAGCCGCTCGCGCTCGTGATCATCGGTGGCTCACTGATGCTGGCGATCGTGACGCGCATCGTCCAGCCGCCGCTGCTCGTGTTTGCTCACCGCTATCTCGGCCGCACGCCGCGGAATCCGAATGGGCGTGTTTCGCAGGCTCCGCCCTCTTCGACGATGGCGAACGAGGTGGGGTGAGAGAGGGACAGGATGGACCCGCATTGCGTACCGCGGGCCAAAGCCCACGGCATCGAGCAACTCAAGACCCGGCTTCGCCGGGCTTCGCGCAAGCTTTCA
>JANYDK010000021.1 GCA_025363655.1 Deltaproteobacteria bacterium | reverse complement strand
AGCGACCGCCTGCATCTTGGGGGCGAGCTTCTTCGGCGCGGTGGCGTAGTCGACGACGAGCGGCGTGTCCTTGTAGCCGATCGCCTTCAGCACCAGCGTGCGCTTGCCGCCCTCTTCGATTTCAATCGACTGCGCCCCCATGCCGTCGCCGATCTGTTTGCCGTCTTCCCAGATGGTGGCGGTCGGGACGAGCGGATCGATGAGCACGCTCTTCGTCTTCTTCGTCGGCACGGCGACGCTCGTCGACGCCGGCGCCGTCGGCTTTGCGCTCGCGCCGGTGTTCGCCGCCGCGGTCTCTTTCGGCTTCGTCGATTCGCCGGTCGGGGTCGTGGGAGGATTGCTGTCGGCGTTGGTTTTCCCAGGGCCGACGAGCGCGAAGATGGCGATGCCGACGACGGCGAGCACCCCGGCGACGCCCGCATAGAGCGGCACCTTGCTCTTCTTCGGTTGTCCTGATGGCGCGCCGGGAATGGGGTTGGGCATCTGCGCGGCATTGAGCGCGCTCGCCGCAAGGGATTGATAACCGGCCGAGAGGGCCATCATGTCTTGCGCGGCCTTGGGCACTTCTCCGCGAGCGAGGCGATCGAGATCTTCCTCGAGCTCCTCCATCGTCGCGTAGCGCTCTTCCGGCTTCTTCCGGAGACAGCGCATGATGATGACCTCGAGCCCCGGCGGAAGATCGGCCGGACACTCGGGCACCGCGCGCGGCGGGACCGGCGCTTTGTACATGTGCTGGGTGAGAATCCCCATGAAGTTGTCGGCGTCGAAGGGCACGCGTCCGACCGCGCCTTCGTAGAGGATGACGCCGAGCGCGTAGATGTCGGTGCGATGATCGATCGGCGAGCCCGACGCCTGCTCGGGGCTCATGTAGTGCGGCGTCCCGAAGACCGCGCCGGCCTTGGTGAGCTTGTTGGTGCTCTGACCGACCTTGGCGATACCGAAATCGAGCACCTTGACGAAGTCGACCTCACCGCCGCTGCGCTTGCAGAGGATGATGTTGTCGGGTTTGAGATCGCGGTGGACGATGCCGGCGGTGTGCGCGGCGCCGAGGCCGCGCGCGAGTTGTTTGGCGATGCGCACGAGCCGCATCGTCGGCACGCGTTTCAGATCCTCGAAGAGCTTGGTCAGCGCCTTGCCGTCGAGGTACTCCATGACGAAGTACGTCCCGCCGTCGGGGAGCTCGGCGAAGTCGGTGATGTCGATGATGTGCTCGTTGCCGATCGAGCTCGCCGCCTGGGCTTCGACCTTGAAGCGCTCGACGACCTCGGGATCTTTCACCGCGTCGCCGTGGAGGAGCTTGATGGCGAAGCGCTTTCCGATCGCCTTGTGGCGCGCGAGGTAGACGACGCCCATCCCGCCTTCGCCGAGGACGCGCTCGATTTGATACTTGTCGCCGAACGTCTTGCCGACGTTTGGATCGTTCCGACTGCGTTCGTCCATCGCGGGGACCTGTCCTGACTGGTCGCTGCGGACGCTGAAGACGGGCTGCGCGCCGGTGGTGTAGCTGCTCACGAGTGGCGAAGCGACGCCGCCCATGGAGGGCGATGCCCCCGATGAAGGCCCCGAAAAAGGCCCTGAAGAAGGCGCGGGCGACGACACTACGGGCACCGAAACCGCAGGCACCGAAACCGCAGGCACCGACACGGCCGCCGTCGACGCCGGTGTGGGCTCGGGTGCCGAAGGGGGCAGGTCTCGACGCGGTGGGGGGCGGGGCGGAAGCGCCATGGAATCTCCTGAAGCCTTGATGCGTTCGCAAACCTTGAAAAAGTTGCGGTGCCAGCGACGAAATGCGGTTCACAGGAGAACCGCCACTAGGGAAAAACGTGGGCGAACGATGCCGGCCCGGAAGGTCGAGCAATGATATGCGAAGTTCGCGCCCGAAGCCTCATTGGATGCGCCGCCTTCGCCATCCACTTCAAGATGTGCGTGTCGCTCTGGTCGGCGTGCCGCAGCCTTGGTAGGTGCCAAGGCCACCTCATCTCCGCGCGTCCAAGCTTTCGAGCCTCTCCAGAGCCTCGGTGCGCCACAGAGAGTCGAATTCACGATGGGTTACGCGTTCACGCTCGGCATCCGCTACCTCCGCTCGAAGAAGCGCGCCTTCATTTCCGTCGGGACGCTCTTCGCGATCCTCGGGGTCGCGCTCGGAGTCGCCGCGCTGGCGACGGTGATGAGCGTGACGGGCGGCTTCCAGAAACAGTTCCGAGACAAGGTCCTGGGGGTCAACGCGCACGTCCTGGTGCTCAAGCGAACGCCCGAGTTCCTCGAGTATCGCGAGGTGATGGACAAGGTCGCGAAGGTGCCAGGCGTGATCGGCGTCGCCCCCTTCGTCATCAACCCGATGCTCGTCACCGCCGGCGACAAGACGGCGACCGGCGTGCTCATGAAGGGCATCGATCCCGAGCGCATGCCGTCGGTGCTCGATCTGCCGAAGCAAGTGGTGCAGCCGGCGCAGGCGAACGGAGAGCCGCTCCCGTTGCCGCAGGTGATCGAGGTCCTCGCCACGTTGCGCAAGCCCGGCGCGAAGCCGCCGCCGTCGCCGCACTCGTGGTCGAACCCGATCCCGCCGCCGCCAATGCCGACGCCGTCTCCGTCTCCCTCGGGTTCGGCCTCCGGCGAGAAGGGCGACAAACCAGCGCCTGCAGGCACGCTCGGCGCAGCGCCTTCGACGAGCAACGATCCCTTCACCCACCTCCTCGAGCAGAAGCTCGCCGAGGTCCACGATCAGAACGACAAGATCGGGCAAATCGAGGACGACAACGCGAAGGCCGAGGCCGACCTCGCCGCTGCGGCGTCCGCCAAGCCTCCCAGCGTCGACGCGCCGCAAGGCCTCATCGAGCCGCAGGGCGGCTACAAGAGCGACCTCCCCCCCGACGACATCGAGGACGCGCAGGTCGGGAAAATCGCCGCCGAGGACGCGCTCCTCATCGCCGACAAAGATCTCCCCGGCGTCGCCCTCGGCAAGACGCTGGCGAAGTCGCTCGGCGTCGTGCTCGGCGCGCGCATCAAGATCACCTCGCCGGCGATCGGCTTCTCCTTCAGCGGCTCACCGCGCGCGCCCATCGCCAAGCAGTTCCGCGTCATCGCCATCTTCGAGGCAGGCTTCGATCAGTACGACAGCAAGCTCGTCTACGTCGACCTGTTCGAGGCGCAGGCCTTCTACGATCAAGGCGACAGCGTCACCGGCGTCGAGATGCGCGTCTCCAACATCGACGACGCGCGGAAGATTCGCGACAAGATCGACAAGCTGCTGAGCAACGGCGTCTACCACGTGATGGATTGGGAAGAGCTCAACCACCCGCTCTTCACCGCCCTGAAAATCCAGCAAATCGGCATGAGCGCGGTCCTCGCGTTGATCATCGTCGTCGCTGCCTTCACCGTCATCGCGACGCTGATCATGATCGTCCTCGACAAACGCAAGGAGATCGCAGTGCTCAAGGCGATGGGCGCGCGTGACGGCGCCATCCTCCGCGCGTTCCTCTATCAGGGGCTGATCATCGGCGGCATCGGCACCCTGCTCGGGCTCGGCATCGGCTTCGGGCTCTGCAAAGGTCTACTCATCTACGGCTTCCCGCTCGATCCCAAGGTCTATTTCATCTCGCGTCTGCCCGTGGAGGTCCGCCCGATGGAGTTCCTCATCACTGGTTTCATCGCCATCCTCATCTGCTTGGCTGCCACCATTTTTCCGGCCCTCAACGCGGCGGCGATTCGCCCGGCGGACGGCCTCCGCGCACAGTGACCGTGAGCCCCTCCGCACCGCAAAAGGCCGCGCCGGCGAAGAGCCCGCGCGGGTCCGATGTGAAGATCGTCGTCGCCTTCGTCGGCATTCTCCTGGTGGCGATGATCGGTCTCGTGATCTGGGTCGGTCGCGACAAGCACGAGCCGACGTCGCCGAAGCCGGTGGCATCGACGTCGGTCGCCGTCACCCCGTCGGTCTCGACCCCCGTCGTCCTCATCGTCGATCCGATGTCCGACGCGCCGCCCGTCGTCGCCACCGCGTTCCCCACGCCAACGCAGGAGCCGATGAGCGCCGAGCCGCCGCCGCGCCCGAAATCGGTGCCCAAATACGGACTCGGCGACGACGATCCATCGAACACCGCGATGAACACCTCGTCGATCAACGAGGTCATCGACGCGCAACGTCCAATCTTGCGCAAGGTCTGTTGGGAGAAGGTCTTCACGCCGAGCTCGTCGCGCCTCCACCTCTCGGTCGGACGGGACGGCGTCGTCAAGGAAGTGAAGCTGATCGGTTCGTCGGGGCCGCAAGAGGTCTCCGACTGCGTCGTCGCGCAGGCGAAGGCGTGGAAATTCCCCGAGAGCAGCGAAGGCGCCGAGTTCGACTACCCCTTCTTCTTCAAGTAGCGAGGTATCGCGCCGCGCCGCCGCCGTCCCGTTCTCCGCGTGTTAGATACCCCTCGCATGTCGGCACTCGCCAACCGCTCGCCGCTCGACTTCTCGCCGCTCGCCGAGGTCGAAGAGACGCCGCTCGCCGAGGTTGGTGCGCTGATCGCGAGGGCCCGTGACGCGCAGTGGGTCTGGTCGCAGACGCCGCTCGCCGAACGTCTCGAGGTGCTCCATCGCGTGAAAGATCGCATCCTCGATCGCGGCGACGAGCTGGCGACACTGCTCCGCGCCGAGTCGGGAAAACCTGCCGCCGAGACCTGGACCGCCGAGGTGCTGCCCAACGCCGATCTGGTCGAGCACTGGGTCGACAACATCGAATCGATGATGGCCGTCGAAGAGGTCGTGCTCGACGCGATGGCCTATCCCGGCAAGAGCGGCGCCATCCACTCGGCGGCGCGCGGGGTCATCGCGCTGATCACACCCTGGAATTTCCCGGTCGCCATTCCTCTGCGCACGATCGTCCCGGCACTCCTCGCGGGCAACGCGGTGGTCTTCAAGCCGAGCGAGTTCACGCCGCGCGCCGGCGCTTTCGTCGCCAGTCTCTTCCAAGGGCTCTTGCCCGAAGGAGTCCTGACGCTGCTCCAAGGTGGCGCGCCGATGGGCGACGCGCTCGTACGCTCCGATGTCGACTTGGTCGTCTTCACCGGCTCGGTGCCGACCGGCCGCAAGATCGCCGCCACCGCCGCCGAGCACCTCACGCCGGTCAGCCTCGAGCTCGGTGGCAAGGACGCCGCCATCGTCCTCGACGACGCCGACCTCGATCGCACCGCGCGCGGGCTCGTCTGGGGCGCGTTCAACAACGCCGGGCAGAACTGCGCGTCGATCGAGCGCGTGTACGTCGATCACCGCGTCGCGCGTCCGCTGATCGAGCGCATGGTCGAGCTCGCGCAGACCTTGAAAATAGGCGAAGACGTCGGTCCTCTGACGACCGAGGCGCAGCTCGAGACGGTGCGTCGGCACGTCGCCTCGGCCGAGGCCGCGGGCGCGCTTCTTCTATGCGGCGGTCGTCCGACGGGGCGCGGGCTCGGGTTCGAGCCGACCATCCTCGAGGTGCCGAAAGATCGCGAGGCGATGCCGGTGATGGAAGAGGAGACCTTCGGTCCCGTCCTCCCAGTGGTCATCGTCGACGACGAGGACGAGGCCGTTCGTCGCGCCAACGCCTCGCGCTTCGGCCTCACGGCGAGCATTTGGACGAAGAAGACCGAGCGTGGCGAACGCATCGCCCACCGCCTTCGCGCCGGCGTCGTCACCGTCAACAACCATGGCTTCACTGCCGCGCTCCCTTCGGCTCCGTGGTCGGGCGTCGGCGAGAGCGGCTATGGCATCACCAACTCGCGCCACGCGCTCCGCGAGCTGACGAGGCCCCGCTTCGTCCTCGTCGACAAGTCACGCTCCAAAAGCGAGCTCTGGTGGATGCCTTACACCACCAGCCTCGTCACCGTCGCCCGTGCGATGGCCACCATGCGCAGCTCGGCACGGACGTTTCGCGAGAAATTGCGGGCATTTTGGACGATTTTGGTGAACGGACCGAAGCGTCTGCTCGGACGCTAGCCGTTCGTCGCCGGGCCGATCGCTAGCCCATCACGGAAACGCTTCTTCGCCGACGTACGGAGCTTCGCGCTCGACGAGCAATGCGCTCTCGGCGCGGGCGCTCGCGACCACCAACATCGGCAACGTATCTCCGGCGATCGAGCGCCAGGCGAGGCGCGCGTCGGTTTCGCCACAGAGCACGCTGGTGTCGACGGCGAGGGTGCTCGTCTCGTCGAGCCAGCGCGAGCGCCAGAGCAAGTCGCCGCGACGTCTCGCTTCGACGACGTTTCCTTCCTCCGAGGCGAGGAGTCGTTCGTCGTCGTCGCAACGTTCGAGCGCCGTCATCAGCGCGTCGATCGGCAAGGGCAGTCGATCGTTCCCGGCGATGTCGAGCTCGCCGCTGAGTGGCTCGGTGCCCGGAAAGCGAACCTCGTAGCGACGGTCTTCCAGCGCCACGTAGATCGCTTCGGTGCCACCGCGATCGGTCGCCTGCAGCGCGAGGCGATTTCTACCGATGCGCAGCGTGCCGCGCCCGACTTCCTTCCACGTCGTCGTCGCGCGGTCTCTGCGACGCGTCTTGACGACGACCCGACCGACGTCGAGCAGTGTGTCGTCGCCCGGCTTGCCGTGGAATGCGAGGACGCACCCCGGCTCGAGAGTGCGATCGAGGTGCGACGCGCCGTAGAGGGCGACGGGGGCGAGCGCCTTCATCGGAGGCACGATGCGCATCAGCTCCTGCGCGAAGTCGCCTGCCGGGCAGCTGGGCGTCAACTGGGTCATCGGTCCCGCTGGTGGCCTCTTCGTCGGCGTCGCCGCTTGGCACGCGCCGATCACGAGGAACGGCAGAAACAGCGCACGCCGCACCATTCGTCGATTCTACGCGCGTTGCTCCCGAGGCCGCGAGTGCGCTTGCACTTCCGGCCCGGCGACGCACCTTGAGGTCATGTCGTTCGGCCCTCCGCCCAAGAAACAGTTCTGCCCGCAATGCCACGCGGCGCTCCCGATGCCTGGCCTCTCGCGTTGTCCGATCTGTCTTGCCGCAGTCGCTGCCGCAGGTTCACCCGGTGAAGCGCTGGTCGATGCAATGACCGCGGTGCTCGGAGATCCCTCCCGCAGGCACGGCTCTCGCTGACTACGCGCGTGCTCAGGGCTCTAGGGATTGAGGAAAACTTCGAGCCGGGGCGCCGAGCCGGCGACGAAACCAGTGGCAATGGGCACGCCGTAGCCGTCGCCCTTGCCCTCGATGCGCAGACCCCACGAGGTGAGGTTCTTCTTTCCGAGCTCGACGGCGTAGGCAGTGACGTCGATGCGAATCGGAGCCACCCCGCGAGGCGCGACGCGCGCTTCGGCACCCGTGATCGACAGCGACTGCGGCGGGCTCGCCCACGAGAGACCGGCCTGCGCCTTCAGCGACCACGGCTCGACGATGCGCTCTGCGCGGAGGAGCACCTCGGAGGGACCGGCCTGCGTCGCCTCGGCACGATCGAGCACCAGGTAGGCTTTGGCGACGGCGCCGTCACTCCACAGCCCACGCGGAAATCGCACGAGAATTCGTGCCGAATCACCGATCGATGCGCCGAGCGCGATGCTCGCGAGTCGATGCTCGGCGCCGCCTTCGCCCGAAGACGTGACGAAGGCGATGCTCTCTGCGGGGACGATGAGGCGCCTGGTCGTCGGAGCGACCGGCCCCGGAGCGGTGGCGAGCGTGCAACGTCCGACGACGCAGGCCTCGCCGTCGCTGCAGGTGCTGGACGCACGACAGACGCGCGGGCTCGCGCCACCACAGCCGACGAGGCCGACGAGACAGAGGCTCGCGAAACCCACGAGAATCAGCGCCGGACGCCACATGGAGGCCGCACGATAGCTCACGTCGTAGCTCACGTCGCGCTCCCGCGCACCGCCGCGAGTATCGCTTCGCCGTAGCGCACGCATCGCCGTTCACCGAAGCCGCCGATGCCCCCGAGCTCGTCGAGGGTCACGGGCGCGCGATCGGCGAGCTCTTGCAGACAGTGGCCGGGGAGCACCACCTGCTCGTCGACCGCGCGCGTCTTCGCCTCGGCGCGCCTCCAGGCCGAGAGTCGATGCTCGCGGCCGCGACGAAGCTCCAGCTCGGCCCGCGGGATCACGCGACGAGGCGGAAAATGCAGCGCGCGCTCGTCTTCGGAGAGATCGCCCTCGGCGACGGCGCGAGCGATGGCGGAAAGGAGCTCACCGAGGAGCGAGGCGCCACGACCACGGTCGAGACCACGCACGCGGTGTGCTGCCTCACGCGACGTCGGCCGCAGCTTGGCGAGCGCGAGCAGCACGTCGTTGCCCATCACCTTGAACGGCGGCACGTCCCAGTTGCGCGCGGCCTCTTCGCGGACGTCGGCGACGGCGCGGAGGACGACGAGCGCGAGCGGCTCGAGCCCAGCGCTCTCCTTCATGCGCACGTAGGGAGGCCGCGCGTCGTCTTGCGCGTCCTTTGCGGTGCCCAAGCGATAGACCGTCTCGACCTCGACCTCGTCGACGATGTCGCCTGCGACGAGATCGCCCGTCAGCGAACGCGCGAGCGCCGGGAGATGCGCGACGTCGGCGGCGAGATACGGCAGTTCGGCGCCGGTGAGCGGCCGCTTGCCCCAGTCGTGATGCTGCAGCTCCTTCGAGAGCCGTGCGCCGACACGGGCTTCGACCAGCGCGGCCAAGCTGGTCGACGAAACACCGAGAAATCGTGCAGCGAGTGAGGTATCGAAGACGTGCTCGAAGGGCAGCCCGCTGCGGGCGAGGATGCGCGCGTCGAACGCGAGATCGTGGACGAGCTTGCGTGGACCGGTCTTCCCGAGGACGGCGTGTAGCGGCGCGAGCACCGCCTCGCCACCGGCGATCGGATCGATGACCGCGATCTCGAGCACCTCGCCCTCGGCCGACGTCAGCGCGATCTGCAGCGTGCAGAGGGAGGGTCGATACGCGTGTAGCCCGTTGCTCTCGATGTCGATCGGCACGTCGTGCCCCGCGGCGAGGAGACGCGCGGCGAAGGAAGCCGCCACGTCGGGCGCCGTGATCACGGTAATCGGGACGTCCATCGGGCCGAGCAGCTTAACCTTCGTGGGCGCCGGATCGGGCAGCAAATCGATGCCCTCGGGTCGCGTTTCCCTTGCCGCAGGCGGCGAGGCGCCGCATGTAGCGCTGGTGAGCGACCCACATCCGCGTGCGTTCCGATTCCAACGCAAGGGGAGGGCGCTCCCATTCGTCTACGCACACCGTGGTGCGCGCGCGCGTGCACCCGAGAACACGCTCGCTGCCTTCGAGCTGGCACGCGTCGAAGGTGCGGACGGCATCGAGCTCGACGTGCGCACCACTCGCGACGGCGTGGTTGTCGTGGTTCACGATCTCGATCTCACGCGCGTCACCGGAGGCCACGATTCCCGCGTCGTCGGCGAGCTCACCGCGCGCGAGCTTCGTGACGTCGTGCTCGACGTCGGGGGACGCGAAGGGCGCGTTCCCACGCTCGCCGAAGTGCTCGATTGGGCGGCGCCTCTCGAGTTGCGCGTCAACGTCGAGCTCAAGCACGACGATCCTCATCACCTGCGGCTGGTGCGTGGCGTTTCGCGTCTCCTCCGAGGTCGCCTCCGGGTCACCGAGCGCGTCATCCTCTCGTCTTTTCATCCTCGGCTGCTCACGCTCGCCGCCGCCTTCGCCGATCGCGTGCCGCGCGCCTTCATCGTCCATGCCGGGCAACGCCTCGCGTGGACGCAGGCCGCGGTGTTCGGTGCCAAGGCGCTCGGCGTGCTCGCCTATCATCCCGAGCGCAAGCTCTGCACGCCATCGCTCGTCGCCGCGTGGAAGCGCGCCGGCCTCGTCGTCAACCCGTGGACCGTCAACGACGTGCGCGAGGCGCTCGACTTGGCGGCGCTCGGCGTCGACGGGCTCATCACCGACGACCCGGCCGGTGTCCTCGCTGCGCTCCGTGCGCGTGCGTGAGTCGGCTTATTTTTTCGGTCCGTGCGTCGCTTCCCACTGCACTTCGCGCTCGTAGATGCGGAGCACGGCGACGAAGAGGGACATCACCACCGGGCCGATGATGAGGCCGGGGAGACTGAACACCTCGATGCCCCCGAGGAGCCCGATGAGCATCAAGAGCGGGTGTCCTTCGCCTTTGCCGCCGACGAGGCGCGGACGAATGACGTAGTCGCTGACGCCGACGACCATCACGCCGCCCCACACCAACTCGGCGATGCCGGCGCCGGTGTGACCGGTGAAGATGAGATAAAGCCCCATCGGGATCCAGATGAGCGCGGTGCCAATCGCCGGGATGAGCGAGACCAGCGCCGTGAGCAGACCCCACGTGATGGAGTGCGGAATGCCGCAGATGGCGTAACCGACGCCGCCGAGGACGCCTTGCACCGCCGCGGTGGCGATGGTGCCGATGAGCGCCGAGCGACCGACGTCGCGAAACTCGATCACGAGCGCGCGCGTGTGTCGCGGATCGAGCGGGAGGATGCGCTCGAGCCGCACCGGCAGCCGCGGCCACTCGATGAGCACGTAGTACATCGTCATGAGACCGATGACGCCGCCGAGCACCGCCTCCGAGGTGGCGGTGAGGACGAAGCCGGCGGCGTTGGCGATCGAAGCCGAGGCGTTGCTCAGCTCTTGCTGGATGTGCTCGCTCAGCGTGCTGCGATTGACCCCGATTTTGTCCATCCAGGCCACCGCGCGCTCGCCGAAGATCGACGTTAGGCCGCCTTGGCGAAAGCGATCTTGGATGATGCCGACGAGCGCCACCACCTCGCGACTGAGAATCCAGATCACCGCCACGCACACCGTCGCGCCGACGAGCCCCATCACCACGGTGGTGACGACCGCCGCCAGCTCGCGTCGATTGCCGAGCCGTGCGGCGATGCGCCGATAGGTGGGCTGCGCGGTGAACGCCATGAACGTGCCGAGCACGATGCCGACCCAGAGCGGGGCGGCGATGCGCATGACCGCGAGGAAGGTGAGCGCCAAGACGACGCCGAGCGCGACGAGCCGGCTGTGGCGCGTCGACTCCTGCACCGGCGGTGGCGTCATCAACCGCGGCAGCTCGCTGTCGGGCGGGAACGACGGTCGCGGAGTATCGTGCTTGGAGATGAGCGGCCTCTTGTCCGTCATCATCTCATACGTCCCGGGCCGCGGGTGCTCGGGAAAGAAAAGCTGAATCGTGCGGCGATTTGCGCACCCAATCGGACCGAGCCCCTTTCTGGGCATGACCCAACGCCTGCCCGAGGATAGAAGCTGTCCCCGATGACCGTGTCGCGCCTCGGCGCCTTCTCCGCCGCTCTCGCCGTCTTCGTCGCCACCGCCCTCGCGGGTGCGGCCGAGCCTCCCGCGCCTGCACCTGCAGCTGCAAAAACGGCCGAGCCGGAAGAGCCGGAGGTCACCATCATCGACCTCACCGAGGAGCCCGAGCCTGATCATCAGGCCTACGCAGCGGGAATGAGCGCCGGCCCCGCGCTCATCGTCACGAAAGGCAGCCCGAGCCCGACGTTCGGTGGCAACTTCGTCTTCACGTTCTCGTTCGGCCTCGGCCCGGGCGGCGCGCGCATCCCCTGGTCGATCGACGCCTTCGCCTCGTTCACGGCCACGCGCTCGTCGTTCAAGGCCGACATCCAGGCCTATCCCGATCGATGGACCGAAATCGGCGCGCGGCTCGTCTATCGCGGGGAGAGCGGCTTCTTCGCCGAACGCTTCCTCGCCCTCGGACTCGGCGGCGCCTGGACGTCGTACGGGCGATGTTCGAAGCCAGAAGATCTCGACGCCAAGGGCAACTGCACCAACAAGGGCATCGTCGCCCCCGGACTCCTTCTCGCCCCTGCGCTCGGCCTCCAAGAATGGACCTCGCGCACTTCACGCTACGGCCTCGAGCTCGCCGTTCCGGTCGAGATTTCGAGCCACTCCGGCTTCGCGGTCTTCGCGCGCTTCTACGCGCAGCTCGGCCTACGTCGCTGACTTCGGGTGGAAGCGGAGGACGGGCTTGCGAGCCGCGCGCGCTTCGTCGAGCCGACCGGTGCGCGTGTCGTGCGGCGCCTTCTTCACCATCTCGGGATCGTTCTTCGCTTCCTCGAGGATGTTCTTCATCGCCGCGACGTAGCCGTCGATCGTCTGCTTGGTCTCCGTCTCGGTCGGCTCCATCATCATCGCGCCGGCGACGACGAGCGGGAAATAGACGGTCGGCGGATGGAAGCCGTAGTCGATGAGCCGCTTGGCGATGTCGAGCGTCTGCACGCCGGTCGCCTTCTTGACGTCGCGATCGGAGAAGATCGCCTCGTGCATGCAGAGCTGATCGTAGGCGAGCGGCAAGACGTCTTTGAGCGACGCCGCGAGGTAGTTGGCGTTGAGCACCGCGAGGTCGGTCGCTGCCTTCAAACCCTCGGGGCCCATCTCGCGCAGGTACGTGTAGGCACGCACCATCATCCCGAAATTGCCGACGAACGAGCGCACGCGACCGACCGACTCAGGGCGGGTGTCGTCGAGCTCGAAGAGGGTCTCGCCGCCGGCACCGACGCGCTTCACCACCACCGGCGCAGGCTGGTACGGCGAGAGGAACGATTTGAACGCCACCGGTCCGCAGCCAGGACCGCCTCCGCCGTGCGGCGTCGTGAACGTCTTGTGCAGGTTGAACTGCATGACGTCGATGCCGAGATCGCCCGGACGAGCGCGCCCCATCAGCGCGTTGAGGTTGGCGCCGTCGCCGTACACGAGCGCGCCGGCGTCGTGCACCATCTTGGCGATCTCCGAGAGGTGACGCTCGAAGAGGCCGAGCGTGTTCGGATTGGTGATCATGATCGCCGCCACCTCGCCTTTGTGCTCTTCGAGCAGGCGCGCGACGTCGGCCGGATCACAGGCGCCGTTGTCGCTGCCCTTGAAGGGCACGGCGACGAGACCGTTGAGTGTGCACGAAGCAGCGTTGGTGCCGTGCGCGGTCTCGGGGATCAGCACCTTGCGCGGCGACTTTCCGAGCTTGGCGAAGTGAGCGCGGATCATCATCAGACCGGTGAGCTCGCCCTGCGCGCCGGCGGCCGGCTGCAGCGAGACGTCGTCCATGCCGCAGATCTCGGCGAGCGCATCACGAAGACGCGCCATCAGCTCGAGGGCGCCCTGGATGCCACGCGCCGGCGCATACGGATGAAGGTTGGCGAATCCGGGGAGCCGCGCCGCCCACTCGTTCACCCGCGGGTTGTGCTTCATCGTGCACGAGCCGAGCGGGTAGAAATTGGTGTCGATCGAGTAGTTCCACTGCGAGATGCGCGTGAAGTGTCGCATCACCTCCGGCTCGCTCACCTCGGGGAGCCCGGCTGGTGCCTTGCGGGCGAGCACCCCGAGCGCACGATCGACCGAGATTTCCGGCACATCGAGGGCCGGGAGCGACGCTGCGGTGCGCCCCGGGGCCCCGCGCTCGAAAATCGACTGTTCGTTGAACTGGAGGCCCGGCGACGCTTGTTTCATGTAGGGCATGCGCGTGGACGATGACCTAGATCGCTCCGCGCAGCGCGGAAAGCCCCGTTGTGGACCTCGTTGTGCGACGCCCGCGTCGAGACTCTTCCCTGCACGACCATTTTTCGGTATCCATGCTGCCACTCACGGTTCGCACGTTTGCCCTCGCTCGAATGCGTAGGCAGCAATTGCACGAAAGGAAGGTCGAGCATGAGGGCCAGCAAGAACTTTGGAATCACGTCCGCCGCGTTTGCCGGGCTGGTCATCTGCGTCGCTACCTCGTCGTGCGGGTGGCTTCCGAAGAAGGTCACCGACAAGGACTGCGAAGACTGGGGTGACAAGTTCTCGAAGATGACGAAGGACGCCTTCAACGAGAACATGAAGAAGTGTGGCAAAAAGGCCACCAAAGACGGCGACAAGGACGCGAAGAAGGCCGAGAAGGACGTCGAAGACGCGGCCGACAAGAACTTCGCTGATCTGGTCGACAAGCAGACCAAGGAGCTCACCAAGGGTTGCAAGACCCAGACGGGCAAGAGCTACATCGCCAAGGACGCCACCTGCTACATGGGCGCGTCGAAGATGGCCGATTGGGGCAACTGCAAGTTCGAGACGCCGTTCTTCCAGGACTTCTCCGACCTCGGAAAGACCTTCGACAAGCAGATGCAAGCGTCCTGCGACGAAGGCATCGAGAAGGCCAAGACCGGCGGCGGCAAAGAAGACAAGGCCGACAAGAAGGACGACAAGAAGAAGGACGACGACGGCGACGACTGAGAGTCGTCACGCCTCTCCTTGTTCATGAAAAACCCCCTCTTCCCGCAAGGGAGAGGGGGTTTCTCTATTTTCGAAAGCAGTTACTTCATCGCCGCGTCGACGTCGGCCTCGAGCTGCGCCTCGTCGCCGGGGTTGAACCCTTCCCGCTTCTTCACGATCTTGCCGTGGCGATCGATGATCACGGTGAAGGGCGCGGCGCGGCGCGGGTTGTAGAGGCTGGCGGCGCGCGTCTCGCTGTCGACGAGCACTGGGAAGGTGAAGCCCTTGGTCTTCACGAACGGCGCGACCTCCGCCTCGGTCTCGGGGCCATCGAGCGAGATGGCGAGGACGACGAAGCCGCTTCCTTTGCGCGTCTCGTAGAGGCGTTGGAGGTGCGGCATCTCGGCGACGCACGGCTTGCACCAGGTCGCCCAGAAGCTGAGCACGATGGCGCCCTTGCCGACGTACTGCGAGAGCGACACCTGGTTGCCCTCGATGTCGGTGAGCGTGAAATCGGTGACGTCGGAGGTGCCGTCGTCACCGCTCGGCTTGCCCCCCTCGGCGCCGTTGGGAAGACCTTTCCCTCCCGCAGCCGGAGTTCCACAGGCGAAGAGCGTGCTCGCGCAAATGACTGCGAGCGCGACGCTCGCAAGGGAGATTCCGTGGATCCGCCGAAGGCGGGACGCGGGTATGCGAATTCGACGCATGATGCCTCCGGGGTTCGACTTGCCAATCAATCGAGCGGCTTGGTCTCGACGGGAATGGTCTCACCCTCTTCGAGCTTGCAGCCGTCTTCTTTCGGCTCGGCGTTCTTCTGGCGAATGCCTTCCCAGGGCGAGCCAGCGTCGCTGCTGACGTCGTTGCCGTACTCGCCCTTGATGATGTGCTTGCCGTCTTCGGCGGGCGTCATCACGAAGTAGGCAGTGAGGTGCACCGGAGCGCCGGCGAAGCCGATGCGCTTCTCGGTCCAATCGAGCTTCACGAGGTTGTCCTTCGTCTCGCCGACGAACGTGGCCTTGGCGTGCTTGTCTTCGGCGAGCCAGCAGCCGTGGACCTTGTTGTCGCCGCCTTCGAAGAGATGCATCGTCCCGCGCGTACCGGCGGTGTTGATGAAGTAGACGCCGGTCCAAGACGCGGTGCCGGGGAGGGGCGTGGTCGCGACCTTGTTGGCGGTCGGCCACTTCGGCTCTCCAGCAGCCCCCGTTCCGCCGCTCGGGCAGCCCGCGAGCAAGGCGGCGAGACCGAAAGAGGCGAGCATCCTGACCACCGGTTGAGAGAAGAGGCGCATCGTTCGAATCCTTTCCGTTTCGGCGCGAGATCATTCGATCTCGCTTCGCTCGGTCAGCGGAAGTTACTCCGAGGCGCAGGGGGGGAGCAATCTTTGACGAAAGCGCGTCACGCGCGATCCCCGAGCTTGGTCCGGCCCTCGGCACTCCACCACATCAGATAGCGGCGGTGGGCCGCTTCGCGCTCGGCTCGGGAGAGATTCGCGTAGTAGCCGAAATATACCTTGGTGATCGCCTTCAGCTCGATGGAAGCGGCGTCGCGCATCGACTCGTCGTCGTCGAGGAGCGCTTCGATCAGCCATTCGACCCGACGACGATGCTTGTTGGCCGCATACCAGGCAGGCCAGGTGCCGCCGTCGCGCGTAGGGTCGTGACGCGCGAGGACGACGAGGGCGTCGTGACACGCGAGACCAACGTCCCGCTCGTAGCTCGCGAGGCCGAGAATCAGGCCTTCGACGGCCTCGGCGCTGCGCAAGTCGGCGAGCGCTTCGGCGGCTCGGATGCGCAGGGTCGCGGTCGCGCCCGCATCGAGCAGGACGCCGACGATCGGATCGACGAGGGCGATGGCGGCGGTCGGCTCTTCGCCGAGGAGCGCGCGCGCGGCGAGCCCAGCGACACGCCGCACGGCCGGATCGTCGTCGACCAAGCGGGGCAGGAGAGGTTCGAGGGACTCGGGGCTGACGATCGTCGCCAGCAAATACGTCGCCCAAAAACGTGCATCCGGCGAGGGATCGCTGGTCCGTGCGAGCACGTCGCGAAGGGCCGTCCGACCGAGGTCCGCGAGCAGTGAGAGGAGCGGTCCGGCGTCTTTCGGCGGAGGGAGCTGCGCCGGCGCGGTGTTGCGGCCTTCTCGCGTCGGTCCTGGAAAACGATCCATGATCGCCGCGAGTGCTTCGGCGCCGAGCGTGACGAGCTCGCTCGCAGCCTTCTCGCCGGCAGCACCCCCGCGGATGACGCGTTCGACGAGGATGACGTTCTCGGGGTCGAGCGCGACCATCACCTTCGGCAGGGAAATCGAGCCGCCATCGAGCGGCTTCGGCGGCGAGCGCGCGGGATAGGCCTCGACGCGGCTCCCTTCACTGCGCGGCCCTGCAGCGTCGGCGAACAAATCTTCGAGCTCGGCCTCGGTGACCTCGGTGGCCTCGATCACCTCGGGCTCGCTGGTATCGGCGAATCCCGGGGCCGGCGTCGCGACGACGATCGGAATCTCCGGCGTCGGCTCGGCGCGGGGGACACCCGTCACCGCAGCGAGCGCCGCGAGCGCGTCGTCGGTGCTCGACCCGTGCGCCGGAATCGGCGGCGGCGTCGAAGTGGCCGGTCTTTCGGGCTCTTCGCGCGGGATCGGCGGCGTCAATTTGCGCTTGCCGGCGAGGAGCGGCGGCGGGGCCAGCGCCAACGACGCCACGCCCGGATGCGGATCGGGCACGTGCTCGACTTGCGCCGGGACGTCGGCCGGTTCGGCCTGGAGTGGAGTCGGCGTCGGGAAGGTGCGCGAGCCGACCCGTTCGATGAGGCCACCGGGCGCAGATTTCGGCGCAGCGACGGTCACCAAGTCGATGCGCGCGATCGACTCCTTCGCGGTCGGCGTCGGCTCCGAGACCTTCACCTCCTCGAAGAGCGGATCGGTCGTTCGCCCTTCCGACGGTCGCGGCGTCGACTCGATCGACGGCATCCGCCGCAGCGTCGGGTTGCGCGGCGGAATGGGCGCGACCTCCGCAGGGGTGGCGCGCGCTGGCGGATCGGACTTGGTGTGGTAGGGCGTGACCTCTTGCGGAGGATGCGGCGGGAGCGGCGGTGGAACCGGAGAAACATCGCGGGTCGGAAGCACGGGCCGCGGGGGATGCTCCGAGAGCTTGGTCGCGGGAAACGAAGGATCGGTCGTGCCGGAGCGCGGGGAAGGCGTGACGTTCGGCGGCGGGACCGACGTCGGGCGCTTGCGCGGCAGCGGCACGAACGACGGCATCGGCGGCGTCACCGAACGCTTGTGCGGCGGCTTCACCTCGACAATCGGCGGCGAAATTGGCTGCGAGGAGCTCGGCGACATCGCCTGCGCCGGTGACTCGATGCCGAGCGGCGACGTGATCTTGGTTTGGGACGGCCGCACCAGCGCGATCGGTGCTGCCGGAGGAACGCTTCGACGCGGCCTTGCAGGGAGAAGCGCGGCGGCCAGAGCCTTTGCGCGGGCCTCGAGATCGGTCGGCGCGACGCTGATGCCCTTGCGAGGCGGCTCCGAGCGTACTCGCGTCGCTGGCGTCGGCTCGGCGATCGCCGCGACTTTCGGCTTCTTTTTACGGACGATGATGTTCGCGAGCGCGCCCCCGGCCTTCGCCGCCAGCTCGAGGACCTCGGTGATCTCTTCGACCACCAGCGGCTCGCCGCCGTCGTCGAGCCAGAGGAGCGCGACCACGCGCTTGCCGAGCAAGAGCGGGAGCACGAGGACGTCGGTGGCTCCGTCACGACCGAGATCGGAGGCGACGACCGCGTCGAGCCCATCGCGCGGCGTCGGCATCGTCAGCACCGAGCCTCGCGTGCGCGCAGCGGCGAACGCGCTCGGGAGATCGAGCGGCACGCCCATCTTGCGCACGCGCTGTCCCGTCGCACCCGTGCCGCGCGCGTCCCATCCTTCCGCGAGATCGTCCTTCACGAGGAAGAGCGCTGCGTAGGCCGCATATTGATGTGCGTATTCGAGCACGCAGGCAAAGACGACGTCGGACGAGGGCGCGAGCTCGAGCGCCTCTTCCGCTTCTTCGCGCGTGAAGGGACCGCGACGCTTCTTTCCCGGCGTCGGCAGGCGCGAGGCCGATTGCCGTGGCGGCCGCTTCGACGGCTTGGCCTGCTCTCTCACGCGATCTGCGCGATCTGCGCGATCTTGGATGACGTCGAGGAACGACTGCAGCGCGAGGAGCCCGCTCGGCTTCGGCGTCGGCCCCGACTTGGTCTCGCCTGACTCTTTCGGCGGAGGCGGCACGGTCGCGCGGATGGTCGTCGTCGGCGTCCGCGACGAAGAGGGCGCCGGCATTTCTTCCGGCGTCGGTGGCGAGATCGGAGGTGCGAGCGGACGCGGCGTCAGCTGATCGAAGGGCGAAGAGGACGATGACGACGACGACGAGGTCACGATCGCCGGGCCCGCAGAGGTGAACGAGGCCAGCGACGTGAGCGAAGGCGGCCGCGGCGTATCGGGCACCAGCGGCGCTGGCGGAATGCCCGAAGCAGCGGCGGGCGGCGGCGGCGCAGAGGGGAGGCGGGCCATCGGCGGGGGAATTTGCGAGGCGCGCTCTTCCTCACGCAGCTCGGAGATGGCGAGCGTGCGCGCGAAGGCGGCGCCGAGCTCCGACGGAGGCGGACGCGACGACGGCGCGCGATCCCCGAGCTGCGCGAGGAGCCGCTCGGACCGTCGATCCATCGGAACGCCGTAGGTGCGATCGAGCGCTTGGCGGAGACGGAAGACCGGCGTCGCCGTCTGGATGACCTTCGCGCCGAGCCGTTGCGCGAGCGAGGCGTGCGTCGACTCCGGCAGCGGCTCGGAGACGGCGATGAGAATCGCCCCATTTTCACGGGCGAAGGCGACGATGCCGTGCTCCTCGGCGATCGCACGAGGGACGGCGGCGACGACGTCGGGATCGGGCGCGAGCAGCGACGCGAGCGGTGTCGGCGCGAGCCCATGCGACTCGGCGAGCACCGCGGTGAGCAACGCTTCGTCGGTGGCCGGCGGCGGCGCGACCTCCAGTAGGTTGGTGACCACGTCGGCGCCGAACAGCATCTGGCGGGCGAGCGCTTCCTCGACCTGGCGGAGCGTCGCCAAGGAGCGCTGGACCACGAGTGAGCTGCACGTCGTCATGGCTGTTACGTCGGCGTCCTCGAGCGGCGCGGCAGGCACGCTACGCCATTTCGTTCATGGGCGAATAGCCCGCAAACGCCACCATTGGCCAACTCGTTTGCGATGTCGAAGTGGCAGGACCGCTCGATCGGCGCCTCGGAGGCCGCGTCACTCCGGCGGCCCGAAGGCGAAACACGCCGTTTTGGCAGCGGAAACAAGCTCCTTTGCCGCATCGTTCGAGGTGGACTAGAACCCCTCTCCCCGAAAGGGCCTCCGGTGGTGTATCCCTCCGTCCCCTCCTTCTCGCCGCGCGCGACCGAGCCCCCTACGATGTCCGATAGCTCTCCCCCGGCGGCGCCTCCGGCTGCCGGCACCAGCGGTCCCGAAATGGACGCCGCTCCGACCGACGAGGCCAAGCTCGCGCCGAAGCCTGAGCCCAAGGCCGAGATCAAGCCCGAGGCCAAAGCCGCCAAGTCGACGAGCACCGCTCCGCCCGCCGACTTCACCGCGCCGCCGTCGGCGTACCTCTTCCTCGGTGGCATCTCCATCTTCGTCCTCATCGCCGATCTCTGGTCGAAGGCCTGGGCGCTGAAGAACCTCGAGAAGGTCGGCCAGTACATTCCGCCGAAAGAGGTGATCAAGAACCACCTCTCGTTCGTCCTCGCGCGCAATCCTGGCGGCGCGTTCGGCATGTTCCACGACTGGCCCGAAGGACGCCGCAAGGCCTTCTTCGTGATGGTCTCGCTCCTCGCGGTCGGCGTCATCATCTCGATGTTCCGCAAGCTCGACCCGAAGCAGCACGCGCTCAAGTGGGGCCTGCCGCTGGTCCTCGGTGGCGCCCTCGGCAACCTCGCCGACCGCATCCGCTCGGGCAAGGTCATCGACTTCATCGACTACCGCGCCGACTGGATCCTCGGCCTCAACAAGCTCTTCGTGAAGCTGAAGATCGCCTCCAACGCGAGCGATCACTGGCCGACGTTCAACGTCGCCGACATCGCCATCTGCATCGGCGTCGGCCTCATGGCGATCGACTTTCTCTTTCCCCGCAAGCGCGTCGTGCGCGTCGTGAAGAAGAAGGCGACGGTGACGAGCGAGCCGGTTGAGAAGCCGAAGGCGACGTAGTCCAATCGAAGTGCGCCGGACGACGCGCACTGCGGATGGAGTCAATCGTGCCCGTTGGTGTCGTCACCGGCATCCTTCGCGGATGTCCCAGTCACGGATGCCGTCGTCGAAGGCTTCGGTTTCGGCGCCGGTCGGTCTTCGAGCGGGGGCCCGCCATACACGTCGCTGTGTGTCGGACACGCCGTGAGCGCCATTCCACTCGCCGCTGCGGCGGCAGCGAGGGCCAGCAATGCGCTTCGACTGAGGCCGCGCGGAGGAACGATCGACTTGGCCGCACCCGCCGCCGACGCCGAGCCGAGCAGGGACAGCCCGCAGAACGGGCAATGCGTTTCCGAGGTGCGGACGTGCCGCTGACACGCATCGCACGCGAAGAGAGTCGTGGGCGCGTTCGTCACGCGAACCGCTGCCCCAAGAGCCCCGACACCATCTCCCGCCCGCACGACCTGCAGAAGCCCATCCCTTCGAGCCGTACCAGCGACTCTTCGGCGCTCTTCTTCTGCGCGCCGTCGAGCCCTTTGCCCTCGTCGTCGAGAAGCGAAATCACCCACCGACACAGATCACCGAGCCCCTTGCGACGCTCGGCGAAGGCCGTCTCCTTCAGCTTCTTCAGGTGCTGGGGAAACACCTTGTCGTGGGTGACTTTTTCACCAGGGTGATCGATCGACCAAGCGGCGATGTTGCTCATGATCGCGCGACGGAACTCCGTCGAATCTCCCTTGGCGCCGAGCAGCTTCTCGACGTGCTGCATGAGCGACGGGTCGGGATCTTCGTAGGCGCCGGTGTGCGCGTTCTTCACCTTCTCGCCCTTCACCCAGGTCGAGACGTTGCGCACGTAGCGCTCGAAGAGCTCGAGGTAGCTCTTCTCTTCGACGAAGCCCGAGGCGACGCGAAGCTCGCCCTCCCACAAATCGAGGAGGCGCGTCTTGCAGTGATCGCGGAAGCCGCGCGTGTCGTGGTAGCCGCCGGCCATCGCCTCTTGTTGCAGCCACTCGTATTCGCCGGTGCGGGTGCAGAGCTCGTCGAGCTCGTCGAGCACCGAGAGCGGTGAGAGGCAGGGCGAACGAAGGCTCTGCGCGGCGTCGAGGAGGACCGTCTTCATCTCCCGCGGCGAGGCGCCGATGCGGCCTTCGTAGATCGGATACGAGCGGCTCTCGTCCCAGAGCTCGCCGATCGAGACGCGGAGGATCTTCGCGGCGTCGGCGTCCATCCGCTCGGGGATGGTCCCGCGCGCGTACAAATCGGCCTTCTCTGGCGCGGTCAGCGTCGTCGCGATCGGCGAGACGGCCTTGCTCAGCTTGTCGGCGACCGGCTTGCGCATGCGCGTGAGCGCGGCGAAGAGCGCGGCGACGAAGGTGGCGTGCGGCGCGACGTGGCGACGAATCTGCGGGACGATTTGCGCGTCGTAGATCTGCTGCTCGTCGACCCACGAACGGAGATAACCGCTGCGCACGAGCTCGAGCCGCCCGCGGAAGCTCGCCCACTCGGGGTGCTCGCGGAGGGCCGAGAGATGCACCTCGTTGGCGCTGCCGACGAGCACCGCGTTCACTTGCACCGTCTGGTGCTGCAGCGGAACCTCGCCGGTCTCGATGGTGAGCTGCAGATATTTGTAGGCGTCGAGCGGGCGCTTGAGCAGATCGCTGTACTCGAGGACGCCGCTCGCGGCGTCGATGAGCTCACCGACCGCGTCGTAGAGGGTGATCGACTGGAGCGATGCAGGAAGCGCCGCCAGCGAGCGATCGGACGTGATTTGCCGCTCGGCCGCGTCGACCGACATCGACGGTCCGAGCGTGACCGCGCCGACGCGATACCGACGGGAGATGAAGAAGCGCTCGACGAGCACGTGCCGGAGCACCTGCGCGAGATCGCCGCGGTAGTTGGAGAGCAGCGCTTCGAAGACCTGCTGGCTCTTGTGGGAGAGCCGCCCGCGGAGGATCCAATCGGGCGGACCCTCGCTGACGCCCTTCGCCGTGAGCGCGCGTTCGACGAGCTCGCGCCGACGATCGAGCGGCAAGAGAAACAGGGGATGATCGCGGATCTCGTTGTTGAGCTTGGCGTCGATCAGATCTTCGTCGAGGTGCGCGAACGAGGCGTCGACGCCTGCGCCGCCGCCTTCGATTTCCCCACCGAAACCGATTTTGCTCTTGATGGTCTTGGCGCTGGGGAACACCCAATGGAAGCGGTAGAGGGCGCCGTCGTCGAGCGTCGAGTAGTGCTCGAGCGCGCGCATGAGGCACATCGCCACCGTCGACTTCGCCGAGCCGTTCGGGCCATGAAGGAGGACGAGCTTGTTCGGGCGTCCCTCGCGACCGAAATTTTCGAGGATGCGGAAGACCTCGGCCTGCACGTCTTCCTGACCGACCAATCGCTCGCGCGCGCTCGCCGGCTCGGCGAAGGGGAGATCGAAGAGGCGATAGCGCAGGAGCTTCCCGAACGGCCGATCGACCTCGGTCGTGCCGTAGTGGAGGAACGCGTCGCGGAGGTAGCGGCTCGCATCACGCCCGTGCCTCGCCGGATCGTCGGCATAGAGCGCGAGGTACTCCTGGAAGGAGAGCACACGTTTTCCCACTTGGAATTGATCGCGCACCCCTTGTGCGATGCTCCCGAGCTCGGCGGCGAGGTCGAGCGGCGGTTTGTCGCGCTCGTCGTGATCGGGGTGATCGGCTCGTTCGGCTCGTTCGGCTGCTCCCGGCTTGCGGCTCGGGGGCTTCGACGGACTGCGGGGCGTCGCGGTCATCGAGAGCAGTATCGCCCGATCGGCCGGCCGGCACACGAAGATCGGGCAAGCGCTGGGGCCGAGGTGGTGTGAAGTAGCGATTGAGTGCGCGCGCCAAGGTGTTTACGCTCCGCCCCATGCGCCTCCCCGCCCTGTTCACCATCGCATCGCTGCTCGTCGTCGCGCCCATCGTCGCCTGTGGTCCGAAGAAGGGTGTCATCACCTCGGGCAACAACGGCGGGTCGTGCACGCCGGGTGACGAAGCCGACTGCCGCGCACAGTGCGAGGGCAACAAGAACGGTGCTGCCTGCAACACGCTCGGCACGATGCTCTCGAAGGGACAGGGCGCCACGGTCGACCCGGTGAAAGCTGCCGTCTACTTCGACATGGGCTGCAACTACGGCAGCGGCGCCGCCTGCACCAGCGCCGGGCAGGTGTACACGAGCGGCGTCGGGGTCGCGGCCGACGACGCCAAGGCCTTCATGTACTTCTCGCGCGGCTGCGAGGCCAAGGACTACGACGGCTGCGTCGAGTCCGGCGAGCGCCTCTGGGAGGGCAAGGGCGCCCCCAAGGACGACCACCACGCCAAGCAGCTCTTCGTCCAAGCGTGTGAAGAGCTCAACGGCCACGGTTGCTACTGGCGCGGCGTCACTTACGAGCAGGGCATCGACGAGGAAGAGAGCCAGGAGCGCGCAGCTGCCTACTTCGACCGCAGCTGCTTCCTCGGCAACATGAAGGGCTGCGCCTCGCTCGGCAACTGCTACGCGTTCGGCATCGGCATCGACACCGACCTCGAAAAGGGGGGGGCTCTCCTGGAAAAAGCCTGCAAATCCGGGAACAACTGGGCCTGTGGTCGCCTCAAGGACATGAAGTCGGAAGAGTAGGACTGAAGCGACGCGGCTGGTCGTTCGTCAAGCCTGGGCCATGCGTGCGTCTGCTCTCCCCGTCGCGTCACTGCTCGTCGCGAGTCTCGCGGCGTTCGCGGGCTCGATCGCCGCGTGTGGTGGCGGCAAGCTGACGACGACTTCGCCGAGGCCGACCTCGTCGCTCGAGGCCACTGGCGAGCCTCGCTGTGTCCCAGGCAAAGACGGCAAGTACAACGGTGCGCATGAGCCGCTGATCGTCGAATGGCCGAGCACCTCGCGCGCGAAGCTCGAAGCCCTCTCGCACAGCGCGCTCGTCGTCGTCCACTTCGAGTCGTGTCGACTCGAGGTTCTCGGCTCCTGCAAGGTGAAGGGCGCCTACGTCTACACGCCGATCACGCGCAAACACGACCTCGTCAGAATCGACGACGCCGCCGAGCTCTGGGCCAGTGTCCCGCTCGGCGCCGCGCAGCTCGAAGGAAAGCTCGCGCAAGCGGGCGCGCTCCACGTGGAGATGACCATCGTCGGTCGCTTCGAAGCCGATCGCCTCGTAGTCCCACGCGCCGAGCTCGACGGTGACTGCGAGGGCGCGACGCACCTCGTGTCGGGGATGGTCGCCGGCGCTTTCGACTTCTTCACCGGAGACAAGTCGTCGGTGGGCGCGTCGGCGACCGTCTTCGGCGCGGGCGGTGGCGCGAGCAGCTCGTCGAGCGTCGAGCACCTCAACGTCGACGGTGACGAGAAGAAATGCGTCGCTGCGACGCTCGGCGACAAGACACCTCCCGACGGCTGCGGCGCGCTCCTTCGCATCGAGCTCCTTCCGTTCGGTGACGCGAGCCTCGCCCATGCGCCGCAGTGCCCCGAGAAGAGCGCGTGGGATGGCCAGGCCTGCGTCGCCGCGCAGGTGGTGACGAACACCAAGGAAGCCTGTCCGAGTGGGATGATCGCCGACGACGCCGGCTGCAAGCCCGATCCGAACGCCGTCACCACCGTGTCGATGGTGGTGAAGGACGACGGCAAGAATTCGAAGGCTACCAAGGTGGAGAAGGCGAAAAAAGACGCCGAAAAGGCGCCCGGTTGTCGTTACGGCGATGCCACCGACTGCACCACGCGCTGTCACTCGGACAAGGACGCCGCGAGCTGCGCCGACCTCGCGCTCATGTGCGCCAAGGGCGAAGGCCTGCCGAAGGACGACAAGAAGGCGCTCGGTTTCTACATGTCCGCGTGCGACCTCGGCAGCGCGCTCGGATGCAACCAAGCGGGCATGCGCCTCGAAGACGGCATCGGCGCGACCAAAGACGACGTCGCCGCAGTCTCCCTCTACCAGAAGGCCTGCGACGGTGGTCGATCGGAAGGCTGCACCAACCTCGCGCGCATGTACGCCAATGGTTGGGGTGTTTCGAAGGACGATCCGAAAGCCGCCGATCTCTTCCAGCGCGCATGCAACCTCGGCGACGCCAGCGGCTGCAGCAATCTCGGCTTCTGTTACGTCAAAGGTCGCGGCGTCGAGGTCGATCGCCCGCGCGGCGTCTCCCTCTTGCGCAAGGGATGCAACACCGGCAACAAGTGGGGCTGCGACGTGCTGAAGAAGCTCGGCGAAAGCCCTTAGTCGACTCGGTCCGCTCGCATTCGCTAGACTGGTGCGATGGCCCTCCGCGCGCTGTCGTTCGCAGTGGTCGCTTGCGCTCTCTCCCTCGTCGCCTGCGGCGGAAAGGGCGCGGCCAACGCGCCGAACACGTCTTCGTCGTCGGGCGCGCGCCTCTGCAACTACGGCGAGGCCGACGACTGCGCCACGCAGTGCACGAAGAACGCAAACGCCGGCAGCTGCATGCAGCTCGGCGCGATGTACGAATCGGGCACGCCTTTTCCCGTCGATCTGAAGCACGCGACCGAGCTCTACATGCAGGCCTGCGAGCTCGGCAACGGCTACGGCTGCAGCAGCGCCGGTTACATGTACGGCACCGGCAAGGGCGTCAGCGTCGACTACGCGAAGTCGCTCACGTATTACCAACGCGCCTGTGACGCGGGCGTCGGTCAGGGCTGCTACAACCTCGGCGTGATGTACGAGTCGGGGCTCGGCGTCACCAAAGACTACCCTCGCGCCGTCGTCGACTTCGAATACGCCTGCCTCCTCACGACCGCCGCCGGCTGCAGCTCGGCCGGCGTCGCCTACTTCATCGGCAAGGGCGTCGTCCGCAACCAGGAGCGGGGCATCGTCCTCCTCAAACAAGGCTGCGTCGCCGGCAACAAGTGGGGCTGCGATCGTCTCCAGGAAATCATCAACGCAGCCAACGCCGGCGGTGGTGGCGGCGCTCCGCCGCCGAAAGATCCCAAAGGCGGCGGCGCGTCGATGTGAGCGCGTTTCGTGAGCTCAGGCGGCGAGCTTGGGCTCGTTCTCGGCGATCGTCGCCGCGAGCTGTTTGCGTGCGCGGTGGAGGCGCGACATGACGGTGCCGATCGGAACGTCGAGCGCCTCGGCGGCGTCACGGTAGCTGTAGTCGCCGACGTCGACCATCAGGAGCACCTCGCGAAAGCTCGCGGGCAACGACTCGACCGCGCGACGGAGGGTCGGCGAGAGCTCGAGGCGCGAGGTGTCGAGCGCGCCGTCGTCGCGCGAGGTCCACGCGCAGGGGTCGACGGTGAGGACACGCACCGCCTCACGCTCACGACGGCGACGGCGATACCCGGTGATGAAGAGGCTGAAGACGATGGTCTGCGCCCAGCTCCGGAGGTTGGTCCCCGGCTGGAACTGCTCGCGGAAGCGGAGCGCGCGCTCGACCGCGTCCTGAACGAGATCGTCGGCCGCCGCCATGTCGCGCGTGAGCCGCAGGGCGCGTGCGTGGAGGTCGGGGCGGAGCGCCACCAGGCTGCGGGCGAACGCGGCCTCGGCGACGCGTCCACGCTCGAAGAGTGCTGCGGCCTTCACGCGCGTTTCCGACGAGCGACCACGATCGTCACTCGATTCGCGGGTCTCGCTGGTCCCGAGGTTCATGTCCTCGCCAACGTGGTCGCAGGGAAAAGCTTGCAGGTCGTCCATGGCATTCCTCTTTGCGTGTTCGATGGGCAGACGAGTGCCAGCGCCGCGCGGTCGCGACGTTGCCGGTGGTGCGTGCGCGCAGACGAGCGCTGCGACGACGTCTTACATTTCGCCAGAGATCGCGCGGGGCACGACGTGGCGGTGAGAGCTCGGAGTGGCGCTGCCGAGAGGAGCAAGGGGCGCGCCACGATCGGCGCCGCACCATTCGCCGACGATTTTCATCGAAGGCCCGAGGTTTTCGCTGTCAAATTGACACGCTCGAGTGGGTCCTCGGACAACCGGTCCCGCGGCCGGCTGGCCACGTCGGCGTCGCCGGCGGGCCGCGATGTGGCAGTTCGAAGGCAGCACCCGGTCAGTTCATCGACCGTGCACACATCGACGTCCTTGCTCGAACACTGTCCGTACCGTATCCCCAAGGAGAGATGCCTCGCTCACGCGACGCCGATCAAGATCCGAAGGTGCTGCGTCGCAACATCGAGCGCGCGCTTCGGCGGGACGAGGCGCCGGCCGACGTCCTCCCGATGCTCGAGCGGCTGCAGCACATTGCCGTCGAGGGCAGCGAAGACCGCACCTTTGCCGACCGTCGTCTCGCCGAGATGCTCCTCGAGTCGGCACCTTGGCGTGCCGCGCTTCACATCAGGCGCCTCGTCGCCGCCGCCCCTGACGACGACGCCACCTGGGCATTGATGGGCCTCGCCCAGGCGCTCCTCGGTCACTACCGATATGCGTGCGCCTCGTATCGACAGGCGCTCGCCCGTGCGCCCGGCAATCCCTGGTACGCGCACAACCTCGGCCACCTGCTCGACGTCGCGCTCGATCGTCCACGCGACGCACTCGCCCACCTGCGGCGCGCCCATCGCGACGTCGCCGACGAGCCGGCCATCACCTGTTCTCTGGTGCACGCGCTCTGGCGCTGCGGTCAGCTCGAAGAAGCACGCACCGTCCTCGAGCCGCTCGTGCGACGCGGCGGCTCCGATCCCGACGTCACGGCGCTCGCCCTCGAGCTCGCCCGCGCCGAAGGGCAGCCGACGCGGCGGGCGCTCGGAGGGCCTCGTCGCAAGGCCGAAAACAAAGTCGTCGCCTCGCTCGTCGGTGACGCCGCCGAAGCCGCCAAGCTGGCGCCAGGCCGCAAGGCGACGGCGCTCCGCCTCCTCGCCGACTACTTGCGAGAGGTGCGCGCGAGTGGTGATTCGCCCGTGCTCGCGGGAGCTTCGGTGCTCGTCGTCGCTCGCGTCGACGGCGCGCGTGCGCTTCCTTACGAGCTGGTCGCCGCCAAGCTCGGCGTCTCTGTTGCGCGTCTCCGTGCCCGCGTGCGCGCGATGGTGAGTGCGCTCCGCGTGGCTCCTGGCGATCGCCGCTACAGCGCGCGCACCGAACGCGTGACGCGGACTTCACGCAATTAGCCCGTCTCCGTGACCCGCAGCCACTGCCGAGTGACCGAACCTCGATTCGCGACATCGGAGCGACGTCTCGCTTCTTCGCTCGATCGAATGTTCGAAAGCGTGAAGAAACGTTACGCGTCCCCCGATGCCCAGGGGCCCTGCTAGCGTAGCCCGCCCGATGCCGCTTGCTCGTGACTCCGATCTCCCGATGCGACGCCGCGGCGTCGTGCCCGTCGCTCTCTTCGTCGGCCTCCTCTTCGCTCCGCTCGTGTCCGTCGCTGCGCCTGCGCCGGTCACCGCCCCGCCGATCGCACCGATGCCGAGCGCGTCGCCGACGGTCGGCGCTGGCCTGGCGGGCGCCGGGCCTGCGTCGTCGGTCTCCGTCGACGAGACTGCCGCGCCCGAGGTGACACCGGCCAAGCGCACGCTCGGCGGATGGAACGAGCTCTGGTCGGAGGTCGGCAAAACCAGCGCCGATTTGCGCATCGCACTCGCCGAAATCGAGCGCGCCGAAGCGGCCACGCGCATCGCCTGGGGCGGCGCCCTCCCGACCGTGAACGCGAGCGCGACCCTCACCCACATACCTGGCGGCGGCAGCGGTTCGGCCTCGTTCCAACCGGCCAACACCAACGCGCTGCAGATGCAAATCTCGGCGGTGCAGCCGCTCATCAACCTCCGCGCTTGGCATGCCATCGGCACCGCGCGTGAGCTCGAAGACATCGCCGCGCTCTCCATCCACGACGTGCGTCGTCGACTCGCGCTCGGTCTCGCCAAGGCGGCGGTCGGCATCGCCTCGGCGCAGCGTCTCGCCGAGCTCAACCGCATCGGCCTCGACGCCGCGCGCGATCGCCTCTTGCTCACCCGAAAGCGCTTGGCGGCAGGCGTCGGCGACGCCCGCGATCTCGTTCGTGCGCTGCAAGACGTGGCCGCCGCCCGTGCGGTCATCGCCTCCGCCGACGAACAGCTCGTGCAAGCGCGCGAGGCCCTCGCGCAGCTCCTCGTGATCCCGGGCGATCTCGGCCTCGCCCAGGACGAAGCGGCCCTCGAGAAAGAGATTCAGACGTTCTGCGGTGGCAAGGCCCCATCGGGCGCACCTCGCATCGACGTCGTCATCGCCGAGAAGCAGATCGACATCGCGAAGCGCAACGTCGACGACATCGCGCTCAAGTTCGTCCCGACGCTGACCGCGCAGATGTCTGCCAACGCGTCCGGCCTGGCGTTCTCGGGCCCCTTCGCCACCGGCTGGTCGATCTCCGGCGTCCTCACGATTCCTCTCTACGACGGCGGCGTCCGCTATGGCGAGCGTCGCGATCGCGAGGCGCAGGTCGAAGAGGCCGAGGCCCGTGCGGTGCAGACCAAGGTCGGCGCGCTCATCGAGATGTCGCAAGCTCGACGTGCCATTTCCGTCGCCGAAGCCGCCGAGACTTCTGCGCGCGAAGCCCGCGACCTCGCGAAGGAAGCCGACCGTCTGGCGCGCCTCGCCTACGCCGCCGGCATCGGCACCAACTTCGATCTCATCGACGCCGGCCGTCTGCTCCGTCAGAGCGAGACCCAACTCGTCCTTCGCGAGCTCGACACCGCGCGTGCCCGGCTCTCCCTGCCTTTCGTCGAGGGATCCTGCGCTGGCGTCACCCAGTGACCTGATTTTGTGAACAAATGGGCGCGCCGCTGCGTCCTTCGATCACGCCCAAGGCCGCGACGCTTCCCGCCGCGCCCTCTCTACTCCAGGATTCCCCCATGCGTCGCGCCCTCGGCCTCCTCGCGCTGTTCACTGGCTTCGCCGCCGTCATCTCCGTCGCCTGCGCGAAGAAGCAGCCCGACCCGGCCAACGCCACCGTCTACACCGCGACCGCGCCGACCACGCCTCCGCCAGCGCCGCCCTGCGTCGACGCTCCGTCGAACCCGGGCGACGTCCTCGCCAAGGAGCCGGGCATCGTCAGCGCGTGCGTCGCCAACGCCGGGAAGTTCGACACCAACCTCTGCGGTTCGGCGAAAATTGCCGTGAAAATCGGCAAAAATGGCAAGGTGCAGAGCAGCGAGGTGGCGCAGTCGTCGCTGCCCATCCCTGTCACCGACTGCATCAAGGCGCGCCTCGCTTCGATGCAGTACGCCTGCCCCACCGATGACTCCGCGGTCTACACCGTGCCCGTCGGATTGCCGCTCGGCGGACCGAATGGCGAGTGCCCGGGCATGCCCGCGATGCCTCCCGTCGGTGGCTCGCCCTGACACCCGTGTCGTGAGGCCGTCACTCGCGTCGCTCCCCTCTGTTGCCACGCACGCTCGTCGTGCGCTCGCCGAAGCGGGGGTTGCTCGGGGCGCAACCGTGCTCGTCGCGTGCTCCGGCGGTCTAGATTCGCAGGTCCTCCTCGACACCCTCGCTCACGTCGGCGGCTCTGGGGTGCTGCGCGTATTCGCCCACGGCGTCGATCACGGCCTGCGACCCGAGGCACAGGGCGAGCTCGAGCTCGCGGCTGACCTTGCCCGGGCGCGCGGCGTGCACTTTGCGATCACCCAGCTTCGTGTCGAGAAGGGCAGCAACCTCCAGGCGCGGGCGCGAGAAGCTCGCTATCGCGCCTTGCGGGCGGCTGCGTCCACGGTCGGCGCCACCTTTCTCGCGACTGGTCATCACCTCGACGACCGCGCCGAGACCGTGCTCATGCGGCTCTTGCGAGGAGCCCCGCTGGCCGGCCTCGGGGTCCTCTCGGTGCGGAGCGACGACCTCCTCCGTCCCCTCGTGCGCGCCCGCAGACACGAGCTCGTCGCCCACGCCAAACGGCGGAAGCTCGTCTTCGCCGACGATCCGAACAACGCCGATCACCGCTTCGTTCGCGTACGCGTGCGCAACGAGGTGCTCCCGTTGCTGCGCACGATCGACCCACGCGTCGACGCCCACTTGGTCGCCCTCGCCGACGAGGCGTGCGCCGTCTTCTCTCTGGCCCCGAGCTCGCTCCGCCGGACCCACCCCTCGGCGTCCGGGGCTGCCCTCGCCGCCATCACCGAGGCTGCTCATCGCCGGAATTCGCGCGCCCGCGTCGAGCTGGGCGAAGGACAGGTCGGCGCTTGGGACCCTTTGCAGGGGATCGTCATCTCATCGAGGGATGGATCAGACACTCTGGGCGACCAGGACCCGAGCCGCAGCCGCCGAGCGCGACGCAGGTGAAATTCGCCGAGGTTTTCCGGCGTTCCATCGCGCCGAGGACCGACCTCTACCGATTGACGGGGGCACGACGCATGCTATCGCGTAACTTGGCAAGCAGAGGGCGAGTCACTACCTCCATGAGGTCCCCGCAAATTCTCATACCCGCGTCCCGCCTTCGGCGGATCCGCGGAATCTCACCCCGGCCGCTGCCGAGGTTCCCGAGAGTCAGTGAGCCCGCTGCCACCGAACGAACAGGCCGGACGAGGAAGCCGTGAAGCAATCGCACAAAGCGCTGTTGATGTGGGTCCTCCTGATCCTCATGTTCGTGGCCATCTGGAATTTCTTCAGCGACCAGCCACGTAGCCAGGTCGTGGCGTTCTCCGACTTCATCACCGACGTGCGCAACGACCGCGTCGCCACGGTGAAGATCAAGAACACCGAGTACAAGTACACGCTGAAGAACGACCAGAGCCCGCGTCCCGAAGAGAAGGTGACGATCGGCATCAACTCCGAGGAGCTCAACAAGGAGCTCTTCAGCAAAGACCGTCAAATCAAGGTCACGGTCGAGAAGGAAGAGAGCTCGCCCCTCTGGGCCAGCGCCCTCGTGACCTGGCTCCCGATGGTCTTCTTGCTCGTCATGTTCTACCTGTTCATGCGCCAGATGCAGGCTGGTGGCGGCAAGGCGATGAGCTTCGGCAAGTCGCGCGCGCGGCTGCTCTCCGACAGCTCGAACAAGGTCACCTTCGCCGACGTCGCGGGCATCGAAGAGGCCAAGGACGACTGCGAAGAGATCATCGCCTTCCTCAAAGACCCGAAGAAATTCCAGCGCCTCGGGGGTCGCATCCCCAAGGGCGTCCTCCTCATGGGCTCGCCGGGCACTGGCAAGACGCTCCTCGCCAAGGCCGTCGCCGGCGAAGCGGGCGTTCCCTTCTTCAGCATCTCCGGCTCCGACTTCGTCGAGATGTTCGTCGGCGTCGGCGCTAGCCGCGTCCGTGACCTCTTCGAGCAGGGCAAGAAGCACGCGCCCTGCATCATCTTCATCGACGAAATCGACGCCGTCGGTCGTCACCGTGGCGCAGGCCTCGGCGGCGGTCACGACGAGCGCGAGCAGACGCTGAACCAGCTCCTCGTCGAGATGGACGGCTTCGAGTCGAACGAAGGCGTCATCATCGTCGCCGCGACCAACCGCCCCGACGTTCTCGACCCGGCCATCCTCCGCCCTGGCCGCTTCGACCGTCGCATCGTCGTCCCCCGCCCCGACATCAAGGGACGCGCGGAGATCCTCCGCGTTCACACCCGCAAGACGCCGCTCGCTCCGGACGTCGAGGTCGACGTCCTCGCCCGCGGCACGCCTGGAATGGTCGGCGCCGATCTCGAGAACCTCGTCAACGAAGCGGCCCTTCTCGCCGCGCGTCAGGACAAGGAGGCGCTCACCATGAGCGACTTCGACATGGCCAAGGACAAGGTCCTGATGGGCGGCGAGCGTCGCTCGATGGTCATCAGCGAGCGTGAGCGCAAGACCACCGCGTGGCACGAAGCGGGTCACGCCCTCGTCGGCAAGCTCCTCTCGCCGATGGCCGACCCGGTTCACAAGGTCTCCATCGTTCCCCGGGGACCGGCGCTCGGCGTCACGCAGTTCCTCCCCGAGGAAGACCGCCACACGTACAGTGAGGCGCAGGCCAAGGCTCGCATCGCGGTCGCCATGGGCGGTCGCGTCGCCGAAGAGCTGACCTTCGGCGAGATGAACACCGGCGCCGGCAACGACATCAAGACGGCGACCAACCTCGCTCGCAAGATGGTCACCGAGTGGGGAATGTCACGGAAGCTCGGCCCGCTCACCTACGGCGAGACGGAAGAGAACCCCTTCCTCGGTCGTGACATGGGCATGCACCGTCAGGACTACTCCGAGAAGACGGCGATGGAGATCGACGACGAGGTTCGCGCCATCGTCATGGAGGGCTACAACGCCGCCAAGCAGATCCTCACCGAGCAGAAAGACAAGCTCGACCTGCTCGCCGAGGCCCTGCTCGATCGCGAGACCGTCGACGGCAGCGAAATCGAGTCCATCCTCGAGGGCAGGCCGCTCCCGCGTCGCGAGAAGATCATCATCCCCTCGTACGCAGACAAGGCGCGCGAGGCGAAGGAGAAGCGCAAGCCGGCGAGCATCTTCGGCACGCCGCGTCCGGCGCCGTCCGGCGGCTGAATCGTCGGTTCGCCTTCCGAGAAGCCCTGGTTGCCTCGCGCAACCGGGGCTTTTTTTTCGAGGATCTAGAGTGGGGGTTGTCGCCGAGACAACATGTCGACTACTGTCCGCACCCATGTCTGGCCACTCCAAATGGGCGACAATCAAGCACAAGAAGGGCGCTGCCGACGCCAAGCGCGGGCGCATCTGGTCGAAGTGCATCAAGGAAATCCAAGTCGCGGCGCGAATGGGCGGTGGTGACGCCAACGCCAATCCACGCCTACGCAAGGCCGTTGCTACGGCCAAGGCGGCGGCGATGAACGCCGACAACATCACGCGCGCGATCAAACGCGGCACCGGCGAGCTCGAGGGCCAGAGCTACGAAGAAGCGACGTACGAGGGCACTGGCCCCGGCGGCACGCTCTTCATCGTCGAAGCACTCACCGACAACAAGAACCGCACCGTCGCCGAGCTGCGGAAGATCTTCGAGAAGAACAACGGCGTGCTCGGTTCGTCCGGCACCGCGGGTTGGGCCTTCGACAAGAAGGGCCTCATCACCATCGCGCGTGAAGCGGCCGACGAAGACAAGCTGATGGACGTCGCCGTCGGCGCCGGAGCCGATGACTACCTCGACGTCGGCGACGCCTGGTCGATCGGCACGCCGCCCGATCAGCTCGATGCCGTCGCCAAGGCGATCGAGGCGTCTGGCCTCGCACCGACGTCGCAGAAGCTCGGTTGGGTTCCGAAGAACAAGAAGGAAGTGAGCGGCCGCGACGCCGAAGTCTGCCTCAAGCTCGCAGACTTCCTCGACGAGCACGACGACGTGCAAAACGTCTACTCCGACTTCGACGTCTCCGACGCGGAGATGGATCGCATCTCCGCCGCCGAAGGTTAGGACTCCTTCGCCCAGCGTGACGGAAAGCAACGGCGACTCCAGAGCGTGATTCCGCGCCAATCCCCGCTGGCTGCGGTATCGTCTACGGCGATGCTCGTGATTGGCGTCGACCCGGGGACGCTCCACCTCGGTTGGGGAGTGATCGAGACGCGCGGCTCGCAGCTCGTGCACGTCGCGCACGGCGTCATCGACGTCGACGACGCGCTCGAGTTGCCGGCGAGGCTGGCGGTGCTCGACGATGGTCTGCGTGCAGTGCTCGCCTCGCATGACGCGAAGGAAGCCGGCGTCGAAGCGATTTTCTTCGCCAAGGACGCCTCCGCGGCGGCGAAGCTCGGTCACGCCCGCGGCGTGGTCCTCCTGGCGTTGCAACGCCAAGGTCTCGTGATCGGCGAGTATCCTCCCGCGACGGTGAAGCGTGCGGTGACGGGGCAGGGGCGGGCAGAGAAGCCGCAGGTCGCGCGGATGGTCGCGACGGTGCTCCGGCTCGAGAAGGCGCCGCGCGCCGACGCCGCCGACGCGCTCGCCGTCGCAATCGCGCACGTGCGATGCGCTCCGGCACGTCGCATCGCCGCTGCCGCCAAGGCCGCCGCTGTCGCCAACCCCCGCACCGCGATGCTCGTCCGCGCCCTCGGAGGCCGCCGGTGACGACCACACGGAGCTTCGGTCTCGCATGCGCGTTCGCGGTCCTGCCGCTCCTCGCGGGAGCTTCGAGCCTCGCCTGCTCGTCGACGGGCGTCGTGACGATGCGCGAAGGTCCCCGCGAATACGTCGCCGCCGACTACGACAAGCTCCTCTCGCGTTGGACCCGCAGTGAGCGCTCGTACGCCAAGCTCGGCGCCGACGACGTGCTCTCCGCCGACGCCACCTTCGAGGCGTGGGAGTTTCGCTGGGCCTACGTCATCCGCTACGTCGAGGACTACGGCATCCCCATCGATCGTCGCAAAGAGCTCCTCACGGCGAGCCTGGACGACGCGCGCACGCATCATCAGTTCTACGTCGCACTCTACGGCAACAGGCCGCGCGACGCCGATCTCACCGCGGCCTCACCGGCGTGGATCGTCCGACTGCTCGACGACAAGGGTCACGTCACCGCGCCCGACGAGATCATCCCCATCAAGCGCCCCGGCGTCCTCGAAAAAACATATTTTCCCTATACTACCGCGTGGCGGAGCGCCTTCCGCGTCCGTTTCCCCGTCGCCACGTCGGCGGGGCCGGCAATCGACCAGGACGCATCGGCGGTCACGCTTCGTTTCTCGGGGCCGCTCGGCAAGCTCGACCTTCAATGGACGCTCGTCCGCTGACGGACGGGTGAGGCGGGACGTTCTCAAGAATGCGGGGTTGGACTGCGGGGAAACGGTGTAGTCTCGGCCTCCCGACGCATCTCACCGCGCAGTCGCATCGAAGGTGGGGAAGTCGTGGGGCCGTGCAGTGTCCTCGTAGTTGTGGCGGCCTCTTTTCGCCGCCCAGTCGAAGTCGACGGGGAAGTCCTTCACCCCGCAAGAAACCGTCGCGGCGGCCCGTGAGGGCGCCGCGAGTCCTACCGTTTTCAGGATTTCGGAGCGACGATGAGCGAGCAGACGATTCGCCGTGCTCTCGGCAAGTTGCAGGACGACCCCGACCACGAAGGTGCGTGGACGGAGCTGCAAGATGCCGCGACCGATCCGAGCGGCGGCGGTATGCCGCACGAACAGCTCCTCGAGCTGCTCGAAGCCGCGCGCCGTGAACACTCCGCGCGCCGCGAAGACGAGGCGGTCGCCCGGCTCCTCGAGCTCGAGGTCCTCGTCGCTAGCGGCGGTGCGAAAGAGACCGACCTTCAGGCCGAGCTCGCTCGCCACCTCAACGACGTCCTCGACGACACCGCACGCGGCCTCCCCGCGCTCGAGCGCCTCGCCAAGCTTCGTCCCGACGACGAGAAGGTGAAGCAGAAGATCGCCGGCATCCGCGACGAGAAGGCGCGCTGGCCCGAGCTCCTCCAAGAAATGATGGAGGCCGCCGACCGGATGGAGAACAATCCGTCGGCGCAGGCAGGCATCCTCTACACCGCCGCGCAAACTGCGTTCCGCTATGGCCTCGAGGGAAGCGCCGACGAGGTCAAGGCTACCCGTCAGGTGATCATCGAGCGCCTCGAAGAAGCACGCGAGCTCGCCCCCGAGCGCAAAGAGACGGCCTTCCTGCTCGAGCGCCTCTACCGCGCCGAGCTGCAGTGGGAAGACGTCGCCCGCGTCCTCGAGAAAATCGCACTCGAAGCGACCGATCGTGATGCGCGTCTCGCCGCGTACATCCGCCTCGCCCGTGTCGCATCGCGCCAGCTCAAGAGCGAGAAGCGCGCGTCGGCGGCGTACGAGCGCGTGCTCGATCTGCAGCCTGGCCACGAAGAGGCGATGAGCTTCCTCGTCGACTACTTCAGCAAGACCGAGCAGTGGGAGAGCGTCATCGCTGCCTACGAAGACGCGCTCCGTGCGCGCCTCCGTCCCGGCAAAGAGATGGAGATCTATTTCCAGATCGCCATGCTCAACTGGCGGATGCGGGGCAAGCCCGAGCTCGCCGAGCCTTATTTCGAGAAGATTCGTCGCGCCGAGCCGGCGCACCCGGCGATGCTCGGCTTCTTCCGCGAGCATCTTCCGCCGCGTGACGAACAAGCGCGCCTCGTGCAAGTGCTGACCGATGCGCAGCGCGCGCTCGGAGACGGCGCCGAGCGCCAAGCCATCGCCACCGAGCTCGCCAAGCTGAGCGAAGAGACGCAAGGCGCAGGCAAAGCAATCGAGCATTGGCGGCAGGTGCTGCGCAGCGACGCCAACAACACCGAAGCGCGCGACTCGCTGAAGCGCCTTTATTACCGCACCGAAGCGTGGCCGGCGGTGGTCGACCTCGTCCGTCAGACGATGGATCGTCTCCCGGCGAACGACCCGGGGCGCGTGCCGTTCCTTCGCGAGCTCGTCGGTCTGCACCGCGATCGCACCAAGCAAGACGCGTCGCTCGTTCCGATCCTGAACCAGCTCGTGCAGCTCGAGCCGGCCGACGTCGACGCCGTTCGCGAGCAGGTGCGTATCTTCGAGGCACTGAACCGTCCCCGCGACTTGATCGCCGCGCAGACGCGCCTCGCCGAGCTCGAGAGCAACGCCGCCCTCAAGGCCGATCTCTTCCGCTCGATCGCGCGCCAGTGGCTGGAGAAATTCTCCAACATCCAGAACGCCCTCGACGGTTACGAGAAGCTCTACGAGCTACTCCCCGAGGACGAAGAGGCAGCCGCCAAGCTCCGCGAGCTCTACGGCAAGCGCCGCGCGTTCAAGCAGCTCTACGATCTTCTCGGCAAGATGCGCGTGCGCGCCACGGGCGACGAGAAGCGCGAGCTCACCCTCGAGATGGCCAAGCTCGCCGCCGAGCGCCTCGATCGAGGTGCCGACGCGATCGAGCTTTATTGGTCGATCCTCAACGACGATCCGAAGGCCGCTGGCGTGCTCGATGCGCTCGAGAAGCAAGCCGAGCGCGACAAGGACTTCGCCGCCCTCGCGCGCGTGCTCTCGCACCGCGTCGATCAGACCGACGACGCCGACGCCAAAATCAAGCTCCTCGAGAAGCTCGGTGGCATCTACGAGTCGCGCCTCCGCGATCCGCACAAGGCCATCGACACGTGGCGCCGCGTCCTCGAGCAGCGTCCCGGGTTCCCGAAGGCGCTCCGCATCCTCCGTGAGGAGTACCTCGCGCTCGGCGACTACGACGGTCTCACCGACGTCTACTCGCAAGGCGAAGATTGGGAAGGGCTCGCCGACGCTCTCTCGCACGCGGCCGAAAAGGTCGAAGACGCCGCCACACGCGTCTCGCTCTCTTGGCGTGTCGCTGCGGTCTACGTCGACAAGATCAAGCGCCCCGAACGCGCCGCGCGTGCGTACGAGCGCATCCTCGCCGCCGACGCCGAGGCTGCCGAAAAGGTGAAGGCGGCGCAGGCCTTGGTACCCATTCTCGAGGGCGAATCGTCATGGACGCGGCTGCCCGCCGTCTACGACGTCCTCCTCGCTGGCGCCGAAGAGCCCGCCGAGAAGGTGCGCATCCTCGGTCGTCTGCGCGAGCTCGCCGCCGGTCCGCTCGCCGACAAGGCGAAGGCCTTCGAGTACGCGAAGCAAGCGTTCGCGCTCGATCCGAGCGAGCAACTCCGCAACGACCTCGAGCAAGCAGCGCGCGCTGCGGCTGCATTCGAAGAGTACGTGACCGCGCTCCGCGAGCGCCTCGCGGCCATCAAGAAGAAGCGCAGCGAGGCTGCCCAGGACGAGAAGCGCAGTTTGCAGCAGGAAATCGCGCGCGTTCTCGCCGCCGATCTCGGCCGCATCGACGATGCCGTCGCCGAGCTACGCAAAATCGTCGACAGCGACTCGGCCGACGAAGGCTCGATCCTCGCCCTCGACAAGCTCCTCCGCGAGGCCAAGCGCAGCGACGATTTGCGTGCGCTCTATGCCCTCCGCCTCGAACGTGCTGCCAGCGACGCCGCGCGCGTCTCGCTCCTCGTCGAGTGGGCGCAGCTCGAGGAAGACGTCTTCACCGATCTCCCGCACGCGCTCGAAAGCTATCGCAAGGCCATCGAGATCTCGCCCGATCACCGCGCTGCCCTTCGTGCCATCGCGCGCATCGAGCTCGCGGCGGGAAATGCCGCCGAAGCGGTGAAAGTGCTCGAACGCGAGCGCGATCTCGCCGTCGGCACCGAGCGCGCCGAGCGTGAGGTCGAGCTCGCCCGTCTCTATCTGCGCAAGCTCGAGCGTCCGGCCGATGCCCTCGACGCCGCCGTGCGTGCTCTCGCGATCGCGACGCACGATCCCGGCGCCATCGAGGTGCTCGAGCAGCTCGAACAGAACGAAGCGCTCGCCGCCCAGGCTGCTCGTCACCTCGAGCAGGAATACGACGCGATGGGTGCGCCCGACAAACAGGCGCGCGCGCTCGAGCGTCTGCTCGGCGCCACCACCGACGGCGCGAGTCGTCGCGAGCTTCACGGTCGGCTCGCCTCGGTGCATCACGACAAGCGCAACGACAACGAATCGGCCCTCGCCGCGCTCCTCCGCGCCGCCGGCGAATTCCCCGCCGATCTCGAGCTGTGGGATCGCCTCGGCGAGCACGCGGTGCTCACCGGCAAGCTCCGCGAGGTCGCCGAGGCTTACGCCGCGGCATTGCAGAAAGAGCTCCCCGCCGACATCGCGCGTGAGCTCTGCGAGCGGGCGAGCATCCTCCTCGAGGACAAGCTCTCCGACCCCGATGGAGCCATTCCCTACCTCCAGCGCATCCTCGAAGCGGAGGCGGGCGACACTCACGCCTTCACGCGCCTGAAGCAGATCCTCACCGCGCGCGAGCGTTGGGACGATCTCCAGCGCATGTACGATCGCGCCATCGATACCGCGAGCGACTCGTCGCGACGCGTCGATCTGCTTTCGGAAGTCGCCCTCGTCTTCGAGGACATCCTCGACGATCCGGCGCGCGCGGCGTCGGCCTACGAGCGCGTCCTCCAAATCGACCCGGAGAACGAGGCAGCCACGCGCGCCCTCGACAAGCTCTACGCGCGCACCGATCGCTGGAAAGATCTCTCCGGTCTCCTCGCGCGTCAGCTCGAGCGAGCCTCGGACGAGTCCCGCCTCGCAATCGAGACGCGTCTCTCCCGGCTACATCTCGAGAAGCTCGACGATCCGGAAGGCGCTCTTCGCTACGCGGCCTCCATCCTCGAACGCAACGTCGACGACGCCGATGCGCGTGGTTTCGCCCGCACCGTGATGGAACGTCCGGCGACGCGCGTCCGCGCGGCCGAGGTCCTCGAGCGTGTCTACCTCGCCCGTGACGAAGCCCGCGAGCTCGACGAAGTGACGGCGATTCGCCTGAAAGAAGGCGGCGAAGCGCTCCCGCGCGAAGCTCGTCTCGAGCTCCTGCGTCGGCTCGCTCGCCTTCGTGACGAGCGGCTGGCCGACGACGCAGGTGCCCTCGACGCGCTCTCGCAGCTCGTTCCGCTCGATCCCCGCGACGAAGCGATGCGCAAGAGCCTGCTCGACGTCGGTCGTCGGGCGGTGGCCCATGCGCGCGTCGCCGAAGTGCTCGGCCTCGCCGCCGACGCATCGGACATCTCGGGCGAGAGCGACGCCGGCATCCGCGGCGAAATTCTCCTCGATCAGGCGAAGGTATTCGAAGACCTTCTCTCCGACGACAAGCACGCGGAAGAAGTCTACCGACGCATCCTCGGCATCGCCGGAGTCGGCGACGCGCGTGCACCGGCGCTCAAGGCACTCGAGCGCATCTACGAGACGCGAGGCCAACACAAGGAGCTGGCCGAGATCCTCGCGCTCGAGGTCGCGCAAGAAGAAGACAGCGAACAGAAGGCGACGCTCCTCGGTCGTCTCGGTGAGCTGCGCGAAGGTCCGCTCGACGACAAGGCAGGCGCCATCGAGGCGTGGCGTGCTCGTCTCGCCACCGACGTGTCCGACGCCGTCGCGCTCGAAGCGCTCGATCGTCTCTACACCGCCACCAAAGATCACGCCGAGCTCGTCCGTGTGCTCGAGGTCCGCGAAGGCCTCACCGAAGACCGCGATCACCGTCGTGCGTTCCTCGTCCGTGCCGCCGCGGTGCTCGACAAGGAGCTCGCCGACGTCCCCCGCGCGATCGAGACGTATCGTACGTTGCTCACGGATTTCGGCCCTGATCGCGAGGTCCTGGCGCCGCTCTCGAGCCTCTACGAGCGCGCCGGTCAACATCGTGATCTCGAGGGCGCGCTCGAGCAACGACTCGAGCTGGCGAGCGAAGCCGACGAACGTGTGGGGCTCCTCTCCACCGTCGGCAAGCTGCGCATCGAGCACCTCGGTGAGCTCTCGTCGGGCCTCGAAGCGTATCGCGACGCGCTCACGCTCGATCCGAGCCACGCGCCGACGCGCACCGAGCTGGAGAAGCTCCTCGATCGCAAAGACGACGGCGACACCGCGCGTGCAGAAGCCGCAGCGCTTCTCCGCCCGCTCTACGAAGCCGAATCGGCGGGCGAGAAGCTCCTCCACGTCCTCGAAATCCAGGCCGACTCGACCACCGATCCGGTCGAGCGCCTCGAGACCCTCGCGACCGCCGTGCAGGTCGCGGAAGATCGTCTGAAGGATCCGAAGCACGCCTTCGGTCTCGCCGCGCGTGGTCTCGAAGAGGCGGCTGCCACCGACGACGTCCGGGCTTGGCTCGAGCGCGTCGAGCGGCTCGTCGCCGCCACCTCCGAGTGGACCTCGCTGGTCGCGCTTCTTCGTAAAATCGAGCCTGAAATCGTCGACGGCGACGCCAAGCTCGACGTCCTTTTGCGCATCGCCGAGCTCGCACGCACGCGCCTCGAAGATCGTCAGGTCGCGCGCACGTACTACGTTCGCGCTCTAGATCTCCGCGGCGACGACGGTCGTGCGCTCGAAGCACTCGAGACCCTCTACGAAGACGAAGGCGACAGCTCTGCCCTCCTCGACGTGCTCAAGCGTCGTGCCGAGGCGGAGGTCGATCCGGAGAAGAAGGTCCAGCTCCTCTTCAAAGAAGCGAAGCTCTGCGAAGAGCAGCTGAAAGATCCCCGCGGGGCGATCGAAGCCCTCGAGCAAATCATCGAGGCCGATGGTGGTGCGAAGACGCCGCCGTTCAAGGCGCTCGTCGCCCTCGAGCGCTTGTACGGCCAGGTCGAGCGTTGGGACGACGTCGTCGGCCTGCTCGAGCGTCAGCTCGGGACCGCGCCCGATTCTCCGCCCTCCGGTGGCGGCACCTACCGCACCGACGTCGAGCTCCATCACGCGCTCGGTTTGGTGATCCGTCAGCACCTCGCCGACGTCGATCGCGCGCTGGAAGAGTTCCGCGTCGCGCTCACCATCGATGCCGCCTTCGCGCCGACCATCGCCGAGCTCGAAGGGATGCTCGAAGACGCCGCCCTCCGTGCGCGCGCCGCCGAAATCCTCGAACCGGTCTACCTGCAGCGGGTCGACTGGAAGAAGGTCATGCAGACCCTCGAGGTGCGGCTGCTCGACACCGACGATCCGGGCGAGCGTCGCGGATACCTCGTGCGCATCGCCGGAATGCACGAAGACGAGGCGAAGGAACTCGGTGCC
>JANYDK010000010.1 GCA_025363655.1 Deltaproteobacteria bacterium | reverse complement strand
CGAGCTCGGCCTCGTGCGCGCGTCCGTAGGCGATGCCGCCGGAGAGGCCGAACTCTTCATTGGCGAAGAGCACCACCCGCACGGTGCGGCGCGGCCTGCTGGGGAGCGCGAGGATGGCGCGACCGGCATCGAGCACCGCGCCGACGCCCGCGCCGTCGTCGAGCGCACCGGTGCCGAGATCCCACGAGTCGAGATGCGCGCCCATGACGAAGATCTCGCCCGGGCGTTCGCGACCGACGATGTCGCCGACGACGTTGCCCGAGTCGGCCTCGCCGTCCATTTTGCACCCGAGGTGCAACTTCACGCGGACCGGCGCTTTGGCGTCGACGAGGCGACGGAGGAGCTCGGCGTCGGGCACCGCGAGCGCGGCCGCGGGGATCTTCGGCGCATCGTCGGCGTAGCGCATCGCACCGGTGTGCGGCAGACGCGCCGGCCCGGTGGCGATCGATCGAAGGAGGAACGCGACCGCGCCCTTCTTCGCCGCAGCGCTGGCGCCGATCGAACGGATGCCGACGGTCTTGCCGTAACCTTCGCCGGTCTTCGTGCGTGGGGTGACCGCGTCGATGAAGACGATTTTTCCGCGCACGGCATCGTCGGAGAGCTTGCCGAGCTCTTCGAGTGACTTGGCGGCGACGACCTCGGCTTCGAGGCCTTCCTCGGGCGTGCCGACCGAGCCGCCGAGGGCCGTCAGCACGAGCCGATGCTCGGCGACGGTCTCGCTGGCGACGACGACGGCGCTCTCGTCCCCACGCACCCAATGCGGAACCTTGACCGGCTCGACGTGCACGTTGGCGAAGCCGATCGCGCGCATCGTCTTCTCGGCCCAGGCGACCGCCCGCGCATCGTTCGCCGAGCCCGCCATGCGCGCGCCCACTTCGTCGGTGAGCGAACGCACCCACTCGTGCGCGCGCGAGCTCTTCTGTCCCATGGCCAGCGCTGCGAGCGGACGCGGCCCTTCCTTCACCGGCGCGGGCTTCGGCGTATCGGTGCAGGAAGCCAAAGGGAGGGCGAAGAGCGCGAAGAGCGCGAAGAGCCCGCCGACGATCGAACGAGCGTGCATCAGAAGGCCTTGTCGTTGGCGAAGTGGAAGACGAGGAAGCGCGGCGTGCCCGTCGGGTCGACGACGATCGCGCCGTCGGTGTTGCCGCCGTAGCGATGGACGAGGTGGGTGCTGTCGCCACCGCTCCCCTGCGAATAGACGGAGACCTTGGCGCCGACGTCGAGCGCGGCGGTCACCTCGTCGACGAGCGTGGCCATCGGCGTCGCCTTCCAGCCCGCATCGTCGATGTGGAGCCCGAGCGTGGTCGGATAGTCGAGCGTCACGTCGGCGTGGAAACCCTCGGCGAACGCCGGCGTCGGGAGCGCGTGCGGCAGCTCTTGGTAGAAGACGTCGGGCGAGACGCCAGCGACCGTCGAGACGACGTTGACCACCATGCGATAGACCGCGCCGTCCATGCTCACTTCGAGGACGATGTGATCTCGGTTCGACGCGGTGCAGATCTTGTCACCGGGCGCGACCACCGCGACGACCGTGCCGTCGAGGCGCCCGTAGCCGCTCGGCAACGCGGTGCCGAACGTCGAGGCACAACCCGCCGATTTCGAGGCGTCCGTCGTCGAAGCATCGCGCGCGTCGACGGCGCCGGACGTGTCGAGCGCGACGTCACTGGGTACTGCGGAATCGATCGGGCTGACGGAATCGCTGCCGATGCTGGAGTCGATCAGGGCGCCGCTGTCGACGACCTCGGCGTCGGTGCCAGCTTGCGACGGCGAAACGTTGCCACCGCAGGCGGTCAGCATCGGCACCGTGAGAAGCGTGAGCGACGTGAGTCGCGAGACCGACGCGACGAGCAGAGTGAGAGCCGAACGCATGACAGCGCGCGTACGCGAGCGCCCGGGCGACGACAACCGTCCTGCGCACACGTTCGCACATGCGTCGCGCACTCGAGCATGCGTTGCATATCGCCGCAGGCGTCGAGCAGTGCAGCGCTTCTGCCGCGCAGACTCCCCATTTTACCCGCATTTCCCCTCGGCACGACCGTTGCTGAAGTTGGGCTCGGTCAACACACGAGTGCCGGCGCGATGCGCCAGGGGGACGTCATGGAACGGTTCACGTCAGGATATCGAATCGGTGAGTTGGAGTTGGTCGCGCGACAGAGCTACCGCAACGGGCTCGAGCGATGGACCGCCCGGCTGGACGACCGTCTCTTCTACGTCGTCATTCTCTCGGCCGAGAAGGCGCGACGTCTTCTGCCGTACGCGCGGGCGCTCGCAGCCCGTCCGATGAACGAGCTCGACGCGCACATGCTCCCTTTCGAGTCGGCCTTCCTCGAGGACAGCGGGATGGTGATCTTCGAGAAGCCGGCAGGGATGCCGCTCTCGGCGTGGGCCACGCGCCCGATCGCGCGCTCGACGGCCATGCTCGCCGCGTTCGAATTGCTCCGCGCGATGCAACGACTCCACGCCGAAGGTCTCGCGCACGGACAGCTCGACGCCGACGCCGTCTTCATCACCGAGGAGGGCCACGTCACCGTCGGCTTCGTCGGGCTCGGCAACGTCTCGCGCGAGCTCGGTCATTGGCGTGAAGCGCTCGCCGCCGACGTCACTGCGCTCGCCGAGCGCATCATGCAGCTCCTCGCGCAGGGTGGAGAGGTGAGCAGGGAGATGACGACGCGCGTCTGCGCAGCGGTCGAAGGCGCGGTCACCGACGAGCACCCGAGCGTCGGACGTCTCGCGGCCGCGATCACCCCACTCGCCGACGAACAGACCTACGCGCTCGCACGCGAGGTGATGAGCGGACCGGCGCCCGCCGAAAAACCCCGCGTGTTTCGCGAGGAAACACCGACGGTGCCCGATCTCCCGAGCGTGCGCACGCCGGTGGCAGAGAGTTGATCGCAGGTCTCAGCCAGTCGCCGCTTTCTTCTTCCTCTTCGGCTTCTCTTCGACTTCTTCTTCCGCGGCCGCTTCCTCTTCGCGCGGCTCGGCCTTCACCGGCGGGCGCACCGAGGCGGTTCCGTTCGACGCAGCGGTCATCGAGCGGGCGAGGAGATCTGCGAGATCGATGATCTTGCCACCGGCGGCGGCAGCTTCGCGAGCCTCACCGCCGTCGTCGCTCTTGAGCTGCTGTGCTTCCACCTTCTCTTCGACGGCCGCCTCCACCGCCGCGCGATAGGCGTCGGGGTGCTTGCTCGGCTCGAAGGTGCCCGTCAGCTGCGCGACGAGGCCGAGGGCGAGCTGCACTTCGCGCTCGGTCGGCTGCTTGCCGTCGGGCAGATCGATCTCGTCGGCGGGCACGATTTCGTCGCCGAAACGCATCATTTCGAGGGCGAAGAGGCGGCCGCGCGGACGGAGCATGCCGAGGCGGGTGCGCGAACGAATCTTCACCTTGGCGAGCGCGACCTTGTTCGTCTGCTCGAGGACGCTGCGGAGGAGCTCGAAGCTGCGCGACGTCTTGCCGGCCGGACCGACCCAATAACTCTTGTCGATGTAGGCGAGGTCGACGTCGCGCGGCTCGATGAACTCGACGATGTCGATGCCGCCGGCGCCGTCTTCACCTTCGAGCTTCTGCAGCTCTTCCTTGGTGAAGAGCGCGTACTGCCCCTTCGTCACCTCGTAGCCCTTGCCGGTCTCGTCGTAGGCGAGGTCGCGCTCGCACTTGGGACAGCGGCGCACCATGTTGATGCGCGTGCCGCACTCCTTGTGCAGTTGGTTGAACTGCGGAGTGAGATCTTTGGTGGCGGAGTAGAGCTTGGCAGGAATGGCGACGAGTCCGAAGCCGATCTCGCCCGACCAGATGGCGCGCATGGGGTCTATGATTGGCGATGAACTCGTAGAAGCCAACAAAGCGGAGCGCATGGCGACGCGGAAAAAGCCGAGCAGCACTGCACGTCCGGCCAGGGGGCCGCCTGAATCTCTCGATTCTCTCGGGCGATACGAGGAGAAGCGCGACTTCGCAACGACCCCCGAACCCGCGCCCGAGCGCGACGTTCCGTCGGAGATTTCCGCTCGATCGGCGTTCGTCATCCAGCGTCACGACGCGCGGAGGCTCCACTACGACCTTCGATTGCAGGTCGGCGACGCGATGATGAGCTTCGCGGTGCCGAAGGGGCCTTCGTACGATCCGAAGGTGAAGCGCTTCGCGATCGAGGTGGAAGATCACCCGATCTCGTACAACGAGTTCGAAGGCACCATCCCCAAGGGCGAGTACGGCGGCGGCGAGGTGGTGATTTGGGATCGCGGCACGTTCGCACCGCTGCCCTCGAAAGATCTTCCCGGCGTCACGACCATCGAAGAGATGCGCGCGGCCGGACAAATCAAGGTCCGGCTCTTCGGTGACAAGCTGCTCGGCGAGTGGCACCTCGTCCGCACTGGCGACAAGGTCGGCGAGGGCGCGAGCTGGCTCTTTTTCAAGAAGCAAGATCGCTTCGCCGATCCGAAGCGCGACGTCGTCGAAGAGCGTCCCGAGTCGGTGGTGAGCGTGCCTGCGACGCAGGGGCCGCGCGCGATCCTCGCCATGATCGGTGACGTCGCGAGGGCGACGGCGCCACGCGAGGGCGCGAATCTTCCCGACCCGGCGCGCTGGTGGCTCGAGATCAAATACGACGGCTATCGCCTCCTCGGGATCAAGAGCGGCAACGACGTGCGGCTCTTCTCGCGCGCGCACCATGACTGGACCGACAAGTTCACCTTGCTCGCGGACGCGATCGGAAAGCTCTCTCCCTCGACGCTGGTCCTCGATGGCGAGGCATGCGCGGTCGACGAGGCGGGAAATCCAGCGTTTCATCGCCTGCAGCAGTGGCTCTCGGGGGAGCGACGCACGGCGGCGTTGGTCTTCGCGGCGTTCGACCTCTTGCACGTCGACGGCGAAGATCTGCGCGCCCTCCCCTTCGAGACGCGACGCGCGCGGCTGACGCAGCTCCTCGCGGATGCACCGAAGCCGCTGACGATCTCGACGGCGCTGGAGGGCGATCCGAAATCGCTCCTCGCCGCCATTCGCGCGAGCGGGCTCGAAGGGCTGATCGCCAAGCGCAAGGGCTCGGCATACGCGAGCGGTCCGACCACCGATTGGATCAAGCTCAAGGTCGAGAAGCGTCAGGACTTCGCGGTCATCGGTTGGACGCCGCTCACCGGACATCGCAACGCCGTCGGCGCGCTGATCCTCGGCGTGTACGACGGCGGGGTCTTGCGATTCGCGGGCAAGGTGGGAAGTGGCTTCGACGACGCGCTCCGTCGCGAGCTCGGGAAGACGCTCGTCACCGATCACGTCGCCTCCTGCGTGGCGCGCGATCCAGAGCGCATTCCCGACGCGCGTTGGGTGCAACCGAGGCTCGTCGTCGAGGTCGCCTATCAAGACTGGACCGAGAGCGGAAAGCCACGTTTTCCCACGCTGATCGCAATGCGACCGGACAAGAAGCCGATCGAGTGTCTGATCGAGCCGCATCCGCACGCGAACTTCCGTACCGATCGCGAAGACCGCGACGAGCGCGAGCCCGATGCCGCCGAGCGCCCCGCCGCCTCGGTGCGCGCCGGTCCCAAGCCGACGCTGACCAACCCCGACAAGGTGCTCTTCCCGCGCGACCGACTGACCAAGCGCGACGTCTGGGACTACGCCGCCGTGATCGCTCCGGCGATGCTGCCGCACGTACGCGGGAGGCCGATCAACGTCCAGCGCTGGCCCAACGGCATCGATCGACCGAGCTGGTTCCAACATCGGCCGCCCGAGAAGAGCCCGGAGTTCGTGCGGCTCATCACCGCCGACGACAAGGTGCGGATCCTCGTCGAGAACGTCGAGACACTGCAGTGGCTCACGCAACTCGCCGCGCTCACGCTCCATCAATGGGCGAGTCACGCACCGCCCGAAGGTGCCGACGCGGCGCAGATCGCCGCCAGCCTCGCGCAGCCCGACTACTTCGTCATCGATCTCGATCCGGGCACCGGAACCTGGGCCGATTTGGTGCAAATCGCGCGCGCCGTTCGGACCTTGCTCGATGCCCTCGAGCTCGTCAGCGTGGTCAAGACGAGCGGTAAGCGCGGCGTCCACGTCGTCGTCCCGCTCGCCCCCGGACAGACGCACGCGCTCGCGACAGGCTTCGCCGAACAGGTCGGCCGCGCGGTCGCCAAGGTGTTGCCGCACATCGCAACCGTCGAACGCACCGTCGAAAAACGCGGCGGAAGGCTCTACGTCGACTTTGGTCAGAACGGCGCCGGGCGCACCGTCGTCTCGCCGTACACCGTCCGCGCGGTCGATGGTGCCACCGTGTCGTGCCCCATTCGATGGGACGAGCTCGACGAAAAACTCGACCCTCGCGCGTTCACGATTCGAACGGTGCCGGAGCGGGTGGCGAAGATGGGCGACCTCTTCGCAGAGGTGTTGAACGGGACGGCGATGTTGAAGAAGTACGAGAAGTAGAGGCGGATTGCGGACGCGCAAGGGCCCACATGTGTGACTCGACAGCATCGCCAAGGTCAGTATGTTTCGGCGTGGCTTCCGGCTGGTATCTGGTCCTCGCTTCGGTATTTTTCGCCTGTTCCGCCTGTTCGGGCGATGACGGGAGCAGCCCTGGAGTGGGCGATGACACCGCCGTCGACGGCACCACCGATGATGCGGGCGACGATGGCGCGCCCGATTCGACGCTCGACGTTTCCGATGTGTCGGAGGTCTCCGATGGCGCAGACGCGACCGCCGATGCCGACGTCTCGGCCGACGTGCTCGCCGAGACGGCACCCGACGTCAGCGATGCTGGCGACGGCGGCGACGCCGATGCGACGATCGACACCACGCCGGACACGAGCACCGACGCCGACGCGATCGCCGAGGTCGCGCCCGACACCGCGTACGACGCGTTCTTCACGCCGCCGACGTGGTCTCCAGTCTGCGTGCCGACACCGCCGCCGCCGTCCGATGGTGGGGTCGATGCCGACGCGGCCGACACGGCCGACACGACCGCGGACGATGCCGATGCCGATGCCGGCGCAGACGCGGGCTCGGATGCAGATGGTGGCGATGCCGACGAGGGAAGCGTCGCGCCCGACGCCGACGACGCCGACGCCGATTTCTCCGGAGATGCCGACGCTGCCGAAGCGAGCGTCACCGATGCAGATGTCGCGACCGATGTCGGCGCCGATGCGCGCATCTGCAGCGCGGTTCGCGTGCGCATCGTCGCCTCCAACCTGACGAGCGGCAGCTCGCCGGTCTACGACAGCCCGGGCATCCACATCCTCCAGGCCCTGCACCCCGACATCGCGTTGATGCAGGAATTCAAGTACGGAAGCTCGCTCCGTGCGCTCGTCGATCTCGCCTTCGGCCCGACGTACAACATCGTCACCGAGATTGATCCGGGCGCGATCCCCAACGGCATCGTCAGTCGTTATCCGATCATCGAGTCGGGCGAGTGGGACGACCCCGATCTCACCGATCGCGATTGGGTGTGGGCACGCATCGACGTGCCCGGGTCGATCGACTTGTTCGCGGTCAGCACCCACCTGCGCACGACCAGCGCCAGCGCGCGCGACGCCGAGGCGAAGAATCTCGTCGCCTACGTCAAAGCGAAGGTGCCGGCCGGCGTCTACTTGGTGATCGGTGGCGACTTCAACACCGCCATCGCCACCGAGATCGCGCTGCTCGATCTCGCCGAGGTCGTCTCGGTCTCCGCGCCCTACGCGGTCGATCAAGCGGGCATCCCCAACACCAACGCCCCGCGCAACAAGCCCTACGACTGGGTGCTGCCGAACCCGCTCTTGCTCGCGCGAATGATCCCGGTCGCGATCGGAAGCGCGTCGTATCCGGCGGGCCTGGTCTTCGATTCGCGCGTCTATTCGCCGCTCTCCGACGTCGCACCGGTGCTCTCGACCGACTCGGCCGCGACCAACATGCAGCACATGGCGGTGGCGCGTGATTTCGCGCTCGGCGACTGACGTTACGCAGCGGTAACCGTCACGCGGCACAACGTCGCGATGCGCATCGTCCCGGCCGCGTTCCGGCATCTCCCCGACATCGAGTCGATCTACGCCCACTACGTCGAGAGCTCGACGTGTACCTACCAGCTCGTCGCCGATTCGTTCTCCACGCGCGAGGCTTGGTTCGCCGCGCACGACGAACGACACCCCGTGCTCGTCGCCTGCGAATCACGGGAAAAAGACGCGGTGCTCGGGTGGGCATCGCTCTCGACCTACAACTCGCGTGCGGGCTATGCGCGCACGGTCGAGAGCTCGGTCTACGTGCGCAGCGACGCGCATCGCCGTGGGATTGGACGCGCGCTGATGCACGAGCTGATCGCGCGCTCGGATGCCCTCGGGCACCACGTCATCGTCGCCGGGATCGACGCCGGCCAGGAAGGAAGCCTCGCGCTCCACACCTCGCTCGGCTTCGTCGTCTCCGGGCGCCTGCGCGAGGTCGGCTACAAGTTCGGCGCGTTTCGCGACGTGGTTTATCTGCAGCGGCTCCGCGCGAGCTCGTACGCCTCACACGACCGAGAGCGCGACGAGCACCAGCACGACTTGCGCGGCATGACTCGATAGCCAGACGAACGATCGCACGCGCCCGATGTCGGCGAGGTAGCACGCCGAATAGAGGAGGCGTAGGCCGACGTACGACCAGGCGGCGAGCGCCGCGACGTGGCTAGCCGGCTGTCCGAGGTAGGCGCAGACGACCAGCGCGGCGAAGAGCGGGAACGCTTCGAACCCGTTCTGGTGCGCCCAGAAGGCGCGCTGACGCCATCCGGTGAGCTGCGACTGCCAGACGCGCGTCTGCTGGTTGTCGGCCGGCGTGAAGCCCTTCGCCTTGCTCGCGAGCGTGAGGAGGAAGGGAAGGACGCCGACGACGAGGATGGGGAGAACGACGTGCTTCATCGCCCGCTCGGATGACACGGCGAAGGGCGCCGTTCAACAGGGGCAGTCGTGCGAGTAGACTTCGATCGAGTCGAATCGATAGGTCTCGTTCTCCGCGCGGAGGGCTGCCTGATCGAAGAGCAACGTCGGCATCCCGGCGCCCTCGTCGAGGAGCGCGGTGATCGGATGCGTGACGCCGCCTTCCTGCTCGTGGACGACGCGAAAGCCGCCCGGCGAGGCCGAGTCTTGGCGAAGGAGCACGCCGATTCCGGCGTTGAAACCGCCGCACCCTTCGCCCGACTGCATCGACACCCAGACGTAACGAACGCCCACCGAGGTGGTGAAGGCCGAGATCGTCGACGTCGAATACGAGGCGAGATCCCAGCTCTTCGCGCGCGGCAGCTCACCCGTCGTCCGGTACTCTTTTTCGGCGGCGACGAAGCTCGGGAGCTTGTGCACGTAGGCGAGTGCATCGGAGGTGAGGACTGGATCAGCCGTGATGGCTGGGGCGATCGAACGTGAAGACGCCGACGCGCCATGCGCCCACGTCGCCCCTGCACACGAGCCGGTGAGCGGCTTCACGTGCATCACGACGTAGGCGGTCTCCATGCCCCAGACTTCCTGCGCAATTTCAGCCTTCGGCGTCGGCGCGTGCGTCGCACCTTCGACCGTGCCCTCCCAGTCTTGGCGCGTTTCGTAGCGCGGATCTGCGCGCACGATCATGCTGAGGCTGTCGCCGGTCGCTTCGCAGACGTCGCCGCTCGGACCGCCGAGGATCATCTTCGAACCGACGAAGCCTGCGTACTGCGCGGGGAGCTTGGTCATGTCGATGTCGCGGCGGGCGACGAAGATGGCGCCTTCTTCGACGAGGCGCGGCTCGCCGCTCGCCCAAACGTCGCTGCCGTCTTGACCGAGGAGGACGACCAGCTCGCCGCCCGCTCCGTCGACGAAGGCGAACGGCAACGTCGATGCATGCGTCAGCTCCGCGTGCGGCGTCGTCGGGACGGCCAGCGAAGCCGAAGCGGACGGGATGGCCGCTTCGTCTCCCACTGCGCGCACGTGCGTCCCGCCTGCGCCTTCGCAGCCGACTCCAAGCGTCATTCCAACCACGAGGGTGGCGATCGCGGCGGCGCCAGTGACCGAACCAAGGAGCGAGGACGACCGGGGGCGCGAGGAGTGTGGGGGCATGTGCCGAGCCATCGCAAGCGACGGACCATCGCAAAATCGGACGAATTTCTAGAGTTTAATGGCTGTGTGGGCGGCAGCGTGGGCGGCGGCGAGGACGGGTGCGTGTCCCCGAGGACGCTGTCCCGTGCTACACAATCGGTAGATGGCCGCCGTCCCGAGCTCGACGACCGACGACCTGACGCGTGAAGCGCTCGAGCCCTCGAACGTCCAACGGCTCGAACGCGCAGCTCCGAAGCCGCCGAAGCCGCGTGAGCTGACGGCAGAGATGCGCAAGAAGGTCGGTCTTCCGGCGAAGGCGATGGCCGCCTTTCCCTGGGCGACCGCGCTGATCGCGGTGGGAACGTTCGGCGTCCCCATCGCGCTCGCTGGCTATTGGAAGCTCAGCACCTTCATCGCCGTCGCCGTGCTCATCGGTTGGCCGATTTGGCGTCGGGTCGAGCACGCCAACGAGCGCGCAGGCGAGCACACCTTCCGCTTCGGCGCCGAAGCCGTCGCGCGCGTCATCGACGTCGAGCCGGCGGGCCCCGGACAGCGCAACCATCTGACGGTCGTCGAGTTCATGGTCGGCGAGACGCGAGTCACCGCCAAGGTCGTCGGCGCTCCGCTCGCGCGCAAAGGTCTGCGGCCCGGCGAAGACGTCATCGTCATCCACGATCGCGACGTGCCGACCAAGGCAGTGGTCGTCGATCGCGTCGAACGCACGGGCGCCAAGCGTCGCAAGGGCCCAGCTCCCGCCCGCGTGGAAGATGCCGCCGACGAACCGCTCGGTGGCGGGTGCGGCGGCGGAGGATGCGGCAAGGGCGCGTGCGGCGGCGGCGCATGTGGCGGCGGCGGGTGCGGTGGTGGCGGCTGCGGCGGTTGCGGCTGAGCTCCGGCGAGGCCACCGCGCGATCGAGGCGGTGTTCGCGATCGTCCTCGCGCTCTTCGCGCTGATCCTCGGAGGCTGCCACACCGACGAGACGGTCGAGCTGCGCACCTGGACGTTGGCGACCGCCGATCCAGCAGGGGTCACGATCACGCTCCCAGGCAAGGTCGATGCGATCCTTCCGAAGGGAGCGAGCGGCTACGAGCTGCACACCGACGTCACGATCCCCGAGAATTGGCGAGGGAAACCGCTCACGCTGGCGATCGCCGATCTCGAGTCGGCGACGACGCTGATCGTCGACGGAGAGGTCGCGACCGCGCTCGATTGGAACGTCGTCCCCGGCCTTCCTTCGCAGACGACCCACGCGTTTCGTCTGGAGGCGCGCCTGACGAGAGCGTCGCCGGTGCGCGTGACGCTTCGGGTCGAGCTGCGAGCGCGGCGCGGGACTTGGATCGAGACGGTGCCGCGGCTGAGCGACACGTTGGGAGGCGATCGCACGTTCCGCTTCGTCCACGCGATCAACGACACGGCGACGTTCGCGACCCTCGCCGTCCTCGCGATGATCGGCTTCACCTATCTCGTCCTCTACTTCTTCGATCGCAGTCGGCCGATTCACCTCTGGTCGGCGCTGCAGGGGATGGGCGGCGCGTACTACGTCCTCGAGCGACTCGGAGTGCCGCAAATCGTCGGCCTCGGCGACTCGCTGTCGCCCTTCTTCGTCGCTGCCACCACGTTGCTCAGCGTCTACTTCGTGCACGCCTATTTCGCGCTCCCGCGCCCGCACGCGATTTTCCGAGTGGTCATTCCCCCCCTGGTCGCGGTCGCGATGGTGCTGATGCTGCTCTCGCGGACCCTGCTCTCGCGACAGCTGCAACTCGGCGATGCGCCGATCGGCGTCGCCAACCTCGTCTCGGTGGGCATCGTCCCCTACCAACTGGTGCTCCTTTGGAAGCTCTATCGACAAGGTCGCGATCGCTTCGGCGCCGCCGCGCTCCTGGTCGGCTGGGGCTTCGTCGCCGCTAGTTTTCCCACCGATGCGTTCTACGGCAACGGCGCTGGCGAGATCCTCGGCGGCGCACACACCGGTGCGCTCGGGCTCGGCATCTTCGCGATCGTGCAGGCGACGGTGCTGGGGCGTGATCACATCCGATCGCTGAAGCACGCCGACGCGCTCAACGTCGAGCTGGCGGGGCGCGTCGATTCACTGCAGGCGAGCGCCCGCGAGAACGCGCTCTTGAGCGACGAGCTGCGACGGCAAATCGCCGAGCGCTCGCAGCAACTGGCGACGGCGTTGGCACGAATCGGCGCGGTGCCCGAGCGTCCGACGACGATCACCGCGGGCACGGAAATTCACGGTCGATATCGCGTCGTCCGGCGTCTCGGCGAAGGCGGGATGGGCGCGGTGGTGGAGGTCGAGCGCCTCACCGACGGCAAGCACTTCGCGCTCAAAGTGCTGACCTCGGCGACCACCGGCGTGGCGTTGGCAAGGCTCGCGCGCGAGGCGCAGGTCGCCGCCCAGGTGTCGCACGAGAACCTGGTGTCGATCGTCGACGTCGATGTCTCCGAGACCGGTTCGCTCTTCTTGGTGATGGAGCTGGTCGAAGGTGGGCCGCTCGTCGAGCACCAACGGCGCTACGGCGATGCGACCTGGGCGCGGACGGTGCTCGGACAAGTCGCGCGCGGGCTCGCAGCGCTCCACGCACGCGGCGTGGTCCATCGCGATCTGAAGCCGGGAAACGTGCTCATCACCGGCGGAGGAGTCGCAAAAATAGCCGATTTCGGGATCGCGCGGCTCGGCGCCGATCCGCACGGTTCTACGCTCGCGCAAGTGGGCGCGGGCTCGAAGACGCCGGCGCAGAGTGGGGCCACCGAACAGAACACCGCGCTCACCGGCACGGGCGATCTGATCGGTACGCCGCTCTACATGGCGCCCGAGCTCGGCCTCGGTGGGAAGAGCGCGGAGCCTTCGTCCGATCTCTGGAGCTTCGGCGTCATCGCCTACCAGCTGATCACCGGAAAGCGCGCGTTCGAGGTGCCGCCCGTGCTCGAGGCGCTCGCGGGACGTCCGGTCGAACGGCCTTCGTTCCCCGAGGGCGCGCTGCCGAACGCGGTGCTGACGCTCCTCGCGCGCTGTCTCGATCTCGATCCGACCGCGAGGCCGACGGCAGCGGAGCTGGCGAGCGCATTGTAGGGGTGGGGACTGGCGGACGGCAGAAACGAGCGCCACTTGCCGGCCGCCTCCATGCGACGGACGCTCTCTCCTCCATGACCTCTCCCGCGTTCCCCGAGCCGCCCCCCGTCATCCCTCCGACCTCGATCGCCGACGTCGATGCCGCGGTCGCCCGCGTCGCCGCGAAGAAAGATCTCTGGCTCGACGTCTCGATCGGACGTCGCGTCGAGCTCCTGAACGCGTGCCTGCGCGGCGTCGGCACCGTCGCCGAAGATTGGGTTCGTGACGGGAGCAAGCGCAAGGGCGTGGCGCCGGGCGATCCGCTCGAGGGCGAGGAGTGGCTTGCCGGACCGGTGACCACCATCCGCAACATCCGCCTCTTCATCGCCGCACTCGAGGCGAATGGTCAGCCGCCGCCGCCGGCCTTGAAGACGCGCCCCGACGGCCAGGTCGTGGCCCGCGTCTTCCCTGCGTCGCTGCAGGACAAGCTGATGATGGGCGGCATCACCGCCGAGGTCTGGATCGAAAAGGGCAAGCCGCCGACCCAAGGCGCGATCTACCGGGAGCGTGATCCGAAGGCCAAGGGCAAGGTCGCGCTCGTCCTCGGCGCCGGCAACGTCTCGTCGATTCCGCCGATGGACGTGCTCTACAAGCTCTTCGCCGAAGACGAAGTGTGCGTACTCAAGATGAACCCGGTGAACGCCGACGTCGGCCCGCACCTGGAAAAAGCCTTCGCGCCGCTGATCGACGCCGGGTTCCTCGCCATCGTCTACGGCGGTGCCGAGGTCGGTGCACACCTCGCGAAGCACGCGCAGGTCGACACCCTCCACGTCACCGGCTCCGATCGCACCTACGACGCCATCGTCTGGGGAAGCGATCCGGAAGAGCAGAAGCGTCGCAAGGCGGCGAACGATCCGATCAACACGCGACGCTTCACCGCCGAGCTCGGCTGCGTCACGCCGGTGCTCGTCGTCCCCGGCGAGTGGAGCGAATCGGAGCTGAATTTCCAGGCCCGCCACGTCGCGGCGATGGTCGCGCAGAACGGCAGCTTCAACTGCAACGCCGCCAAGGTGCTGGTCACCGCCGAGGGTTGGCCGCAGCGCGAGACGTTCCTCGCCAAGGTCGAAGAGACGCTCCGCGCGACGCCGCCACGCAAGGCCTACTACCCGGGCGCGCAGCAGCGCTACCAGGCCTTCGTCGATCACTACCCGCAGGCGAAGGCTCTCGCCGACAAGACGACGGACGTCGTTCCTTGGACGATCATCCCCGACGTCAAGCCCGACGCCGAAGAGTACGCGCTGCGCAACGAGGCCTTCTGCGGCGTGCTCGCCCAAGTCGCGCTGCCGTGCACCAACGCTGCCGACTTCCTCGCCCAAGCGACCAAGTTCGCCAACGACACCTGCTGGGGCACGCTCTCGACCTGCATGCTCATTCACCCGAAGACCGAGAAAGAGAACCGCGACGCGCTCGACGCATTGATCGCCGCGCTCCGCTTCGGTGGCATCGGCGTCAACGTCTGGCCGGGTCTCATCTATGGCTTGGTGGTGACGACGTGGGGCGCCTTCCCCGGTCACCCAAAGGCCGACATCCAGTCCGGAGCGGGAGTCGTGCACAACGCCTACCTCTTCGATCACCCGGAAAAATCAGTCGTTCGCGCGCCGTTCGTGATCAAGCCGACGCCGGCCTGGTTCGCCGATCACAAGACCCTCGCCGACCTCGGACGCAAGCTCGCGCGCTTCGAATCGAACCCCGGTTGGGGGAAGCTCTTCAGCGTGGCGATGACGGCGATCAAGGGCTGAGCGCGCATGGCGCGTGACGAGAAGGCGCCTCCACCGGGAGGCCCGCCGAAGCGCTTCGCCGTCGGCAACTTCGCCACCGGTCAATTCGCGTTCGGCAACATCGTCCTCGGCGTCGTCGCCATCGGCAACGTCGCGCGCGGCTTCATCGCCATCGGCAACGTCGCGGTCGGCGTCTTCGCTCTCGGGGGCACCAACGCCGTCGGGCTCGTCGCCGGCTCGTTCATCAACGCGGTCCCCGCCGTCCTCGCGCTCGGCGGAATGAATGTCGTGCCGGCCGTATGGCTTCATCGCGCTCCTCGTGCTCGTGGCAGTCTCGTTCGCGAGGCCCGGCGGCCGCGTGGTCGGCGTGACTGGACCGAAGATCGAGTCGCTCGCGCGCGTGCGCTCGGGCGCCGTCGAACGCGGCTTCCTCCGCGCGCGAATTCACGGCGGCGACACGCCGATGTTGTCCGCGAGCATCGAGGGTAAAATAGTGACCCTCGAAGCGAGCGACGAACTACGCGCGCGCGCACGGACGATGGCCCCGCTCGGCGAAGTGCTCGTCTACGTCGAAGGGTCCCTCCGAACGGAAGCCGTCGCCGAGGGATATCGCGCGGCCGCTCCTTCCGAGCGCATCTTGATCGCGCTGCTCGTCGACGTCGCCCCACTCTCGCCTCCCATCTGGGCGACGTCGGCCTCGCTCGAATGGTGGATTTCCCGCGGTTTTCGCGCAGCAGCGGCCGGCGGCGTCGTCGCTTGGATCCTGCGCTGCATCATCGGCTAGCCGGTGCGAAGTGTGAGAATATCGGTCGCGATCCGATGACGCCCACGCCGCTGCCGACCTTGCGCGTTGGAGACGTCGTCGCCGGTCGCTATCGGCTCGAGGCGCAAATCGGTCAGGGCGGCTTCGGCAGCGTCTATCGCGCGACGCAGCTGAACCTCGGTCGACTGGTCGCGCTCAAGCTCTTGCACGCCGAGGTGCTGGCCAACGACGAAGGGCTCGTACGCTTCCAACGCGAGGCGCAGCTGGCGCAGCGGCTCGAGCACCCGCACGTCGTTCGTCTCTACGATTTCGGTCAGGCCGAAAACGGCGTGCCCTTCATCGCCTTCGAGCTGCTCCGCGGCGAGTCCGTCGACGAGGCGTTGCGACGTGGCGGTCCGATGTCAGCCGGTCGCACCGCGAAGATCGCGCTCCAGGTGTTGAAGGCGCTGATGGAGGCGCACGCGCACGGCATCGTCCACCGCGACATCAAGCCGGCGAACATTTTTCTCTGCGAATTCCAGGGTGAAACCGATTTCGTGAAGGTCCTCGACTTCGGCATCGCCAAGGCGCCGGCGACCGCGACCTCGCCTGGCCTGACCCAATCGGGACACGTCATCGGGACGCCGCACTACATGGCGCCGGAGATTCTCCTCGGCAGCGCGCCGACGCCGCCGGCCGATCTCTACGCGCTCGGCCTGGTGATGGCCGAGACCATCTACGGCCAGATGATCTTCCAAGGCGCCGCCACCGACGTCTGCCTCCAGCAAATCGGGCCCGATCCGGTGCCACTGCCGGCGCCGGTGTTGCAAAGCCCACTCGGCGCCATCGTCCATCGCGCGACGCAGAAAGATCCGACGCGACGCTTCACCAGCGCGACCGAGATGCGCGACGCCATCGAGACGATCGTCCGCGGCGTCGGCGGTGATCTCGATCGACCCTCGGGCATCACGGCGCCGACGGCGATGCTCGGAGCTGCGCCGATGACCAGCCCGATGAGCGGTCGTCCGGCCAGCCCCTACGTCCCGATCGGCGGTCCCGCGATGGCGGCGCCCGCGGTGCACGCAGCTGCGCGCGGCAACCAGACGGTGCTCGTCGTTTTGCTCGTCCTCATCGCCATCGTCGTCGCCGGAGGTGCCGGCGCCGGCTACCTGCTCGTGGTGCGCGGCGAGCAGCGCGACAAGTCGTCGAAGAGCTCGAGCGACGACGGCGACGAAGCGAAAGATCAGAAGTCGAAGAAAGACCCCGACGACAAGAAGAAGAAAAAGAAGTCCGACGAAGACGACGACGACCCGCCCGGCGACTCGATCGACGCCGAGGTGAGGCGCATCCAGAAGATCTTGAAAGAGCAGCACTGGACGGTCGTGGCCACGTCGTCGACCAAGAGCGCGGGCATCGACGTGCGGGTGATGACCCTGCAAAAAGGCGCCGATTACGGCGGCGTCTACATCTACGTCTACGAGACCGCCGACGCTGCCAAGCAGACGGCCAAGGCGATGGGCGGCAATCCGAAGAACAAGATGGCCGCGAAGGCGATCGGAAATCGCGTCTACATGGCGCTCGCGCCGCCCGATCTGGCGGCCGCCGAAGATCTGCTCGACCAAGTCCTGCCGTGAGCGAGCGCGCACCTTCGTCTTCGCTCCTTCGTGTCTTCTTCGGCGTCGCCGATCTGCTCGGCGCCGCGGTGACGCTCTTCGGAATCTTCGTCGCCCTCCCGGCGCGGTGGGCTCCCATCGATCTCGGCGGCAGTCTCGCCTCGGTGCTGCTCCTCGCGGCCGGCCTCGGGCTCCTCGCCGATACGCGATGGGCGCCGCGCGTGACGCGCATCGCCGCGGGGATCGTCCTTTTTTTCGGCCTCGCGACCATCGTCGCGCTCGCCACGACGATCGGCTTTCTCTCCGGAATCTACGGGCCGGTCGGGCGTGGCGGCGTGATCCTCTTCGCGATCGTCGTCGCCCTCGTCCTCCCGTACTTGGTCGTGCTCCCGGGAGCGCAATTGGTCTGGCTCGGTCTCCGCGCGCCGCGTGACGCCAAGCTCGAGAGCAAGCTCGAGGCGCGATGAACGCGCGCACCCGGAAGACGATTCGACTCCTCCTCGCCGCGCTCGGTCTCACCGCCTGCCTCGCCCTCCTCGGCTTCTTCTCGGCGCGGGCCTACGCGCGGCTTCGACCTCGAAACGGACCCATCGCCTGGAGCGTCTGGCAACGTGGGCGTCTCATTTTGCGCGTGACGACGAACGACGGTGCGGCGCCGCCGCCCGAGATCCTCGCTGCGCGCACGACCTCGGCGGGCACCGTCGTCTCCGAGCGCGTCGTCGCCGATGCGCCGTTGCCGACGAACGAGCTCCTGTTCTCCGTTGCGCTCGTGCCTGGGCTCGACGGCGTCCTCGTCACGGTCGAGGGGCGCGACGTCCTGGTGACGCCCGACGACGCGATCGTCCGCGCGGCCTACGATCACGCGCTCCGCTTGCCGGCGATCGACCTGGAAATGGGCGCCGATCGTGATCTCTTCCTCGACGTCGCTGCGTCACGACTGCAGCTCGACCCTGCCGTCGTCCGCGCGCGCGCGACGCTCCGGCGAGTGCGCATGCATCGCGAGGTTCTCGGCGAGACGCCGCCGAAGCTCGTCTCCGCCACCGACCTCGACCCTGGGACCGCGCGCGCTGCGGCGCTCGAAGGGGCCCGCTATCTCGCGCGACACACCACCGAGGAGGGGATGTTCCACTACGCCGTCGATGGGGTGACCGGCGAAATATTACCCGGATACAATTGGACGAGGCACGCCGGCGCGACGCTTTTCCTCGCAGCCGCCGCCCGCACGACGTCAGAAGCGCTGTTGCGTGAAGCGGCCGCGCGCGCCGTCACTGCGCTTCGGATCCGGCTCGTCGCCTGCGCCGCGACGCGATGCTTTCCGGAGGGCGAGAGCGCCGATGCCGGCGTCGCGGCGCTCACCCTCCTCGCGATCGTCGAGACCACGCGAGGCGCGACGGCGATCGTGCCGCTGGACGACGCCGTCCGCGCCGACATCGTCGGTCTCACCTCGTTCCTCCGTTCGTTGCAACGCGCCGACGGCGATCTTTGGCACCGCTTCGACCTCCGTACGGGCCGGGTCGTCGAGCTCCAACGCCCCTATTTTTCTGGCGAAGCAGCGCTCGCCTTGGCCCGCGCCGCCGAGGTCACCGGGGATGTCCGCGATCTCGACGTCGCCGCCGCGGTGCTCGGACGCCTGGTGCGCCCGAGCTATTTCGGCGCCCGCTACTGGTTCGGCGAAGAGCACTGGACGTGTCAGGCGATGGAGGCGCTCGCCGCGCATAGACCGGATGGGGCGGCTCTCGAGTTCTGCGTCCGCTGGTCGGCGATCACTCGGGAAATGCAGCTCGAGAAGCCCCTCGCCCTGGACGAGCCCGATCTCGATGGAGCCTTCGGCGTGACCCCGTTTCCCGCGCCGCACCCCGCCGTGATCGGTGGGCGCATCGAAGGCGTGCTCTCCGTGCTCGGCGCGCTCTCGGTCGCGAGCTCGATTCCGACGGTGAGCGCCGACGAGCAGGTGGCGATCGGCGGGCAGGTGCGCCGCGCGCTCGCGTTCATGGTCCGCACCCAACTGCTCCCCGGCCCGCGCCACCTCTTCGCCGACCCAGCCGCGACGTTCGGCGGGGTGCCGAGCAGCGTCGTCGATTTCGCGATCCGCATCGATGCCGTCCAGCACTGCTGCTACGCGCTCCTCCGTTGGTCGCAGCAGATCTCCTCGCCCAAGCCGCCGTGATACGACGGAGACATCGATGGCCCGCGCCCGCTACGTGATCCTCGGGGACGGCGCCGCCGGCATCACCGCCGCGCAGACGCTCCGCACCCTCGATCCGCAGTGTGAGATCAAGGTCGTCTCGGACGATCCGCACCCGGCGTACTTCCGTGCGGCGCTCACCAACTACATGCTCGGCGAGCTCCGCGACGAACAGGTGTGGGCGGTGCCTCCGACCTTCTTCGCCGACGTCGGCGCAGAGCGAGTGCACGCGCGCGTCACCAGCGTCGACGCGCAGAGGTCGCACGTCTGGCTCCACGACGGGACGCCCGTTCCTTACGACGCGCTCCTCATCGGCACCGGCGCACGCTCGCGCACCGCGCCCTTCGAGGGTGCGAACCTCGCCGGGGTCTGCACGCTTCGAACACTGCAGGACACGCGTTGGATCATGGACTGCATCGCGCTCGGCCGGCTCCGTCGCGCGGTCGTCGTCGGTGGCGGACCGCTCGCGCTCGAGTGGGCGCTGGCGATGCGCGAGCGCGGCGTGAAGGTGACCATGCTCATCCGCGAGCGCGGCATGATGACCGGTGCGCTCGACGAGGTCGCCCAAGATCTCCTCACCGCGCGCCTCCGTCAGGGCGGGCTCGACGTGCGCGTGCAAGAAGAGGTCGCCGCCGCGCTCCCCGACGGGGAAGGCAACGTCGGCTCGGTGCGCACACGCTCGGGAGAAGTCATTCCTTGCGAGGTGGTCGCCGTCGCCATCGGCGTCGTCTGCAACACCGAGATGTTGCAGGGGAGCGGCATCGCCCTCGGTCGTCGTGGCGGCGTCGCGGTCGATTCGCGCATGCGCAGCTCGGTGCCCAACGTCTACGCCGCCGGCGACGTCGCCGAGCTCGACGGCAACCTCTCGCAACTGTGGGAGCCGGCGCGCCTGGAAGCGCAGGTCGCCGCCAGCAACATGGCGAGGCGCGATCGCGTCTACGCTCCCGGCGTCCTCTATTTCGCGACGCGCCTCTTCGATCTCGACTTCGCCTCCGTCGGTGCCATCGGCAAGGCGGCGGGCGCCGAAGAGATCCTCGACGTCCCGCGCGGCGGCGGGCGCATCGCCTATCGCAAGCTGATGATGGTCGACGGCCGGCTCGTCGGCGCGCTCATGCTCGGCGATCGCGACGCGCGCGTGAGGCAACGAGGGCGCCTCTTCAAGCGTCTCATCGACGAACGGGTCGACGTCCGCGCGCTCGGTCGCAAGCTCCTCGATCCGGCCTTCGACCTCGGCGCCTGGCTGCGCAGTCGTTCGCTCGTCGAAAAACCGAACACCTCGATGGTCGCCACCTCCGTCGTCGCCGACGCCGCCGAGCTCCGCGGCACGCAGCACGTGAAGCTCGGTGAGCTCGCCGCGGCGATGAGCGTGTTCATGAAGCAAAGGGTCGGCGCTGGAGGAGGAGGAGCTCCACAGGCTATCCCCGCGCGCGTGCTCGAGGTGTCGACGCCCGAGGCCGCACCGATGTCGGTGCCGGCGAACGGCACGGTGCTCTCGATCGGCCTGAAACAAGCTGCGGCAAGCGCTCTCCTCCGCCCTTCGCCGGTCACTGCGTTCCTCGAAGGCGCGGGCCATCGCTTCCCGCTCGAAGGCGCGGTCATCAGCATCGGCCGCGATCCGCGCGGAGGCATCGTCCTCTCCGATCCCGGCGTCTCCACCGTGCACGCGCAAATCACGGCCTATGGCGGCGGGCTCTTCCTCCGCGACATGGGCAGTCGCAACGGCACGTGGGTCAACGGCAAGCAGGTCACCGTCCCGCACCGACTCCTGCCGGCCGATCGCGTGACCGTGGGTACGACCGAGCTGACGTTTCGACAAGACTCGACCGCGCCCGTCTCCGCACGCGTCCACGACACCTCCGTCTCGCCGCCGCGCGCCCCCGGCACCGAGATGATGCGACCGCAGGTGTACTCGCCCGCCCCTGTCGTGAGCGTCGCCGGAGCTGCACCGAGCACGACGACTTCGACGAGTTCTCCCGCGGTCCTCGTCGGCCAGAGCGGCGCATTTCGCGGCATGCGCTTCGTCGTCGCCGGCTCGCCCTCGACGATCGGCCGAGAATTGACGACCCAAATTCGCATAGAAGACCTATCCATCTCGCGGAGACACGCCCTTCTCTCCTTCGTCTCCGGGAGCTGGCACGTCAGCGATCTCGCGAGCAGCGCCGGCACCACGCACAACGGCGTGCGCCTCGTCGCCGGTCACGAGGTGGTGCTCCGCGACGGTGACACGCTCCAACTCGGCGCCGTCAGCCTGCAATTCCACGCCAGTGCGGTGAGCGCACAGAGCGCGGTGGCCTCGTGACCGTCGACTACCGCGACGTCCTCGCCGAGCAGGCCGAGCGCGAGGTGATGGCCTGCATCGGCTGTCACGACTGCATGCTCGCCTGCCCGCTCCCCGAAGCGAGCATCGTCACCATCGCCGAGCTCAACGCCGCCATCCACCTGCCGGTCATCACGCAGCCGAACCTCGTGCAGTTCCTCGGCGCGTGTACGCAGTGCCGTCAGTGCGTCCCCGTCTGTCCCGCCGACTTGAGCCGCGCCGACATGGTGCTGTTCAACAAGATGAAGGTCGACGATCGCATCCCCGACTACCCGCTCATGCTGCAGGTCGGTGACGAGGTCGCGACGTCTGGCTACACGCTCGACTCGATGGCCCGCGAGCTCGGGAGCATTCGGCTCTTCGCCGGGATTTCCTCCGCCGATTTGCGACGCCTGGCGCTGAAGGCGACGCTCCGAAGGCTCTCGCGTGGCGAAGAGCTCTGCCGTGAAGGCGAGTTCCACGAGCGCCTCTACGTCATCCTCGGCGGCTCGCTCGAACAGACGTCGCAAGTGAGCGCGACCCAGCGGGTACGCATCCTCGTCTACGGGCCGGGCTCGTTCTTCGGTGAGCTGGCGATCATGGCCGATCAGCCCGAGCCCTTCACGGTGACGGCCACCGACGACTCCATCGTCGTCGAGCTGCCCAAGGCTGCGGTGAAGCAGCTGATGAGCCAGTCCGAGACCTTCGGCGCGACGATGGACGAGCTCTATCGTCGTCGCGCGCTCTGGACCTACGCACGCAAACCGTCCGTCTTCGGAGGCCTCCCCGAAGAGGCGATGGACGAGCTCTTGAAGAGCGCCGAGCTGCAAATGGTCAAGCCCGGCGAGGCCGTCTTTCGCGAGGGCGAGGCGCCGCGTGACGTCTTCCTCGTACGCAGCGGATTTCTCCGCGTCAGCCGCAAGGTCGTGGCCGAAGAATCGATGCGCATCGCGGCGATGGCGGCGATGGCCGGCTCCCTGCCCGAGCGCTCCGGCCGCTTCTCCGGCGAGCCCGACAAGACCGCGGAAGAGACGGTGCTCGTCTACTTCCGCGAGGGCGATCTCTTCGGTGCGCTCGGCCTCGCGCTCGGTGAACGCGCCCACACCTTCTCGGTCGCTGCCAGCAGTCGCGCCGAGGTCATCCGCATCCCCGGCGCACACCTCATGAGCATCCTCGCGCGCCATCCGCAGGCGCACGAAGCGTTGGTGCGCGGCGCGATGGAGGTCGAGCAGGTCGCCCGCGCGCAAGATTTGTCTGCGCAGAAGCCGGCGGCGGCGGCTCGCGCCGTCCACAACACCGCCTATCTCCCCTTCAACATGAACGTGCTCGTCGATCAGGGCCTGGCGCAGGGGCGCGAAGTGCTCGTCGTCGATCAGAAGCTGTGCGTGAACTGTCAGAACTGCATCGACGCCTGCGGACGTCGCCACGGCGAGAGTCGTCTCCAGCTCCGCGGCTTGCAGGTCGAGAACCTCCTCTTTCCCACCGCCTGCCGACACTGCGAAGATCCGGTTTGCCTCCTCTGCAGCGTCAACGGCATCGTCCGCCGGCCCACCGGCGAGATCGCGATCGTCGAAGAAAACTGTATCGGATGCGGTGCCTGCGCCGAGCGCTGCCCCTACGGCAACATCTCGATGCACCCGGTCGAGCAGAAGAAAAAGGGCTGGATCGCCTCCCTCCTCGACCTCATCCGCGGAGGCCCGAACAAGGCCGCCTACGAGCGCGAGCTCGATCCGAAGATCCCGATGAAGGCGGTGAAGTGCGATCTCTGCGCCGAGCACGACGACTACGCGTGCGTCACCGCGTGCCCGACCGGCGCTGCCTTCCGCGTCGATCCACGCACCGCCATCGAGGCGGCGAAGGGCGCGAAGAACACCGAGCGCGGGTGACTTCTCAGGGGCTGACGCAGCTCTGTTTCGAGGGAATCGTCGTCGATTCGAGCTCGGTGGCGGCGCCCTCGCGGGTGACCCGAGCTCGTCGTTCGACGCGATCGGTGCAGCCTCCGCCGTGCGCGAGGAAGACCTCGTAGGAGCTGTCGGAGGCGCGAAGGGCGATCTGCGGACCCGCGCACTCGATGCCCGTCGGATCGAAGGCATACGCAGCGATGAGCGCCGCCTTGGCGGGTGAATCGATCGGCGCGACGAGCGCGGCGAGACGCTCGACACGAGTGACGGTCTCGAGCACGCCCCCGCTCTCACGGACGAAGAACCGAAGCTCGCGCGAGCAACCCGCGCCGCCGCACCGTTCACTCTTCCAACCGACCTCGCTGCGCGCGTGCGAGAGCGCGCTCGTGCAAGCGACCGCGTCCGTCGCGCTCGTGCAGCTCGTGCCGGTATGCGAGACCGATTGCAGGGATTCGCCGATGACCCCCGAGGTCGCGACGTCGAGCTGAAGATATCCGCTGCTGGCGACGAGGGCGACGCCGTCGAGCTCGCTCCAGCGTCCTTGTTTGCAGACATCGACCGCGTAGGCCGAGCGATCGAGACCGCTCGGCGCGCCCCCACAGCCGCCGCCCGTGGCGACGAATGCAAGCGCAGACGCGAATGCGACCGAGACCAGAGGACGCATGCCGAGAGAACCCATACCCGACCCGATGAGCAACCTCGATGCCAGCGAAAACGGCCGATTTTGCTGTGTCCTCGCGGCCAACTGGTGCATCGGATGGGTCGCGCTGTGCCAAACGGCGCGAATCACCACTTCCGAGGTCACGACATCCATGGGCAAAGAGCTCGACGGCAAAATCTTCCTCCTCTCTGGCGCCACCGAAGGCATCGGCAAAGCGGCCGCCCTCGACTTCGCGCGCCGCGGCGCAACGTTGGTCCTCATCGGACGCAACCGCGAGAAGAGCGAGCGCGTCGTCTCCGAGCTCAAGAGCGAGAGCGGCAACGAGCACATCGAGCTCCTCCTCGGCGATCTCTCCCGCATCTCCGAAGTGCGCCGCATCGCCACCGAGTTCAAGTCCAAGCACGACCGGCTCGACGTCTTGGTCAACAACGCCGGCGCCATCTTCACCGACCGCAAGCTCAGCGGCGACGGCATCGAGATGACCTTCGCGCTCAACCACGTCGCCTACTTCGTCCTCACGATCGAGCTGCTCGACGTCTTGAAGAAGACGCCCGGCGCACGCATCGTCAGCACCTCGAGCGGCGCGCACTCGCGCGGCAATCTCGACCTCGACGACGTCGTGAAGCGGGAACGAAGCTACTCCGGCTTCGAGGTCTACGGCTCGTCCAAGCTCGCCAACATCCTCTTCACGCGCGAGCTCGGGCGCAAGCTCGAGGGCACCAGTGTCGTCGCCAACTGCTTCCATCCGGGGTTCGTGCAGACGGGCTTCGGCGCCAACAACTCGGGCGCCCTCGCGTTCCTCATCAAGCTCGGCGGCATCCTCGTCGCGCGCACGCCGGTGAAGGGTGCCGAGACGCTGGTGTGGCTCGCGACCAGCGACGAAGCCGGCAAATTCAACGGCGAATACTTCTTCGACAAGAAGGTCGGCAAGCGCACGCGCAAGGCCCGCGACGACGGCTTCGCGCGTGATCTCTGGGCTCTCACCGAAAAGCTGATTTTGTCGTAGCGCAACTCACCGCGCCGGTGTCGGACACTGGCGCCAGGGTCGGTGGTGCATCCACCAGAGGTCGCCTGCTAGCTTGCGCTGCGAACGTGTCAGCGCGGAGAAAAGGGTGAGCCTGGAGATTGCGCGGGTAGTTCCGGCGGACGTCGATGCTGCGGCGATGAACGTCGTCACGAGCGCGCTGCGGCTCGTCCCTGGCGAACGTATCGTCGTCATTGGTGACTCGCTCGGCGAAGAGTTGGCGAGCGCGCTCGCACGTGCGGCGAACCAAGTCGGCGCCGTCGTCGACGTGGCGATGCTCGACGACTTCGCGGGTCATCAGCTGAAGGTTCTCCCCTCGCGCATCGTCGCGCTCCTTTCGGCTGCACGGGCCAGCGCCTTCATCGGCAGCGCTGCTCGCCATCAGCTCGGCCTTCGCCAGCACCTGCTCCATCTCGTCGGCCAGCTCGGCCTTCGGCACGCGCACATGCCCGGTATCAGCCGCCTCGCGTTCGCCCGCGGCCTGCGCACCGACTACCGCGACATCGAGCGTCGCGGAAGGCGCGTGCTCGACATCGTCTCCGGCGCGCGTCGCATCGAGTCGTTGAGCGGCAAGGGCACGCGACTGGTCCTCAGCTTCGCCGAAGACATGCGCTGGTATCCGCAGCTCGGTGTGCTCTCCCCCGGGCGCTGGGGCAACCTCCCGGCCGGCGCCCTCTACTGCACGCCCGAGAGCATCGAGGGAACGCTGGTCGCCAACGCCTCGCTCGGCGAGTTCTTCGGCGCTCGCGCCGGCGTCCTCCATCGCACGCCGGTGACGATGCACATCGAGGGCTCGCGCGTGAGGCAGGTCGAGGTCCACGGCGATCGCGCCCTCGAGCGCGACGTCGAGACGATGCTCGACCTCAGCCCCAACTCGAATCGCATCGGGCTCGTCTGCATCGGCGTCAACCACGGCATCGAGACGGCGACGGGCGAGTCGATCGTCGATCAGAATTTGCCCGGCCTGCACGTGTGCATCGGCGATCCGGCAGCACGCGTGACGGGCGCGACGTGGACCGCCCCGACCTCCTTCGCTGCGTGTCAGGAGGGGAGCTCGATCGTCGCCTATGCGCGTCCGACGACGATGACCCGCTCGGCCACCTTCGCGGCCCTCGCGCGTCACGCGACCCCGAGCCTCGGCGTGGGGAGCGGCGGGGTGATCGTGGTCCATCGGGGAAAGCTCCCGACGCTCTCCTAGCGCGGGGTGTCGGGTGGGCCGCGAGCGCGGGCGCGGAATGTGTGCTAGCAAGCGCCCCGATGTCTCTCGCCGGCGCACGCGACGAAGCGGTCTGGACGCGGTTTTCCGCGCTCTTTTCCGCACGCCCGGTGATCTTGGCGCCGATGGAGGACGTCAGCGACGCCGTCTTTCGGGCGCTCTGCCGACAGCACGGAGCGTCGTTGTGCGTCACCGAGTTCGTCAACGTCGAGGGGCTCCTCCGCGGCTGTCGCATCGCACGTCGCAAAATCACGCTCGACGCTGGCGACACGCCGACGGCGATTCAAATCTACGGCAGCAACCCCGAGCGGCTCGCCGAAGCCGCGGCCGTCGCCGAGGAAGCCAAGCCGGCGTACATCGACATCAACTGCGGCTGCTGGGTACCGAAGATCGCCGGCAAGGGCGCAGGGGCGGCTTGGCTCCGCGAGCCGTCGGCGATGGTGGCGATGGCGAAGATGGTCGTCGACGCGGTCAAGCTGCCCGTCACGGTGAAGACGCGCATCGGCCTCGGCCCCGAGTCGCACATGCCCATCGTCGACCTCGCCGAGAGGCTCGAGGGCGTCGGCGTCCGCGCGCTCACCATTCACTGCCGCACTGCAAAAATGGGCCATTCCGGCGATCCCGACTGGTCGTACGCGCGCCGCGCCAAAGAGCGCGTGAAGATCCCCGTCATCGTCAACGGCGGCATCAAGAGCGCCGCCGACGCAGCGCGCGCCTTCGAAGAGACCGGATGTGACGGCGTGATGATCGGCCAGCGCGCCATCGAGCACCCTTGGATCTTCGACGAGGCGCGCGCGCTCCTCGATCGCGGCGAGCACCTCGCAGGGCCGACTGCGCAGGAGCGAATCGCCCTTTGTCGTGAGCATCTCATCGCCAACGTCGTCGCGCGTGGCGCGCCTCGTGGAGTCTGCTGCACGCGTCGCCACCTCGCGGGATATCTCAAGGGCTTGCGCGGGGCCGGCGAAGTGCGACGCCAGCTCAACCTCTGCGACACGCTCGAAGGGTGCCTCGCCATCCTCGCCGAAGCCGAACGACGCGGCGCCGAGCAGGCGGCTGAGCCTGGGAATGAGCACGTGAACGAGACGGTGAACGAGACGGTGAACGCGTCGGCGAGCGAGTGTGAAGACTCGACGCTGCTCGCCTGCTGACCCACCGAGGCAATTTCCACGGAATCCGCCGGTGGCGGGACACGGGTAAGTGAATTTGCCGGAGTCGCGGAGTGCGGCGGCGCATCCGCAGCACTGCGATCCTCGTGTCACGCCCTCGATCGAGGAAATCCGGGAAACGCCGCGGTTTGCAGTCGCCTGCGCCGCGGTACGTGGTTTGCTGGGCATCGCCACCATGCTTTCCCGACGCGTCGCAGCGCCCGTGTTCGGCTTCGTCCTCGCCATGGCCACCGTCGCCTTCGCCCCGCGCGATGCCTCGGCCTGCGGCGGATGCTTCCACGCCGAACCTCCTCCGGGATCGACGCAGTCGGCGTCGGTCGTCACCGACCACCGGATGGTGCTCTCGCTCGGGACTTCGTCGACGACGCTGTGGGATCAAATCCAATACGCCGGCGATCCGGCCGACTTCGCCTGGGTCTTGCCGACGCGCGGCAAGGTCGTGGTCGGCGTCGGCAGCAGCTCGTTCATCGACGCGCTCGACCAAGCGACGACGCCGCTCATCCACTCGCCGGCGATCACCTGCAACAACACCGGTGGCGGCGTCGGCGGTGGGAGCTCGAACGGGGGCTGTGGTTGCGGCTCTTCAGCCGAAGATTCTGCGGGATTCTCGCCCACCGGCGATCTCGGCGTCGACGGCAGCGTCGCCGACACGGGTGTGGTCATCACCAGCCAGACCACGGTCGGCCCTTATGACGTCGTGCAAATCCACGGCACCGACGAGGTCTCGATCGTGAAGTGGCTGCGCGATCACAGCTACGTCATCCCCAAGGAAATCGAGCCGATTCTCCAGAAGTACGTCACCGAGGGTTTCGACTTCACTGCCGTCCGACTCCGCCCGGGCAAGGGCGTGCAGGCGATGCGACCGATTCGCGTGACGTTCCCCGGGAGATACCCGTCGTTGCCGCTCCGTATGGTCGCCGCTGGCGTCGGTGCGAGCGTCGGCGTCAAGCTCTTCGTCATCGGCGACGGGCGTTGGCACACCAAGAATTTCCCGACTTTCTCCGTCGATCCGGCTTCGCTGACGTGGGACTTCTCGACCCAAAGAAGCAACTACACGAAGCAGCGCGACGACGCGGCCGCGGGCTTCTCGGGGCGCGCCTTCGCCCTCGAATCGAGCATCGACTTCCTCGCCCGCAACGTCCCGCCGCCCGATCGCGACGACGACGCAGGCCCGCTCGACACCGGCGTGCCCGTCGACAGCGGCAGCGACTCGAGCACTGACACCGCGATCGACACCGCGATCGCGCCCGACACGTCCACGACCGACGCCGATGCCATCAGCAGTGACGCGAGTGACGTGAGTGACGTGAGTGACGTGAGTGATGCGGCAGATGCTTCCGACGCGAGCGACGTCAGTGACGTCGCCAGCAGTGACGGCGCGATTCCGGCTTCGGATACCGGCAAACCGGGCGCTGACGTCGGTCCCAGCGGCGATCCTTCGGCGACCGATCGAGACATCGCCTTCGGCACCTTCGCCAGCCGTCGCGTCACGCGCCTTCGCGCCGATCTCCCTGCTTCTGCGCTCGTCGAAGATCTCGAGCTCGAGGCCGACTCGGCGCAGCAGACGGTCCCCGTCGACTACGCCGTGAAGAAGTTCACCAACGACACGGCGGTCTGCGGCCCGGGCGGCGCGACGTTGGTCCCGAGCGCCGGTGGCTCGCTCCTTCGCCTCGACGGCAACGCTGGCTGCTCGACGAGCAAGGACGAAAGCGAGCCGAGCCCGATGCGCACGCCGCTCCTGCTCGCCGGCGCCGTGATCGGCCTCTCGCTCGTCCGCCGCGTCGTGCGCCGCAAGAAGTAGCGCACGGACTCACTCGCGGACGGCGCTCATTGCAGCGACGACAGGAGCTCGTTCGCCGTCAGCTTGTCGGCCGACTTGCCGCCGAAGTATTCGCCGAGCCCGACGCGCTCGTAGTGAGGAATCATCCGCTTCGAAAGGAGCCCGATTTCCCGCAGATTGGGGACCAGGCGGCTGAACATGACGCGACGGAAGTCGGCCATGCCGGGGCTCGAGGAGACGAATTTCTTCCACTGATCGCGGGTCATCCTTCCTTCGAACCACTCCTCGTAGACCTCCATCGCCATGAAGCGGTTGCGCATCAGGAGCGCGACCTCGAAGGCCCAGTCTTCGCGTTCGCGTTGCTCGCGCGGCGAGAGGTGCTTCTGGAAATGCTCACGGAGCGCGACGACCCCGTAGTGGACGTGGCGCGCCTCGTCTTGGATGACGTTCTTCAAGAGCTCCTTGAGGAGCGGCTCCTTGGTGCGCTTGTAGATGACGCCGAACGCACCGAGCGCGAGCCCTTCGACCATGATCTGCATGCCGAGGAATTTCATGTCCCATCGGCCGTCGGTCATCAGCGAGTCGATGATCACGAAGAGGTTGTCGTTGATCGCGTAGAGCTTGTTCAGCTTGGTGTCGAGATAGCGACTGAAGACCTCGACGTGACGACCTTCGTCCATCACCTGGGTCGAGCCGTAGAGCTTGCCGTCGAAGAACTGCACCGCCTCGGTCACCTGCGCAGCGGCGAAGAGCGCGCCTTGCTCGCCGTGGAGGAACTGGCTCAGCATCCACGAGCCGAGGGAGGCGAGGACCTCGCGCTTCTCCTTGTCTTGGAGCTGGATGCCGAGCCTCGACAGCTCTTCGAAATCGACGAAATCGGGCGGAATGATCGGCACTTCCGGGTTCAGCGGATCGACCGAAATGTGCCACGGCAACGAGTCGCCGTTCCATTGCCCTTCTTTCGCGCGACGATAGAGATCGGCCATCTCCGGCTGATCGTGCGGGTAGGTCCAGTCGAAGTGCGCGCTGTGGTGCGCGGGCATCTGCGTGGTGCTCGACTGCTTGCCGCGCTTGAGCAAGAGGCCGCGCACGCCCGAGGGACCAAGCGCGCGGAGCACGCGCGGATCTCGGATTTCGCTGAGGACCTCGTAAGCATCGACCGCGTCTTCGACGTGGTGGCGCACGCGCGCGGGAAGCATCGAGGCAAGTCGCGACGTATCGAAGCGTTCGAGCATTTTGGGCTACCTCTCGAGAATCAAAGGGCTGCGAAGAAGTTCTTGGTCTTCTGCGTGTGCAGACGAGCGAGGAGCGTGTGGATGATGGGCAGCGCGCGCTCGACCATCGGCGCCACCTCTTCCGGCGGAAGATGCGAGACGCGCTCACCGAGGAGCTGCGCTTCTTTGGCGAACATGGCGGAGATGGCCTCGTCGAAGACCAGCAAGTCGCGCGCGGTGAAGCCGAGCTCCCGCGAAAAACCGGCGGCGCGCAGCTCGCCCCAGATCTCGAAGATCCAGCTGTCGTCCCGGGCGACGACGACAAGGCCGTTGGCTTCACCGAGCGCGAGGAGCCCGCAGTCGAGGAGGCCGGCGAGGTCTTCGTCGTCGAGCCCGTGGGCCTCGAGGAGCGGCGCCACCGGAACGACGTCGAGCGCCCCGGGCACGGGAGGCGCGAGCGGACCGCGCAGCCGTTCTTTCACCTCGCCGAGGAGCCGGCGTTGCACAGGACTGAAGGCCTCGTCGCGCTGTTCGAGGAGCGCGCGGATGGCCTTGAGAGGGAGGAACCGCTCGTGCTGCAGCTTGCGCACGAGGAGGATGCGCTCGACGTGCTTGTCGTTGTAATAGGCCATATTTCGGCCTGTTTTGTGACCTTCGGGGAGCAGGCCTTGCTGGATGTAGAAGTGGACGACCTGCCGCGGGAGCCCAGTGCGCTCACACAGGTCTTTCATCCGATACGGAAACTCGTCACGCGCGCGATCGGCGTGGCCCGGAGGCTGCTCGGTCATGGGGAACATCATGTGCGCATCTCCTCGGCCCCCTCCAGCACTTCGAGCGAGACGGGCCCACGCGCGCGACCGACGCAGGTGAGCACCCAGCCTTCGTCGCGCTCACGGCGGGAGAGACAGCTCGGCTCTTCGACGTGCACGTCGCCGCTCTTCAACTTCACGCGACACGCGCCGCAGCCGCCGAGCCCGCACGAGAACGGCATGTCGATCTTCTCGCGGAGCCCGAGCTCGAGGAGCGTCTCACCGGGCAGCGCCACCGCAGCGATCTCGCGTGGCCGAGCGCCCCTCAGGAGAAAAGTGACCGGCGCCGAGGCGCTCGACTCGACGACGTTCTCGGCGGCCCGTGCGCGCGGCGAGACGAAGCGCTCTTCACGGATGTGCTCATCGTCGAGCCCTCGACGCACGAGCACCGCCCGCGCGTTCTCCATCATCGGCAGCGGTCCACAGAGATAGGCCGCGGTCGGAAGCTCGGCGCCCATGACGACGTCGAGCTCGCGCCCGATCTCGTCTTGCCCGAGCACCGTGCCCCACACGTGACGAACGACGAAGCGCTCGAAAAATCGCACGTTCAGCGCTTCGAGCTCCTCGCGAAAGACGACGTCGGCCTCGCTCCGATTGCCGAGCAAGAGCGTCACCCGCGCCGACGCGTCGTTCTCGAGCAAGGACTGCGCGATGGAACGCATCGGCGTGACGCCGCTCCCACCGGCGACGAGGAGCACCCGACGCGTATCTCCGCCGCGCGGACCGAAGCTGCCCGAGGGCCCGACCACGCGCAACTTTCCAAGCCGCTCCGCCCGCTCGCACAAGTGATTGGAGACGAGCCCTTCTGCGACGCGCTTGACCGTCAGCCGCAGGACTCGTTCGCCAGGCTGCGACGACGCCGAATAGGCGCGCCGATGCGACACCCCATCGAGCTCGACGACGACGGTGAAGAACTGGCCCGGGAGAAATTCGAACGGCCGCCCATCCGCCGCGGTGAGGTGAAACGAGAAGACGTCGTCGGTCTCGCGCACGACGCGAACGACCGTGAGATCTGCGCCTGCGCCTGCGCCTGCGCCCACGCCTGCACTCGCGCCCGCACCGCGCCGCAAAACTCCGCCTCGCTTCGGCAGCGCCGTCTCTGCCGTCGAGAGCAACGATCGAACTTTTGCAGCGAAGAACGTCAGCACGCACCGAATCTAGCGCGCCCTCACATTGTGTCAAGTGACACCGTACACTTTACATGAATTCACGCCAATCCCGCTGGTTTTCACCTACGGGTGTTCCGCCGCCCCCCCCTGCTCTTCCGTCGCCTCCCCTCCTTGCGTCGCGCCTATCCTCCTCCGCTTGGCCGCCGCGCGACGTCAGCTCCCCACGATTGGCGTGCTGCTTTTGCTCGCGCTGCTGATCGGACTGCTCGCCGATCGGGTGGTGAAGCCACGACTGCCGGCGGAGATTCGGATTCCGTGGTTGCTCCGCAGTGGGAAGGCGGAGGAGGCCGAGCGCGTCGCGTGGGAAGCCCTACAGCGCGGGCCGATCGACGCCGACCGACTGCTCGAGTTCCTCGATCGACATCAGCCGACGACGTTCGAGCTGCCGGAGATGGACGCGCCGCCGGGGGATCCGACTCGACCGAGCCAGCATGTCGGACCGACGGTGCGCGAAGCGGACATCGACGTGCTCTTGGCGCGCAACGATCTGCCGCGGGGCGTGGCGCTGGTGGGGAATTTCTGGCGTGAGGAGATGATGGGCGGCGCCGACCCGGTGCTCTGGAAGGAGATGCGCGATGCGGCCGATGCCGATCCGCCGCTGCCTTGGGCCAATCGACTGCTCGGACGGGTCGCGCAAGGCGATCTGCATTTCGCGGAAGCGGCACGCCGTTTCGAGCGTGAAGGCGTGTGGATCGAGGCACACGCGTCGGACGTCGATCTCGGGCTCGCGATCGAGCGCGAGGCGTTCGGCAAGGAGGCCGTCGCCGCGAGGTTGACCGATCCACGGATCGCGGCGCGCGCGTCGGCGTATGTACGCATGCACAGCGCGCTCGATCGCCGCGATTGGCTGACCGCGATTCGAAACGCGCCCGGAGCCACTTTTCACGTGCCGCCGTGGTGGGTCCTGCCCCTGGCGATTTCGGCGGCGGTGGCCTGGTTCGGCTTCGCGGCGCGGGTCGGCCAAACGGGTCGTCATCCGTGGCGTCGCGCGCCGCTCTACCTCGCGGCCTTCGTGCTCGGCGTGGTCAGCGTGTGTCCGACGCTCTTCTTCGTCGCCGCACAGGAGGCCGTCCTCCACCTGACACCGAAGGGAAATCCGCTACAAGATCTCGTCTTCTACGTGCTCGGTGTCGGCTTTCGCGAGGAGCTGAGCAAGCTCCTCCTCTTCGCACCGCTCATTCCCTTCATCGCCCGGGGTGAGGCGTCGCGCGAAGAAAAGCGGCTCGATGCGCTCGTCTGCGGGGCGCTCGTCGGGCTCGGGTTCGCGGCCGAGGAGAACCTCCTCTACCTCCAGCAAGGCGATCTCTCGACCACCTTCGCGCGCTACCTGACCGCGAACTTCTTCCACATGGCGATGACCGGGCTCGCCGCCGAAGCGCTCTACGGCTTCGCGCAGAAACCCGCGTCGCAGTCGCTCGACTTCACGCGCATGTTCTTCTTCGTCGTGCTCATGCACGGCGCGTACGATTTCTTCCTCTCGAGCCCGGGCAACGTCTCGTACGGCGCGATGCTCGCGTTCTTCTTCATCGCTCGGCGATTTCTCGTCGAAATCTCCGCTGCGCGGCGCACCTTCGATCGCGGCATGCGGCCCGGCACCGCGTTCGCCTATGGCACGACGCTGGTGGCGTCGGCGACCTTCGTCTACGCCTGCGCGCTCGTCGGCCCGCTCAGCGCGGTGTCGTCGATGCTCAAGGGCCTCCTCGGCGTCGGAATCATCCTCGTCGTCTTCGCCCGCGACATGCAGAGGCTCTGACCGCTCGACCGAGCGACCGAGCGACCGATCGGCCGAACGCGAGAGACCAGCGACTCGGCCTCTGCTACGAGCATCCAAGCAGGCGCCGATGACCGAAACCTCCGCCGCGCGCACCATGGCCCCGGCCACCGCCGCGGAAGCTCTGAAATCCGCGCTGGGAAGGCCGGAAAAGCCGCTCACCGTCGCCGACGCCGCGACCACCAGCGGTTTGCCTCTGCGCGACGCCGAGAGCGGGCTCCACCAACTCGTGGCCGAGTACCGCGGCCATTTGCGCGTCGGTGACACCGGCGACCTGCTCTTCGTCTTCCCCACCGGCTTCACCAAGCCGTGGGTGGTCATCGACGGCGTGAGCCGCTTCTTCTCGCGCGCGGGGCAGCTCTTCGGCGGCGTGGCGCGTTTCGTCGTCCGCGCTTGGCTGACGGTCGTGCTCCTCGGCTACGTCGCCATCTTCCTCGCCGTCATCATCGCCTTCGCGATCGCGCGCTCGAGCGGCAACAGCTCCAACGATCGCGACGAGGGCGTCGGCTTCTCACTCGTCGGCGGCGTCCTCCGCATCGTCGCCGAGGCATTTTTCTGGACGTTTCATCCCTTCTCGCCCTTCGCTTACGGTGGATATGGCGCCTACGGCGGCTACGGCGCGAGCGACGAGCGCGTCGGCTGGGGCAGCGCGGGCGCCGGTGCGCGGCAGCAGAAAAAGCGACAGAAGGCGGACGAGGTCTCCTTCTACGAGAAGGTGAACCGCTTCTTCTTCGGCATCACGCCGCCGCCCGTCGATCCACGGGCGAACGAGAAGAAGATCCTCGCCGCCATCCGCGCCGGCAAAGGACGCATCGGCCTCGCCGACGTCATGCGCGTCACCGGATTGCCGCGTGAAGAGGCCGATCCGTCGATGGCGCGGCTGATGGTCGACTACGAAGGCGACGTCGCGGTGCACGAGGGCGGAATCCTCTACACCTTCAGCGCGCTGCGACGCACCGCCGACGAGGGCGCCGAAGAGCGCGCGCCGTCGCCGGCGTGGACCAAGCTGCCGGAGGTCCCGCCCTTCACCGGCAACGGCGACGGCGCGAATTTTCTCATCGTCGTGCTCAACGGCTTCAACTTGGTGATGAGCGGCGTCGCTTTGGAGAGCGGGCTCTCGCTCAACAAGTTGATCATGATGTTCCAAGGGGTGAAGCCCAAGCTCCTCCCGCAGGGCGAGCTCGCGGTCGCGCTCGGCGTGGTGCCGCTCGTCTTCTCCCTCGTCCTCTTCGCCATCCCCGTCGTGCGCGCGCTCTTCCGTGGTCGCGAGAAGAAGAAGGTCGCGGCCGAGCGTGGTCGACTCGCGATCATGCGCGAGGTGCTGACGCGCATCGATCGGAAGCAGCCGATCACCGACGCCGTCGCCCGCGATGCCTACCGTGAGGCGGCCGGTGAAGAGCCGAGCGACAAGCAGCTCACCCGCGAGCTCGTGCGGCTCGGTGGCGACGTCGAAATTCGAGCCGAAGGACGCGTCCGCTATCGCTTCGCCGATCTCGAGACCGAAGCCGCCGCCGTCGAGCTCGAACGCGAGGCGGCGCCCGAGAGCGAGCGCAAGGTGGGGAAAATCGTATTTCGGTCCGACGATTGAAGCGCAATTGCTCATGAGTGACGGAGCCGCGGCGCCGAGATAGAACAGCCCGATGGGTCGTCTCCTCCTCCACCGCTTCCCGATCAGCCACTTCTCGGAGAAGGGCCGCGCGCTCCTCGAGTTCAAAGAGCTCGACTACGACCTCAAGGACTACACGCTCGGCCTGCCGCAGCGAAAGGTGGTCAAGCTCTCCGGCCAGCGCCAGGTGCCCGTCATCGAGCTCGATGGAGAGATCGTCTCCGACAGCACGCGCATCGCTCATTGGCTCGACGAGAGGTTTCCCGATCAGCCGCGCCTCATCCCCAAGGAAGAGCCGTTGCGCGGCGAGGTGCTCGCGCTCGAGGACGAGATCGATCGCGTGCTCGGCATCGGCGCGCCGCTCTTGTGGTTCGAGGACGCGGTGCGAAATGGCCGCAAAAATCAGGTCGATTTGCTCGCCATCGAGGTGCACGGGCTCAACGTGCTCGGCGCACGCACGCTCGCCAAGACCATCGCATTCGCCCGCGGGCTCGGCCTCGGCAACTCCTTCGTCCGTCGCAAGAGCGAGCGCGCGAGAGCGATGCTCGAGCGCTTCTCGCGTCGCCTCGAGAAGGCGCCGTTCCTCGTCGGCGACTCCCCCACGCTCGCCGACGTCGCCGCCGTAGGCATCACGCTCCACCTCGAGTGGCCGCGCTCGGCGCGGATGCCGAACGAGGTCCCGGTCGGCCAAGGCGTGCCCGGCATCGTCGACGATCCGGCGCTGCGTCGCTTCTTCGAGTGGCGTCGCGAGTTCTACCAACGGTACCTCGGTTAGCGAACGGACCTAGAAAATGCGCCTTCCCAGCCATCCGCGTGTCGTCGTCACCGGCGCGGGCTCCGGCCTCGGCCGTGCCCTCTGTCTCGAGCTCGCATCGCGAAAGGCGCGCATCGTCGTCTCCGATCACAACCGCGAGACCGCCGAAGAGACCGCCAGGCTCGTGAGAGGGCGCGGCGCCGAAGCGATCGTCGTTGCCTGCGACGTCACCAAGGTCGACGAGGTCGAAGCGCTCGCGAAGGCCGCCGACGATGCCTTCGGCGGCACCGATCTCCTCTGCAACAACGCCGGCATCGGCGCCGGTGGAGCCGTCGGAGAGGTCTCGATCGCCGATTGGCACAAGACCGTCGACGTCGATCTCTGGGGCGTGATCTACGGCTGTCACGTCTTCGTCCCGCGCATGCGCAAAGCGGGCGGCGGCTGGGTGCTCAACGTCGCCTCGGCGGCTGCGCTCCTCCTCGCGCCGCGAATGGCTCCTTACAACGTCGCCAAGGCGGGCGTCCTCGCGCTCACCGAGACGCTCGAAGGCGAGCTCGCGGGCAGCGGCGTCGGCGTCAGCGTGCTCTGCCCCACTTTCTTCCCGACCAACATCATCCGCGACGGTCTCTACTCGACCTCGGGCATGCGCAAGTTCGGCGAAAAGATGATGGAGCGCTCGAAGCTGACCGCCGAGGACGTCGCGCGACTCTGCATCGCCGGCGTCGAGGCGGGCGACCTGCACATCGTGCCGATGCGCGACGGGCGCTGGCTCTGGCGCCTCAAGCGCGTCTCGCCAGCCGCGTACCGTTTCCTCAATCGCCGGATGGCGATGGAGATGTCGAAGCGCGACGGCGCGACTAAATGAGGCTGTTTCGCTTCACGTCGGCCTGCACCGACTTGTAGATCGACGTCAGATCGATGCGATCGCCCGACTCCATCTGGTGGACGAGGGTGCGTATCGGATTGATGACGACCTTGGAGTTGGTCTTGAGACGGAGCACCGACTCGCGGTTGCGACCGTCGTCTTCGGCCATCCACTCGAAATTGAGCTGCTTGGCGATGACGTTGCCGAACGCGGCGCCGAGGCCGCGCACCTCGTCGAGCTGCGTGGCGTCGTAGACGCCGTCGTCGAGGACGCGCTGCAGGAGAGCGACGTCGGCGAGGGACTGATCGAGGGTCGCGCCGTCGTAGCGCCTCTTGAGGAGAGAAGAGACGTGGGCGACCTGCTCGCGGAGCTGCGCCCAATCCGACCCGTTCATCGCGGAGATGGTGGCTTTCACCCGGAAGAGCATAGCAAGAAAGGTCCCCCGTAGAATTCGGATCTCGGTGGGGATGACTTTTCGGGGGTCGCGGGTTGTGCCCCAAAACATGGCCCGACGAACGCTCTCCGCCCTCCTCTCCGCCCGTCTTGCCCCCGCCGTCGTCCTCGCCGCGCTCGCAGGTTTCGGCTGCCAGCGGGCCACGATGACCGGACCGCCAGGGAGCCACGTCACGGTCGCGCCCCCCGCCATCGTCCTCGGCGGCAGCGGTCACGGCCTCCCGAACACGCCGCCCCCGTTCGCCACGCCCCCCATGCTCCCCGGGACGGTCGACGTCGCGACCTTGGCGGCGAAGGTGAAGGGCTCCGTCGTCAGCATCACCACCCTGCAGCGGGCGAAGCCCCCGAGCTACGCCCCCCCAGGCTACGACGACGCACCGATGGAGCAGCACGCCCTCGGCTCGGGGTTCCTCGTCGACTTCATCAAGGGCGACGGGAAGGACATCGGCAAGGACATCGGCCACGTCGTCACCAACGCGCACGTCGTCGAAGGGGCCGAGCGGGTGCGCGTCCGTCTCGCCGATGACCGGGAAATCGAGGCTCGCGTCAAAGGTCGCGATCGTCTCCTCGATCTCGCGGTGCTCGAGCTCGCGCCGACGAAAGACTTGCCGCCGCCGGTGTCTCTCGGGTCGAGCGCGGACCTGCGCGTCGGCGAGTACGTCGTTGCCATCGGCAACCCTTTCGGCCTCGGTCACACCGTCACCGCGGGCATCGTCAGCGCCAAGGGCCGCACCATCGGCGCCGGTCCCTACGACGATTTCATCCAGACCGATGCGTCGATCAACCCTGGAAATAGCGGCGGTCCGCTCTTCGACACCAAGGGCGAGGTCATCGGCATCAACACCGCCATCAACCCCAACGGCAAGGGCATCGGCTTCGCCATTCCGAGCGACGCGCTGCGCGAGGTGCTGCCGAGCCTCGTCAAGGACGGCAAGGTCGAGCGCGGTCGCCTCGGCGTCCACATCCAAGGCATCGACGCGCCGCTCGCGAAGGCGCTGGGGCTCGAATCGGCGAAGGGCGCCCTCGTCGCCGACGTCGAACCGAACGGACCGGGAGCGAGCGCAGGCCTGCTCTCGGGCGACGTCATCCTCGCGATCGACGGAGAAGAGGTGACGCACGCCACCGATCTGCCTCGCCTCGTCGCCAAGCATGGGCCCGGCGCCAAGGTGACGCTGAAATTGATGCGCAAGAAAGCACCTCTGACGCTCGACGTGACCCTGGCCGCGCTCGGCGACGGGCGGCCCACGAGCGACGAAGAAGAAGACCAACAAGAGCCGGCCGCTGCGACCCCGAAACCGAGCGGAAAGCTCGGCATCAAGCTCGGCGACACCGTCGATGGCGTCGTCGTCCTCAGCGTCGCGAAGAACGCTCCCGCAGAAGGCGAGCTCCTCCCAGGCGACGAAATCCTCGCCATCGACGGCACCGAAGTGAACAGCACCGCCGCCACCGCCAAGGCGATCGGAGCTGCAAAATCAGGCACCGCGGTGCTCATCGAAGTGCGTCGAGGCGGCGAGCGGAGGTTCGTCGGGGTGCAGCTCGGCTAGTCGACCTCGGCGCCGCTGTCCTTCCAAGCCTTGAAGCCACCCGCCATCGACGTCACGCGCGTGTAGCCCATTGCGCGTAAATTGTCGGCTGCGAGCGCGCTGCGAAAACCTCCTCCGCAATAGAGGACGAGGTCGGTCGCCGGATCTGGGTACTTCGCCTCGACGTCTCGCTCGAGAATTCCGCGACCGAGATACACGGCTCCACGCGCATGTGCAGCCGCCCACTCGCTCTCCTCGCGGACGTCGACGAGGACGAACGGCTCGTTGCGCCCGAGCTTTTCCCGAACCTCGGCGACGGAGACCTCGGCGATGCGCTTCTTGGCGTCTTCGACGAGTTGAAGAAACCGGGGGGAGTGCTTCATAGGCGGAAGATAGCAAGATACGCGCGCGGGGGCGGGCGCGAGCGTGGGGGGCTCGGGCCTTCCGTCGGGCGACAAAATGGCTCTACACTGGAGATGTGGCGGAGCAGGGGCCGATCTCGCAAGTTTCCGGCGGCAAGCCGCGGGTGCTCATCGTCGATGACGATTTGAGCATCGCGCGGGCTCTGCAGCGGGTGCTCAGCGACGAGTTCGAGGTCGTGGCGCTGAGCTCGCCGGTCGAGGCGGTGCACTTGGTGCTCGCGGGGCGGCGCTTCTCGGCGATCGTCTGCGACATTCGGATGCCCGAGCTGACCGGGATGGATTTGCATGCCGAGATCGCGCGACTTTCGCCGCGGCAGGCGGCGCGCATGTTGTTCACCACCGGCGGCGGATTGCCGGCCAAGCTGCAGGCGTTCGCCGACGAGCAGGGCGCGATGAACAAGCCGATGAACCTCGTCGAGCTGCGCAAACGCGTCGGCGAGATCGCTGCGCGCGGATAGCTGACGGCAGCAAGGCAGTCAGTCACCTCTTGGTCGGACGCGGCACTGCCTTCGGCGGGCCGAGCGCCGGACGCGGCGGGGAGAGCGGCGCGGACGACGGCGGCGCGGGCGCGACGTCCTCGACGTTTTCGAGGAGCATGCTCGGCGAGACTTCGACCGTCGATGCCATCGGTTCATGCTCGAGCTCGACCTCGATGCTCGAGAGGGCGTCGCTCGAGCTCGTCTTGCTCGGTTTCACGAGATCGATGGCGATCGATTCGCCGATGTTCTCGAGGGCCACGCTCTCGAGGGCCACGCTCTGCAGATCGACGGCGATACCAGGGCGCGGCTCGCTTCCGGGCTGATGGCTCGTCGGCTTGCTGGTCGGCATCGTCGAGGTCGGCGGGTTGGCGGCGACGCGCGCTGCGGCGCGGGCGAGGGCCGGTGCGACGGCCGCGCGCATCGCTCGACAGTCGGAAAAACGTGCATTTTTGTCGAAGGAGAGCGCGCGATCGACGAGGTCGACGACCTCTTGTTCGGCGAAGGGATAGACCTCGACGAGCGAGCGCGCCGGCAGCGTCGCGGTGGCGATGATTCGATCGGTCATCGTCTTCGCCTCGTGGACGAAGCGACCGGAGAGCGTCGTGAAGAGGAGCGCGCCCACCGCCCATTGATCGCTGCGGTGATCGACGAGCGCGGCGCGGCCCTGCGCTTGTTCGGGCGGCATGTAAGCGGCGGTGCCGAGGAGGACGCCGTCGCGCGTGGCCTCGAACTTGAAGGACGCTTCCCGCACGCGCGCGAGACCGAAGTCGAGCAGCTTGATGCGTCCGTCTTTGGTGATGTAGACGTTGGCCGGCTTGACGTCGCGGTGGACGATGCCGTGATCGTGCGCCGAGGCGAGGACGTCGAGCACGCGATCGGCTGCGAAAAGAGCCTCGACGGGCGTGAGAATGCGCGTGCGCCGCATGCGCGCCTCGAGCGACTCGCCCTCCAAGAGCTCCATCACGAGGAAGACCGCGCCGTCTTCGGCGACGTCGTCGTCGAGCACCTGCAGCGCCGCCGGGTGTCCGACCTTGTTGGCGACGTAGCCCTCGCGAAGAAAACGATCTTTCAGATCGGCGCGCTCGCAGATGTGCCGGTGGAGCACCTTGATGGCGACGCGGTTGCCGTTGCGATGGGTCGCCGAAAACACCGACGCCATGCCGCCGCGATCGAGGAGCGCGTCGACCGTCCACTTGCCGCGGAGCACGGTGCCGATGCGGGCACGCGCTTCGGCTTCGAGCACGGTTTCGGAGTCGGCGGCCACCTCGGCATAGCGTCGCAGGCGACCGCCGCCCATTCAAGCCATTCGAGCGCGCTTCGTCATTTCGCCATAGATTGCTTTGCAATACTACTCTGCCTCCGTCCTCACCGTGCCCGCATGAGCAACCCGACGCTCACCCGTAAACTCCGACTCTTCGAGCGGCCGTGGCCCTGGATGGCGGTCTCGGCCGGTGGCACCTGTGCGTTCGTCGTCCTCGCGGTGCTGGCCACGAGCGGCGCCCTCGACGGCTTCGGCCGCGAGCTCCGCGGGTACACCAGCAGCGGCGTGATCCTCGGCAGCTCGGCCGTCGCCCTCACACTCTTCGCGCTCTTCTACTCGCTGCGCAAGCGGTCGTTGCAAGAGCGACTTCCCTTCGGCCGCGCGACGATGATGACTTGGCTCTGGCTGCATGTCGCCGTCGGCGCGCTCGCGCTCGTCGCCGCCACGCTGCACGGCGGTTACGGCGTCATCAGCACCCACTTCTCCACCGGCAAGCTCGTCTTCCTCGTCTTCGCGCTCCTCGCGCTCACCGGCGTCGCCTGGCGCATCGTCTACTCGGCGGTCCCCAAGGTGGCCGCGCCGAAGATCGGCAACTACTCGAAATCAGGCAGTGAAAAGCGCGCCGAGGAGCAGCTCACCGAAATCGAGAAGCTCGCCGCCGGTCGCTCCGACTCGCTTCGTCGTCTCAAGGACTGGCTCGTCGAGACCGAGCGCAGCGGCGCCGACATCGCGCAGCCGACGATGCAGCTTCCCGAAGAAGAACGCGGGCTCGTCGCCGAGCTCGACGTCCTCGCCAAGAGCCTCTCGCGCGCGCGACGAAGGCAGGCCCTGCAGACGAAATACACACGAATTCTCCAAGGATTTCGCGTCATCCACATTCCGCTGACCATCCTCTTCGTGCCGCTCCTGGCGCTCCACGTCGTCGCCGCGCTCGAGCTCCCCGCCAAACTCTCGAACATCGGCGGCGTGCCCATCGGCGACCTCTCTGGGTTTCATCCGTCGAAGAACTGCGCGAGCTGTCATCGCGCGCACTTCGAGCAGTGGCGCAACTCGATGCACGCGCACGCGATGACGAGCCCGGTGACCGTGGCGCAGCACGCACAGCTGCAAGCAGGCGAGTACGCTGGCCTCCCCTCGCCCGATCCGAAGAAAATCTGCATCAACTGCCACGGCCCGATCGGCACTGCGCTCACCAGCGACGTCTCGCTGCCGCTCTCGCGCCCGTTCTACGACGACGACCTCCTCAACGAAGGCGTCGGCTGCGCCACCTGTCACCAGATTCGCGGCGAGCCGCCGGGGCCGGGCGCGATGGGGCTCTCGGCGTCCCTCTCGATCTACGAGCCGGGGAGCACGTTTTTCGGACCGATCGCCGATCCGGTCGGCAACGCGTACCACAAGAGCGAGCAGACGCCGGTGTTCGAGGACGGCGAGCGGCTCTGCGTCGGCTGTCACGACGTCACCTACGACACCAACTCCGACGGCAAGATCGTCAAAGGACAAGACCTCGTCCTCCAGCAGCTCATCGAAGAGTACGGCCGCTACCAGAAGGCCGGCGGCAGCGGCACCTGTCTCGGGTGCCACATGCCGCTCGTCGATCAGCTGACGCGCGCCGCCGATGGCGCGAGCATCCCCTTCGAGCAGGACGAGTCGGCGCCGCCTCGCGCGGTCCACGATCACAGCTTCGTCGGTGTCGACTATCCGATCGACGAGGTGGCGACGAACGACCCACAAAAGAAGGCCCGCGAGCAGCTCCTTCGCAGCGCGGCGTCGCTCTCGATCGAAGGCGGCTCGATCACGGGCGGCAAGCTCACCTTCAAGGCGCGGCTGAAGAACGGCGGCTCCGGGCACAACCTGCCGACGGGTTTCGCCTTCGCGCGGCAGGTGTGGCTCGAGGTGATCGTCACCGACGGGAGCGGCAACGAGCTCCTCTCGTCGGGCGTCGTCGAGAAGGCCGGGGACGATCTGTGCGACGCCTCGACGATGGACGACCCGGGAAATCCCGTCGCCAAACACGTCAAAGGTTGTACCAAGAGCGATCCGTTCCTCGTCAACTTGCAGCAGAAGTTGGTCAGCAAGTTCCAAATCGTCGAGGACGAGAAGACGGGCGAGAAGCTGCTCGACGACGTCGGTGACTTCAAGCAAGAGCAGGCCGAGAAAGGCGTCGAGACGATGCTCCAGCGCGTGCGCGCCGGCGTCGTGCCGAGGACGCGCCCTTTCGACAAGACGAAGATGGTGCCGTTGCAACCGCTCGAAGAACGCCGCTTCGGGTACACCATTCCCTTTCCGGGCCCAGCGACGCGCGCGACGGTGACCGTGCGATTGCTCTTCCGCAGCCTCGCGCCCTGCCTCCTCCGCGAGCTCGCCGACGGCGACACCAACGACAAATCGCTCGGCGATTTGACGCAGAACCTGCAGATCGTGGAGATGGCGACCGCCGAAGTTCGACTGACCGCGCAGTGAGCTAGAGTCGAAAACGTCATGCCGCCGCGCCCCGAACTGCCACTCGGTCCGCGCCTCGAGCGCATCCTCGACGTCGCCTATCGCGCGCGAAGGCCAGTGCTGCTCGAAGGTCCGACGGGAATCGGCAAGTCCGAGATCGTGCAACAAGTGGCGAAGAAGCTCGGGCTCGCGACCGTCGTCCTCGATTTGAGCCTCCTCGAGCCGCCCGATCTCGTGGGTCTGCCGGTCGTCGAAGGTGGACGCACGCGCTATGCGCTCCCGGCGATTCTCCCTCGCGACGGGCGCGGCATCTTGATGCTCGAAGAGCTGAACCGCGCCGAACGCTACATCCAACAGCCCGCGCTGCAGCTCCTCACCGCGCGCAAGCTCCACGAATACGAGCTCCCCGAGGGTTGGTCGTGCGTCGCCGCGATCAACCCCGAGACCGGCGACTATCAAGTGACGCCGCTCGATCCGGCGTTGCGCGCGCGCTTTCTCCACGTGCCCGTGCGCGCCGATCGCGCCTCGTTCATCGCCTGGGCGATCGGCAACGGCGTCCACGCGTCGATCGTGACCCTCGCGCAAACCCACGAGCGCTTCCTCGACGATGTGCCGCCACGCACGTGGACCTATGCCTCACAGGTGCTGCAGGCCTTCTCGCGCGACGAGCTGCGCGACGCGGCCCTCCTTCGTGACGTCCTCGGCGGCTACTTGCCCGGCTCGTGGGTCGAGGCACTCCTCGCCTTGCGCGAGACCGCAGCGGTGCCGCTCGACGTCGACGTGCACGCGCTCCTCGCTGCGTACGATCCGAAGGGCGAGGCGGCGAAGGTGCTCCGCGGCTATCGCGAACGCGGCGAGACCGATCGCCTCGACGAGGTCACCCATCGACTCTGCGCCATCCTCAAAGGCCCGGAGGCCGGAGTGCTCGTCGCCCGCAAAGGCCTCTCGCTCGGCGCATTCGAAGCGTTGATCGGCGATCTCCCCGGCGACAAGCGCGAGCTCTTGCAGGAGGCGCTCTCGAGCAACGCCACCGCGGTGCCGCTCCTCGACGTGCAGGCGAAGGACGTGATGATCAACTATGGCGCGAGCAAGGCCGCGCAGGTGGTCGAAGCGTGGAAGGCCGATCCGAAGAAGCACCACCGCGTCGGTCTTCTGGTCACTGCCCTTCGCGCACACCTCGCGCTGCCGCAGCACGCCGCCGAGGTCCGCAAGAGCAACCCGATGCGCGCGAGCCTCGGGCACTTTCTCGTCCAGCTCGGTGAGCGCTGGGGAATGCCGCTCGTCGACATGCTGCAAAAGCTCTCGATCACGCCCATCCGACCGACCTCGTAGGCGCGCGTGGCCGAAGACCTTCGCACATTTCTCGATCAATTCACCCACGGGCCGGAGTTCCTCGCGCGCTATCCGTACTACGCGGCGGTGCTCGCGCAGGTCGAGCCGGTCGCCGATCCGTCGGTCGAGGTGATGGCCGTCTCGCTCTCGTCGCGACGAGGCGCGCCACGCTACTACCTGCACGTCAACGTCGAGCACATGACGAAGCACCCGCAGTTCCTCCGCGGCGTGCTCCTCCACGAGGTGCATCACATCGTCCTCGGGCACCTCACGCACCCGAAGTTCTTCGACGCCGCGCACCCCGACTTGATGGAGTTGGCGGAAGAGATGTCGGCCAACGAGTTCATCGAAGAGCCGTTGCCCGATCCGATCACCTGGAAGCAATTCGAAGCCTACGGCGTGCGTGGACGGGAGAGCACGATCGAGCGCTATCGCAAGCTCGAAGCGACGCGCGCCGGTGGCAAGCCGATCCCCAATCTCCGTCAACTGCGCTTCGTCGACGGACACCTCTGGCAGCCGGGAGAGAAAGGCCAGCCGCCGCCGCCGGGGGGCGTGGAAGAGACGCAGCGTCTTCTCGAGCGCGCCAGCGAATCGGCGCCGTCTCCCAAAGAGCTCGAGCACGCGCCGAAGAGCGGACAGCTCGCGGGGACCACGCCCGGTCGTCTCCTCGAAGAGCTCACCGGCGTCGCCGGACCACCGCGACAGTTCGTCGATTGGCGTACGGCGCTGCGCATGTTCGTCGCCAAGACGCGCGCGCCGGTGCACACCTGGTCGCGACCGAGCCGACGCTTTCCCAGCCGCATCGGCGAGATGCCGGGGCGCACCTATTCGCCGCGGGTCATCGCCCGTCCGCACGTGCTCGTCGTCCTCGACACCTCGATGAGCATGAGCTCGCGCGAGCTGCATGAAATCGTGCGCCATCTCTCGCCGATGAGCGAGAGCGCGCGGCTCACCATCGCCGAGTGCGACGTCGAAATCGCGCGTGTTTTCCCCTTCGACGGTTCACTTCCGCAGGTGAAGGGACGCGGAGGCACCGATCTGCGCCCGCCCTTCGAGCGCGCCTTCCTCCGCTCGCACGGCGTCGACGGCGTCGTCGTCTTCACCGATGGCCAAGGCCCGGTGCCCGAGCATCCACCCGCGGTCGCGACCCTCTGGGTGCTGACGAAGCCGCTCTCCTTCGCCTGTCCTTGGGGAACGCGCGCCCGCCTCGATTTTCGCTGACGACCGCGAGACAAAAATGCGACTGCCGGCGAAGTGAATCGCCGGCAGCTCGTGAAGTGCCCAGACGTGGTGTCATCCAGGCGGCGTTTTCAGACGCGGGCTTCCCAGTCGTCGCCAGCGGTGATGCCGCCGTCGTTCCAGGTCCACTCGATCTTCTGGTAGGTGAGGGCGATCTCCTCGTACTCCGTGAACTTCACGAGGTCGGGGTGACGGATGTTCGCCTGACGGAAGTCGTACGAAGCGATGTTCGCGTTGGTCAGCTTGACCGTGTAGTGCTGAACCTCGCCGCCGACGCCCTGGGCAGCCTTGATTTGCGGCGTCCAGAACTTGAAGACGACGTCGGTGAGGTTCTCGTTGGTGCAGAGGACGTTGTAAAGAACCGGCGTGGCCTTATCGAGCTCCTTCGTGAAGACGAAGGGCTTGTGCATGCGCTGCCCGGTGGGCAGGCCGCTCTGCGGATCGCGCGGGCTGACGATCGAGTGGCTCACGGCGATGACGCCGATGGAGTCCTCGCGACCCTTCTGGGTAATCGAGCCCTTGATCTGCCCGCTCTTCTGACCCTTCAAGTACGCATACGTCATCATCGACATGGGGAAATCCTCGCGTTCCGCCCGAAGCTCGACGGAGGTGGCGCAACAACCATTGCGCGCCATCTCCACCGCACGGGGCGGCATCTGAAAATTCGTGGGCCGCGTTCGCCGGCTGGCTCGTGCGCCTCGCCGCGCTGCGACCTATTCGACGTATCTGTCGACGGGCCCGGCAGTTCGATACCGAAGAATCGACGGCAGGATCGGCCTAGTTCGTTTTTGCCGGAAAAAGGCTCGCGAGCACGGCGTTACAGATGGCGACCTGCTTTTCATCGTCGATTTCCGGCCCCATGACGCTCCCCACGTAAGTGCAGCGGAAGCGCAGGGTCTTCTTGTCGTCGAGGGCGAGAAGGTTGGTCTCTTGGTTGTAGCCCTCGACGCCTGTCCAGATGCGGTATCCGGCGTGACCGCCGACCGTCGTTCGGGAGCCGCTGGGATCCTCGACGTACGAAGCTTCGGTCGCTTTCGGAAACATCTGCGGGAAGGGATAGGCCTTGAAGAGCTTCTTCACTTGGTCGAAGGGGGTGCCGGCGAGAAGATCGACCTGAATCTGGTAACGCCAATAGTCTTTCGCGGTGTTGTCGGCGAGGCCTTGGCGGGTGAGGTTGCTGAGGAGCGTGATCGATTCGGCGGCCACCTTCGTCTTGGGAAAGATGTCGGCCGGATAGCGGAGCGCGATCGTCTTCTTCGCCGTCGAGAGCGCCGTCCACTTCTCGGTCGAGAGCGGCGGAGGAGGAGGAGGAGGGACTTCCGCGCTCGCGCTCGCAGTGACGCTCGCCGACGCGACCACGCTGGTGGAGGCGGACGGCATCGGCGCGGCTGCGGTGGCCGCGCTGAGGGTGGTGGTCGGCGCCGGCGTCTCCTTCGGCTGCGGAGTGGCGCACGCGACGATCGCGTATCCGGCGAACGGAAGAGCTGCAGCGACGAGGGACTTCATGGACATGGCCGCGATGCTACCTCAGTCGACTTGATCGAATGCGCCCTCGCCCGGCACGAGCAGGCGCGGCATGACATAATAAATCTATGTATCTCGGTCGAGGGCGGCATGCGGGTGCGTCGCTTGTCGCTGCCGCGTCGAGCCCCTAGCGTGACGCGTCATGAGCAATCTCCAAGGCAAGACCCTGTTCATCACCGGCGCGAGTCGCGGCATCGGCAAGGCGATCGCGCTGCGTGCGGCGAAGGATGGCGCCAACGTCATCGTCGCGGCGAAGACGACCGAGCCGCATCCGAAGCTGCCGGGCACGATCTACACGGCCGCCGAAGAGATCGAGAAGGCGGGCGGCAAGGCGCTCCCCCTGGTCGTCGACGTGCGCGAAGAGGCGCAGGTGCGCGCCGCGGTCGAGCAAGGGGTCGCCAAGTTCGGCGGCATCGACATCCTCGTCAACAACGCGAGCGCGATCAGCCTCACCGGCACCGTGCATACGCCGATGAAGCGCTACGATCTGATGCATCAAATCAACACGCGCGGCACCTTCCTCTGCTCGCAGGTCTGCATTCCTCACCTCCAAGCCTCCGCCAAGGCCGGACGCAATCCGCACATCCTCAACCTCTCGCCGCCGCTCGACATGAAGGCGAAGTGGTTCGGGCCGCACGTCGCCTACACGATGGCGAAGTTCGGAATGAGCATGTGCGTGCTCGGTATGGCCGAAGAGCTCGCCGGCGACGGCATCGGCGTCAACGCGCTCTGGCCGCGTACGATGATCGCGACCGCCGCGGTGATGAACCTCCTCGGCGGCGAAGAGAGCGCGCAGCACTCGCGGAAGCCCGAAATCATGGGCGATGCGGCGTATGCAATCTTCAACCGCGACGGGCGCAAGGTCACCGGCAACTTCTTCATCGACGACGAGGTGCTCATCGCCGAGGGCGTGAAAGACCTCTCGGTGTACGCCATGGTCCCCGGCGGCCACCTCACCACCGACCTCTTCCTGGAACCCTGAGGGTGGATTCGCGCACGCTCGAAGCTCCGCCGGCGAGCCTGGTCGATCCGCGCACCGGGCTCCCTGCCTTCGGCTCGTATCGCGGCGCGCTCCCGCCGATCGATCTGTCGCCGCTCAAGAGGTCGGCGCTCTACCACCTCACGCATCGCAAGCGCTGGCTCTACGCTGCCCTCTGCACCGACGAGATCTTCGTCGGGCTCGCGGTGGTCGACCTCGGCTACATCCTCAACAGCTTCGCCTTCGTCTACGCGCGCGGCGATCGTCGCCTCGTCGCCGACTGCACCGCGCTCGCACCGCCGGGAATCGGCGGCGGTGTTTCGCGCTCGTTTTGCGATGGATTCTCGGCGCGCTTCGGCGGCACCCCCTTCGCGGCCAAGGTGCGGATGTCGCGCGCAGCCGGTGGACGCACGGTGGAAATCGACGCGCATCACCCCGGTCTCACCATTCGCGCGTCCTTCGACGCCGAGGCCGCGCACCCTGCCCTCTCGGCCATCGGCGCGATCCCCGGCGGCGTCGTCAACGCCACGGAGAAGGGCGCGCTCCTCCCTCTGCGCGGCGAGATCATCGCCGACGGCAAGCGCCGGTCACTCGACGGCGGCGTCGCGGGCTACGACTTCACCCACGGCTATCTCGCACGTCACACGCAGTGGCGTTGGGCCTACGCCCTCGGCAAGGCCAAGACTGGCGAGCGCATCGCCTTCAACCTCGTCGAAGGCTTCCTCGGCGCCAAAGAGTGCGGCGCCTGGATTCTCCCTCCCGAAGGCTCGGGCGACGCAGCCTCGCTCATCCCCCTCGGCGAAGGTCGCTTCACGCTCGATAGTCGGCATCCCCTCGATCCCTGGCGCATCTCCACCACCTGCGGCGCCCTCGATCTCGTCTTCCGCCCCGGCGGCGCGCACTCGGAAGAAAAGGACTTCGGCATCATCCGCTCGAGGTTCTTGCACCCGGTGGGCATGTATTCCGGAACGCTGCGCGCAGGCGGAAAGACATTGGAGCTCAGCGAGGTGCTGGGCGTGGCCGAGGACCAGGACGTGCTCTGGTGAGCAGTTGATCGAGAGTGCGTGCGCGTGGGCGTGCTAATCCTTTTTTCATGAGCTCACACCCCACGCACTTCCAGGGCTCCGTCACCGAAGCCATCGAAGCCGCCGTTCGCGCGGCCATTCCCGATGCACGGGTCGCCGCCAGCGGCTCGGGCGGGCACTACGTCGTCGAAGTGATTTCACCCGTCTTCGAAGGCAAGGGCACCCTCGCGCGCCACCGCTTGGTGCTGACGTCGATCGCGCATCTCATGAGCGGCGACATGGCCCCGGTGCACGCCGTCGACAAGCTGATCACCGAAACGGCCTGACTCGATGAGTCGCGGAGTCGAATGCCAGAAGTGTGGCGCGAGCACGCCGCTGCCTGACGATCTGCGCGTGCCGACGTTCCACTGCTCGTTCTGTCACGCCGAGCTGCAGACGGTCAGCTACGTCGGCGAGACCGCCCAGAAGGCGGACGAGATGCGCGCCTTCTTCCAGCAGGTGGTGCACGATCCGGGAAATCTCGGCGTGGCACCGCGGCTGCCGACCGCGAACCGAGACGCGACCCGCGCGTCGAAGTGTCGAAAGTGTGGCGGCGCGATCGAAGTGTCGCTCGACATGCGCGTCCACCAAGTGACGTGTCCGTCGTGCGGGCAGCTCGACGCGGTGAACGCGCACGTCTCCGACGCCGAGCGCATGCAGCTCGACATGGCGAAGCAAATCGCTGGAAATCAGGCGCTGCGCGACCTGCGGGCGAAGGGCCTCGCGTGCGGCAAGTGCGGTGGGCAGAACGCAGTGCCCGACGATGGTTCGGTACAAGTGGTCTGTCGACACTGCGGTCAGCCGATTCTCCTCGCCGATCACGTCGACGCCGACGCGCTCGCGCGCTCACGCCTCCGGCACGCGGCCCTCGAGCTACGGCACGGCCTTCAAGACGGGAAAAAACGGGAGAACCGCATCGTCGCCATCGTCCTCGGCATCGTCTTCGGAGTGGCCATCATCGGCATCGGAATCTCGCTCTACATGTCGACGCTCTGAGCGACTGGCTAGAACGCGTAGCCGAGCGAGACGCCGAGCCCCGGACCGCCGGTATCGAAATCGCGAGCTTGATATCCGATGCGCGCCGCCACCTGCCAGCCTTGGCCGAGGCCGAGGCCCACCTCGGTGATCAGCCGCAATCCCGCGCGGTCGGCGTGCGGCATGTTGGTCACTTCGATCATCGGACTGACGCGAAAACGGCCCTTCACCAGATCGAGACGCGCGAAGCCGCGCGTGCCGAAATCTCTGATCGATTCGATGCCGAGGACGAGCTTGCTCCCATAGACGTCGCCGATGTGGACGGCAGCCCCGCCGCCGATGGAGAAGCCCTGCTCGGTGACGCTGGTGAGGAACGAGCCCTCGGCGTGAATGCCGTCGGTGATGCGAAAGAGAATCGACGGTGAGCCGTAGTTGAGGCCGACCTTGTTGTCGCCGGCCGCGGTGGCGCTGGCGGCGACGGGCGAGGTGCCGCGCATGACGCCGAGACGGATGCTGAACTCGACGATGCTGCGCAGCGGCCGATAGGTGTAGACGCCTTCGGTGCGGTAATAGCCGTCGTGGATGGTCGTCTTGCCAGCAGCAGAGTTGGCGCTGCTGTTGCCGAACTGGACGTAGTCGAACGACGTCGACACCACCGAGCGACGACCCTCGAGTCGATCGAGGAGCACGCGCTCGCGTTGGTCGGCGATGTCTTCGGTGACGCTGACGTCGTGGAGCTGACCGGGCGTGGCGCCACCGAAGACGTCGACGACGGCGCCGTCGGTGCGCTCGACGACGATGCCGTAGGCGAGGCCGGGCGGTTTGACGTCGTCGCTCGGAATGACGGCGAGGTAGCGATCGTCGCTCCCGCGGAGAAAGGGCACCTCGCGCGGCGCCTCCCCAGGGGCCGTCCGATAGCGAACGAAGAGCCTCTGCACCAATTGGCCATATTCGATTCGAGCCTCGATTTTCAGCTCTTCGTGCGGTTTGGCGACGATGATCGGCGCGTGGTGCACGAGGGGCGAAGTGACGCCGGTCCCGACGGGCTTCGGTGCGGCGCTGGTGGCTGGCGCCGGCGAGGCCGAGGTCATGGTCGTGACGGAAGGAACCGCGATCGCGACCCAGCTCGGAGAAGCGCTCGCGCTCGGAGCAGGCGTCGGCTTGGTCTGCGCGATCGAAGAGGTGGCGAGCGCCACCGCGGCGGCCGAGGCCGCGAGGGTGACGAGGACACGAAGGACAGCGGGCTTGGTCACCATGAGAACATTGCTCCTGCACCGACCCCGGGACCGGAGTGATTGATCGTGCGCCCCTGGTACGAGGCGCGGAGGAAGAGGGTGAGCTCGGGCGAGACGCGATATCCGACCTGCGCGATCGCGCGCACGCCGAGATCGCCGTCGCCGGTCGACTGCTTCTGGCCGGTGAGCAGCTTGCTCTGATCGTTGCCGACGGTGCTGCCCGCGGGTTGGTTGGTGACCTCGCTGCGCAACATGATGGGAAAGCGCGGGAACATGTTGAGCTCGACCTGCGTGATGCCGCGGACGCCGACCCCACCGAGGAACTCGCCGCCGATCATGAGGTTCGTCTTCTTGTCGTTGCCGATGCGGACGAAGGCCTGACCTCCGCCGGTGATGCCGCCGTCGCCGAGACCGATGACCGCGCGGCCGATGATGGAAAAGGCCGGAATGAAGCCCCATTCCGCTTCGAGGTAGCCGTAGCTGAGGCCGACGCTGCGAGCGGCGAGCTGCGTCTGATCGAGATCGACGACGGCCCCGCCTTGCCCTTTGTAGACGCCAAAGCCCGAGCGCACCGCGCGCAGACCCACGTCGCCCTCGGGGAAGAAGCGGAGACCGAACCAGCCCTCCGTCTGCCACGCGTAGTCGTTGCGGAGGAGTCGGTTGTAATCGGCGTAGTCGGTCCAGAGCGCAGCAACCGTCTTGTACGACTTGGGCGGCGACACCTTCGGCGCTTCGGCGACGCTGAGCGTGTCGGGCTTGTCGGCGCTCCCGACGATCGCCGTCGCGCCTCCGGTCGTGCCGACCGCTTCGATGAAGAAGTCGAGCGAAGGCGCGACGACTTTCTCTTTGGGGAGCGTGACCGAGAAGTAGCCCGCGCCTGTCGCCTTCATCGGCAACGACTGGTACGCGGGCTCGCTCGAACGTCGGAAGTGCAAGACGACGCCGATCACCGGACCTTCGACCTCGAGGGCGATCGTGGTGGCGGTGTTCTCGAGGAGCTCCGACGGCTTCTCGAACGAGAGCGCGCGCGGCGCCGGCGGGAGACCGCTGTCGGTCGCCGCGGAATTCGTGCCCGATTTGTCCTCCGCGAGCGCACGGAGCGCGTTCGCCTCCTCGATCACCGCCTTCACATAACGACTCGATGGATGTGCCTTGGCCCAGCCTTCGAAGCGGGTGATGCGCGTCGGGAGATCGGCACCGAGGAGCCCATCGAAGAGCACGCCGAGCTCGTCGGCCTCATCGTCGTCGATGACGGTCAGGATCGGCGGCGGCGTAGCTCCGCCAGGCTTCGGCTTCTCGACCCCGGTCCCCGCCGGGGGTGGTGGCGGAGCGATCGGGAGCGCGCGTGGAAGGACGACGACGTCACCGGGCTCGACCGCGCGGAGCAGCGTCCCCTCGGGCTTCGCCAGCGAGATGACGTCGCCGACCTGCGTCACCTTGACGCTGCCGATTCGAAATCGATCGCTCAACAGCTTGCCGGTCACCGGATGCTTGACGGTGATCGGTCGCCAGAGCTCGAGGACGTCGCCGACGACGGCCCCCTGCTTCACACCGACATCGAGGAAGACGTCACCGGCGTCGAGCTTGACGACGTTGCCGGTGACGTTTCCTTTCGCGGTAGGTGCGTCGTTGTTGGTCTTCGCGGTCGTCGCCTGCGCCGACGCTTGCCTCTCCAAGGAGACGCCAGCAGTGAGCAACGCGAGGACACACGTCATCGACACCGCGCGCCGCGCGGCTCTCTCGTCACGATTGGACATGGTGCCCGCCCCTTCAGCAACGGGCGCGCCAACTGGTCTGACCAGTGAATTCTGGGCTTCGATTCAGCACTGTCCGTGAATCGGCCCAGGGGCTGTGGCCCCTCCGCGACAGAGATCGGGTGCGAAAGGCGACAGCCACGGCGTAGAGCCCTTCGCAGGAACGAGTCAGCGCCTTTGCGACGGCCTGCACACCCACGCGATCATGTCGCCGCGTTCGTCCTCGGCTTCGTCTTCGAGCTGCGGCGCGCCTTCGACGAACGTCGAAAATCGGCTCGTGCGATGGAGCACTTCGAAGCCACACGACTCGACGAGGAGCCGCGCCTCCTCGGGGAAGATCTGCCGAAGACGAAGCGAGAGGTGCTCGCCCGCATCACCGTCCTCGAGGTCGACGTGACGCAGCTCGAGATCGACGGTGAGCACCTGGGTGAACGGGTCGTAGGTCTTTCGTTCGGTGCACCGCGTGGGGACTCCGGTGCGCGGATCGAGAAAGCGCGGCGAGTCGGCGACGGCGCCGCGGAGCGTGTTCGGATCGGGGATCCAGAGGTCGAAGGCGAAGACGCCGTCGTCCTCGAGATGCGCGCGAACGCCCTGAAAAAAGGCGCGAAGCTCACCCAGCGAGAGCTGATGCGCAAGGCTGTTGAAGGGCGAGATGACGAGCGGGAAGCGCCTCTCCAGCCGCATGGTGCGCACGTCGGCCTCTTCGCAGGAGACGCGCGCGCGCAACTCCCCGGGCTCGGCGTCGAGCCGTCGTCGGAGGTCGGCGAGCATCGAAGCGTCGACGTCGACCCCATGGAGCGAGAGCCCCGCGCGCGCGAATGCCAGCGCCATGCGACCCGCCCCGACGCCACACTCCAGCGTCGGCCGCGTGCTCGCGAAGCGTTCGCCGAGCGCTCGATAGAACGGCACGTCGACGTCGATCGCGTCGAAGAGCATCCGATAGACGAGCGGTTGGGCGTAGAGGGAGGGCATCGCGATGGGTACGAGAGTACGAGAAAACATCGCCTCCGGACCGTCGCGCGAACTTGCGGAGCATCTCTGGCGAAGTGTGACTAGGCTGGGCCCGCGATGCGTCTGGTCCTGCCCACGCTGGCGATTTTCTCGACGCTGGTGGTGGCCAGCGCGAGCTTGCCGTCGCGCGCGCAAGCCCAAGACAGCATCGTCGGGCCGGCGAGCGCTCCCGGGTTCGGACGTCGCTCCTCGGCGGCGGTTTCGGTCGAGAACGTCTTCGGCGTCGTCAGCGAACGAGCCCTCGGCTTCAACGAGGTCTATCCGAAGAACAACTCCCTCGACAGTCGCGGCCTCTTTCCCGGGGTGCTCGGCACGCGCATCGGCCTCGATTGGATCGGCGAACACGGCGTCACCTTCGGCACGCGCCTGCAGATGTGGTGGATCGCGCCGAGCAAAGATGGCGTCGGTGGCGACGGCCTCCTCTTCCTCGGCATCGAGCCCCGTGTCGGCTACGCGCATCCGTTCAGCGACAAGGTCGCGCTCTGGGTGCGCATCGGGATGACCATCTACCTGCCGGTGTCCAAGAGCCAGCCTGGCTACATCGTCGGAGTTGCCACCGACGCGTCGCTCGTCTTCACGCCGACGAAGCATTTCGGAGTGCTCCTCGGTCCCACCTTCGAGCGCTCGATCGTCGGACACGACGAGGCGAAGAACGCCGACGCATCTTATCGCGCGATGGGCATCCTCCTCGGCCTGATGGCGGATTTCTAGATGATCAAGGTGTCCCACGCCGCTTTCGCGCTCGTCGCCATCTTCGGATTCATGGGCGAGGCGCGTGCCGCCGGCAACGACGAGGCCTTCGGCAAGCGCGGGCGAGTCGTGGTCGCGCTCGACAACCTCGGCGGCATTCTCCGCGAACGATTCACGCAGCTCGCGACCAGCAACCGTAACGCCGACAGCGAGGTCTCGCTCAGCCGCTACGGCAGCAGCAACGGCTTCTTCGCCTACGGTCCGATCACCCGACTCGGCGCGCACGTCTTCGCCACCGATCACGTCTCGCTCGGCGGCGGCCTCCACTACTCCGAAGCGCCCTCGCCGCTGACCGACGGTGACTCGGTGACCATCCTCGGCTTCTCCCCGCGCATCGGCTTCAGCGTGCAGCTCTCTCGTTCCGTCGCGCTGTGGATGCGCGGCGGGGTGACGTTCTTCCACTTCGACTACGGCCGGCACATCCGCGGCAACGATTTGATGATCGGCGGTGAAGTCTTCATCGTCGCGCGCGTCAGCGAGCACTTCGACTTCACCATTGGTCCGACTGCGGAAATCGGCCTCGCCGGCGGCATCGTCAACGACAGCGGCACGCTCGGAAACATCTCGTCGACGAGCCAGACGCGCCGCAGCCTCTACGGCATTGCCTTCGGCTTCGCTTTCGACTTCTAGGCGATTCGCTTTGCCGGACAGTCTCGTTTCGCTCGGTCGCCGGACTAAAGCCCCCACTCGAGGCCGAGGAGCATCCACATCCGATCGCTGACCAGCGTCGCCTTGCCGTCGGCGGTGCCGCCGCTACGCGGCTCGTGTGAGGTCGCGACGACCATCGGCGACGTGCGTTGGAAGAGCAGCTCGGCGCGGAGCGCGAGGCCGTTGGCGACGGCGACGACGAGCCCGGCTCCGAAGCCGTAGACGAACGCGACGTGCGTCTCGGTGTCGACGCAGCAGTCTTGCAACGCAAAGAAGTTCGTCACGGGACCGACGCCCTGCGCGATGGGCGCGTAGATCATCATCCCGCCCTGCACACGACCGAAGAGGCCGACGGTCCGCGAGAGATCGACGAACCCTTCGAGGACGGGCGCCAGCGTGAAGTCTCGACCGGTGGCGACGTTCTGCAGCCGCAATTTGGGGACGTAGAGCGCGGACACGCCGACGCGAAAGTTGCGAAAGAGCGGCCTCAGCACGTCGAGCGCGAAGGACAGGCCCGACTGATCGGTGAGATCGACGCTGGCCTCCGAGCTGCCGCATCCCGGTCCCTCGCAGGTGAACGAGTTGCGGGCGATGCCGGAGAGAAGGAACCCGACCCGCGGCACGATCAAGACGCGCGGAATCGCCCGCTCGGTCGAGACGACGATCGGCTCTGGCGTCGCCTCGACGGCGGGCGGCACCTCCATTTGGATCGAGCGTTTTTGCCCTTCTTTCAAGGTCCATCGCGCGGTCACCTCGCGCACGCGCGCGCCGCCCTTCGGATCGGTGCCGGAGACCTGCACGAGCAGCGTGTGCTCGCCCGGATTGACGAGGTGCGGCTCCGGCGACCATGGCGACGCGAGAGGACGTCCGTCGATGCTCAAGGTCACCGGCGTGCCCGGCGAGACGCCGACGATCGTCACCGAGAGCTCGGCGAGCCGCGGGCGCACTTCGGTCGCCAGCTTCGCCGCTTCGTCGCGCGCTTCCGCCGACTTCTCGGACTCGCTCGCGCGCAGAGGAATGCTCGCGACCTTGGTGAACGCGCCGTAGGCCTCGACCAGCTCACCGAGCTCCAGGTGCGTCTTGCCGAGCTGCAGCGAGGTGATCGGCGTGCTGTAGAGCTTGTCGGCGAGCACGAATTTCTCGAGCGCGAGGCGCGTCTCGCCCTTCTCGAGGAGACCGAGACCGAGCCCGAAGAGGACGCGCGCCGACTCTTTGTCCTCCGCCGAGACCTCCGCCGAGACCTCCGCCGGAGCCTCTCCCGCCGCATGGACGTCCCGCGCACTCGCGAGCAGGAGCGCGCACGCGATGAGCGCGCCCGGAGACCAAGACGTACGAAATCGGCTCACCGCGGCTCCGTGCCACGACGCAACGCGGGCACCAACGCCGCGCGACGCCTTCCTGCGACAGGACAACTTCGTCAGAAACCCCACTCGATGCCGAGGAGAGTCCAGAGGCGATCGCTCGTGAGCTTGTCGGTGAAGTTCGAATTCGATCGGGCGGCGTCGCTGTATTGCCGCAAGGTGAAGGGCACGGTGCGCTGGTAGAGGAACTCGGCGCGGAGCGAGACGGCTGCCGTGAGCGCGACGACGAGCCCGCCGCCGAAGCCGTAGACGAGCGTGAGGTGCCGACCCGCATCGCAGCAATCGAAGACCATCGCGCCGACCTGCGCGCGCCCGAACGCGCCGAGTCCCTTCGACAAGGGGAGCAAGCCCTCGGCCACCGGTGCGAACGTCCAATCATGTCCGCTCGTCGAGGCCTGCAGTTGCAGCTTCGGCACCCACAGCACGGACAGTCCGAGGCGGAAATTCCGACCGATCGGCCTCAGCGCATCGAGAGCGAGCGAGACGCCGGATTGATCGCTGCGGTCGATGTCGTTCTCCTGCGACGCGCAACCCGAGCCCTCGCAGGTGGTCGTGCTGCGCGCGATGCCGGTGAGGAGCAGCGCGACGCGAGGGACGATCAAGAGGTGCGGCGGCGGCTTGTCGAAGTCGGCGTCGTCCTCGATCACGGGTTCGTCGCCGGTGGGAGGCACCTCGATGCTGACCATGTGCTTCTCGCCTTCCTTCAGCGAGACCGTGGCCGAGAGCTCGCGGACGCGCGCGCCGCCCTGGGCATCGACGCCCGACACGCGGACGAGCACGTGGTGAACACCCGGATCGAGGAGCTGCGGCGCGTAGAATTGCGGCGAGGCAACCGGCCGCGCATCGAGCGTCATCGCCGAGAGTCGATCGTCGCCGAGTCCAATCAACGCGACGCGCAGCTCGGCGAGCCGCGGCCGGACCTCGAGCGCGAGCTTCGCGGCTTCGTCGCGCGCCGCCGCTGATTTCTCCGACTCGCTGGTGCGCACCGGGATGGTCGCCACCTTGATGAACGCTGCATGCGCGGCCACCAGCTCGCTGAGCGCGAGGTGCGTCTTGCCGACCTGAAGGGAGGTGATCGGCGTGCTGTAGAGCTTGTCGGCGAGCTCGAACTTCTCGAGCGCGAGGCGAGCTTCACCTTTCTCCAGGAGCCCGAGCCCGATGCCGAAGAGGACGCGCGCAGACTCCTTGTCCTCGGCCGACGCCTCGGGCGCTTCCGCACGCAGCGGGCCCATCACGAGAGCGCCCGTGCACGCGAGCGCACACGCGAAGAGCCACGACGATGCCCGACTCCGGCTCACGGGAGGCGAGTGGCACGACGACGCGCGGGCCGGAAGCACGGTCACGGAACCTTCGGCGTACCCGCAGCTCCCGCGGTGGCGATGAACGCATCCATGGTCGTCGAGGCCTTCGTCGGCTCGTAGACGAAGAGATCGTTGTGCCCAGCGCCGGGCATCGTCAGCAAGGTGGCGCCGGTGATCGCCTGAGAGAGCTCGACGCCCATCGCGTAGGGCACGACGCGATCGGCGTCGCCGTGGACGATCAAGGTCGGTACGTGCACCGTGCTCGCCTTCGAAAGCGAGTCGTAGCGATCGCCGACGAGGAGCCGCGTCGGGAGCATGAACGCCCATCGATCGAGGACGCGCGGAATCGACGTGAAGGGTGCGAGGAGCAAGAGCGCACGACCATGCCCGCGGCTCGCCATCTCGACCGCGACTCCGGTGCCGAGCGAGAAGCCGACGAGCACCGTGCGATCTTCTCCGAAGCCCTCGTCGCGAAGCATCGCCAGGCCTGCCTCGGCGTCGGCGTAGATGCCTTTTTCCGTGGGTGATCCTGCCGCCGCAGAGAGTCCATAACCTCGATATTCGACCGCCGCCCACGGGCGTGCGCTCGGCGTGCAGTCCGTCGCGAACCAACGGTCGTCGCCGGCCGCCTCGGAGTTCCCATGAAAGTAGACGACGACCGGTCCGTCGTCATTCCCGCGACAGAAGAGCGTGACCGCGTCGACACCATCGCTTCCGAGTCGGTGCTTCTCCGCCGGCGCGACCTTCTGCGAAAAGACGTGCGCCGGCCGCGGCCAGTAGAGAAAACGTCGATAGAGAAGGGCGACCGCGAGGCAAGAGAGCGCATAGAGCACGGCGAGGACGATCGCGACCCGCCGGAGTATGCGCTTGCCGCGCGAGGTCACGCTTCACTTCGCCGGTGGCAACGTGATCGCGAGCTCACGCGTCACCAGCGGCGTGCGGCAGTAGAGCTTCGGCGCCGCCGGGAGCTTCTTCGTCAGCGCGGCGACGAACCCGTCGACCCACTTCGCGCAGTCGTCGATGCAGAGGGGTAGATAGAAACCGACGCGACGTTTCCCCTGCATTTTCACCTCGTAGGCGTCGAGGTCGCCCACGGGACCGGAGAGATCTTTGACGGCGGCGCGCAGATCGACCGGATCCCAATTGGCGGCCGCGCCCTCTGGAACGTCGCCAGCCGAGACGAAGAATGCGCTGCAGTCCTTCGACGCCTTCACCGCCGAGGCGATGGTGACGTCGTCGAGGTCTTGGGTCTCGACGATGACCATGTCGCGCGCCGGGAAGTCGAGCCGCGCACTCGGCGCCTTGATGCGCAACACGGCCCAACGCCCTTGCGCGGCCATCGGATAGCCGTTGGCCGGTGAGTTCTTCGGATCGTCGACGGCGATGGCGGCGACGAACGGCTCGCCATCGGGAGCGACGACGACCTGGCGCGGCGCGAGATACCAGTCGGCCTCGCCGTCCTTCTTCTCCCCCTTCTCGACATCCCACACCGGCGGTCCGGAGGCGCTGCCGAGAGCGAGGTGATCGACGCCGTCACCAGGGAATTTCATGGTCGGAAGCGGCACCAGCTCGAACGTCGCCGCGCCCTTCGCCCGCTTCCACAGCTCCCCGAGACCGACGTCGCCCTTGTCGTCCGGATCGGGCGCGGTGGCGATCCACACGGTGCCGTCGGTCGCTTGCGCGATCGACGCGACGTCGCCCTTCATCGTCACGTCGAGCTTCGTCCATGCCTTGCCGTCGAAGTGCGCGAGGTACGCCTTGGCATCGACCGCGCCGCCGAGCCAGACGTCGTTCGCGGACGCCATCTTCAGCACCGGCCGATCGAGCGTCTTGGTCACGCCCGGCGGCACCTCGACGATTCCCTTCGCGTCGCCGGCGGGCCAGCGCTGCACCTTGGTCACTTCCTTTTCGTCGATGCCGAGCTCGAAGACCGCCACGACGTCGCCCGAAGCGAGCGAAGAGAAGGTCGCCGGCCGCGCCCCCGCGGCGAACGTCGGCAGCGAATCGGCTTTATTTCCCGGCTTTCCAGGGACTTCGAAGCGAGGCACGGACTTCTCGAGGAGCTTCGAGAGCGCCGCCATCTGCGGCTCGTCTTCGCCCATCGCCGGCAAGTCGTTGAGGCGGAGCGCGAGGGACGTACCGTCCTTCCAGGGCCCGAACGACGCGTAGTACCAGAGGAGCTTCCCCTCGAGGTTGGGGACGGTCGCCCACTTGCCCTCTTGCCAGTGCCACACGGCCCAGTTGGAGCTGCCGCGCATGTAGTACGTCGTCTTCGTCGACCAGGCGTCGTCGGGAAATTTTCCGCCGAAGGTGACGTCGTCCATCGCGTAGCCGCCACCGAAACCGTCGGCCGGCAACCCCGAGAGCCACTTGGTGTCGCGAACGAGCTCGCCTCCGCCGCGTGCGATCGCGAGCGAGAGCCCAGCCGTCGCGTAGATCGCGCCATCGTCGAAGGCGCCGATGGTGATTCGTCCGTCACGTGCGGCGACGACCTGCAGCTTGCCCGAGGGCGCTGGCTTCTTCGCCTCTGCACTCGAACCCGACCCCGACGCCGACGGTTCTGGCCCGACCTTCGGCGTTCCTTGCGGCGGCGGCGGCGCCTTGTCTTTGCAGCCCGCGAGACCACCGAGAAGAAGCGCGTGAGTGGCACCGACGACGGCGAGCGTGGCGAGCAGGCGAGTCCGCATCGAGCGATGCTAGAACGAATCCCAGGTCCACGCCGGGATGCCGGCAAAAGCGCCGGCGAGGTCGGCGAGCTCGTCGCGATCGCCGCTGAGCAAACCACGATGCACGAGCGTGGCGACCGTCGCGTGACTGCCCATCAGCGCCGCCAGCGCCCGCACATCGACCTGCACGCTCCCACGCCCACCGGGCTCGACCTTCGCGACGCCAGCCTCGACGCGAACGCGAAATGAGCCTGAATTTTCGGCAAACAACGCATCGCGTACAGCGAGGTGGAGCTCGAGCGAGAGACCTCGGGGATAGCGCCACGCCTCGAGCCAAGGCCGCAGCGAGAGGACGCGCGTCATCCACGGATTGATCGGATGCGGCAGCGGCGCTCCCTCCTCCTCGACGTCTCCTACCGGCACGTCGAAGAACGGCGCGAGCCAATCGACGGGCCCACTGAGCCACGAGAGCATCTCGAACATCGAGCGGTGTGCATGGAGAAGGGAGAGCGCACTCTGCATCGCATCGGCGCTGGCGCACACCAGCTCGGCCACGTGCAACCGCAGCGGATGGTGATCGCCGTGCTGGATGAAGGACGCGTAGCCTTCGATCGCGTTTTCCTCCTTGCGCACGAAGCGATAGAGGCGCGGTTGCTTCGACGAAAATGGCTTGAGGAGCGCGCGCGACCACCACCAGTGTCCTCGATCGATCCAGCCGTTCGATTCGAGCGCCGCTCGTCGGTACACTGGCGAGAGAGCGTCGATCTCGTCGTGCGCGACGGGCTCGATCGCGAGCTTGGCCGGCCCGACGTCCCCGAGCGCGGCGAGTGAATGCCGACGAACGAAGTTGGCGCCCGAATGCTCGTACCCGAAGCTGCGATAGGTGCGCGGGCTCGAAGGATAGAGCGAGGAGATGGTCAGCCCCGCGTCGCGTTGCTCACGTAGAGAGTCGTCGAGCATCGTGCGAAGGACGCCGCGCCCGCGATGCTCCGGCGCCACGCCGACACATCGGAGCGCGCCCATCGGGTGAGAGACGCCTCCGAAGAACTGCCCGGCGCGCTGTACCGAG
>JANYDK010000002.1 GCA_025363655.1 Deltaproteobacteria bacterium | reverse complement strand
ATGCAGCGCCGTCGAACTGAACGACTCCGTCGACAAGGAGACAGCCATGACCTCTTCGATCAAGACCAAGAAGGACCTTCACGATTCGACTGGCAGCAGCCTTCGTCCGGTGGGTGGCGCGGCCGCGCTTCCGAAGACCGTGGTGCCGGTCCTTTCCTTTCTCACGCTCGTCCTCGCCGTTGCGACCTCGGCATGTGGCGCACGCACGGCCCTCGAAGACGCCTCGAATGGTTCGGCGGACGTCGGGGATTCGCGCGCGGCCTTGTGGGTTGGCGTCGGTGCATACTCAGGGTGCGCGCTCGAGACGCTCCAAGTGAGCCGGGCGCTGGTCGCGAGCGGCGGCGGATCGGGCTCGGTGACGCTCACGGTCGACGACGCAGGTCACATCGCCGCTCGGCTCTCGTTCGATCGTTGGCTCGGTGGCAACGCCACGCTCGTCCCGACGAGCAGCACGACGGCCGCCTCGCCGAAAGGAGTGATCGCTCTCAGCACCGTGGCCGCGGACTTCACGACGCCGGCAAGGGTGCTCGTCACCGCAGCATCCTTGGTCACCGCTGGCGATCAACTCTTCATCAGCCTACTCGGCCGCGGCGCGACGAGCTTCCACGGCTTCCTTCGCTGTCCCATCCCCGCGGGGTTGCCGCCCACCGCGCTCACCGTCGTCGTTCCCTCGGCACCGAAGATTCCGACAGGCACTTATGCGCATTGCGTGACGACCAATGGTGGATACGTCACGTCGGTGACGACGGGAGGCGACCTGTCGCTCGCCCTCGTGGAGACGGGCGGGGAGCGGACGCTCACCGAGGTCGACGGCTACCCGGACGTGTGTGCTCTCGCCTTCGACGATCGCGCGGCCACGACGTCGTCGCTGACGGCTGGACGAACTTGCGAGATCGCGCAGCCCTGCGGTCCGCCGCCGACGCTCGGTCCGTCGACGGCTCCGAGCAAGACGACGCTCGGCCACATGGCGGGCGCGATGCAGTTGGTGGATGGGGCGTTGTTCGTCGACGTGGTGGGCGATGCGCCGGCGGAGGCATGTGGGGCGCATTTCATTTCGCTGATTTGCCCGACTGCGCCGTGATGTCGTTGGTATCGCCGTGCCGGCAGGCAGGCCTGGCGCGATCGCAAGATTCCCCAAGTTCGCTTCGGGCGGCGTGGATATGTCATGTCACGTCTGGTCCGCGATCCGCGACGTCGGCGCGCTGCCCGCGCGAGCGCCTGCGCAGCTTGCGTTGAACGGCGGGCAAGAGCGCGTCGGCATTCGATTGGCGGCGCTCGCAGGTCGCGAGGTGCTCCTTCACGCGCGCCGCTTCGTCTTCTTCGAGCTCGCCATCCTTCAGCGCATCGAGAAGATCGATCGCCTCTTCGCGCGGTATCGGCCCCGTCTCGGAGCTCGACGTCGTCTCACTGCGCCTCCACTGCGCCAGCGCAAGCCGCGCTCGGTTTGGATGAAGGCGAGCGGCTGCGGCGACCATCCATCCGAGAACACGCCATTCCCGCTCGGTGCGCCGCGCTCGCCGAAGGAGCTCCTGATGACCACCCCACCCAGCCTCACGCCATTTCCCGTCGATCTCTCGCTCTTCGAGGACACTCGGCGCTCACCGTCGTTTGAATCGAAGCGGCGAAACGTTCGTTCCCCACCGGATGCGCATCGCCGGCTCAGTGGCAACGTCGATACCTCCGCCCGCAGCTTGCTTCATTGGTCGAATGAAAAGGGAGACATCATGACGACTCGAGTTCTTTTTTTCCGTCTGGTTGCCGCGGCGTTCATCGCATCCAGCTTTGCGGGATTGGGCTGCAGCGGTGACTCGACGTCCACCCCGGTCCAAGCGGGCAACGCCGACGGTGGTGGCGGTAGCGGCGACAGCACTTCCGGCGACAAGACGATGAGCGTGTGCGGCTTGTTCACGAAGGAGCTCGCGACCCCGGCGCTCGGCCCGGACGCGAAGGGTCCGACGGAGACGGTCAACGCCTGCAGCTGGGCCTCCGCGGACAAGTCCGGCACGATCTCGATGTCGGTCGCCCTCGGCCAGACCTCGCTCGACGCGCAGGCGAAGGGGTGCGCGCTACTGATGTACGAAAACATCCCGGGCGTCGGAGTCTCTGCGTGCGGGCAGTTCCGCCCGACGGGCGGCGGTTACATCCAGGTCATGGTCAACGACAAGACGACCTTGTCCGTCCTTGCCACGAAGGCGACGCAGGAGCAGGTGCTGACGATCGTGAAGGCAGTCATCCCGAAGTTGGGCACGTGACGCGTCGATTTCTCGACCGACGCAGACGCCCGCCATGGCTGGGAGATCGTAGGAGGGTCTGTTCCCCTCACGACCCCACAGGCACCACCCAAATCGAGCTGCTCGTCGTCGGCTTCGGTGAGCTCGTCCCGCCGACATGCCCGAGCAACAAATACGACACCACCAACGCCCCCAGCACGAGCACGCTTGCAACCACCAGCGGCCACGGTGAAGGCCCGCGCCTACGCTCGTCCACCTCTCCATAAAACTTCCCACGCGAGCGCATCCGCAGCTTGCGTTGCACGGCGGGCAGGAGCGCGTCGGCGTTCTCCGAGTTCGCGGCGCCGTCGTTCATGACGTCGCGCAGGCTTCCACCGAGCGCCGCCTCGACCTTCTTGCAACGCTCGCAGGTCGCGAGGTGCTCCTTCACGCGCGCGGCCTCGTCTTCTTCGAGCTCGCCGTCACGCAGCGCATCGAGGAAGCCAATCGCTTCTTCGTGCGGCATCGGCCCCGTCTCGGAGCTCGACGTCTTCTCGTCGTCGTGCTCGCTCATTCGTCCTCCTCTCGGCCGCGAGTCGCTCGCGCGCCCACTTTTCCAGGCTTTTCGGACTTCTCAGTCTTTTCGTGCTTCTCGTTCTTCTCGGCTTTGACCGCCACCTTGCCGCCGACGCCCTCGCCGAGCGCGTTCTCGACGAAGAGGCGGACGGACGCGCGCGCCCGGTGGATGCGCGATTTGACGGTGCCGGCGGGGAGCGCGGTGATCTCGGCGATCTCCTCGTAGCTCATGTCTTCGACCTCGCGCAGCAGGAGGCACTCGCGAAAGGACGGTTCGAGCTCGGCGATGGCCGCTTGGATGATGCGCTCGACCTGCATGCCTTCGACGAGTTGATCGGGGCGCGCTACGACGGCGGCGGTGCCCTTCGCCGCCGCACCGAGCGGGACGCGTTCGCCGAGATCGTCGACGTCTTCGGTGTCGCTCTTCTGGCCCGAGTGCCTGCGCTGGAGATAGAGCGCGCGGTTCTTCGAGAGGTTGACGGCGATGCGGAAGATCCACGTCGAGAGCCGCGACTCGCCGCGGAACTGCTCGATGGCGCGGAAGATCTGCACGAACACTTCTTGCGCGACGTCTTCGGCTTCGGCGGGCGAGCCGAGCATGCGCACGACCAGCGAATATACGCGTCGCTGATACCCCTTCACGAGGGCATTGAAGGCGCTTTCGTCACGCGCACGGAGCCGCTCGAGGAACGACGGTTCCTCGAAGGGATCGTGACGAAGCGCCGAGCTCGGGGGGGACAAGTCGTCCCAGGGTAGACGCACGGGTCGTGCGAGGTCGACAACGGATACCGATCGCGGTTCCCAAACTCGCGATCGGCGCTCGTCGCCTGCGAAACTGCTAGATGCGTGCGATCATCCCGCCGCCGAGCACCACGTCGTCTTGGTAGAAGACGCACATCTGTCCCGGGGTCACCGCGCGGGCAGGGGCGAAGAAGCGGACGTTCGTCGTTCGGTCGTCTTCGGCGCTGATTTCGGCGTCGGCGCCGCTGTGCCGGTAGCGAACACGGGCGGTGACCGTGCGCTTGCCGGGGCCGAAAGCATCGTCGACGAGCCAGGCCGCGTCGCGGACCTTGGCCTCGGTGGTCTCGACATCCTTCGCGTCTCCGAGGTGCACCGTGGCGGTCTCGGCGTCGATTTGGGTCACGAAAACAGGCTTTCCCAGCGCGACGCCGAGGCCCTTACGTTGGCCGACGGTGAAGCGATGGATGCCTTGGTGATTTCCCACCACCTTGCCCGAGCCGTCGACGATGGGGCCCGGGCGGACGCGGCCGGCGGCGCGTTCGTCGACGAAGCGGCCGTGATCGCCGGAGACGAAGCAGAGGTCTTCGCTGTCGGGCTTGTCGGCGTTGGGGAGGCCGAGACGACGCGCTTCGGCGCGCACCGCGGGCTTGTCCATCGCGCCGAGCGGAGTCACCAACATCGAGAGCGCTTCGGCGCCGATGCCGTGGAGGAAGTAGCTTTGGTCTTTGTCGCGATCGAGGCCGCGACGCAGCTCGGGGCGAGCACCCACGCGACCGGCGCGGGCGTAGTGACCGGTGGCGAACGCGACCGCCCCGAGACGACGCGCGAGACCGACGAAGGCGCCGATCTTCACGTCGCGGTTGCAGGCCACGCAGGGCGAAGGTGTGACGCCGGCGAGGTAGGCGTCGACGAACGGAGTGACGACCTTGCCCTCGAACTCGGCGAGCCGATCGAACGTGAAATGCGGCAGATTCGCCGCCGCCGCCGAGCTGCGCGCGTCGTCGAGATCTTCGGGCGCGCAGCAGCGTGAAGGCTCTCCGTGCTCGGGCTCCCAGAGGTGGAGCGAGACGCCGACGACGTCGAGCCCTCGTTCGCGCAAAAGGGCAGCAGCCACCGACGAGTCGACGCCACCGCTCATGCCGACGAGCACACGCGCCCCGGAAGGAAGAAGATCGAGGTTGTCGACGAAGCTTTCGCGCACGGCGAGGCCTCTATGCAACGTCCCGCCCGGCCGCGCCAGGCCCCACTCAATCCTTCGATTTGGACTTCGATTTCGGCTTCGGGGAGTCGTCGTCGTCGCTCGACTTCTTCTTGTCGTTGTCGGCGGCCGGAATCTCAGCGTCGTTCTTCTTCGTCGTCTCGACTTGCTTCGGATGCGGCGTGCCGGGCGCCTCTTCGATGACGAGCACGTCACCCGACCAGATGACCGCGTTGAGCTCTTCGAGCTTCTCGTCGACGAGGGTCTTCTCGCTGGCGACGAGCGCGCCGGGCGTGTCTTTCTCGATCTCGGCGGCGATGGCGAGCCAGTGGCGCGCGTCGGCCTTGAAGCCGATGCGATAGTCGGTCATCCCGCGCAGGTAGCAATAGCGAGCGCGATCGCGCGTGTCGTAGCCGGCCCAATCGGGCTCGAGCGCGCGGAGGCCTGCGAGCGCCGCCGGATGCTCGTCGTGGATGAAGTGATCTTCGGCGCGTCCGAGCTCGGACTCGTAGGTCGCGCAGCCGGAGCCGAAGCCGAACACGACGACAGCGAAGAGCGGAATCGTGAATAGAGTCGATCGCGCGCGCATCGCCAGCGAGCATAACAGCCGAAGTCGGCGGGCGTGGTCGAGAAAATCGACCACGATTTCCGCCTGTTTCAGGGGCTGGCGGGGACGAGCTCGATCGGATCGCTCGGCGCCGTCGCCGTCTTGCCGTCGCTCACGTAGAAAACGAGCGAAGGCATCGCCTGACCGTTGATGGTGCCGGAGAAGACGATCGAGCCGCCTGGCGACGTGTCGAAGCTGGCGCCGTCGAGCGTGGTGCCGGTCGCGGTCTGGACGCGGAAATTGGTGGCGCCCTGGGAGACGATCGAGTCGGCCGGCGTGCTCGTGAGGCCAGCCACCGAGCCGGCGGCGACCGAGACGTCGAAGACGCAGCTCTTGCCCGAGAGGTTGGTGTCGCAGGTCCACGTCAGGCTCCAGTGTCCGGAGCCCGCGTAGGTGATGAAGATGCCCGCGCCCGCGCCAGGCACCGCGACCAGCGTCTTGCCAGGGTCGACGCTGACCTTCGGCGGCGTGCTCGGCGTCGGCGCCGTCGACGTTGGCGAAGGCGTGACACCACTTGGTCGATCGTTGCGACCGCTCGAACCTGCATCGACGAGGCAGCCGAGGCTGACCGCGCTACCGATGACGAGAGTACTTGCGACGATTGCGAGGCGACGAAGCATGTCGATCACTTCTTTCCGCCGCCCTTGAACCCTCCCCCGCCGAACGAGGGGGGTTTGTAGCTGCCACCACCACCAGGTTTGAAACCACCACCGCCACCGCCGCCGTAGCTACCGCCGCCGCTGCCGCCGTAGCTGGGCTTCGGTGAGTAGCCACCGCCGCCACCACCGTACGTCGGAGGAGGCGAATAGCTCGGCTTCGGCGTGTAGCCGCCGCTGCTGCCGCCGTACGTCGGCGGAGGCGAGTAGCTCGGCTTCGGCGTGTAGCCACCGGTGCTTCCGCCATAGGTCGGCTTCGGCGAATACCCGCCGTAGGCAGGAGGCGGTGACGAGTACGAAGGCTTCGGCGTACCGCCGTAAGGAGTGCCGCCGTAGTACGTGGTCGGCGGCGAGGTGTACGTCGGCTTCGGCGTGTACGTCGGGTTCTTGCCGTAGACCGGCGCACCGGCTGCGTAGGTCGGCGGCTTGTAGGCCGGAGCGACCTTGCTCCCTGGCGGAGGCGGCGACGCGTAGGCGCCACCCTTCGGCGCCGCAGCTGCATAACCACCCTTGGGCCCCGCGGCATATCCACCCGCAGGGGCGACTCCACCCTTCGGACCGTAGGCAGCGACGCCGGCCGTCGACACGGGCGCGACCTTCGAACCAGGAGCCGGTTTCCAAGCCACCGCAGAAGGTTTGGCGCTGCTCGGTGCTTCGAAGGTTGCCTTCTGCACTGCGCTCTGCGGGATGCCTGCGACCTTCGGATCAGGGCCGACGAACGGCCGTGCGCCCGTGAGCGGACGTGCCGGCGGCGTGTAGCTCGAAGTGCCCGCGACGAGACCGGGCGCTGCGCCTGCACCCACCACGACGGTGTGCGGATACGGAGAGAAGAACGCGTTGCCGGGGCAGAAGACGTACGGCGTCGGGCCGACGTTCATCCACACCGCCACGCCCGAGTGCCAATAGTAGTGGGGATACATCGGGCCCCAGCCGATGTAGCCGCCGCCGTAGCGCCAATCGACCCACGCGGGTGAGTACGACGCGCCGGCGATCCACACCCAACCGTAGCCGTCGCTCCAGAGCCAGCGACCGTAGTGAAACGGCGCCCAGCCCCAGTTGTAGTCGCTCGCCCAGTAGTAACCTTCGCTGGTGTTGTTCCAGTGGCCGCCCGTCAGATACGGGGAGAAATTGACGCCGACTTCGGCTTGGTTGGGCACCCAAACGGTGCCGTACGTCGGCTCCTCGACCCACTGTCCGTAGGGAGCGAGCACGGGACGGAACGTCTCGACGGCGGCCGGGTCGGTGTCGTCGGCTTGGTTCGGATCGATGCCCGGCGCGGCAGCCTGACCTTGCGCGGTGTACTGACCGTAGTTGTCTTCGACCGGCGGCGCGGTGGCTTGCGAGACGCCCGGCGGCTCGGGATCGCCCCACTCGTTTTGCGGCGTGCGCGCGTCTTCTTCCCAGCCGCTCGTGCAGGCGACGCTGGACGCGGCGAACAGGGACAACGCGATCCATCCGCCGATCCCCGTCCAAGTGCGCTGTTCGAGCTTGCTCATGAAATCCTCGCTCCTCCAAGCATAGCAACTGCCACGCCGCTGTCGTCTGGCGAGCCGTGTCCCCTCGTTGCTTGATCGACCTGGGAGCGCAAAGTCAGAGGCCTCCTTCGAGCGGCAACCTGGCAGGGGGTGAAAACATTCCGCAGCGCACGAGGATCGCCCCGAATTGCCAGGCAATCGGGCAAATCTCCACGAATGGTGAAATTTCCGGGTGCGTGGAAGTCCCGACGCGGACGCCGCGTTGACCGGGCGTGCCGAACTCCAGAATCACTCGCGCTTCGCCCCTCGCCGCCTCTGTCCACTCCGGTTCACGCGGCCAGGGCAGCTTTGCCAGTCGTTGGCCCCCGCGACCTTGGGCGTGGTAGGGACCAGGCGAGAGGCGACGGGACGTGGCTGTAGCGAACACGCGAAAAAAGCCCGAGAAAAAGGCAAAGGGGACAAAGGGCGACGCGCCGCCCCTCATCCGTCTTCCGGCCGACAAAGACGACCGTCCGCACTGGGCGATTGTCGGCGGCATCGGCGTGGTCGCGCTCGGCCTCGGCTTCTGGGCGCCTCGGGCCTGTGGGCTCAAGTTCGCGGCTCCTGAAGAAGAAGGCGCGACGGCGGCCGCCAGTGGCGAGCCGGTGCCCTCGAACGAGCCGCCGCCGGTGGTGACTGCGGCGAGCACGGGCGCGCCGGTGGCGACGATCATCCCCGCCGATCCCAACGCGCTGGCGATCGTCACCGTCGCCAAGTCGACGCTCATGCGTTGCGGCGACTTGCCCGGCAAAGATCTCAAGCCGTCGCGCTGCGGCGATCCACTCCTCGACGGCGTGGTGATGCCGAAGCTCGAATCGCTCGGACAGTGCCCGGCGGCGGCGAACGTCGTCGGTCGGCTCTCCGTCAGCGTCGAGATCGATTTCCTCAAGAAGGCGGTCAAGGTCACCGCGGGTAAGTCGTCGGTGAAGAAGGCCGGCGTGCCCAACGACAAGGCGATCGAGCCGCTGCTCTCGTGCTTGCGGCCTTCCGTTCAATCGATCTTCGAGAGCGACACGACCAAGCGCGATCACGCGCGCTACACCATCGCGTACGCGCTGACGTTGGCGCCGACGGCGGCATCGGCCGGAAGCGGCGCCCCTTCACCGTCGGGGAGCGTGGCGGCCGAGAAGTCGGCGAGCGGCACCGCCAAGGTCGAGGTCGACATGGCGCTCGTGCGCGATCAACCGAACCCCAACGCGGCGCTCCTCGGGCGGCTCGCGCGTGGCACGACGGTGTCGCTGACCGGCGTCGCCGGCCACTGGTATCACATCAAATTCGGCGACGGCGATTCGAAAGAGGGCTGGATTTTCCGGACGAACATCGGCAAGTGAGCGATCGCTCGCGTTTTTCGCGGGCTCGCTTCCTCACATCGTCAGAGACGCCACGCCTTCGCTGTTCTTCAGCGGCGCCTTGCGGGCGGTGAGAATTTCGCAGCCGTCCTTGGTGACGACGATGGTGTGCTCGAACTGCGCCGAGAGGGAGCCGTCTTTGGTGATGGCGGTCCAGTCGTCGTCGAGGATGTCGACGTCCCAGTGACCGCCGTTGATCATCGGCTCGATGGTGAAGATCATCCCGGCGCGGAGGCGAAGACCGGTGCCGCGCTTGCCGACGTGACTGACCTTCGGCTCGTCGTGGAACTTGCGTCCGATGCCATGGCCGACGAAGGCGCGGACGACGCTGGTGCCGCTCGCCTCGGCGAACTCTTGGATGGCCGCGCCGATGTCGCCGAGTCGCGCGCCCTCGCGGACCTCGGCGATGGCGAGATCGAGGCTGCGACGCGAGACCTCGGTGACCAGCCGCGCTTCGGGTGACGGCGTGCCGACGTAGAACGTGGCCGACGTGTCGCCGTGATAGCCGCCAAAGAGCGTGGTGACGTCGACGTTGATGATGTCGCCGTCTTTGAGCACGTGCTTCGGGTTGGGGATGCCGTGACAGACGACGTTGTTGACCGACGTGCAGACCGACTTGGGAAAGCCGTGGTAATTGAGCGGCGAGCACTTGGCCCCGCGGCGCTTCGTGTCTTCGACGACGAGGCGGTCGATGTCCTCGGTCGACATCCCCGCGCGGATCGAATCACCGACGAGCTCGAGGGTCTCGGAGGCCATGCGCCCGACGATGCGCATGGCTTCGATGTCAGCAGGAGAGGCGATGATGACGTTGGCCACGTTGCTTCATAAGGTGTGATGCCGCCCGCGTCCAATCGGCTCCGTGTCGTCGCGGCTAATGCCCTTCGACCTTCTTCTTGGTGGTGGCGGCGTTGACGAGGCCGACCACGTGCGCCGAGTTGGCGGAGAGGTGGAAGTGGGTCAGGCCTTCGCTGTCCTCGATGGCGTAGCTCTTGTAGTAGACCGTGAATTTGCGGCCGATGAGCTGCGCATCTTGGGAGCGGATGGCGCCGTACGCGGGAGAGCCTTGTTCGACCTTGAGCGTGAACGGTGACTCGATGCGGGCGCCGGCGAGCGCTTCGCCTTCGACGGCGAGCTCGAGACGGTAGCGGTTGCGATCGCCGACCGGCTCGCTGCTGACGCCGATGACCTTGGCGGTGACGACGCCGTCGGCGGCGTAGATGCGCGCGGTGATCTTGAGATCGTTGACGTCGTCGACCTGCTCGGTGCCGCCTGCGGGGGGAATGGAGCCGACGTCGATGCCGTCGTCGAAGAGGTCGGCGTCATCGCCAGCCCACTCGGTGATCGGGCGCGCCGGGCCTTTCGCCACCTTCGCCGGCGGACCGCAGGCGAGGGCGAGAGCGGCGACCGCGACCATGACCAGGACCCTCATCATGAACGAGGTATACGTCGGCGAAGCGGGGCGCGGTAGCTTCGGCAACCGAGCGGAGCGAGATTGACCGAAGCGGCCAAAGTTGCGAAGCAACCTTTGGCGAACGAGAGCTTCGGCGAAACGAGGAGCACTCCCAGGCGGAGACGCGCGGTAGTCGTGCTAGATCGGTCCGATGCAACGGTTTTGTCGCATGCTCGCTGCCGCCGCGCTCGTCGTCGCTGCCGGCGTCTCTGTGCTCGGCTGCGGTGGCAAGGAGGCCGCCAGTCCGCACGACGTCCTGCGCGTCCCCGACGATCGCACCGCCACCAATTGGATCGCCAAAGCCTTCCGCAAGCAAGGCCTCGAGGTCGAAGGCAACCGCGAGGTGGCCATCGGGGGTGGCGTGGTGCTCGTCGCCGACGTCGCCGCGCAGAACGAGGTTTGGGGCGTGGCGTGGTTGACACCGGAAGAGGTCGACAGCCTCTCGAAGAAGCTCCCGTCACCGCCGCCGAGTGGCGCGCTGTGGGTCATCTCGGGCAGCGGCCAAGACTCCGCGCAGCGGGTGCTCGTCCTCCTCGGCAAGTCGTTCGACTACGATCCCGATCCGCGTGGCAAAGGGGTCGTGCGCTCGATGGAAGAGTCGGAAGCGCGCGTCATCCGCGACGTCACCGACTTCGTCGTTCGCGCCAAGGCAGGGGAAATCGAGTGACTGCGGCTGCCCTGCGAGAGGGCGAGCGAGCGCGTTCGGCGCGCTCGACCCGCACCATGCTCATGGCTGGCCCGTTGCTGACGGCCTGTGGCATCGCTTGGACCGCCATCGCGCCCAGCTCCGCCTCGAGCGCGGCGGTGATCGTCGGGCTACTCACGTGCATCTACGGAACGCATCGATATGGGCGTCAGGGCGCCGAAGCACCCGAGGAGCTGACTCTCCCCGAGCCCGCAGCCGAAGAGTCCGCTGAAAAAGACGTCAGCGCCGACCCTTGAAGCCCATCATGCCTTGCACGACGGACTCGCTCGCCTCGGCGATTTCCGCCTGTTCACGCGCGCGGTCGGCGCAGTCCTCGCACAACTTCTTGCTCTTGCCGTCGACCTTCACCGACACGAGCTGGTCGACGTCGTCTTCGCAACCTTTGCAGATCGGCATCGGCACATCGTAGCCGACCCCGCGCGGGCGATCACGAGTCGCCGTGGCGACGGAGAACTCGGCGGAAATTGCTGCGATCGAGCCCGGCCATGCGCGCGGCTTCGCTGACGTTGCCGCTCGCGCGCTCGAGGAGCTGTGTGGCGTAGGCGCGATCGAAATCGCGGAGGATACGTTTCTTCGCCTCGGGGTAGGGGAGCGCCGTCATCAGCGAGGCGAGGAGATCGATGGCCTCTTCGGGCGTCGGTTCGCGCGTCGCCACGGCTTGCTTGCCCTCGGACGACGACTCTCTCGCGCGCACCGGCGAGATGGTGCCGGCGACGTCCCCGGGGAGATCGCCGAGGACGATCTCTTCGCCGGCGGCGAGCACGACTGCGCGCTCCATCGCGTTTTCGAGCTGACGAACGTTGCCCGGCCAGGCGTAGGCCGAGAGCGCCGCGAGGACGTCGGGCGAGAAGCGACGCACCTCTTTTCCCATCTGCCTCACGTACTTCTGGAGGAAGTGTTGCGCGAGGAGCGGGATGTCGTCGCGACGTTCGCGGAGCGGCGGCAGCGAGATGGCGATGACGTTGAGGCGGTAGAAGAGATCTTCGCGGAAGCGACCGGCGGCGATTTTTTCGGTGAGGCCGACGTTGGTGGCGGCGACGACGCGGACGTCGACGATGCGGGTGTCGCTCGAGCCTACGCGCTTGATTTCGCCTTCTTGCAGCGCGCGGAGGAGCTTCACCTGCGCAGCGAGGGAGAGGTCGCCGACCTCGTCGAGGAAGAGCGTGCCTTTGTCGGCGAGCTCGAAGAGGCCGGCGCGCGAGGCGTGGGCGCTGGTGAAGGCGCCTTTGACGTGGCCGAAGAGCTCGCTCTCGATCAGCTGATCGGGGATCGACGAGCAGTTGACGGCGACGAAGGGGAGCTGCGCACGCGCGCTCTTGCGGTGGATGGCGCGGGCGACGAGCTCTTTGCCGGTGCCGCTCTCGCCGAGGACGAGGACCGTCGATTGCGCCGCGGCGACGCCGTCGATCAGGCGATAGACCGCGCGCATGCTCGAGCTGGTGCCGACGATTTCCCCGAGGCCGCCGCCGCCGCGTTCGAGCTCTTCTTCGAGGCGACGCGTGCGCGCGATGAGGCGACGTCGCTCGGCCGCCTTGGCGACGCTGATCGAGACCGAGTCGAACGACGGGAAAGGCTTGGTGAGGAAGTCATAGGCGCCGGTGCGCACCGCGGTGACGGCGTCTTCCACCTTCGAGTAGGCGGTCATCATCACGCACTCGACGTCGGGGCGAATCGCCTTCACCTCACGCAAGACCTCGAGCCCGCTGACGTCGGGCATCATCAGGTCGATGAGCATCACGTCGGTGTCGTGATCGCGTACGTGGGCGAGTGCGGTGGCACCGTCTTCGCACTGCGTGACTTCGAAGCCGCGGGCCGCGAGCGCGCGGGCGATGGTGCGGCGCAAGGTCGGTTCGTCGTCGACGACGAGCACGCGGATCCGCGGGGCTTCTTCTTTCGGCGTCGTCGCGCTGTCCAAAGCGATACCGAACGTAGCTCAGTGTCGGGCGCTCCGCCGCTTTCACTCGCCGCGGCTGGGACCACGCCGATCGATGCGGGTGATCACGGCGGTGCGCTCGGGGTCGTCTTCTTGGGCGAGGTTCGGGACGCGTTGTGCGGCGACCATGCCCGAGCTCGAAGGGACCTTCTGCGTCACGGTGGTCGACGCCGCCGAGGAGCGATCGCCGCCCTCTGCCGGCGAGTAGATGTAGCCCTGGTGTTGGAAGACGCAGATGCGGTCGCCACCGTCGCGCTTGCTACGGAGGAGAGAGGCTTCAGCGGCGCGGAGGAGCTGATCTTTCGAGCGGACGTCGCGGCTCGGAAAGAGCGAGACGCCGATCGAGAGCGAGATGCGCGCAGTGCCGCCGCGCCCGCTCGAGGAGGCGCGTAGATCGTTGCGGGGCGCGGGCCAGAAGAGGGCGTGAGCGTCGCGCCAGACCCGATCGGCCGCGGAGAGCGCGCCGGCGAAGTGGGTCGAGGGGAGGATGATGAGGAACTCGTCACCGCCGTAGCGGGCGACGATGTCGATCTCGCGGAGGGCGGCGCGGATGCAGCTGGCGACGTCGCGGACGATTTGATCGCCGAGCAGGCGTCCGTGCGAGTCGTTCCATTGGCGCAGGCCGTCGATGTCGATGAGGAGACAGGCGAGCGGATCGTGGTAGCGCTCGCTGCGCTTGAACTCTTCGCCGAGCCGCCCGTTGAGGTGCCGGAAGTTGAAGAGCCCGGTCATCTCGTCATGAGTAGAGAGCTCTTCGAGGCGCGCACGTGCGGCGGCCACTTCGTCGTGGAGGCGCTTCATGCGCACCATCGCGGTGACGCGGCCGAGGAGCTCGCGCTCGTCGATCGGCTTCGTCACGTAGTCGTCGGCGCCGACGCGAAGGCCTTCGACGCGGCTCGCGGTGTCGGTCTTCATCGTCAGCAGCACGACCGGCAAGAGCGTGACGCCGGGGAGCGACTTGACGATGCGACAGGCTTCGAGCCCGTTGATGCGAGGCATCGTCACGTCGACGAGGAAGAGATCGACCCCGCCCCGAGCCGCGCGCTCGATCGCTTGCTCACCATCGTGCACGAGCTCGACCTCGTGACCCTGACGACGGAGCAAGGTCGCGATGTACTCGGCCGTCTGACGGTCGTCGTCGGCGAGCAAGATCCGACCGACAGCGGACTTGTCCCCGCCATCGCTACCGGTCGCGCGACGGACGATCGGACCCTCCACGTCTTCGAGCGTGCCGTCCTTCTGCGCACAGGGCAAGGGAACGACAAGCTCGATCCGCCGGAAGCTGAGGGCGAGGGGGCGGAGATGTACGGAGAAGGCGGGGGTTGTGCACGCCCTCCGCCACGCGTGCTACGGCTTCGTTCGCCGTGACATTCTCGCGCTGGCAGCCTCCCCCCCCACATCGGATCACCGCCGCGGACGAGACCGAATCGTTCGCGCTCGCCCCCGACGGAACTCGTCTCTACGTCCGTCGCCGCGAAGGCCCGGCAGGCGTCGAAGGTGCGCCGACGGTGCTCCTCTGTGACGGCGTCCTCTGCGACGGTTTCATCTGGAAGTATCTCTGGGACGACTTCGCCGGTCTCGGGCCGGTCGCGCATTGGCACTATCGCGGTCACGGTCGCAGTGGTGCGCCGGTCGATCCCGATCGCATGGAGATCTCCGACTTCGCGCGCGACCTCGACGCCGTTCGTCGCCACCTCGGCGATCCGACGGTGGTGCTCGTCGGTCACTCGATGGGCGTGCAGGTCGCGCTCGAGGGATACCGCGTGCGTCGCGAGAAGGTCGCCGGGCTCATCCTTTGTTGCGGCGCGCCGGGGCACGTCACGCACACCTTCCACGGCACCAACGTCCTCGCGCAGCTCTTGCCGAAGGTGCTCGCCTTCGTCACCAACCACTCGGCGCTCGCGCGCGCGCTCTGGGCTCGTGTTCCCGTCGATTTGGCCTTGAAAATGAGCTTCCTCATGAAGGAAGTCGACGTCGAGCACATGCGCCGGGAAGACTTGCTGCCGTACCTCCGGCACATGACCCACGTCGACTTCGCGCTCTTCGTGAACCTCCTTCGCGCCGCCGGCGAGCACACCGCGGAAGATCTGCTTCCGTCGATCGACGTGCCGGCGCTGGTCGTCGCTGCCGAGCGCGACACCTTCACGCCGCCCGAGTTGGCGCGGAAGATGGCCGAGGCGATGCCCAAGGGAGAGCTCTTGGTGCTCGAGAACGGCTCGCACGCGGCGCTCATCGAGCAGCCCGACGTGATGCGCAAAGAGACGCGAACCTTCCTCCGCGATCTGCGCCACGATCTCTCGGAAGAGCTGCCGGCGCCGTCGATTCGCGTACGCAAGACGCGTCGCGGCTGATCATTCGAGCACGTTCGGCGCGCCCGGCGTCGACTTGCCGTGGGCGTCGAAGCCGAAGGCGTCGGCTGCATCGTCCGGGGTCTCGGGCAGTCGTCTTCCGCGCGAGACCTTTCGCGTCGACGTCGTCGCAGGGAAGCGTGAAATCGTGTCGGCACCCTCGTCCAACGTGAGCTCGGTGCGCAGCGAGAGCTGGTCGACGTGCAATCTCGGAGTATCGGCGGGTGGCGCGATCTCGCCGGCGAGCCCATCGACGAAGCTTGACGTGGTCACCAGGAGGAAGCCTCCCGGTGGAATCGTCGGGCCGAGCGGATCGAGCGCGATGCGCACGTCGCCATCGAGGAGCGCGAGGCCGGACAAGGGCACCGGCGTCTCGCCGTCGTTGGCGAGCTCGACGAAGCGCTGCGTGGCGATGCCCGAGCTCGGCTTGGCGTAGACCTCGTTGATCACGAGATGGACCCGGCGAGGCGCCGTGGTCAGCGTCGTCGTGAAGGTCGACTCGCCGCCGCCGTCGCGCAGTCGAAGATCGATCGTGAAGGGAGTACCCGGCTTCAGACCACGCACGACGCGCCGCGCGCCGAGGGGAATTCCCGCGTACATCGTCGAGTCGCCGATCGCTCCGAGCGCCATCACGGGGCCTTCGTCACGACCGAGCAGAATCAATCGATCGTCCTCGAGGCGCGCGCAGACCGGGCCGAGAGCGAGCGCGTTCGTGGGACAATGCGCATCGCCGAGGGCTGGTTCACCGACGTCGGTGACGACGATGGGCGTGGGGTCGAGGAGCAACTCGCCGATCGACGGTGGAGGTAGCGACGTCGCGCTCGAGAGCGGGCTCGTGGCCCGCAGCTCGATGCATGGAGCGTCGTCACGAGCGCGCACTTCGGCGACGACTCCCGAGGGCGCGAGCGTCGTCGTCGTCGGGAGCAGGTCGGGAAGCGCCGTGGTGCAGTAAATCCACGGATCGGATTTCCCCGCCACGCGCACCGGCCAGACGCGCCAAGCGATCGGGGCATCGTCGTCGACCACCAGCTCGGCGACGAACGGCGGCTTGCGATCGATCCGCGCGATCAGCGTCAGCCTTCCGACCGCCAGCGCCCTCGTCGGTTGCACGAAGACGGCATCGGGCGCTTCTCGCGTGCGAAAGGTCACCACCGGCGCGAGCCGAGCACGCAACGCGGCGAGCGGATTTCCACGGGCGATGGCGTCGACGTCGTCGTTCGAGGCGCCACCCTCGACGAGCACCAAGTGCCCGCTGCTCGTCGCGTCGGTGTCGATCGGACCTGGAAAATGCAGCGCGATTCGCGTCACACGGGCGACGTGTCCCTCGGCGCGTACCGGCGAGACCTCGACCTCGAGCTCCCCTGGACCCGCGACGTCGTGAACGAGGTTCGACGGATCGACCGAGGGATCGTGGCAGGCGAAGAGGACCAGAACGAGGACGCGGGGGCGCATGGCAGGGCGGTCGACGAGAACGCCCCTTCGGTTGCGCGCGCCGGAGGAAGCTTCTCGTTTCGCCAAAGATTGCTGCGCAACTTTGGCCGCTTCGGTCAATCTCGCTCCGCTCGGTTGCCGAAGCTAATTCACATAGCCCTCTTCGCCGTGCAGCGCGGTGTCCAAGCCTTCCTTTTCGTCGGCGTCGCTGACGCGGATGGGGGTGATCCAGCCGGTGACCTTCCAGATGAGCCAGGTCATCACCACCGCGTACGAGCCCGCGGCGCCGATGCCGATGAGCTGCACCACGAATTGATGCGTTCCGCCCTCGATGAGGCCCGGTCCGGACGATTCGGGGACGAACATCTTTTGCGCGAAGACGCCGGTGAGCAGCGCGCCGAGGAGCCCGCCGATGCCGTGGACCCCGAAGACGTCGAGCGCGTCGTCGTACTTGAAGCGCGATTTGAGGACCACCGCGATGTAACAGACGATGCCGGCGACGAAGCCGATGATGATCGCCGCCCAGGGTGCGACGAAGCCGGCGGCGGGCGTGATGCAGACGAGGCCGGCGACGATGCCCGAGGCTGCGCCGAGCGCGCTCGGTTTTCCGCGGTGTTTGTTCTCGGCGACGAGCCAACCGAGGGCGCCGGCGGAGGCCGCGACGTGGGTGGTGACGAGCGCGAGCGACGCCGATTGTCCGGCGGTGATGGCGCTGCCGGCGTTGAAGCCGAACCAACCGAACCAGAGGAGACCGGCGCCGGTGAGGGTCATCGTCAGGTTGTGCGGGATGAATTTCGGTCCCGGATAGCCGAGGCGTTTGCCGATGAGGATGGCGCAGACGAGCGCGGAGAGACCGGCCGTGAGGTGGACGACGGTGCCGCCGGCGAAGTCGAGGGCGCCCATCTTGAAGAGCCAACCCCCGTCGGCCCACACCCAGTGCGCGACCGGGTCGTAGACGAGCGTCGACCAGAGGACCGTGAAGATGGCATACGCGGAGAAGCGAATTCGCTCGGCAAAAGCGCCGGAAATGAGCGCGGGCGTGATGCCGGCGAACATCATTTGAAAGGCCATGAAGGCGAGGTTGGGGACGTTGCCGTGCTTGCCGGTGATGACGTCGCCGCGGAGGAACGCGAGCTCGAAGCCGCCGATGAGGCCCTTGTGCGAGGTGCCGAACGCGAGCGAGTAGCCGACGACGACCCACTGCACGCTCACCACCGCGAGGCTGAAGAGCGAGTGCATGAACGTCGACAGCACGTTGCGCTTGCGCACCATGCCGCCGTAGAAGAGCGCGAGGCCTGGCGTCATCAGGAGGACGAGCGCGGTCGAGACGAGGAGCCAAGCGGTGCTGCCCGAATCGATCCCTTCGTCGCCGGCCTTCGCGATGCGCGGAAGTGCGAACAGCGCGAGGACGCCGAGCGTGAGGCTCGCGCGGGAAAACGTGAGGTGGATCATCCGCGCGCGGGTCGACATGCGGGGACGCTACCGAGCGGTGGTTACGTGGGGGTTACGGCGCAGCGCGTTGTGAGCCGCAGACATGGGCAGTCGGCTCACCGTCGTGGCGCAACCGGTTGTGCTGGCGCAGCGCCTGGTCGGGAAATGGTGCGTGGAAATCGCTGTCCGCTACGTCAGATGGGTTCTCGCCCCTAGCGAACGATCTCGCACGCTCCATGGCACGTCTCCTGCTGTCTTTGCCGCCCGGCGGTTCTCGCGGTGTACTTGGAGGTTCTCCCGATGGTGTCCGATCCCCGCAAGCTCGACGGCGCGCTCCTCGCCGAAAGGTATCGCGTCAAGCGCAAGCTCGGGGCCGGAGGCATGGGCGCGGTGTGGCTCGTCGAGCACGTCGAGTCGTTGCAGCACTACGCGTTGAAGACGCTCCATCCGCGCGGTGAGATCGAGCGCATCACTCTCGAGCGTTTTCTCCGTGAGGCGAGGGCGGCGGCGGCGCTGCGGAGCAAGCACGTCGTACGGGTGATCGACGCGCAGATGTCCCATATCCACGCGGCGACCGGCGAGCAGATGCCGTTCATCGTGATGGAGCTGCTCGAGGGCGAGAACCTCGAGCACATGCTGCAGAAGCGTGGGCCGCTCACCCCGGCGCAGGTGGTCTGGGTCCTCCGTCAGGTCGCGCGTGCGCTCGACATCGCCCACCAGAAGGGCATCGTTCACCGGGATTTGAAGCCGGAAAACCTCTTCATCGCGCTCGACGAAGACGGCGAGGCGGTGACCAAGGTGTGCGACTTCGGCATCGCCAAGCTCAACGGCGCGATCGCGCAAGGGCTGATGACGACGGGACAGGTCGGCACCGAGGGTGGTGTGCTTCTCGGGACGCCGCTCTACATGTCGCCGGAGCAGGCGCGGAGCTCGAGCGACGTCGTCGCCGAGAGCGATCAATGGGCGATTGGTCTCATCGCCTACAAAGCGCTCACCGGCCTCGAGTATTTCGGACAGCAGATCTCCACGTCCGAGCTCTTCATCAAGATCTTCATCGATCCTTTCGCGATACCGACCCAGCTGTCGCCGTCGTTGCCGGCTGGCTTCGATGCCTGGTTTCTCCGCTCGTGCAATCGCGATCCGAAGCTCCGCTGGGCGAGCGTCGGGGAGCAGATCGTCGCGCTGGCGTCGGCGCTCGGCGTCGTCGATGGCGAGGCTCCGCGCGTCGTGCCGAGCATCCCCAAGCAAGCGCTCCTCGAGACGGGCAGCGCCGTGGCCAAGGCGACGGCGACGCTCGACATCTCGGTGGTCGAAGATCTGACCCTCGAACCGTCGCCGGCGACGATCACGCGCTCGCCGACCGCCACCACCAACGAGCCGAAGCGCGAGACGACGACCACCTCACCGACCACCGCCTCGCGATCGCATCGGACGCCGATCTTGGTCACGCTCGCGGTCGTCGCGGTGCTCGGCGCGGTCGGCATCGGCGTCGCGGTGCGCGGGAAATCCGAGCCCAAAGTGACGGCGAGCGCGGAGCCGAAGACCACCACCGCGATGACGACGCCGAAGGACGAGCCGAAGGCCGCTGCGACGAGCGAAAAGGCGTCGAAGGTCGAAGCCGGTCCTGGCGAAATCGCGGCGAGCGCCACTGCCGAGGCCTCGACGAACGTTCCGGCCACCAAGCCGCCCAGCGTCTCGGCGACAGGCACGGGCACGACGGGCACGACGGGAGTCGGCGCGAAGAAGCCGGTCGGAAAATTGCCGGCGGGACCGGCGATGACCGGCGCCGTGACGTCGCCCCCTCTGCCGAAGTCGGGAAAGCTCCAGAAAGGCGCCCCCTGCACGCGCTCGGCCGAGTGTAGTAGCGGCTACTGTGTCGCCGAGGAGTGCCAATAGGCGTCGCGCCGCGAGGGAGCCGAGAATGCGTGGGGAGTGGCCCGGTGGGGATGGTTCGCGGAGGAGTAGGCCGATTTGGTCCGCGGCGCTGGCGCTCTCCGTCGCGCTCGCGGCCGTCGCTCATCCGAGCTTCGCCGACGCGTACGACGCGGCGATGGCCAACGCGATCGCGGCCAAGGAAAAAGCCGTCGACTCCAACGAGCCGGCGCATTGGCAAGAAGCGGTGCGCCTCTTCCTGGAGGCCGACGTGCTTCGCGAGACGAAAGAATCGAAGTACGAGCTGGCGTCGGCCGCAGCGCACGTGAAGGAGGACGATCTCGCGGTCGACGCCTTCGACGCGGCGATCGCGCTCGGTCTCGGCGGCAAGGCGAAAGAGAAGGCCGAGGCCTTCGTCAAAGCGCACGCCGCGCAGATGGGTCGTTTGATGGTCACCGGTCCGGCCGGAGCCACCGTCAGCGTCGGCGCGCGGGTGCGTGGTCATCTGCCGCTCGCCCGTCCGCTCGTGGTTTTCGGCGGGAAGAACCACCTCGTCGTTCGTCTTGGCGACAAAGTCTCCGATCAGGAAATCGAGGCCGAGGTCGGCAAGACGGTGACGAAAGAGATCGCCTTCGCGACGACGGCGACTGCGTCTTCCGCCTCGTCGACCGTACCTCCGCCGCCTCCGCCTCCGCCCGTGATCGTCGACGACGGCGGCTCCGCCCGCACGCTCGGTTGGACGTTGATCGTCGGCGGCGGCGTCGTCACCGTCGCTGGCATCATCACCACCTTCGTCTCCAATGGCCAGCTCTCGAGCCACCGCGACTCGCTGCGCAATCCGGCCGAATGCGCGGTCGTGCACGACGACGGTGACAACTGCGACTCCGCCACCTCGGCGTCGACCAAAGACGCGGCGCAGTCCGACGCGGACGCGATCGCGACCTGGAAAGGCGTGCGCATCGCCGGCGTCATCGGCATCGGGGTCGGCGCGCTCGGGGTCATCGGTGGCGTGATTCGCCTCGCCACCGCGAAATCGGCGAGCCCGACCACCGGCCTCGTCATGCCCTGGGTGCCGCAGGTCGCAGCGACGCCGGGTGGCGCCTCCCTCTCGTGGACCGGAGCCTTCTGATGCTTCACGATCGGCAACGCATCCAAGAAGGCGCGTGGGCTCGTCGATCGATGGCGGCTGCGTTGGCTGCTGCGCTCGTGGCGGCTTCGCTTCCCGCGTGGGCGCAGGAAACGAGCGAAAAAGCGAAGCTCGTGGCCGACCACGACAAGCGCGCCAAGGTGTTCTTCGATCAAGGCAAATTCCGCGACGCGAAGGCCGAGCTGCTCGCCGAGGAGGCGCTCAGCCCGACGCCGATGACCGAGCTCTACCTCGGGCGCTCGTGCGAGCAGCTCGGTGAGGACGAAGAGGCCCTCGACTGGTACGAGCAAGCGCTCGCTGCCGGCACGTTGCCCGTCAACCTGGCGAAAACTACCCGAGAGCGCGTGGCTGCTTTGAAGGTGAAAATGCAGGGTTCGAGCGCGCTCCCCGCCGCCGAGCCCGGCGCGGTGTTGCCGCAAGAGCGCGTGCACTCACGAAGCCTGACGACGATGTATCTGACGGCCAGCGGCGCCGTCGTCTTCTTCGGTCTCGGCACGTATTTCGGGCTCAAAGAGCTGCACACGCAGAAAGACTTCAACGCCGCGCCCTCGCAAGAGTTGCAATCGCGCGGACGCACCCAGGCGCTCCTCGCCGACCTCACCTTCGGCCTCGGCATCGCGCTCGCGACGGTGTGCATCATCACCTACGTCACCGACAAGAACGACTACGAAGGCCACGGAATTCAGCCGCCGGCGGGCAAGGTCTCGGTCACGCCGTGGGTGTCGCCGTTGCAAGGTGGCAGCGGCGGTGCATCGTTCAACGTGGTGTTTTAGTCATGAAGAACTTCTCCCGCACTTCGACGATGGTGCTCGGCGTCGCGCTCGCGGCCGGCGTCGGTTGCTCGCTGGTCATCGCCGACTATCCCGACAACAAGCTCCCGCAAGCAGGCGCCACCGACACTGGCGTGACGGGCGTCGACGTCTCCCCCACCGACACCACGCCGGCGACCGACACGTTCGTCGCGTGGACGGCGCTTCCTTGCTCTTCCGCGGTGCCGCCTCCGGTGCCGCCGACGGGGAGCCTCGGTCCGCTGATTCGGTATCCGAGCGATCAGACGCTCTCGCTGATCACGCCGTACGTCACCAGCAACATCCTCGCGATCGCCAAGAAGCACCCGGGCCGCGCGAGCAACTCGTTCATCAAGGTCGGTGACTCGATCACCGTCAACTCGAATTTTCTCACGTGCTTCACCGCCAAGCCGCCGTACGCGACGATGTCCGAGGCCGACTACGTCAACCTCGACAAGTTCGCGCCGCTGCAGAAGACCATCAATTACTTCGCCTCCTGCTTCGCCAGCACGACGCCGTTCGAGCGTGTCAGCCTCTCTGCCGCCGGCGGCACCGGCTCGGCGTATCCGCTCACCGGTGGTGATCCGAGCTACCTCGATCAAGAGGCGACGCTCTTCAATCCGCAGTTCGCCGTCGTCATGTACGGCACCAACGACATCGGCGACACCGAGAAGGTCGGGCCCTCGGGCACGCCGGGCACCTATGGTTCGCACTTCGGTGGGCAGGGGTATCCGGGCACGCTGCTGACGCTCGTCGATGCGCTGATCGCGCGCGGCATCGTCCCGCTGATGACGACGATTCCCCCGAAGACGACTTCGAACGAGGCCAAGCTCTTCGTCCCCACGTTCAACGCCGTCGTGCGTGGCATCGCCGAGGCGCGGCAAGTTCCGCTCATCGATTGGAACCGCGAGCTCCTCAAGGTGACTCCCGACTACGGCCTCGGCGCCGACGGCACGCACCCGGTCTATCTCGACGCGCAGTCGTGCAACCTCAAGCCCGATCTACTCGTGAAATACGGCTTCAACATCCGCAACCTGATCACGTTGCAGACGCTCGAGCGCGTGCGGCAGGTGTTCGTCGAGAAGGTCGCCAACATCGACATCGCGCCGACGGGGAGTCGCACCATCGTGCTCACCGGCGCGGGCACCGCGGCCTCGCCTTGGGACGTCGATGCGCTTCCTTTCACCGACGTTCGCGACTTCTTGGCCGCCGCGGCTGGCACGCTGTCGGATTACTCGAGCTGCGCGGGCACGCCGGCGCTGCCGGGCAACGAACAAATCTACAAGCTGGTGCTGACGGCGAAGACGCCCATTCGCGCCTTCGTCTCGCAGAAGAACTCGGCGATTCCACTGCACCTCAGCATGATGAGCAGCGCGGCGTCGACGAGCTGCGTGGTCAGCGACAAGGCCTACATCTCGAAGACGCTCGACGCCGGTACGTACTATTTCTCGGTCGACGCCGAGACGACGACCGAGACGACCAACGGCGAGTACATGTTCGGCGTCGTCAAATGCGAAGACGGCGACACCAGCTGCACGTAGGACCATCCGTGTTTCGTCGTGCTTCGGCTCTGTGGCTCATCGGTCCGCTCGCGGGGCTCGTCACGGCCGCGCTCATCGCGCTGGTGAGCTGCGGTCGAAGTGCGCCGCCGGGCGAAGACGCAGCGCCTACGAGCACGGCGTTCGCGAATGGATCGGCGTCTTCGGCGGAAGGTGGCGCGGGGGATGCCAGCGTGGTCGATGCCGTGCCAGCGGTCGATGCCACGATCGCCGTCGACAGCTCGCCGCCGCTCCTCGCGAGCAAGGCGCAGATGACCTGGATCTACACCGAGGCGCGCCCCGGTTCTCCCAAGCTCGGATACCTGCGCGCGGGCGCGGTGGTGGTGCGTGACGAGAAGCCGACGAGTGAAGCTGGGTGCTCGAAGGGTTGGTATGGCGTGCAGCCGCGCGGCTTCGTCTGTGTCGGAGAGACGGCGACGCTCGATCTCGACGACCCGCTGGTGAAGGCGACCAAGGACATGCCGAGGCCGAACTTGGTCGGTCCACTTCCGTACGCGTACGGCGTCGCGCGCAATGGGCTGGCGCCCTTCTATGCGCGCATACCCACGCACGAAGAGTCGCTGCGCCTCGAGCCCGGGCTGGAAGATCACTTGAAGCGCGTGCGTCGCTTGGAGGACGCGGGAAATCCCGAAGGCGGTCCCGAGTACGAGGCGGGCGTGTTCGTCGAAGGGCCCCCGTGGTTTCTCGAGGACAAGCACGTGGTGCCGAACGTCAGCGGCTTCATCAAGTCGCCGCATGCGCTCCATGCCGGGCACCCGCGCACCAAGGAAGGCTTCGCCATCGTCGCCTCGTTCTTCAGCGGCCCCGGTGGCACCGCACCCGATGGGGGTGTCGACGATCGGCAATTCGATCTCACCGCCGAATACCTGCTTTTGCCGCATGATCGTCTGCGGCCGGTGCGTCCCTCGACGTTCCACGGGTACACGTTCAAGTCCGGTGAATCGCTGCCGATCGCCTTCACGCGGCCGCGTCATCACATCAGCAAGGTGAAGCTCGCGGGTGGCGCGGGTGAAGGGCCCCTCGCGCCGCGCACGGCGGTGTTGCTGAGCGGGCAGACCAAACGCATCAGCGGCGCCGATTACTACGAGACGACCGACGGCTTCGCGCTCAAGGGCGAGGACGTCATCCGCATCGATCCGCCGAAGAGCTGGCCGGCGTTCGCCAACAAGGGCGAGCGTTGGATCGACGTCTCGATCGCGCGCCAATCGCTCGTCGCCTACGAAGGGACGACGCCGGTCTACGCCACGCTCGTCTCGACCGGCCGCGACGGGCTCGGCGATCCCGAGAGCACCAAGGCGACGATACGTGGCGTCTATCGCATCGGCACGAAGCACGCGACCATCACCATGGACAGCGACGAGTCGGGCGAAGAGTTCAGCCTCCGCGACGTCCCTTACGTGCAGTACTTCGAGACCGGCTACGCGCTCCACGCGGCGTACTGGCATGACGGCTTCGGCGAGCCGCGCAGCCACGGCTGCATCAACATGAGCGAAATCGACGCCGCCTGGCTCTTCGGCTGGACGGGCCCCGAGCTACCCGCGGGGTGGCACGCGATCATGGCGCGTCCGCTGAGCACGGGGACGCAGATTTGGATTCACGTGTGAGGGAGAGAGACTGAGAGAAGAGTCACAGAAGGCTAGAGGGCCAAGAGGCGAGAGAAGCCGAGTCGATCGGCTCGGCAAAGGTGCCGCAGGCCCGCGAGACCGGGGCTCCTCGCCGCCGATCGCCCGACTCGGCGACGAGCCCCTGTACGGTCGGACCGACGCCGCACTCTCTCGGCCGCACGGGCGGCGCCGAGTTCGACAGCTGATGGTGTAGAATGTGTGAACCACGCTCGCTCCGAAGGAGGCTCGCATCATGGACGGCAAGAAGCTTGACGCGAAGATCGACGAGGTCGCCGCGAAGGCGAAGAAGCTCGCCGCCAAGGCCGGCGACGTCGCGACCAAAGCCGGCGCAGTCGCGAGCAAAGCAGGTGCAGCCGCCTCCAAGGCCGTCGACGCAGCGGCGCGCGCGAGCAACCAAGTGGAGCTCTTGGCCGCCGAGGGTGAGCAACGCGTCGGGGAGGTGGCCGCGAAGGTCGCCGCCAAGGCCGCCGACGCTGCCAAGGCGACCGCAAAGAAGGTCGCGAGCGGCGCGAGAGAAGTGGCCGCCGAGGTCGATCGGCGCGCGAAGGACCTGCGAGAAAAAGCGGCGAAGAAGCGCTAGAGCGGGGATGGCGAGAGACTCGTCGGCCAGGAGGTTCTCCAACGAAGCCGCCTCCAGGCGAGCTCGTGCTCTCGGGCGAGGTCCGCGACACCCTGCTGCTCGCCGGCGATGCGCAGGCGGTGCGATGGGTGGTCACGACGCACCCGTCGATTTTCGCTACCCATCGACCTTCTCTACGAGAGTGATGGAAAGGTATTATTCTCGGGAACCATGAGGGCTCTCCGACGTAGACGCGCGAGGTGGCTCGCGGGCCTCGCCATCGCGTCGTTCGCGGTGGCGCTCGCGCGGAATGCAGCCGCGCAGAATCACCGTGAGGTCCCCATCGGCGGGCGAACGGCGAGCATGGGCGGCGCGGGCGTGGCGGCGGGCAATGACTCAGCCATGCCGTACCTCAATCCGGCGGGACTGGCCGGAGTCCCCGCCGACGTCTTCGCGGTCTCCGCGAGCGTCTACGGATACACCCAACGCTCGATCGGCCGCTTCTTCCATCCGAACGGCTTCGACGAGGCGAGCCTCGGTCCGACCAGCGTGACGGAGGAGTCGCTCTCGGCGAAGGGAATCACCGATCTCCCGAGCTCGGTCATGTACATGCGGCACGTCCGCGTCTCGTCGACGATGAGCTACGTGCTCGGTGTCTCGCTGGTCATCCCGAGCGCCAGTGACGATCAAATCGTCGGCAGCTTCCACGCCGTCTCTCCGCGCTTCAACGGTTCGATCGGCTACGCGTCGTCGGTGGCCAGCGGGCACCGCGACTACTACGTCGGGCCGAGCTGGGCCGTGGCATTCGGTGACTGGCTCCGACTCGGCGCCTCAGCCTACACGCTCTACGCGCGGTCCTATGCCAGCGTCTCGGTCGACGGCGTCACGCAAGTGAGCGGTGGCTCGTTCGCGGTCGGCGAGGTTCGCACTCATCGCGCCGAAGAATCGTGGGCGACCGCCTTCGTGCCGGTCGTCGGGGCGCAGCTGCGCGTCTGGGACAAGCTCTGGTTCGGCTTCGGCGTGGCCGCGCCTTCCCTGCACCTTGCCGGTCGCGTGACGCGCACGACCGAGGCCACGAACGTCGGCGACAGTCCCGCGTTTCGTTCGTCGACGAGCACGCTCGACGGCAATCAGTACTCCGATCGCCCGCTCCGAGTCGACGTCGGCGTCGCCTGGGACGATCGCAAATCCTTCAGCGTCGCCGCCGACCTCCATTGGTACGCGGCCCGCCCAGGAGCCATCGCCTCGATTGGCGACCGTTCGGCGACTGAAATCCAGAGCGGCGAGCTGACCCGCACGTACACGCAACGGTTCGTCGACAAGACCGACTTCGCGCAGGCGTTCGACGTCTCGATCGGCGCAGAGCTCGCGCTCGGCAAGGTCCTCGCCCTGCGCGTCGGCTTCTTCACCGACGCGGCGGCGCGCAAAGCTCCTTCACAGCCGACGCGGGCCAACCTCAACTCGTTCCGGGTGAGTCGCATCGGCGCCAGCCTCGGCCTCGGCCTCACGCTCGGCTCCTTCGACACCACGCTCGGCGCCGTCTACGCGCGGTCGACGGGCGAGTTTTACACGGCCGACGTTTCGAGCACGGCAGCGCTCGCCGCCGGTGGCTCGGTCGTCGCGGTCGACACCACCGCCAACAGCGTTCTCTTCGTGATCTCCGGCGCGGTCTCGGCCGAGCAAGCCAAGAAGGTCATCGACGAGAGCTCCCCCATCGGAGCACCGAGTCTGCCATGAGCGCGTCGAGGCCGACCACCGTTCTCGCCCTGTTCGCCCTGCTCGGCTTCGTCTCGTTCGGCGGTTGCGCGCCCGAGGACGCGAGCAGCACCGACGAGATTGCATGTGCCTCGACCGACGGCTGTCCGCTCGGCCAAGTCTGCATCCTCGGCTCACGCGAGTGCTCGATCCTCACGCCGGAAGATCAGCCCTGTTCCATGGGGAAGGGCGTCTGCCAGCCCGAGCCGGCAAATCGCGTCACCGGCTTGTTCCGCTGTCAGGTCGTCAGCAAGGGCGATCCCGTACCCGACGCGACGTCGTCGTTCATCATCGTCAACGTCGGCGCCAAGCGATATCCGATCACCGCGGCGGCGTTGTGCACGCTAGTCGACGATCCCCTCCTCGGCGCGGTCGTCGAGCTCTCGTTCCTCTCGAGGAACACGGTCGGCGCCTCGCTCTACATCGACGTCTCCGTCGACTTCAGCATCGACAGCCTCAGTCGCACCGTCTCGCTCGGAAGGCCAAGCGTCGCCTTTCCCCTCGGCGCGGGCGTGATTTACGGGCAAGACGCCGACCGACACATCCTGGTCGAGAATCTGCTTGGCGTGACGGATACCGGCACCATCGTCCTCGACACCATCCCCAAGCACGGCTCGTTCCTCACGGGTTACCTCGATGCCGCGCTCGTTCCCGGCCGCGGCTCGCCCAATCTCGGGGGTAACTGCCCCGGCGGCCTCGCCGACTGCGGCGACGGGCGGCTCTTTTGCAACGAATACTTGGTCGGCAGCGACACGCATCGCGCCTGCGTGAAGAGCGGCAAGTGCGCGACCGATGCCGACTGCGTCGAGTTCGCGGGCGCCGCTTGTATCACCCACAACGAGACGACGCTGATCGTCGACACGCCGACGACCGCCAAGATCACCCAGTGCATGAAGACCTGCAGCACCGACGCCGACTGCGAGTCACCGCTTCGCTGCACTGCGCTGCAAACCGGCCACCCCAAGGCTTGTTATTAGCCTTGGCGTGAATGGCAATCGCGGGTCGCTGGGGCGGCCGCGGGTACCACTACGACACGATGCGCTATTGCCCCCAGCCCAGCTTGCTGCGGATCTCGCCAGCGAATCGCTCGAGGTCGGAGAGGTGGTGCTCGACGATTCGACGGACGACCCCGAGGTCGACCTCGTCGTATCCGTGCACCAGGACATTTCGGAATCCGGCCATTCGCTCGAGCGCGGGCAGAAGCGTCGGGGTCACGTAGCCAGCTCGCGCGAGATGCGCGAAGAGATCGCGGTTCGTCTCGGGCTCTCCCAGCCGCTCGTCCGACACGATGTGTGAGGCGACGTCGAGCGCTGCCTGGATCGCGATCTGCAGCGTGTGCTCGACGAAGCGCTGGTGCACCAGATCGGTCTCGATGCGGGCCGCGTCGGCGAGGCGGCGCAACTCTGCCATGCAGGTCTCGATCCGCGCGAGCTTCTTCGCCACGAGGTCGGCGTCTGTCATGTGCGCTGCGGCTGGCGTCGGTATGCGCGCCACACTGGCGCCATGTCGAGATAATCGGCTCGCTTTCTCACCTCGAAGGCGATGCGACGCGATCGATCGCGATCCAGCAGAAGGACCCCGTCGCGAAGCACCCGGTGGACGAGGTCGGCGCCGGCCCGGTTCATCACCACCAGATCGACGTCGACCCCCAGCTCTTGCTCGAGGTCTTCGGCCAAGTCGAAGCGGTACTGTTCGAGGCCCGGAGGGGGATCGTCGCGCAAGAGCACGCCGATGTCGGCATCGCTGTCCGCGCGCGCCGTCGATCGCGCGCGGCTGCCGAACAACCATGCGGCGGTGACCTCCTGGCGCTCGTCGAGGGCGCGCGTGAGTCGCTCGGCGAGCTCCATGGGTCGAAAGCATAGTCATCCGAGGCAACCGTCACCAGTCGCGACGAACGCCCCACGCGTTCCGGCGCTGGAGCCGCAGGCCCCGGGCTCGCGAAACCAAGCCCTGAAGAGCTGTGGAACCATCGAGCTCGCTCTCGCTCACTCGGGCTTCGGCAAGTCGCTGCGCTTGACGCGGACGTCGCCGATCGAGACGTAGCTCTCGAAGCCGCTCACCTTCACGAGGACGCGGTCTTCTTCCGGCGCGTCGGCGATTTCGGCCTTTTTCCAGGCGCCGGCGACGAGGACCTGCACCGGAGTGCCTGGCGGGAGCATGAGGCCGCGGAGCTGAGCTTTTGCGGCGCTGACCTTCGGGGTCGTCAGTTTCTTCAGCGACGACGCGACGGGCAGGACGACGACTGCGCCCGTGAGAGGGGCCGAGAGGACGACCGAAGGCGTGAGCATGTCGCTGCCGTTCGCCACGGGGGCGAGGACGCGGGCGCCGAGGAGCTGCTCGGGGAGGGCGGTGTTGGTGTCGAAGGCGCGCGCTTCGGTCTCGACGACCAGGGCCTTGATGGAGCCGATGCGCTGGAGGAGCGTGCCCTCGTTGGTCCCCCAACAAAGCAGCGTCACCTCGCCGACCTTGCCTTTGCCGACGACGTAGAACGAGATGCCGTTGGCCATCTCGGCTTGGCCGACCTGCGAGGGCGTGTCGATGCGGCGGGGGCGCGCCTTGCCGAAGGTCCACATGCGCTGCGGGGGATCGACGACCATGCCGCCTTCGAGCTTGTCGAAGAGGACGCTGACGCCGTTGATCGCGTCTTGGCGCTTGGCGAGCTCGGTCGCGACCTCGGGCGGGAGCTTGCCGGGATCGGTCGATTCGCTGAATTTATCGGCCTTTTCGCCGAGGACGGCGGAGAGCGACTTCTTCGCGACGACGGCCTTGAGGGTGTCGTCGAGCCACTTCGCGTAGCGGGCGACGAGATCGACGCGGCGCTTGGCGAGGCCCTTCGCGTCGGCGACGGTGGTCTCGGTGGCGATGCGATTGAAGGCGCGCGGCCAGTCCCAATCGGACTCGGCGCGTTTGACGTCTTCGTCCATCTTGAAGAGCGAGCATCGCTGCGTCTCGCCGTCGACCCGTGCCTTGGTCTCGTCGTAGGCCTCGTCGATTTCGTGATCGTCGGCGGTGTAGGGCGCGACCGCGGCCATGCGGCCCTTGGCTTCGGCGAGATCGCACTTCTCGGAGAGGTCGAGCGCCTCTTCCAGGAGCGTGCGCACGGCGAGGCGAAGTGCCTTTTTTCCCGAGGCAAACGTCGGGTATTTGTTGTGCACCGCGAAGAGCGCGTCGACCTTGTCTTTGCTCTTCTTGGCCGACTCGAGGGCCTCTTTCGCCTCTTCCTCGGACGGCGGTTTGACCACCGCGGCCTTCGGCGCTTCGGGCGCGGGGCAAGCCGAGAGCAGCGGCAGCGCGGCAAGGCACAGGGGAACGCACAGCGGGAACCAGAGGGTGAAGCCAAGGCGGAAGAACGAACGCATCTTATTCAGCGGACATTAGCACCAGATCGGGTCAGACGAGTAAGAGCCGGCGGTCGTGGGCGGTCAGGACGCGCCCACGATCTTCTTCGCCATCGTGCATCCTTCGGCCTCTTCGTCGCAGGCCTGTTTCACCAGCGATTGGGCCTTTTCCTTGTCGACTGCGACGCCCGAGCCTTTGAAGTAGAGGACGCCGAGGCGGGCGCAACCGAAGCCGAGGCCGCCGTCACACGCGCGCTGGTAGAGCGGCGCGGCCTTTCCCGGGTCGGCCTTGAAGCCGCCGAGCCCCTGCTCCTGGAAGGCGCCGAGCCCTTCGCAGCCGCGGTCGTCGCCCGCGCCGCAGGTACGCTCGAAGAGGCTCCGCGCCTTGTCGGGTGTCGAGGAGGAGATGAGGACCGCCTCGACGGTGCAGGCGTGGAGCTCGCCGCCGTCGCACGCGCTGGTGACGAGCGAGAGGCCTTTTTTCATGTCCTTCGCGAGCCCGCCCTTTCCTTCGGTGTAGAGGAAGCCGAGGTTGCCGCATCCTGCGAGCTTGGTCTCGGTGCACGATTGTTCGTAGAGCGCGCGGGCCTTTTCGATGTCGACGCTGAGCCCGGCGCGACCGAGCTCGTAGAAGACGCCGAGCGAGCTGCATGCACCTGGATTTCCGGCCTTGCACGCTTGGTCGTAGAGCGCGATGGCCTTCGCGCGATCGCGTGGGAGGCCGCCGCTCGCGTGCATGTACGAGAGGGCGAGCACCGTGCACGAGACGTTGTCGCCTTTGGGGCAGCTCTCCATCGCGATGGTGACGGCCTTCTTCAGATCGCGCGCGACGCCGAGGCCACGCGAGTAGAGGGTGGCGAGATTCCCGCAGGCGAGGATGAGACCTCCGTCGCACCCTTTTTTCACGAGCGCGAAGCCCTTCGGAGGATCGGCCGCGACGCCGTTGCCTTCGGTGAGTTGGAGGCCGAGGTTCACGCACGACGAGAGAACGTTGCCTTCGCAGGCCCGCTGGTAGAGCTCGTTGGCCTTGACCGGGTCACGAGCGAGCCCGCCGTCGCCATGCGAATACATGAGGCCGAGGTTGCCGCAGCCGGCCATCACGCCGCCGTCGCACGCGCGCGCATAGAGGAGCGCAGCCTTCGGCTTGTCGGTGTGGACACCACCCTCGCCCTGATGGAGGAGGAAGGCCTCGTTGTAACAACCGAGGAGCACGCCGGCGTCGCAGGTCTTCTCGAGGAGCGGGAGGGCCGCCTTCGGATCGCGCGCGAGGCCGCCTTTCCCGTCCATGTAGAGCATCGCCGCGTTGCCGCACGCCGGGATGAAGCCGCCTTGGCACGCGCGGAGGAAGTATTGGACGGCGGTGACGTGATCGACGGGGACGCCTTCTGTTCCCTGAGCGAAGTAGACGCCGAGGTTGTGGCAGCCCGTGGGGTCGTTGAGATCGCAGAGGCGTTTGGCGTAGGCGGCTTCGCCGGTGAGGGGGACGGCGGTGCCGGAGGCGGTTTTGGCGGTGGGAGGGGCGGGGGAGCAGGAGAAGAGGGCGGGCGCGAGTGCGAGTGCGAGCGTGAGCGCGAGGGCGGGCGTGAGTGCGGGCGTGAGTGCGGGCGTGAGCATCGAGGGACTGTCTTCTGGGAGGGCCCGGGCGTCTCGGGGATCACCCGAGAGGGGTCAGCGGGAGTGCGGACGCGTGGAGGGCGTGCTCGATTCGGAAGACGTATCCCCAAGGGTAAGGCGCGAGCGTTCAGGTTCCGTGATGATCGTACGTAGCGTTTGCGTGAAATGCTCGAGCGGGCGGCGGCACGACGCGCGCGTGGCCTTGGTCAGTTGCATTTGAAGAACCGCGCAGTGAAGCGCAGATGCCGCCGAACACTCGCCGTCCGAGTCGGAAGGAATCGGCCCATTGTTCATCCCTACGGGTGAGGTCACCCAGATTTGACGAGACCTCGTTCCCATGCAGAAAGTCAGAGCCACAGATTCTGCATCAGCCCGCACGGGCGAGGAGCACTCGAGATGGCGACGGACGTTCGACACTGGGCGGTGAAGCGGTACTCTCCCCTCCGTCTTCGTCTTCGGCGTCTTCGCCACGGCGCCTTCTCGATACTTCTCCTGTTGGTCATCGCCCTGGTCATTGCCGGAGGTTGTGGCGGGCGCGTCGCAGACGACCCGCGGATCCGAACGTCCTGCGCGCTGCCGAGCGCTGACGCCTCGGGCTTGACGCCGCACTTCGTTTGCACGGCGCAGGACGGCAACGGCGAACGCCACGCGGTGTTCTCCTACGACAATGCCGGGGCTTCAGTGACGGTCCCGGTCGGCCCCACCAACCTCATGTTTCCTGCGCCGCTCGGTCGCGGTCAGCCGACGACGTTCGCGACTGGCACGAAGGCGGGCTTCTTTGCGGTGAGCATGCCGGAGGGAAGCGTTACGTGGATGCTCGGCGCGGCGTCCGCGACAGCCTTGGCGTCGGGCCCAACCTGCGGCGGCGATGGAGGCAGCTCGGTCGAGGTTGCCGGCCGCCTCATCGATCTGCACCAAGCCGAT
>JANYDK010000120.1 GCA_025363655.1 Deltaproteobacteria bacterium | reverse complement strand
GTCGGCGCGATTTTCAGGTAAAAATCAGAGGAATTCGCGTCGAGCTGCTCGGCATCGAGGCCACGGTGCGGCGGCTCGGTCTGGCGACCGGCTGTGCCGTGGTCGCGCGAGAGAGCGATTCGGGTGACGCATCCTTGGTCGCCTTTCTCGTCGAGCCGAAGGTGCTTGGCATCGCCTCGCTACGACGTGCGCTGGCGGCAGAGCTTCCCGAGGCCATGCTCCCGCGTCATCTGAGGGTTCTCGACGCGTTGCCCCTCAACGCCAACGGCAAGCTCGATCGACGCCGGCTCCAGACGCTCGGTCTCGACGTTCAGGTCGCAGACGTAGCCGCCTCCAAAGATGCGAGCCCGAGCGAGCAGGTGGTGATGAAGGTGTTCGCTGCATCCCTCGAAGCGTCGAGCGTCGGTCTCGACGACGATTTCTTCGAGGCCGGAGGTGATTCGCTCCTCGCCACCGTGGTCGCCGTGCACCTCGGGAAGGCGCTCGGTCGGGAGGTGCCACCGTTGCGGGTGTTCGAGTCGCGGACCCCGCGGGCGCTCGCGGCTCGCCTCGAAGCCGACGAGGAATCTCCGGCGCTCCCGATTCCTCTCTCGCGCTCCAACGTCGGCCCCTCGATCTTCGCCCTCTCCGGCGTCGACGCGTATCGCCGGCTCGGTGAGCGGCTCGAGGGCCGATGTGCTCTCCAGGGCGTGGTCAGCGCCGCGGAAATCGAGCGCTCGACGCGGATGGACGCGACCCACACGGTGGAAGATCTGGCGCGCGAGCAGCTGGAAATCGTGCGTAGAACGAGCCCTCGCGGTCCCTATCGGCTCCTCGGATTCTCCTTCGCCGGCATCGTCGCCTACGAAGCGGCGCAGCAGCTCCGCCGTATGGGCGAAGACGTCGAGCTCCTCACCATCGTCGACGTGCAGCTCCCCGAGTGGAAGCTCGGGTCGCGTGAGAAGCTCGCGCAGCTCGTTCGGGTCGCCCGCGCCCCGGCCCGTCAGCTCGCCGGCTTCGCTCTTCGTCAAGCGCGGTCGGCGATCGAATCGCTGTGGATGCGCGGAGGCGAGCCACCCGTGCGCTCGCATTTGCGTGAGCTCGATGCGCGACGCGACATCGTCAATCAAGAGGCCGCGCGTGCCTACATCGCACGCATGAAACCCTACGACGGACGCACGCTCCTCTTGATGTCTCGCGAGCGTGTGGCGCAAAATCCAGCCAATACGGCCGATGGAGGCTTTGCCGGTCGGGTCGCGCGCCTCGAAATCGAGACGCTCGCGGGCGGACATCACGATCTGCTTCGAGGAGAAGCGCAGGCGGCGCAGTTCGCCGAGCTTCTGGTGGCCCGGCTCGCTCGGGTCGCTCGGGGCACGCGCGTGGTATAATGTGGTTATCCAGCTAGCCAGACGATGGCGAAGCCTTCCACCACGAGCGCGTCCTTCTTCGGGCCGAGCTCCTTGATGCGCGTCTTCGCCGGCGCCTCGAAGAGCGCTTTTTCTCCGGCCGCGAGCTCAGCATTGCGCTTCTGGACGGCCTCGTCGAGCGTCGCCTGCGCGCTCGAAAGGAGCTTCTGCGCGCGCTGCTTGTCGCGCGGTGCCAGCGCCGCAGCGAGCGCCCGTGCCGCCTCGTCGCGCGCCACGGCCAGTCGATTGAGCTTCGCGTCGGTCTTCGCGAGGAGCTCGGTGCGCAGCTGAAGTGCCTTGGTTTGGGCGGCCGTCGCGCAACGTTCGCCGAAGACGGCCGACGTCTCACCGGGCGCGGAGACCAGCTCGAGCTCGTCGTTGACGAAGAGCGACGTGCGAAGTCCGGCCATCGCCAGCTCCTTCAGCGCCTTCTCCATCGAACGCAGCGCCCGGGTCGGCAGCTGGGCCTCGGCGTAGGCGACGTGGCGCGCACCTGCCACCGGCACGTGCTTCTCGAGCCCCTCGTGCTCGAAGGTCGTCGCGCGATCGAGATCGAGCGTGGCGGAGGCGATCGGCACCATGATCGACACCTCGCGCGTGAAGCGCACCCCGAGGCGCGTGTCGGCGAGCTCGGCGCGCGCGACGATCGAGGCGTGGGGATGGTAACTCCAGGCGCTGGTCGGCGCGGCCGGTGCGTGTGGATGCAGCGAGCGCCAACCGTCGGGAGGCGGCGGCGCGAGCGTCGTCTCTGGAGCGCTCGATTTGCTGGAAATCGCGGCCGTTTCGGCGATCGGCGCGCGCACGCGTCCTTCGGTTTGCAGCCGTCGCAGCTCGCGCCGCGTCATCGGACCGCGGAGCCACGAGAGCGTGAACCGTGTCTCGAGGAGCTGCGAGTGCGCGCCGGCATGCACGTCGCGAACGAAGAACGTGCGCGGAGGAAGGGTCTTGATGATTGCCGCCAGCTCGCTCGCATCGAGGACGTCATTTCCGGTGCCTCCGGACGACGCGACCTCCGCGCCGACGAGACCTTCGACCACCCGCTCGCGATCGGCGTCGGTCTGCAAACGTCCGACGAACCACGCTCCCGCGTTGGAGAGCGCCTTGTAATCGAGGTCGATGGGGTTCTGCGTCGCCAGCACGCATCCGACGCCGAACGCGCGCGCCTGCTTGAGGAGCGAGAGAAGTGGCTTCTTCGTCGGAGGGTTGGCGGGGTGCGGCGGGAGAAATCCGAAGACCTCGTCGAAGAGCACGAGCGCGCGCAAATCGCTGGTTCCCGAGAGCCCGCGAACCCACGCCAAGGTCTGATCGAGCACGAGGCCGAGGACCAGCATGCGCTCTTCGTCCTCGAGGTGCGCCACGGAGACGATGGTGACGGGTGTGCGATCGGGCTCTCCTGCCGGCGCTGCCACGTCCGGGGCGAGCCAGTCGCCGACGTCGAGCGGCGCACCCTTTCGCCAGGACGCGAAGGTCGGTGAGGCGATGAGCGCGTTGAGATCCATCGTCAGCGAGGCGCGCTCCTTCGGCGGGAGAAACTCGTCGACCGAGAGCGCGCCGACGCGTTCGATGGGGGGCGCTTGCAGATCGGCGAGGAGCGCCTCGAGCCCGGCGCCGTCACCCGCGCGGATACGACGTTCGGCGAGGTGCGAGAGGAGCACGTGCTCGCGACCCGTTGCCGGATCGGCCTCTCGTTTCACCATGCGCAGGAGGAGCGAGATGGCGCCCGAGAGCGCGGCGCGCGCCGCTTCTTCGTCGATTTCCCAGAGATCGCTGCGCACTTCGAGCGGCGAGAGCACGTGCAGCGGCTCGCCGGCGGTGGTGCCGGGCGTGATGATGCGAAGCGTGATCGACTCTCGCAGCCTTCGTACGTCGTCAGTGCCGAGACCCCAGCTGGCGAGGCCCTCACGCCACTTCGTCGCCCACTCGCCCGCCACGTCGGTGACGGTGCGCCCGTTGCGACGCGCTTCGTCGGCGTCGACCCACGATTCGAACGCGGGGGCATCGAGTTGATCGAACAGCAGCGCGAGGTTCGGGAGGTCGCCCTTGATGTCGACGATGAGAACGGGAATGCGCGAGCGCGCGGCCTCTTCGACGAGCGAGACGCAGAGGCCTGTTTTGCCGCTTCCGGTCATGCCGACGACGACGGCGTGGGTGACGAGATGGTGCGGCGGGAGCTCGAAGGGAACGGCGCTCGACGCGGCAGCTCCGGGTGCACGCGCCCTCCCGAGCGACAGTGGACGAATCGGCATCGCCCGCGTTCCTACCACGGCTGGCCGGCGATTTCCGCGCGACCGAGCCGCCGCTCCTCAGAGACGTTGCTCCGACTTGAGGACGAGCTTCGAGGGCACCCGCGCGGTCAGGACTCGTCGGCCTCTTCGGATTCTTCGGACTCGGACCCTTGCGAGGGAGGCGGCGGAACCGTCGGTGCTGGTGTGCCTTCGCGTTCGACGAGGGCGCCGAGCTGTTCGCGAAGTGCCGGCGCCGCGCGGGAGAAGCGGACGCCGATGCCACGCGGACGCCCGCTCGTTCCATCGCTCACCCACACCACTTCGCCCTCGACCTTCACCGGCGACTCGATCATGTGCAGCGTCATCGACAGCTTCTCGCCGACGCCGAACTTCGCTTCGGTGACGAGAAAACAGCCAGCGTCGTTGACGTCGAAGGTCTTGCAGCTGACCGAGTCACGCCCCTCGATGTCGACCTCGAGGCGAAACGCGTGACGTGGTTGCCTTCGCGGCTGCACGTCGGCGAGCGCCGCGCGAATCAGCTTGGAAGAGGGCGCGTCGAAGCGCGCTCCAGTGCCCATCGGGCGACCCTTGCCATCGCTCGTCCACACCGACGACGCGCGCGCCTTGATCGACTCCTTGCCGAGCGTGATCGAGACCTCGAACTCGGTGCCGACGGGGGGCGGATTGTCGGTGACGAGGAAGGCGCCCGACGGGCTGATGTTGAGGGTCTCGGCGGCGATGGCGGGCTTGCCGGCGACGACGATCTCGGCCTTCGCCTTCATGTCGACGCGGTCGGACTCCCACCAGCGCAGTCGCGGGTTGAAGTACGGGCTCATCACCTCGCGACGCACGAAATAGAGAATGACGAAGAGGGCCGTCGGCACGTTGAGGAGGAAGACCCACGTCCGCATGCGCCCTTCGACGAGCAGCGCGGTGTTGGCGACCAACGTGTAGATCGAGAAGACGATGATCGCGTACCAGCTGATCGGTCGCACCGTCAGCACCAGCCACCCGACGATCGGTCCGAGGACGACGCCGATCAACTTGATGGTCGACATCGCCCCGAAGATCGCCGAAGGCTCACCGAGCGCGAGGTGATCGAGGCGTGATTTCTCGATGTAGTAGTAGATCGGCGAAGCCATCAGGGTCAGCGCGATGAGCCAGAGGACGAGCGGCCTTTTCTTCATGCCAGGACTCTTCGAGCCTTCCCGCGTCCACGACGCTGCCGACGCGCCACGCCGAGTGTGAGCAGCACAGCGGAGAACCACGCGGTCGCCGAACCTGTCGAGCCAGTGAATGCACAGCCGCCACCACTCGAAGGGGCAGAGGAGGACGCGTCGGCGGGAGAGGCATCACCGGCATCGGAAGCATCGGTCGAGCTCGCGTCAGAGGTCGCGTCCGTGAAGCCGGCATCGGCGAGCGGCGGCGGACAGTCGATGGGCTCGGCGGGACACTTCGCGCAGTCGCTGGGCGCGCCGCCGGCGATCACGTTCGCGATCCAATCGGCATAGGCATCGACCCGCACCGCGTAGCTCGGTGGATCGCAGCTCGCCGTACGCCCGTAAGAGACGATGCCGATCACCTCCTCGATCCCGTCGGCCCGCATGCGCAAGAGCGGTCCGCCCGAGTCGCCGTGACAGGCGTTGGTCGCGAGGTCGCCGAAGTCGACGAGGAGCGTGCACGAGGCGCCGAGGCGAACGTCCGCCATGCGCCTCTTGCCCCGCGTCTCGACGTCGATCGCCGACGACAGGCCGAAGCCGACGAGGCGCACGAGCCCGCCGACGGCCGGCGCCGCATGGCCGAGCGCGATCGGCACAACGCCGGCATCCTCGGCGAGGATGACGACGCCGAGGTCGTGGCCGAGTGGTTTGTCGATCGACAAATCGCCGGTAAATCTAGGCACGGGCGCGATCGTGGTGATGGCGACGACGCGCGTGGGTGCGCTCGCAGAAGGTCCGAAGCCGACCTGCAACGTCGTGGTGGTTTGACCCTGCACGCAGTGTCCGGCGGTGAGTACGACGCGCGCTCCGACGACGACCCCGGTGCAAAGCTCCGGCGAGGGAGCGTCGGGCACCGTCATGATCGAGACCACTTGCTCGTGCGTCGTGTCGTCGACTCCACCGAGCACCGGAGAGGCCGTGCGCTGCGTGTGCTCGTGCTCATCCTCGTCTTCGAGACTTTGGCATCCCGAAATGAGAAGCACGCTCGACACCGCCGCCAAGAGCGCGACGACGGTGGAGCGTGCTGCCATGAATGCCCTTCGAGGCTACTCCTTGAAGAGCTTGCCGTCGTCGATGAGCTGCTCGAGCCCAGGCGGAATCACTGCCAACGGCTTGAGGGTCGCGAGGCTGGGGACGATGAAGCCGCTGCTCGCCACGGTCGCGATGCGCTGGAAGAGCGTGTTCGTGCCGAGCGAGAAGATCTTGAGATTGCGGATTTCGTAGGGTCCCGTGATGTGCGTCGCGCGGGCGTTGCCGGCGTCGAAGCGGAGCGTGACCACGTGCGAGCCGGGGTCGAACGCGTCACCGGCGAAGGCGACGACGACCGGGTGCTCGGCGCCGTCGGCACCCTTGGCCGCGAGTGTTGCCGAGAGCTCGAGACGATCGAGCGTCGAGTTGTCGAGCTTGACGTCGATCTCGAAGGCCTCGATGAGCCCGCTCGCGTCCTTCAGCGTACGCATCTCACCGATGCTGGAGATGCGCGCCGTCGGGATGCCGTAGTGGAAGCCGGTGCGACCGCTGCGGAGGAAGTCGCGACCGCTCGCCGTCTTGCCGGTGGCCTTGATGTCGACGAGGTAGGCGCCGATGGTGTCGGTGGCGCTGAACGTCGAATTGTCGAGCTTCGCCTGGTAGTGGCCCTGACCGAGGTCCTTGAACGAGAGCGGCTTCACCGGCTTCAGCTCGGGATCGAGCAGCGTCCCGACGACGTCGGCGCCCGTGATGCCCGAGCCCGCGTCGGCGAGGTACATGTCGACGACGTCCTCGTTGCCGAGCAAGTGCTCGTAGGTCGAGGGCTTCATCTGCATCACGATGGTCGAGCTCGGCATGTGCACGTCGAGCGCCACGCCGGCCTTGATCGCCACCGGATCGAGCTTGATCGTGTACATGCCGGCGCCATGCTGCGCGAGCGGGATGGCCGACATCGGCTTCGGGTGGTCACCGCCGAAGGTCATCTTCGGCGCGCGGACGTTGATCAGCTTGCCGCTCGGATCGAAGACCTTGATGCCGGAGAGCGCGGCCTCGATTTGTCCGGGATCCTCGAGCTGCGGACCGAGAAAGAGCATCGCCTCGCCTTCGGGCGCGTCGATCGGGAGCATTTGCGTCGGGTTGGCGATGCCCTTCTGCGCGATCTTGAGGGCGTCGGTGCTGGCCACCAGGGCGGGAATTTCGCCCGGGTCGACGAGTGGCGTCCCGATCGGGAGCGGCATCGAGACGGTGACCAACGTCTTGACCGCGACCACCGTCGGTCCGGCGTGGAGCGTCGAGGGCGAGATGTCCCCCGCCTTGGCGACGATCGAGGCTGACGAGGGCGTGTTCGCCTTCGCTCCGTCGTTGGCACTCCCGACGGTCGGCGGCGCCGGCTTCGACTCTTCACCAGCCATGCAACCGATCGCGCCGAGGGCAATCGCGCCTGAAATCAAGGCGAGCCCGACAGCGCCGAGACGATTCATAACCTGGTCATGCTTCATCGCGTGGTCCCCGAGGTGCACTGAGTTGGAGTGGTTCTTCATGGGAATGCTCCTGCTCAGTGGTTGGCCGTGTAGCTGTAGTAACCCCAGGCGCTCGTCTGGTCGTAGTAGGCGAGGTCGGCGCAGTGGTTGGTGGTGCCGGTGCCCTTGTCGACGCAGTCGTCGGCGCCCGACGTGCCCGGCGCCGAGTCCGCGCCGTACTTCGCGAGGAGGCAGAGATCGCACTCGCCGTCGCCGCGCCAGGTGTCGCTGCAGCCGGTGCCGCCCGAGTAGTACGAGTTGACGAAGTAAGACGACGACGTGCCCGCGTGCTCGGAAGCGGGGAGGACGTTGCCGTTGTCGCCGCCGAGCGTGGACTGACAATCGAAGTCGGTCGCGCCGTCGGTCGACATCGCCTGCGTGCATCCCGACCAGAGGAAGTTGCCAGCGTAGGGGCTCGCCGACTGCCAACCCGACGTGGTCGTGTTGCAGGCCTGGACGCCGAGCGGCGTGGTGTAGTCCGCGGGGATGGTGTCGAAGGTGTTGCCCATCGCGCCGTGGATGAGCGAGGCCAGCTGCGTGCCGCCGCCGTGGCAGCTGCGACGCGATTGGTTGTGGTTGAAGCGGGCGTCGCTCCAGCCGTAGCTGCCGAACGAGGTGGCGCTGTTCACGCCGATGAAGCCGTCGGTCGAGGCGCTGAAGCTACCCCAGCCGTACTTGGCCGCGGCGTAGAGCGCGGCGGTGGTGGCGTATCCGCCGGCGACGTCGACCGCGCGCGCGGCCGCCTTCTTCGCGTTGCAGACGCCGTTGCTGATCCAGCAGGGCGCGTCGTACCACTTGCAGGTTCCGCAGCTGCCGGTCGCATCCGGATCGTTCTCGTCGTAGCCGCAGGCCGCGTCGGAAGAACCGATCGTCGCGTAGACCGCGGTGCCGTCGACGTAATACGAGGGAGCGACGCCGGGAGCCGCGTTGGTCGCGAAGGTCCCGTTGCCGTTGTACGTGGTCATGTTCGCTTGAATCTGCTGGTAGACGGCGGGGACGTTGTAGCTGCCGCCGCCGAAGAACTTGACGAGCTCGTTGCCGATGTTGGCGAAGCTGCCCGAGCTGGTGACGAGGTCGGCGAGCGGCGTGCCCGAGTTGTCGCCGGCGATCATGACGACGCGCTTGACGATGCCGGGGTAGGTGGTGCCAGCGCAGGTGCCGCCGAAGAGCTTGGCCGCGCAGGTCGAGCCGCCGTTGTCGGCGATCATCGCGGTCGGGTGCGCGAGGAGGTAGCGCACGGGGTTCGAGCCGTTGGAGTGCGTCACCACCACCATGTTCAGGAGGGGGCCGTACGAGTGGTAGAAGTTGAACATCTGCGCGCCGACCGTGGCGTAGGTCGTCTGCGCGTTCTGCGCCGCGCCCGCATAGCCGGCGACGCCGTAGTTCCACTTCGAACCATCGACCGGGCTGGTGCGCATCTTGTCGAGCGAGAACTGCATCCAGTAGTTCTTCACCGCGGTGCCGCTCGTCGGGTTCAGCGTCGGCGAGACCGCATCGGCGTAGTCGCCGGTCCCGTGCACGAAGAAGACGCCGTTCGCAGTCGAGGTCGCACCTGCGACGCCAGCCACCGCGAGGGTCGCCGCCGCTGCACCGATTGCCAACACCGACTTGAACGAATTTCGCATGGGCTTCCTCCATCGCGACGACCGCGACGAAAAGCCTCATCGCAGCCGCCGTGCCACCGACCTGCGCAGGCGGACAGGAGCGGACGGCGAGCCTGGAAAAATGCGTCGGAATCACTCGTCGCAAAAACACCAAGTTCAGTCTTCGAACACGCGCTCGTTCAGAAAGCGAACAGCGCGTTCAGAATTTGAATGCTCGTGATCGGCTCTCGGCGGCCTCCATCGAGGATTCACGCAGCGCGAGCGTGAGCGCACGCATGGCTGGCTCGACGGACGAGTGCTTTCGCCAGATGGCGGCGAGGGTTCGGTGCGCCCCCGGACCCGCGAGCGGACGCACGCGCAGCCTCGCGCGGCGTGCTTCGGCGTCGACGGCGAGCGCGGGGATGAGCGTGATGCCCGCGCCTCCAGCGACCATCTGCACCAGCGTCGAGAGACTGGTGGCGCGAAACTCACCTTCGCGCACCCGCGCGGTGCTGCACGCTTCGAGCGCTTGGTCGCGGAAGCAGTGCCCTTCTTCGAGCAGCAGCAGCTCGTGATCGCGGAGCTCGGCCTGGGTGACGGGCGTCTTCTTCACCGCCAGCGCGTGCCCCGCCGGCGTCACGAGAAAGAAGGGATCTTTCGCGATCACGTCGCGCACCAGGTCGCCGAGCTCGGCGTCACGCGTCTCGAGCGCGAGGATCGCCCCTTCGAGCTCGCCGTCACGCAGCTTGCGGAGCAGCACGTCGGTCTTCTCTTCGACCCAGGCGATGCGTAGGCGCGGCACCTTCTTGCGCAACGTCGGCGTCGCTTTGGGGAGGAGATAGGGCGAGATCGTCGGGATGACGCCGAGGCGAATCGTCCCCGAGAGTGGATCGCCCACACGCTCGGTCGCCCGCACGAGCTCGTCGGCTTGGACGAGGAGCTGCCTCGCCCGCGCGACGACGTCGCGTCCGATCGCCGTGACGAGCACCTTGCGCTGACTTCGCTCGAACAGGGTCACGCCGAGCAGGTCTTCGACCTGCGCCAGCTGCGTGCTCAGCGTCGGCTGCGAGACGTGACAGCGCGCCGCCGCCCGATGGAACGAGAGCTCGTCGGCCACGGCCACCACGTACTCGAGCTGCCTGAGCGTGAAGGGGTGGGACATCTATTGATAGCCATAGTCTATCGACTTCATCCGATCAATCGATTGGCTGACTCGATGGCCGCGCCCTAGTTTCAACGAGCCGGCGAACGGACGCAGGCGAGACGCAGGCGAGACCCAGCCGAAAAGAGGAGCGAGATGAGCGACCCGACCAAGAGCGACCCGACCAAGAGCGTGGGCAAGTGCCCGGTGATGCATGGTTCGCATGGCTCGAGCGGACACGCAGCGAGCGCTACGACGTCGAACCAACACTGGTGGCCGACGCAGTTGAACCTGAAGGTGTTGCAACAGCACCCGCCCCAGGCCGACCCGATGGGTGAAGGCTTCGACTACGCCAAGGAGTTCGCGAGCCTCGATCTCTCGGCGCTGGAGAGCGACCTCGACGCGCTCATGACCAGCTCGCAGGACTGGTGGCCGGCCGACTATGGTCACTACGGGCCCTTCTTCATCCGCATGGCTTGGCACAGCGCCGGCACCTATCGCATCGGCGATGGTCGCGGCGGCTCGGGCTCCGGCGGGCAGCGTTTCGCGCCCCTCGACTCTTGGCCCGACAACGGCAACCTCGACAAAGCGCGTCGCCTGCTCTGGCCGATCAAGCAGAAATATGGGCGAAAAATCTCCTGGGCCGACCTGATGATCCTCGCCGGCAACCGCGCGCTCGAGACCATGGGCTTTCGCACCTTCGGCTTCGCGGGCGGACGTGCCGATGTCTGGGAGCCCGAGGACATCGATTGGGGACCGGAGAGCACCTGGCTCGGCAACGAGCGTACGAGCGCCACGGGCGAGATTTCGAAGCCGCTCGGCGCCGTGCAGATGGGGCTCATCTACGTGAACCCGGAAGGTCCGAACGGCGATCCCGATCCCCTCGCCTCGGCGAGGGACATCCGAGAAACGTTCGCGCGCATGGCGATGAACGACGAGGAGACCGTCGCGCTCGTCGCCGGCGGTCACACGTTCGGCAAGACCCACGGCGCCGCCGATCCGAGTCGTCACGTCGGCCCTTCGCCCGAGGGCGCGAGCCTCGAAGAACAAGGCCTCGGTTGGAAGAACGGCTTCGGCACCGGCAAGGGCGTCGACACGATCACGAGCGGCCTCGAGGGCGCGTGGACCGCGAATCCCATCCAGTGGGACAATGGCTATTTCGACAACCTCTTCGGCTACGAATGGGAGCTCGTGAAGAGCCCGGCCGGCGCGAAGCAGTGGGCGCCAAAGGGTGGAGCGGGCGCGGGCACCGTCCCCGACGCGCACGATCCGTCGAAAAAACATGCGCCGATGATGTCGACCGCCGATCTCGCATTGAAGATGGATCCGATCTACGCGCCGATCTCCAAGCGCTTCCACGAGAACCCGGCGCAGCTCGCCGAGGCCTTCGCGCGCGCTTGGTACAAGCTCACCCACCGCGACTTGGGACCGCGCACGCGCTCTCTCGGTCCGCGCGTCCCGACCGAGCCGCAGATCTGGCAGGACCCGGTGCCTGCGGTCGATCACGTGCTCGTCGATGCGGACGACGTCGACGCCCTGAAGGCGAAACTCCTCGCCTCCGGTCTCTCGATCGCGCAGCTGGTGTCGACGGCGTGGGCCTCGGCTTCCACGTTCCGTGGCACCGACAAGCGCGGCGGCGCGAACGGCGCGCGCATTCGTCTCGCCCCGCAGAAGGACTGGGCGGTGAACGAGCCAGATGCACTCGCGGGCGTGCTACGGATTTTGGAGCAGCTGCAGAATGAATGGAACGACGCGCAGACCGGCGGGAAGAAGATCTCCCTCGCCGATTTGATCGTCCTCGGTGGCGCTGCGGCGGTGGAGAAGGCCGCGAAGAACGCCGGCCACGAAGTGCACGTCCCCTTCTCGCCGGGACGCACCGACGCGACGCTCGAGCAGACCGACGTCGGCTCGTTCGCGGTGCTCGAACCGACGGCCGATGGTTTTCGGAGCTACGTGACGAAGGTCACCGACGCGCACCCGCGCTTCCCGAAGAACGAGGAGCAGTTGCTCGTCGATCGTGCGCAGCTCCTGACGTTGACCGCTCCCGAGATGACGGTCCTCGTCGGCGGCCTCCGCGTCCTTCGTGCCAACGTCGGCCAGTCGAAGCACGGCGTCTTCACGGCGCGTCCCGAGGCGCTGACGACCGACTTCTTCGTCAACCTGCTCGACATGAGCACGCAGTGGTTCCCGTCGAGAAGCGATGCGGCTTCGTTCGACGGTCGAGACCGACGCACCGGAGCGATCAAGTGGACCGCCACGCGCGTCGATCTCGTGTTCGGCTCGAATTCCCAGCTCCGCGCGCTCGCCGAGGTCTACGCATCCGACGACGCGCGCGGGAAGTTCGTCCACGACTTCGTCGCCGCATGGAACAAAGTGATGAACCTCGATCGCTTCGATCTCGCCTGAGCGCGTCGGCTACTTGCCGGCTTTGTTGGCTTTGCTCGGCTTGGCCTTGTTCAACGCCACGGCCGCCTGAATCAACGCCTTGAAGGCCTTCTCGTTCAACGTCTCGCCTTCCTGAAAATCGATCGCGCGGCGCACGTTGCCTTCGAGGCTCGAGTTGAAGAGCCCCGCCGGATCTTTCAGGGAGGCGCCCTTGGCGAACGTCGTCTTCACGACCGCCTTGTAGGCCTCCCCGGTGCAGATCATCCCATCGCTCTCCCACACGGGAACGCCGCGCCACTTCCAAGTCTCCACGACGTCGGGAACGGCGTCGTGGATGATCGCCCGCAGCCGGGCGAGCGTCTCGCCGCGCCAATCCCCGAGGTCGGCGATTCTCCCGTCGATGAGATCGGAGGGTGAGCCGGCCTTCTTGGAAGGAGCTTGCGCGGGCTTCTTCGCGGCGGGCTTCTTCGCGGCGGGCTTCTTCGCGGGAATCGCAGGCTTCGATGCGCTCTTCTTCGTCGTCATGGGCTCCTGGTTCCTCCTCGCGCTCACTTCTTCCGTGCTTCGATCATCTTCCAACCGTTGCCCGACGGGTCGCGGAACCCGGCGTCGACGGTGCCGTAGCGATTCACCGGCTCTTGCGTGAACTCGACCCCGGCCGCGCGCAAGTTTTCGAAGTGCGCCCGGCAGTCGTCGACCACCAACACCAGCGGCGGCATCGCGCCTTTGGCCACGATTTCCCGCACCGCCGTCGCAGTCGCGGCGTCGAGCACCGGCGGGCCCGGCACGAAGAGACCGAGCTGGAACGACGGCTGCTCGGGATGTTGCACCGTCAGCCAACGATACTCGCCGCTCCCGACGTCGGTATGGACCTTGAACCCGAGCTTCCCGACGTAGAACGCGAGCGCCTCTTCCTGATCACGAACGTACACACCGACGACGTCGACACCTTGGCTCATGGGACCTCCGTTTCTTCGGAACCATGGATACCTCCGGCCTCCTGCCGTCGCTTCTCCGAAACTGCGATCGTGAGATCGGGCCGCATCGCAGCGCGGAGAATGCAGGCTGGCACCCGACCGTGCTCGTGGGTCGCGGCCTGTTCGCGGGTCCGCAACTCGCCCGGGCTCTCGCCGGTGATGTCGCGGAACGTGCGCCCGAAGGTGCCGAGGCTCCCCCAACCGGTCTGAAAAGCGATGTCGGTGATCGGCAGCTCGGTCTCACGGAGGAGCGCCTTCGCGCGTTCCACCCGTCGCGTGAGCAGATACCGATGCGGCGGGAGCCCGAACGCCTGCTTGAACGACCGCGCGAAGTGCGCCTCGGAGACGCCGCTCACCCGCGCGAGCCGCTTCACCGGCCACTCCTCGTGCGAGGCCCCGTCCATCCGATCCTTCGCGCGAAGAAGGCGGCGTAGCAGCTCGGGGTCTTGCCGGGTTCGACCGTCGCTCACGTCGCGCCTCAGGAAGCAGTCTAGACGAGCGGGGTGAGGCTCGCCGCGCGAACGAGCGCCCTCTCGTTGCTAGTCAACGAGCCTTGACTAGCGGCCGGCAGTGGTAAAGCATCCTTTCCTAGGCCCGACGCTTGGTCACGCCTCCTTTACCAACGCGCGCGCCCCGCCCAACGAACGATGGCCTCCCCGAAGCGAGTCACGGGACGTTTCGAGCGCACCTCCGTCGGGGGCGAGGAGGTCGCGGCGTTCATTCCGAAGCCGCTGCCGCCCGATCGTCCAGCGCTGCTCCTCGACGCCGCGCTGACGCGACGTCTGCGCGCCGCCGAGACGGCACTGGCGCGCCTCGAGCTTGCCGGCGAGATGGTGCCCTCCGTCGACTGGTTCATCTACGCCTTCGTCCGCAAAGAGGCGGTGGTCTCGTCGCAGATCGAAGGCACCCAGGCGACGCTGGTCGACCTGCTCACGTTCGAGGCCCAAGGCGCGGTCGAGACGCCGCCGAACGCCGACGTCGAGGAGGTCTGCAACTATCTCGACGCCCTCACGCTGGCGCGTAAGGAGCTGGCGTCGCCGAAGGGGTTGCCGATCTCGATGCGGCTCCTCGACAAAGTCCATCGGCGACTGATGCGCGGCGTGCGCGGGGCCGATCGGGCGCCCGGTGAGATTCGCAGGACGCAAAACTGGATCGGCGGCACTCGTCCAGGGAACGCGGCCTACGTACCGCCGCCGCCGCACGCGCTCGGCGACGTGCTGAGCGCGTTCGAAAAATACGTGCACGCGGACGACGCGATGCCGCCGCTGGTGCGCGCGGGGCTGCTCCACGTGCAGTTCGAGACGATTCACCCCTATCTCGACGGCAACGGGCGTATCGGACGTCTGCTCGTGATGCTGCTCCTCGAGCACTCGAAGCTCCTGACGAAGCCGCTCCTCTACTTGAGCCTCTTCCTCAAGCGTCATCGCGACGAGTACTACCGCCGGCTGACGGCCGTGCGCGAAGGCGGGGACTGGGAAGGATGGATCGCCTTCTTCCTCGATGGCGTCGCCACCATCGCCGACGAGGCCGTCGCGTCGGCGCGCGAGCTCTTCGCGCTCGTGGCAGAAGATCGCGCGCGCGTGCTCGGGCAGCCGGGGACGTCGATCGTGGCGCTTCGCCTCTTCGAGGTCTTGCCACGCCACCCGGTCGTCACCGTCGCCTCGGCGATGAAGCTCGTCGAGGCGACGAAGCCTACCGTCGGAAAGGCGATCGATCTGCTCGTGCGCGCCGGCGTCCTCGTCGAGACGACGGGGAAGAAGCGCGACCGATCGTACGTGTATGACAAGTACCTGGAACGCCTGCGCGTCGGGACCGAGCTCGCGCGCGCGCGGTGAGGCTCGAGGTGCCCGAGTCGGTCGGTTTGCTCGCTGAGGCGGTGAGGCAGTCACGTCGAAGCGACGCAGGAATGCCGCTACGAAGACGCATGAGCGTGAGGCACCGGCGAGGTTTTCGCTGGCCCCACGCTTGCTTCGCTACGGCGAAGGAGGCTCCTCATGAACAGCGATCCCATCCGTGGCAAGACCCTTCGCTTCACCTTCGAGGACGGAGCGATGGCCGGCAAGACGTTCGAGCACATCTTCGACGCAGGCGGGACGGTCGCGTTCCGCATGATTGGTGGCGAAGAGAAGCCGGGAAAGAAGGCTCATCACACCCCCGAGGCGAACTACGAGTCGGCCCGCGTCGGCGACGACGTCTGCGCGGTCTCGTATCTGAGCGCGGAGGGGTACACGCTGACCGCCGTCCTCGATTTCTCGACGAAGAAGCTGGTGGCCTTCTCGTCCAACGAGAAGGCGTTGAGCGCGCAGCACGGCACGTTCGAAGAAGTTTCCGCGGACGCGAAGACGGCGGTATCGAAGCCGCGCGACGGCGTGCGCGCCACCGCGCCTCGCCACTGAAGGTCTCGAAGGTCTGTCAGCTGCGGTAAGGCGCCGCGCCCTCGTCGACGTCGATGACGAACGACGTGCAGGGCGCGGCGCCTTCGTGCTGAGAGACGTTGGCGACGACGCACTCCACGACACGTCCGCGATAAGAGCTCTCGAGCTTCGCGGTCGCGCGCGGTCTCCCTCGTCGAAAGTCGCTCTTGTGGCCGTCGATCACGTCGGCGGCGGTGGCCTCGAGGAAGATACCTCCGCCGCCGTAGACGATGCCGGTGGTGAGATCGCGCACGCAAATTCCAGGTACTCCGACGACCTTCATCACGTTCACTTCGATCGGCTGACCGACGCCGATGGGGGCGGGCGCGTAGACGACGACATGGCGTTGCATGCGTCCGAGCGTAGGCGAGTATCGTGGCGCCTGGGAGGGGCGGTGTTCGACCCGACCGGCGCGCAAACGAAAAGCAATGAAGCTGCCGGTCGGTGACGAATATTTTCGACGGTCTGTCGAAAACGCGTCCCCCCGGACGACAAGGGTCAGTTCCGAACGCCCCGAAAACGACCCGAACCGAAAAGGAAACTTCATGCGCTACGCTTGTCTCGTCCATTTCGACCCTAAAAAAGTGTTCGATCGAAGCCGCGAGTCGGAGGCGATGCTCGCCGAGGTCCCGGGCTTTCTCGAGCAGCTCCGGCTGAGCGGTCAGCTCGTGAGCGACGCTGCGCTGCAGCTGCCGGACCAGACGGTCACCGTCACGATGCGCGACGGCAAGATGTCGGCGACCGATGGACCTTTCATGGAGACGAAGGAGATGCTCGCCGGCTTCCTCGTCATCGAGGCGCGCGATCTCAACGAGGCCGTGCGCATCGCCGGGACGATTCCGCACGCCAAGAGCGGCGCCGTCGAGGTGCGTCCCTTCGTCGACTTCAGCAAGCCGCGCCCGAAGCTGTGAGCGACGAGGGCGGGCCGGATCCCGACGTGACGGAGGCGATCGAGGCGATTTATCGCCGCGACGCCACGCGCGTGCGCGCCACGTTGATCCGGCTCGTCGGTGGCTTCGACGACGCCGAGGAAGCGCTCCACGAAGCCTTCGTCGCGGCCACCGCACAATGGCCACGCGAAGGTGTGCCGGCGAACCCGGTGGCGTGGCTGGTGTCGGCGGGGCGCTTCAAGATCGTCGACCGCAAGCGTCGCCAGGGACGGCTCGCCGGCGCGATGCGCGAGCTCGCTGCGATCGAAGATCACCCTGGTGCCGCCGCGGAGCCCGTGATGCCCGATTCGATTCGCGACGACGAGCTGCGCCTGATCTTCACGTGCTGCCATCCCGCGCTCGCGCCGGACGCGCGCATCGCGCTCACGCTCCGCGAGGTCGCCGGGCTCACCACGGAGGCGATCGCGCGCGCCTACCTGATGAACGCGCCGACCATCGCGCAGCGCATCGTGCGGGCGAAGGCGAAGATTCGCGACGATCGCATCCCCTACGAGGTGCCCGCGGGCGCTGACCTCGCCGCGCGCATCGAGAGCGTCTTGCGTGTCGTATATCTGGTCTTCAACGAGGGTTACGCGGCCGCGACGGGCGAGCGTCCGATCCGCGACGAGCTTTCCGACGAGGCGATCCGCCTCGCACGACGCCTGGGCGAGCTCGTCGACGATCCGGAGGCGCTCGGTCTCTTGGCGTTGATGTTGCTGCACCGCTCGCGACGCGATGCGCGCATCGACGCCTCGGGCGAGCTCGTGCTCCTCGATCAACAAGACCGCACGCGATGGGATCGGGCGCAGATCGGCGAGGCGCGAGACCTCCTCGAGCGAGCGTTCGGCACGCGCCGCGTCGGTCCATATCAGCTCCAGGCGGCGATCGCGCTCGCCCATGCCGAGGCCGAGAGCACGTCGAAGACCGATTGGACGCAGATTGTCGGCCTCTACGACGTGCTTCGTCGGGTCGATCCTTCGCCAGTGGTCGCGCTCAATCGTGCAGCGGCGATCGCGATGCGCGATGGTTTGGAGCGTGGGCTCGCGGAGATCGATCGGGTGATGCAGGAGGGCGGGCTCGATCGGTATCCGTATGCTCACGCGGCGCGCGCGGAGGTGCTGCGGCGGCTGGGGAGGGGAGACGAGGCGCAGGCGTCGTATGTGCGGGCCATCGCGGTCACGGAACAGACGACGGAGCGCCGTCGCCTCGAAGCGCGGCTGGCCGAGCTGCGTCGGACTGCTCGAGACGTAGCTTCAGAGGCCGAGCTTGGCGAATGACTCTGCGCCACGCGTGGTGATACGGAGCGCGCGCGTCTCGGTCTTGGCGACCCAGCGCATCGACAAGAGCTGCGTGAGCACGGCGGCGCCGAGCGCACCGGCGAGATGAGGTCGGCGCTCGGTCCAATCGAGACAGCGCCGCGCCAGGGGCCTTCGGCCGTCCCCGAGGTGGCTCACGTCGAGCCCCAGCGACTCGAGGAGCCAGGTGCTGCCTCGTGAGGTGAGCACGTATTCGCGGTCGGCATCGGTCCGAAGGCGAAGGCCTCGCTCGCGCTCCAACTTGCCGGTGAGGGCGACGGCGAGCTTGCCGGCGAGGTGATCGTAGCAGCTGCGCGCCAGACGAAGCGCTTCCCGCTCCGGCGAGAGCGGCGCCAGCAGCGACGCCGTCCCGTCGCGCATCGAAGGTGCTCGTGAAGGCTCGCTTGGCTGCTTCGATGCGATCACGCCGAGCGCTTCGATCGCGTGGGCGACCTCGTCGCTCGCGAGGCGATGGTACCGATGCCGTCCTTGCCGCTGCACCACGAGAAGCCCACCACGCGTGAGCTTGGCGAGGTGGAGGCTCGTCGCCGGGAGCGAGAGGCCGGCGACGCTCGCCAGCTCGCCGACCGGGAGCGCACGTCCATCGAGGAGCGCGAGGAGCATCGCCGCGCGCGTCGGCTCACCCATGAGCGCAGCGGCATCCGCGAGGGCGTATCGGCTCATCGACCGAGCGTAGCCGACGGCGGTGCGACGACACTTCATCCTGCGCAAAATCGTCGCGGCGCTCCAGGACGCTACGTTCCCCGCATGAGCATCGCCGTCTTCATCCGCTACCAGATCGATCCCTTCCAACGCGAGGCGTTCGCGCGCTACGCCGAGACGTGGGCGCGCGTGATTCCGCGCTGCGGGGGGCGTCTCCTCGGATACTTCCTCCCGCACGAAGGAACCAACGACGTCGCCTTCGGCGTCATCGCCTTCGACAGCCTCGCGAGCTACGAGGTCTATCGCGCACGCCTTCGCCTCGACGACGAAGGCCGGAGAAACTTCGCCGATGCCACGGCGGCGCGCTTCATCCTCCGCGAAGAGCGCTCGTTCTTGGAGCTCGTTCCTGGGACGCTCGCGTCGGCGGCTCTGCAGTTCGCGGAGGCGGCGTCGTGATCGCCGTCATTTTCGAGGTGCGTCCGCATCCGGAAGGCAAACAGGCCTACCTCGACATCGCCGCGCGCCTGAAGGAGCAGCTCGTCACCCTCGATGGATTTCTCTCGATCGAGCGCTTCCAGAGCCTGAGCGATCCGGCGAAGCTCCTGTCGCTCTCGTTTTGGAGAGACCAGGAATCGGTCGCGCGATGGCGCACAGTCGAAGCTCACCGGCTGGCGCAGCATCAAGGCCGCGAACGTCTCTTCGCCGACTATCGATTGCGCATCGGCGCGGTCGTTCGCGACTACGGGATGCACGCGCGGGAGGAGGCACCGAAGGACTCACGTGCGGTGCACGGGTGAGGGATGAGCCGTCGGGCAGAAGCGCCCCAGAGAGCGACACCCAAGCGACCCTCGAGGAGGCGACGCGGCTCTGGAAAAAGGTCGGGCGCCACAACCTGATGATCAAGGTCCCGGGAACGCCCGATGGGGTCCCGGCGATTCGGGATCTCACCAGCCCGCGGTGTTGGAGACGCCGGCGCGCAACGGGATTTTCGCTCGACGAATTGACCGCGCGATTGCTCGACGATGGTGTCGCCAAGTTCTCGACCACGGCATACTCGGCGCATGTCGAGGCTCCTCGTTCGCTGCCTCGCCGTCTCCTTGAATGGCTTCGCTGCCGGACCACGCCAGGACTCCAAACCCCCTCGGCGTGAAGGGCCCCGATCTCCTGAGCTGGTGCTTTCCCACCCGCGTGTTTCGATCGATGACGCAAGGACCCGACGCCGGGGGCGAAACCGGAGTCGACCATCGCATCGCCGAGGAGGGCCTGACGAACGTGGGCGCCTGGATCCTCGGCCCGAACATGTTCGGTCCCGTGCGGCCCGTGGCCCGACGAGAGCTGGAAGGGCTGGTGGGGTGAGGAGCCGTCGTATCACGTGCCGAGCTTCGTGCTCACTCACCACGCGCGCGCGCCTAGGGACGCTCGCATCGGCGGCGCGTCGACCATCCGTCAGTATCTGCGCGCGGGCCTCCTCGACGAGCTGCATCTCGCCATGCAACCGGTGGTGATGGGGGAGGGCGAGCCGATCTTTCACGGGCTCGATCTGCGGGCGCTGGGGTATCGGTGTGTGCGTCATGTCGCCGGCGAACGAGCGACGCACGTGTACATCGAGCGGCAGTGATGGCTACGCGTCGAGCACCGTCGGAAACCCCCAGGCTGCGAACAGCTCCGGGAGCACGAAGGTCGTCAGCTCGACGACGCGACCTTCGGCATCGAGCGACAGCACGGTGAGGCAGACGGAGTGGTAGCGACCATCCACTCCAAGCACGTACGCGAGCCCGCCGGGATCGCCGTTCATCGGCGCGGGCACGATTCGGTATCGGCCCGCGTGCGGCTCGCCGTCCCACGTGCCTGGCGATCGCATCGTCGCCATCACCGCATCCTTGCCGTCGAGCCAGTACTCCCACGGCGGCATGCTCATCACCGCGTCGCTCGCGAGCAGCTGCACGAAGTCGTCGAAATTGCCGCTCTCCCACGCGTGCGCGAATTTGTCGGCGACCTCCGCGTGGCGTGACGCAATCGCCGGTGAATCCTCGCGTGGTCGCGCAATCGTGGAGCGCGCCCGCTGGAGAGCGCTGTTGATCGCGACCTCGGTGGTCTCGAGGATCACGGCGACCTCGGCGACGCTCCAATCGAGTACGTCGTGGAGGATCAGCGCGGCCCGCTGACGTGGCGGCAGCACCTGCACCACGCGCACGAACGCGAGCCGGATGCCCTCCCGCTGCTGCACGACCTGCTCTGGCCCCAAAACTGCAGGTAACAGCGCATCGGGGTACGGCTCGAGCCACAGGATGTCGGAGCGCGGCGCGGTCGTCGGCGGTCCGGGCGCGACCGACGGGCAGACGTCTTGCGGCATCACGCGACGCGCGCGCGACTTCAGCATGTCGAGGCAAGACGGAAAGGCCGCAAATATGAGCAAGACGAGCAAGACGAGCAAGACGAGCAAGACGTACTTCAGCGTCAGCGTCTCCCTCGACGGATATCTCGTACCTCCGGGGATGGACTTCGAGCATGCCGGCGACCCGACGCACGAGAATTGGGGAGCCCAGTGGGGCAAGCTCCAGAGCTGGATACTGCCGACACGATTCTTTCGGCAGATGGCGAAGTTCGGCGAAGGCGGCGAGACCGGCATCGACGATCAGATCGTCGAGCAGACTTTCCGGCGTACGGGCGTGAGCATCATGGGTAAGCGCATGTTCGATCTCGGGGAGGCGATGTGGCCCGAGGAAGCGCCGTTTCATACGCCGGTCTTCGTGCTGACGAAGGAGGTGCGCGCGCCGTGGGCGCGGCCAGGCGGGACGACGTTTTTTCGTGAACGACGGCATCGAGAGCGCGCTTCGAGCGGCGCGCGAGGTGGTCGGCGATCGTGACATCCGCGTCTCCGGCGGCGCCGACGTGATTCAGCAGTATCTGCGGGCCGGGCTCGTCGACGAATTCACGCTCGCGATCTCGCCGGTGATGTTCGGCGGCGGGCGGCGACTGTTCGACAGCGTCGGCCCTGATGTCGCGATCGAGCTCGTCGAGACGATCGCCTCGCCGCGGACGACGCACGCGCGGTATGCGATGCGGAAGGCATAGGCCCGCTTGGCCTGTCCCAGCGCACGGAGCTCTCTCGTCGCAGCGTCGCGGTGAAGTTGGTGGTAACCGCGTCCAATGGGCTACAGCGTCGCGTTTCTCGGCGATCTCTCTTTCGGCGCTGCAGGCGCGGCGCGCTGGCTCGCGTCGCTGATCGATCCCAGCACCTTCGCCGAATGGCCCGAGGACTGGACGCCGGAGATCGACGAGAAGCTCACGGTCGGCAAGCTCCTCGACGAGGCGAAGGGCGACTTCCACGAGCTCGATCGCCGCGACGCGTCGGTTCGGCTCCGCCTCTTGGTCTCCAAGGACGATTGGTTCTATTCGGGCCGGCGAATGGAGATGCTGTGCGCGTTTCGGCAGGCGGCCGCGCACGGGGGGACGGGCAGCCTCGCCATCCTGGGCTGGAACGACGCGCCGCAGTTCGGCGTGCGCGCGACCATGACCGCCGACGGCAAGACGACGTGCAGCGATCTCGACAAGAAGGAGATCAAGAGCCTCGAAAAGACGCTGCCGTATACCGAGCTCGAGGCGATCGTCGAGCGCGAGGTCGCGAAGCTCGCCATGCCCGACCTCCAGGCGAAAGTCTCGGAGAAGCAAAAAAAGGAAGCCGACGCCGTTCTGGCGATTGCGAAGGCGCCGACGATCGAGAAGGCGTTCGCGGTGCTGCGCAAGGCGCTCCCGGAACACGCCAACCACTACGCATCGGAGCGGCTCCCCAAGTCACCCTTGATCGCCGCCCTCGCGGCGCACGGCGATCCGCGCGCGACGCAGGTGATGCGCGATGCGTTGCGCGACCTCCTCGGCGGGCCGCTCGCGGGCGACAAAACGTGGAAGGCGGGGGCGAACGGTTATCTCGAGAACGGCAAGCGCATTTTCGCGCTCGCACTGGTGTGGGCGCTGCATGGGCGCGGTGGCGCCGAGGACGCCGTCGCCCACGTGTGGATCGATCATCCCGACTTCTTCCTCCGCAACCACGCCGCGGTCCGCGCGCTCGGCCGACGCGAGCTCGATCTGCGGCTGGTCGCGCAGCTTGGCCAGGAGAGAGAGAGCACCGACAGCCACGACTGCATCATCGAGGCGCTCATCGCCACCGATCCCGAGGGGGCGCCCGCTCGCGCCACCGCGCTCCTCGAGGGCGATCCGCGCGAGACCCCGGGCAACCTCGCCGCGCTCGAGTCGCTGGCGCGTTACTTCTACGAGCACGACGACCAGCGCTCGCCCGCGTGGGAGCAGTGGCTGCGGGACGTCGAGCGCTCGCACCCGTGGTCGGACGAGACTTACGACCAATACGATCAGATGCGACGCAACGCGATCGGGGTGATGGCCAATTGGAAGATGCCCGAGGCGCTCGCCCCGCTCCTCGAGCACTTCGAAGCCTTCGGTGTCCAGCGCGCCTGCGAGCTGCTCGAGGAGCTCGGCGATCGCGCCGCCGTTCCCTCGCTCGAAGCCCACCTTGCCAAGACGCGCCGCAAGGCGGAGCGTGCGCGGATCGAGGCGACGATCGAGAAGCTCGGCGGTCCGGTAAAGAAAGCAGCGGCCGGGACTGGAACGACGACGAAGAAGACGAAGAAGACGAAGACGACGACGACGACGACGACGAACACGAAGGCCAAGGGGAAGCCGAAGAAGTCGAAGTCACGTTGAGCGACTCCGGCCGTTCGCCACGTCCGAGGAGCCGAGGGACGAGCGAGACCGCTGTCGCGAGCGTGCGCAAGGCTTGGGCGTGTGCCGACCGCGCTCCCGTCGTGCCACACTCCCTCGATGCCCGCGCAGCGATGGCGCCCTCTCACGCTTGCCCAGCGTACTCCGCACGAGGACTCCAGCAGCGGGTGAGCGGCGGGTACTTGTCCTCGACGACGCACCCTTTCGGGTGGATCTGTTGGATCGTCTCGATCTCGACCACGCTGCCGACCCGCCTTTCCCGCGCGAGCGCTGCATCACATCGATCCGAGAGATGGTCGCCGAGGCCGGAGCGTATCGAACCTGCGGGTTGGCAGGCGCCGCGTAGGTGCCGGAAATCAAGCGCCGGCTGCTGTCAACCAGCCGGTCACCGGTGCGCGGGGTGCTCGAGCGCAGTCCACACGTCGGCGCGAAACGACGGCCCCATGAGCACGCGGTTTCGGTATCCCGCGTGACGTCGAACCAGCACCTCCGGCGAGAGCACGTCCTCGCCGCGATCTCGAAGCGTGCCCTTCGGCAGGCGAAGGAGCGACCCGGTGAAGCGCTCATCTTCGCCACGTCGTTTGACCTGGAACTCGGTCCCAGTCGGCAAGAGATCGATCGGCGTGCCGTCGTAACCACCTCCTCCCGCAGCGCGGCCACCTTCGACTCGCCCGCTGCCGTCTTGCGCGTACCCGTGCCCGTTTCTATGCCATGGAAATAGCGGATACAGCGTCGCGTCGTTCGATGCCGGAGACCGCCGCCCGCGCCGATTCGGCGCCCGGAACGCGTCGGCGACGTGGACGCCGGCGCGCAGCGCGACGAGGCTCCGCCGATGACGACCGCGCGTCTGGATCTCGATCCCAGCCGTCCGTACCAGCTCGGAAACGGCTTCCTCGTCATCTGGCTGCGGCGCGGCCGCGGCCGCGGCGACCGCGCTCGCGGGCTGCTCGCCACCGTGGGCGTGTGCACCAACGCGGAGTGCGCCTGTACCAAGGCCGTGGTCGCCGCGTTGCCCATCGACGATCGGCTGCTCTGGGCGAAGCGAGATCGTCGCGGGCTGAAGCTCAGCTGGGAAGTCGGCAGCGAGCGTCCGCCGCGCGTGTTCCATCAGCTCACCATGGACTTCGCGACGGGCGAGGTGACCGACGCGCGCGGCGGTGCCGTCGGCGCGGAGATCGCCCCCTTCTTCCGTGAGCCCATTCCCTCATGGGTGCTCGACGACATTCATGCCGAGTGGGCACGATCGCGGCCCTTGCTCTTGGAGCCATGGTCCGAACAAGCCCTGCGAGACTGGCGGCCGGGAGAAATGCTCTCCATCACGACGGCGTACCCAGACTCGCGACCGGACGAGTTCGTCCACGACGGGAAGCACTACGTCGTCGACTTCGTCTTCTGCGTCGAACGTGGGTGCACGTGCACTCAGAACCGCTTCGTCGTCCTCGAGGTCGACGACACCGCACCTCCGGTCCTGACGTGGACGCAGATCGCGGCGGCGGAGCTCGATGAGACGATGACGCCGCGAAACAGAGAGGGCTCCCCGGCGCACCAGTCGCTCCTGACTACCCTCTACCTCGACTGGCGGGCCCGGAGCGGCAATCCCGAGGCGCGCTTCGCCGAGCTGCGCGCCCGCGCCCTCGAGCGCGGCGCCGAGCTCCGCGTGCTGTGGGATGCCCGCCAGCCTCCACGGCCGCCGCCGGCCGCGTCGCCCGCCAAACTGGTGCCGACCTCCCATCAACGAGCGGCCGCGTCGCAGGTCGCGATGTCTCTTCCCGCGGGGAGACAGGGCAGAAATGATTCGTGCGCTTGCGGCTCAGGACGAAAGCACAAACGCTGCTGCGGTGCGTGAGAGGGCATCGGGGATCGTCCCGTCACATCACCGCTCTGCCAGCTCCCGCTGCAGCACCTGCGTGACGAAGTTTTTCCCGGACTGGTACCGACTCGCGACGGCGCGCACCCGGCCGCGAACGGACGACGCGCTTCCCATCCGCTCCGCCGCCGTCTTCACCGCGGCGTATGCGGCCACCACGTCCGCGCCGGTGATCTCGTAGCCGTACCCTTGCGCGATCCAGTCGAGGGCCGCGAGTCCCGCTTCGATGGCGAACGACGGCTCGGTCTCCGCGTGGTCCCGCGCCGCGCGGGCGAGCGTACGGGGATCGCACGGCGTCCGCGTCGCGAGGTCGATCGCCTCGGCGAAGAGCCCTGCGTCCTTGGCCGCGGCGAACCATTTTCCTTCGTCGCCCGGCGTCGACGCGACCAGCAGCGCGAGGACCTCGTTCGCGGGCTTCGTCGGGTACTTCCTCTGCACCGCGCGGAACGTCGCCAAGTAGGTGCCGGCGCGGTTCGCCTCCGCGGCGTAGCGCGTGAAGGCCTCGTCGCCGAGCCCGGAGGAGAGCAGGATCATTTCGCAGAGTTGCGCCACGTCGGCGTCGCTCGTCCACGGCCCGCGCGAGCCTTCGGCGAGTCGGATCGCTTCCTTCTTCTTGCCCATCCCGGCGAGCGCCTTCACCGCCCACCGTTTGTAGGGCCAGAACTGCGCGTGCTCGAGCAGCTCGACGAGTTCGGCGTGCCGCTCGGCGAGGAACAGCGCGGCGAGACACGCCGTCGTCCCGTGGTAGATGCCGCCCTTCTCGCGCTCCGGCGAGAGTGCGTGACGCACGATCCCGAGCTCGCGATCGGCCCAGTGGGATGCGATCGCTTTCGTCACGCAGAGCTCGCCCCAGTGATCGCCGAGCGACTCGATGTACGGGATCCGATCCTCCCCGTGCGCCACGTGAAGCAGGGCGAGCCATGCCTCGCGCGTCGCGACGTCCGCCGGCGCGTTCGCGAGGATCGGCACGAGCTCCTCGATGGCGCGGTTCACCGCGGAGCCCATCGAGCCCGACGACCCATCGACGTGCTCGATCGCCGCGGAGACGCGCTCGAGGAAGAGCACCGCGCCCTCGGCGGCGACGAGCGGCTCCTTCTTCGCGACCTTCTTGATCTCGGCGACCGCCTCGCGCACGCGCGTGATCGCCGGCTGCGACTTCCACCCGAACGCGCTCGCGCGAAAACGCGCCTTGAAGGCCCACGTGTGGCCACCACCCGCCTTCGGCGCGGCGATGCCGTCGCCCACGCGCGACGTCGGGGCGCTGCTCTTCTTCTTGGCCGCCATCAGCGACCCTCGGTGTTCGGCACGAACTCTCGGTTCGCCGGAAGGAGACAGGCTGTCAACCACCCGGTACCACGTCGCACCCGCTGGTTGGCGCCGCTGTTCACCGCCCGGTCGCCTCTCCCCACGATGTCTAGAGAGAGCCCTCGGTCGGCCATCAGCGCGCCCGCCTCGCGGCGCACAAAGAACGAACGCCGGGAGGCTATCCCGGCGTTCTTCGCGTCCGCTCGGTCAACCTTCCGGTTCACCGAGTTCGTTTTCGCGTCTACGTGGCTCCGGAGGCAGGGCTCGAACCTGCAACCCATCGGTTAACAGCCGATTGCTCTGCCATTGAGCTACTCCGGAATGGCATCACGAACACTCACTACACATCCTCGAACGGCCCGAGCCGGTCCATCCGAGAGCGGCGCAGCATATTCGGCGACGGCCCGCGGTCAAGATCTTCCGCTCCTCGATCGCATCGACCCTTGCCAGCATGTGCCCCCCGGCTCATGTCGCCCAAGTGACCGCCCCGTCGGCACCCCCGCCCGCGCCGACTTCCGGCCCTGCGTCCGGGCCTGCGCCCACTCCGACGCGCGCCGCTCCCTTCCTCTCCGGCGCACTCGCCATCGGCGGGGCCAAGGCCTGGTTCCTCGTCGCCGGCCTCGTCCAAAGCGTCGTCACCCCCCTCGCCATCGGCCAGGAAGGCTTCGGCGCCTTCAAGCGCGCGATGGCGTTCGTCAACGTCCCCAACAACATCCTCATCGTCGCCTCCATCCAAGCCGTCTCCCGCGCCATCGCCGGCGCCGACGAAGGCGATCGCCCCGCGACGATGCGACGGGCGATCACCACCCACGCGATCCTCGGCATCGCCCTCGGCCTCGGCTTCGCCGCGATGGTGCCGCTCATCGTCGCCCACCAACGCGCGCCGCACCTCGCACCTCCGCTCTACGCCTTCGCGGTGGTTCTCGCTGCATATGGACTTTATGCACCTCTCGTCGGAGGCCTCAACGGCACGCGTCGTTTCGCGCGCCAGGCGATGCTCGATGCCGGCTTCTCGACGACGCGCACGGTGCTCATTTGCGTCGTCGGCTACCTCTTCGCACGCGACGCCTTCTCTTCGTCTCCCGTCTCAGGAGGCGGCGCCGGAGCGCTCGGTGCAGCCCTCGGCTTCGCAGCGACGGCGATCCTCATCTTGCCCGTCGCGCTCGCGTCGATTCCTCTTCGCGGCCCCGGCACGGCGCGCCTGCAGCCGCGCAGCCATCTCCTCTTCCTCGCCACCTTGGCGTCCGCACAACTCTTCCAATCGCTGCTCCTGCAGATGGATCTCGTGCTCCTCGGTCGACTCGCGGTCACGCGATGGATGGACGCCGGGCTCTCGCAACTCGATGCCAACGTCCGCGTCGATCGACTGGCTGGCCTCTACGCGCAGGCGCAGACCTTCGGGCTCGTCCCCTATCAAATTCTCGTCGCGGTCGCCTACGTGCTCTTCCCGGCGATCGCTGCGGCGCGTGCGCGCGGAGATGAAGCTGCGCTACGCGGTGACGTCGAACGGGGAGGGCGGGCGACGTTGCTCGTGGCGGGGCTCCTCGTCGCCACAATCGCCGGGACGCCCGTGGCGATCCTCCGCTTCGCCTATGGATCGGGAATCACAGCCTCGGGGAGCGCGATTCCCTCGGCGGAAGGCGCGCCGATCGTGCAGGCGCTGGCCTGCGCGCATGGACTCACGGCCCTCGCGATGGTCGGGATCACGCTCGTCGCCGCGACGGGGAAGGGACGTACCGCGGCGCTGCTCTCGGCGACCGTCTTCGTCACGACCTCGAGCAGCGCGCTCGTCGCGGCGCTCCTCCATCCAGGGGTCGACGTCGGGCTCGGCGTGGCGCTCGCACGCGGGATGTTCGTCGGCCTCGCGATCGGCGCGACGGTCGTCGTCGTCCACGTGCGTCGCTCGCTCGGACGCTACGTCACGATCGTCCCGCTCGCTCGCACCGTGATCGGCGTCGCCGTCGCCTGCCTCCTCGGTCGCTGGGTGCCGACGCCGTCCTCACGCGTCCTTTGCGCCCTCGTTCCTGCCGTCCCGCTGGTGATTTTCCTGGGGATTGTCCTTCTTCTGGGAGAGCGCCCCGCGTCGCTCCTTCGTCGAAACGGAAAGCTTCCCGCTCCCGACGAATCTTGAGCTTGTCGTGGGACATGACCCGACACGATGTGTCTAGCGATCAGGTCGTCCCCGATCCATCACCGCGAACCCTCTTTCTGGAGTCACTCCATGCTCTCGATCCTCCGTCGCAGCTCTGCCGTCCTCGGCGTCTCTCTCCTGGCCTCCCTCGCGGCATGTAGCGCGGCCCAACCGGGCACGGGCCAAGGCGAAGGCGAGGGGAGCACGTCGACGAGTGAGGGCATCCTCAAGTGCGGCCCGAAGCAGACGCGCGAGTGCAGCAACGAGGGCCCCGGCGGCAAGCAGATCTGCTGGTGCAACGACGCGCCGACGCCGACCTGCACCCACGAGCACGAGACGGTGGTCTGCTCGGGCTCGCCCAGCGTCTGCGCCTGTCACACCTCGACGGTCTGCATCGCCGACACCGCTCCGGTGCCGGCCGAGCTCTACGGCTGCAAGCCCGGCATCATCCTCCCCGCGCCCGATCTCGCCGAGCTCTACATGTGCCCGCCCACGGTCACGCGGCCGGCGCTGGCCGGTGGCCGCCGCACGCGCGCGTACTACCCGTCGACGACGTACAGCTGCGGCCCGGCGCTTCCAGACTCGGCCTTCGCGACGGATTGCGACTACGTGCCCTCGACCAACTCGTGCATCCCGGTCCCTCTGACGGACTGGTACTACATCGCGACGTACAGTGGCGGACCGATCGGCGGCGGCTGCAAGGGCGGCTGCGAGATGCTCAAGGGGCCGTGAGCCCTCTTCGCGCTGACCATCTGCCACTCGATTCCCGATCGCACCGATCCTTTCGGTGTACGTGCCGCGACCCACGTCGCAGGAGCTCCTCATGCCGAAGCCCGTCTCTCGTGCCTTGTCTCTCGTCGGCTTCTCGTTCGTGGTCTCGGTGGTCGCGCCCGGTCTGATCGCCGGTTGCAGCGCCAACGTCGATACGCCCGAAGAAACAGGTCGCACCAGCGAGGCCCTGATCTCGTGCCCAGTCGGCCAATACCGCGAGTGCTCGCACGAGGGACCGCGCGGCTCGCTGATCTGCTGGTGCATGGACATGACCTGTCCCGGCCAAGAGAAGCTCGTGTGCGTCGGTACGTCGTGCTCGTGCCACACGGCCGCGCAGTGCACCGCGGACACGGCGCTCAATCCCCCGGCGGTCGCTGGATGTCACCAAGGGATCAAGATCTCGAACCAGGTCTTCCCCTCCGAGCTTTGGATGTGCCCGCCCGGAACGCCGCTGCCGACGACGATCTACGGCGCGCAGGACGAGATGGTGATGCAGTTCACTCCCGGCACGGTCGCCGCGTGCGACGGCACCTCGACCCACTGCACGTACATCGCGACCACCGACAGCTGCATTCCCGTGCCGCCCACCGGTTGGTTCTACATCGACGACACCATCGGCGGTCCGCCCGGTGGTGGTGGCGGATGCCATGGTCCGTGCGAGTTCATCTACGGCCCGTGATCGGCGACGCCCGCATCCGGGCGCGTACGCTGCTCAGCTCAACGTCTTCGCCAATGCCGCCGCTTCGTGCCAGCCGTCGATGACGAACTGCGCCGCGGTGGCGGCGAGGATCAGTCCCATGATGCGCGACGCGATGTTGATCCCGGTCTGACGAAGCACCCGCACGAGCACGCCGGCGAAGAGGAACGCCACGAACGTCGCGATCGCCACCAGCCCAATCGAGGCGAAGAGCGAAAGTCGCTCGGCCGCATTCTCGGCGCGCGTGGCCAACACCGTCACCGTCGCG
>JANYDK010000100.1 GCA_025363655.1 Deltaproteobacteria bacterium | reverse complement strand
CATCTCCGCCCTGGCCCTCGGCTGTGGCGGGGCGGGACGCGACGCGCGAAAACCCGGCGAGGTCTCGAGCGGCGACGGTCCTCCGAGCACCACCGATGGGCTCGCCAAGACCGACGACGCCGTCTGCGCGAACTGGGGGGCGCACTTCGCCAAGGTGGCGAAGCTCTCCTTTCACGAGAACGTCGAGCGGTGCGCGAAGAAGTCGTCACCGAAGCCGAAAGACGCCACAGATTCAGCCGATCAGAGCTTCGCCACCGCCATCGACGAGCAGGCCAAGGACCTCGTCGACGAGTGTCGCGCGCAAGCCGGCAAGACCTACTCCGTCGCCGACGCCGACTGCTTCACGAAGGCCGAACGCGTCGCGGCCTGGGGCAACTGCCCCTTCGAGACGCCGTTCTTCCAGACCTTCACGGGCCTCGGGAAGAACTTCGACCGCAAGATGGCAGAGGGGTGTGACGAGTAGCCCGGCGACAACAGAGGGGCCTACGGCGTTACTGCGATTGCGCTGAAACAAGTGCCGATACGCTTCTGCGAGACATTCCCCCGGTGTGACGGACAATCCAGGCAACCGTCCGTCCGAGCGCTCATGGCGCGTGCACACAGGGGTATCGCCCGTGGATCAATGGCACTTCCGTTCACTCGGTGAACAATTCGTCGTCTCCCGTGCGCAGCGGCCGTCGACGTCGGGCTCGCCCGTCGACGTCGCCCACGCCGCCTTCCTCGTGGAGTCGATCGCCGATGCTCCGCATGCTCATCGGCAACGGCCAGCGCTCGTCGAGCTTCTCTCGAACGTCAGCGGCCTCTCGCGATTCACCCTCGAGCGTGCCACCGTCGAACAACTGACGGCGCACGCAGGACGCGCGATTCGTCGCGGTGAGCTGGTGGCGCGACGCACGAGCGGTCCGACCGCGGTCGAGCAACATCGGAGCGTGGCGCCGCTGGGCCCGGCCGAGGCTCTGCCCGTTTGGTACGAGGTGAAGGTGGTCGATCCCGCGGGCCGCCCGATCGCAGGCATCGAGCTGGCGATGACCATCGACGGCGCCGTCATGAAGCAGTCGACCGACGGCGGCGGCAAGGTTCGCCTCGACGACATCGCCGAGAGCGCCTCGGTGAGCATCGCGCTCGCCGATCCGAAAAAGGCACGCGAGACCGCGCAGCCGATGTGGGACGAGGGGCTCGAGCGCACCGTCAAGGAAGGTCGCGACGTCTCCCTCGTCTGCCCGCAGGGGCCGAAGGTGACGGTGCACCTGCCGAGCAAGACTCCGCAACGCCTCGTGCTCCTGCCGCGCCTCGTGCGCCTGCGCCTCAAGGGGATGCACTTCGACACCGCCAAGTGTTTCCTCCTCCCGCAGGCGATGAAGGGCATTCGCAAGCTGCGCAGCGTCTACGACGAGACGCCCGATCCGCGCGTGCTCATCACCGGTCACACCGACACCGCCGGCACCGAGGCCGACAACACCTCGCTCTCGCTCGAGCGGGCCGACTCGATCAGCGCGTTTCTCTCGAATCAGGTGCCACCGTGGCTCGCCTATTACGACGCCGCCAAGTCGAACGAGAAGCGCTGGGGCACGCGTGAAGATCAATACATGCTGAGCGCGCTCCCCGAGTCGAGCGCGCCCTATCTCGACGGCGCGATCACCGGCGTTCGCGACGCCCGTACCCTCGCCGCGATCAAGCAGTTCCAAGCCGCCGAAGGTCTCGAGGTCGACGGCATCACCGGGCCGAAGACGCGGGGGAAGCTCATCGAGAAGTACATGGGCCTCGAGATGACCACCCTCCCCGAAGGCGCCGAGGTCGTCACCCACGGCTGCGGCGAATTCTTCCGCGAGGTCGACACCGGAGATGGCGTCGCCGAGCAGGCCAATCGTCGCGTCGAAATCTTCATGTTTTCAGGCTCGATCACGCCGCCGCCCCCGGGAAAGACCTCGGCCAAAGGCTCGACCGAATATCCACAGTGGCGCAAGAAGGTGAGCGAGAACGTCGACCTCGACAACGCTGGCGACGACGGCTTTCCTCTGCACGTGCAGCTCCACGACGACACCTACGCGCCGTGCGCCAACGTCGCCTTCCGCGTCATTCCCTCGTCGGGCGACGAGATCGGCGGCGTCACCGACGGCGATGGTTGGGCGTTCGTCGTCGTTCCCGGCGATGGCTCGCAGCCGGTGCGCATCGAATACCCGTCGACCTCCGAGCCTGACGCGTCGATCAACGTCGCCACCGTCGCACTCGTCGATCGCAAGGAAGAGACGGAAGAGGCCTTGCTCGCGCACCTCTCGAACCTCGGCTTCCTCGCCGGCGACGGGCCCCAGAGCGCGGCCATCCTCCGCTTCCAGGCGGCGAAGAATCTCCCGCGCACCGCCAGCTTCGACGGCGATACCCGCGCGGCGATCCTTCGCGCGGCCGGCGGCGGCAACGACTCGGTCACCCAAGAGCTGCGGACCTGATCATGACCGAATTGAAAGTCGCTCCGAGCTTCCTCTATTACGCGCTCATCGATGGAACGAGCGAGGTCGACAGCGTCGCCTTCGCCAAGAACCTCTCGGCGAAGAAGGGCTTCGGGGGTTGGAAGAACCTCCTCGATTTCATCGACCGCAGCCCGTTCGACAGCGCCCAGCTGGTCGATGGCGCGCACATCTACTTGCCGATTTTTCGCCTCGATTCGAAGGCCAAAGACGCGGCCGACGGCGTGGCGGTGATCTGCCCCGGCGGTCATGAGGGCATCGGCAAGGACGACATGTGGATCAACTACGATCCCGCGCCGCGGACCTGGACGGTCAACCCGACGTCGCTCGGCATCACCATCAAGACGTTCGGCAGGCACACCGCCTCGGAAGAGAGCGCCGCCGCGGTCGAAGACATCATCCTTCAGCCCTCGGTGCAGGTCGACTCGGTCGGCGTGGGATCGATCATGGGCGCTGCGGCGCTGAAGAAAGACTCGACCGCGTTTCGCGCCAGCATGATCTACGTCTCGTCACACGGCTGGCTCGGCGGCTTCATGAAAGGCAACGGTCTCGCGGCATTTCCCGGCGCCAATCCGGTCGAAGCGCAGAAGGACTACGTCCCCTTTCATTCGTATCTGCAGATCGGGCGCGTCGATGCCTCGGGGAAGAAGTTCGTCGGGCCGACGTGGATCATCCTCGCCCAGTGCTCGACGTTGAACACCGCCACCTGGGCGATGTGGGCGCGGGTGATGGCGCGGAGCTCGCCGCCGGTGCGAGGAATCCTCGGCTACGAAGAGAGCTCGCCCGAGGCCGGCGCCGCGGTGAGCATCGCCGACTCGTTCTTCCAAGCGCTTCGCGGCAAGAAAGATTTTCTCAGCGCGTGGAAATCGGCCAACGCCGGTCAGCACTGGGCCGCGCTCGTCCACAAGGACGCGATGAAGGACACGCTGGTCTCGTTTCCGACGACGCCGCTCGCCGCGTCGAGCCTCGGTGACTACAGCGGCTTCATTCCTTCCATCCCCGCGGGTCAGGTGATCGCCGACCCGCCGCCGCCCTTCCAGACGCAGCTCTTCCGCGTTCGCCACAAGGGACAGCCCGACGAGTCGCTGGTCGAGGTTCGCGCCGACACGCTCGACGAGGCGCAGGCGCAGCTGATGGGAGCACGCGACTACGTGGTGCGCATCACCGCGAGCAAACCGATCACCGAGGCGTCGATCCGCTGGGTGCACATCCGCGCGACGTTCGCCCTGCAATTCAAGCCCTCGCAGCTCTTCGCCGCCGCGACCTCGCCGACCACCGGCGTCACCGTCGACCTCAAGGGCGCGACCAAGATCGTCGCCAAGGCGAGCCCGGCCGTGACCACGCTCGACATCGCTCTGAACACGCACCCCGAGCCGAAGCTGGGGAGCTCGGGGCTCGAAGCGAGCCATTCCTATCTCTGGCTGTCGGCGGCGACCAAGGACGCCACGTCCTCTGCGACCCACGATTTCAAGACCATCGGGCTGCTCTATCATTGAGTCGATGCGTCGCCGCTCCCGCACGCTCTTCGGGCTCACGATCACGATCACGATCGCGGTCGCGGCCTTTGCCTGCGGACGGGAGCGCGCGCCCGAAGCGAAGACGGGCGCCACGACGCCGGTCGACGCGCTTCCGTCACCCGTGATCTCGACGACCCCCGATGCTCTCGTCACGAGCGACGCCGCGCCCGCGCCAGACGCGACGAGCGCCCCGTTTTCGCCGGTGGTTCATCTCGCGCTCCAGCCCCTCGGCGCCACGCCTCGCACCTGCGACTTCGCCAGCGATGGCGCGGTGCGGTTCGGCGACACGTTCGACGGCGTCAGCGACGCGAAGGCAACGCCCGAAGCGGTGAGCACGCTCGTCGCCGGACTCTCGTCCTGTGGACTCTGCGCCTTGGCCGCAAGGCCCCATCAGGGCGTCGGCAAGAGCAAGCGGCGCGTCGTCGTCGAGCTGCACGCCGGCGCCGGCATCGACTGCAGCGCCGATCTGCCGTGGGAGCTCTGGACGGGCGAAGGAAAGGCCTGCGCCAAGGTCGTCGAGAAGGCACTCACCCCGTTGCAGACGCAGTGCACGCACTGCACGTGGCCCTGACGCGCGCGCTACCGGCAGCGTTCGTCGCGATCGAGCACCACGATCTCCGCGCGAATGCGATCGAGCCGTAGCCGCAGCTCGTCGGGCGTCAGCCACGCGGGGCGTTTCGCCAGCTCGCGTTCGAGGACGAAGGGCGTATCTCGATAGACGTCCCAACACTCTTCGTGCGCCGGAAGGTCGACGACGATTTGCGCGAGCGCGTCCTTCTTCGCCTTCAGCACCGCGTCTTGGCGCGCGCCGTAGACACGCTCGTCGAGGACCCACGGGAGGAGAAACGCGTGCGGCGCGTCGAGCGCTCGTTGCGCATTCGCCGAGTGCTTCTGCAGCACGTCGTTCGAGAGACCAGCGCCCGCGATCGGCGCCATCATCACCTCGGTCGCGCGTCGTTGTTGCACCAGCTCGGCGAGCTCGTTGCCCAGCCGCGGACGTCGCGAATCGAGACCATTGGCGTACGTGAGGAGCGCGGCCTCGGCGTCGTTGCTGCTCGTGAGCGTCAGCCCCGAGGCCGCTGCCAGTCGCGCGTCGGCAGAGACGGTCGCGTCGGCGAGCACCGGAGGAGAATCGGCGTCGCCAGCTTCGGATCGATCCGCGCGATCGCCTTCGCCAGCTTCCACGCGGGAATGTCCGAAAAGCGCGCGCGGAGGGCCGACCAAGTCGAAGGCAGCGCAGGAGCCGTCAGCGAGTTCGCGTGCACGCAACCATCGGCCGCGACCAGGCGCATCGAGAGCACGTCGCCTGCTTCCGAAGGAACGAGGGGCGCCACCGGCGCGATGAGCGGCGTCGGCAGACCGAGCAAGGTGGGCTCGACGATGAGCGACTGCGCGATCTCGCCCAGCGTCACCTTGGTACACGCGTCACCGGTACACAGCGGCACCAGCTCGCGATCGCACGCGTGACGCACGAGCCCTGCTGCGTCCCCGCGCAGCGCCATTCCCCAAATGCCCAGCTCGCGAACCACCGCCAGCTCGTCGGACGCCAGCGTCGCCACCACGTCGGCATCGGCAGTCGCGAGGATCGCGTTGCCCGTCGTCCGGAGCAGCGCGTCTTTCTCCGTTCCCGCAGTCCCGGCGGGCGCCTGCCCAGGTTGCCCACTCGGCGCCATCGCCGCCTGCCGCAAGGGAGCGACCACGCGCTCGACCGGATCGTCGGGCTTCGCGCGATTCACCGGCCAGTGAAACGCGGCCGGCTGCAGGAGCGGCTCGCGATCGCGCTCGATGTCGACCGCCGGCGGCATCACCCACGACCCGTCGTTCGTCGATCCACGGCACCCGGCAAGAGCTACGGATGCGACGACGAACGCGAGGAGTGGGCGTAGCCGCATGGCGGCGCGGAGCATAAACCCGTTCTAGGTCCCCGGCATGAAGAGCACCGAGCGGTAGTGACTGACGCCGCCCGCGGTCGAAATGAACGTCAGGAGCGCGAGCTTGCCGTACGAGCCGAGGCCGTAGCTCTTCACCTTCACGGTCACGTTGGCGATGTCGCCGTTCTTGCCGGTCGGGTGGTCGATGGTGACCTCGAGGTTGTCGGGGCGCGTCCACGGGAAGTATCCGAGCTGCGGCGGCAGCGACTTCTCGGTGGTGGTGAGCGTCCACGGCTCGGTCTTGGCGTCGCTGAAGAAGCCGATCTGGAACGTCTTGGTGTCGCCGATCTTCACGGCGAAGCCCTTGGTGTCGACCTTGGTGCCGTAGATGGTCGGGCTGATCGCCTCGGTGCCGAGCGGGACGACGTCGAAGTAGGGAGCGGTCGGGATCGGCGCGCACGGATCGTGTCCGGCCGCGGCGCTGGCGTTCGACCAGAGACGCTGCACGCCCGCTTTGAAGCCGGTCTCGTCGTCGGCGAGGAACGACTGCGAGTAGAGCTCGCAGACGCCGCCGATGTTGGTGTCGAGCTCGTGGAAGATCGAGTCGGCGAGGTGCGCGTCGTCGAAGGAGAACCAGCTCGGCACCGTGTCGGGCGCGCCAGCCACCGCGGAGGGCGAAGGGCTGGTCACCGAGCAGGCGATGAGCGACGACGCATTGGCGGTCGTCGTCGCGAGGACGCCGTGACCGAAATCGCACTGACCGACCAGCAGGTAGCGATAGTCGACGCCACCGATCGCGACCGCGGAGTCGATCGCCCAGCGATGATGATTCGACCCGCAGAACGGCTCGCCGACGTACGTCAGGCTCGCCTTCGGATCGGCGTAGATGACGTAACGATTCGCCGGATCGTGCGCCGGCAACCCATTCTTCGCCGGCGCGCTGAAGAGCGCCGTCAGCCAGTCGGTGATCTCCCGCTTGCCCCCTTCTTCGTCGAGCGTCGCCGGCATCGCATCGGGGAGCCGCACGTGGTTGCCCGCACCGCTCGTCGCCTTGCCGACGCCGTACTCGCCGGTGGTCTTCCAGTACGCGCTGTCCCCGAGGCCGTCGCCGAAGGCCTCGTAGGCAGCCGCGTTGACGTCGCCGGGGAAGGTGATGGTCACGATCTTCGGCGCCGCGACGACGGCCCCGGCGCCCTTGAGGATCTGCGGCGCATTGGGCGGGAACGCGGGGAAGGGCGCGACCGCGGTGTCGGTGGCGACGTCGGCATCACCGGCTGCATCGACAGCGCTGCCCGTATCGCCGGTCCCCGAGTCGACGACGCCGGTGTCGACCGACACCCCGCTGTCCGTGCCGTCGGCAGGCGAGCTGCTGGAGCTGCATCCGCCGAGGCTGGCGGGCACGGAGCTGACGAAGAAACCGAGCAAGAACGCACGAGTGGAGAGGTGGGAGCGGGTCATTGGGGGCGCGGACCTTGAAGGGCGTGAGGCGGAGACGCCAGCGGATTTCGACGAGAGGTTGCCGAGCGTCGAGGGCGCGCCGTGGGGGCGGGCGCTGGGACCTATTGACCCCTGCCCCCTCCCTCCACGATCCTTCGTTGCATGCCCGCGAAGATGCCCGCGAAGATGCCCGCGAAGATGCCCGCGAAGAAGCGACCTGCCGCCAAGAAGTCGAAGCCTGCTGCTGCCAAGAAGCCCGCTTCGGCCAAGAAGGGCTCTCTTGCAAGTGGAGCGAAGGGCTCTGCGAGCGGCGACGCAGCGGCGCGTCTCCTCACCGATCTCCCCCGTCTCACCGACGAAGATCGCGCAGCCTTTCGCGGCCAGTTCGACGACGCCCAGTGCGACGAGCTGGGCACCCGCACCAAGAGTGACGCCGTCGAGCGCGAGGCGTTGGGGTTCGCGGCGACCATCGACAAGGCGCTGCGAGCGCACCCGCATGCGTTGCGGCGCTACGGGGCGACGCGGCTCTCGTGGTTCGTCGAGTGCATCCGGGTGCTGAGCGCAGCGCGCGGGGAGCAGAAGTCGGCGGCGGCGAAGGCGACATCGGTGGGAATGGATCTCGATCTCGCGCGCATCGCCGCGCTCTCGGTGCGCAACGACCTCCGTGACACGCTCTCGATCCTCGCCGGCGCCGACGCCAAAGAGAAAGCCGCCGTGCACACGGCGATGGGCTCGCGGGACGACGATCGCGGCGTCGTCGACGCGCTCCATGCGCTCGCCGATTTGGCCGAACAGTGGCTCGCGCGCGGCGACGCCAAAGCGCGCACGCTCGTCGCCTCGGTCTCGCTCGGGAAGAGCGACGTCGAGGCCGCGGTTTCGGCATCCGAAGAGCTGGCGCAGGCCGCGGCGATCGACCTCAGCGAAGGCGGCACCAGCCCCTCGCGCGACACGCCGCCGGTGAATCGCGCCGAAGGTCGCGTGCTCCTCGAGATGCGCGTCGCGATGGGCATCTTCGCCCGCGCGCACGAGCAGAACTCGGCGGTGCCGAAGCTGGTGCCGGGTCCGGGGACGCGCAACGTCCTCGTCGGTCACGCCCGCAAAGGCGCCGCTCCCGAGACGCCTCCTGCGCCGGCTGCGGGACCTGCCGCACCTGGCGGTTGAAGCGAGGCGACAGCCGCGCCGCGAGAGGAAAGCGGCGATCGCGCTCAGGAGCCCTCACCACGCGCGCAGGCCAGCGACGCTCTCGGCGAGGAACGAGCGTTTCTCGTCAGGAGAGCCGAAGAGACGATCAGGAAACTGCGTCTGGTGATCAGGAAGCTCGTCCTGGTGATCAGGAAAGAGCGCCCGACCCCCGGGAAACTGCCTCTTTCACGCAGGCGTCTCGCTCGCGCGCGTTTCCGGCTCGTCGTCGCCCCCGCCCTGCTCGGCGAGGCGCGCGAGACCGAACAGGAGCTTCGTCCACGCCACCAAGAGCGCGATGCCGACGCCGAGGAGGCCGAGCGCCATCATCACCAAGATCGCAGTGCCGTCTCTCATCCCGACGAGGAGCCCGGCGACGATCCCGAGCACGCCCGCTATGACGAGGAGCCGCTGCGCGCTCTGCCCGATCTCGTCGAGCCGACGACTGCCGAGCGCCCGCGCGGTCCCCCGAAGCGCCGCGAGGAGCGCAGCCGCCGCGACGACGCCGAGCACGAGGCCGATGCGCCCGCCCCAGGTGAGCGTGTCTTGCAGCTCCTCCATCTCACGCAAGCTCGGCATCGCCCACATCGACGTCGCCTTGGTCGCCTTGTCGGCCATCGAGAAGAGTTTGTCGGCAGCGCTCGCCGCCCAAAATTCACAGCAGGTGGCGAAGAGTTGGAGGGTGAGCGCGACGGCGATGAGCGAGCCGCTGCGAAGGTCTTCGGGGACGCGAAAATAGGCGACGAGCCCGACGAGCCCGAGGATCGCGACGACGACGCTGCCGAGGATCGCGAGCGACATCGACGAGCCGGCGCCGGCGAAGTCCTTCGAAACCAACGCGCTGATGAACATCCCCTGCGTGACGAGCCCGATGCCGAGCCGCACGTAGAGCGTGGCGCCCAGCGTCCGGAAGGCGATGCCGGGAAATGACGCGTGACCCGCGCGATCGGCGTCCGCCGTCGGCTTCACGTCGCCGGCGTCCTTGGCGAGGAAGAAGGCCGCGAGCGCGAGCGCGAGGTCGGGTGCACGAAAAGCGATCCGCACCACCCACTGGAGGCCCGGCGTGAACGTGGGGTTGCCGAAGACGAGATACGCGTCGAACGCACCGGCGAGGCCGAGCACGATCAGCGGCAAGAGGAGCACCGACTCCCGACGGGCGCGCTTCGCCAGCGCACCGAGGAGGCTCAGCGTGCCGAGCGGCGGGACGACGAACGACGCCAAGAAGAGGAGCTTGTGCTCGAGGCGCAGCTCCCCTTCGATCTTCGGATCGTAGAAGTCGAGCGCGAGCCCGGCAGCGACCAACACCACGGCGGCGATGGCGATCCGGACGACGCGCTTGTCGGCGATCGCGACGCGTGGGAGCCCGATCGCGAGGAGGATCGTGATCGCGAGGACGCACGCGCCGAGACCGCGGATGCCCCAGCTCTCGAGCATGCGGTAGCGATCGAGCTTCTCGACGAGCTGGGCACTCGTGAGCACGTTCGACGGGTCGCCGTAGTTGGTGTGCTCGAGCTGCTCGATCACCGCGTTGCGGAGGAAGACGAAGACGAAGCCCAGGCAGGCGAGGGCGACGTGGAGGCCGGCCAAGGCGAGGACGAGCGGGCGCCGTTGCATCGCCGGGGAGGCTAGCTGGTCCCGTCGAGGTCGGGTTCCGGACATACTCTGTCCGGTCGGCGCTCCCCGAGGCTTGAAAGACCGTCTGGGCGTCCTACACTGCTCAGTAGTTCAGATGCCCGCTACCGCCCTCGATTCCGCCGCCCGTCTCGCCGAGCTCCGCCAGCAGCTCGTCCAGCGCTTTCCCACGGTCGTGAGCGATACGAGCCTCCGCAACAGCCCCGTGGCTCCCGTCGCCCACCCGTCCCCGTCGTCGGCCTCCCCATCTCCAGCCGCCTCGCAGTCTCCTGGCCTCCGAGCCCTTCGAGACACCGTCGCCTGGGTCGAGGTGGGCACGGGCGACGGGGGCCTCGCCTGGCTCGCCGCCTGGACGCTCCTCGCCCTCGCCCGCGATCCGCTCGGCCGCCCCGCTTTGTGGATCGACACCCACTGCACCTTCACCCCCGGCGACTTGCTCGATCTCGAAGGCAAGCTCGTCGTCGTCCGCCCCGCCGATCCGCACGAGGCCCACGTCGCCGCCGACATCGCGCTGCGCGCCGGCTCCTTCTCGCTCGTCGCCCTCGAGATGCACCGCGCCCTCCACCCCAAGCCGCTCTCGCGCCTCGCGCGTCTCGCCCTCGCCCGCACCGGCGACGCACGCACGCCGCTCCTTCTCTGGGGCGAGCCCCCCACCTTCGTCGCCCCCCCGAGCGGCGTCCCCCGCACCTCCTTCCGCGATGCCATCCACGCGCTGTTCTCGCAACTCGCCCAGCTCGAACAGCTCGAAGCCCAGGTCTCCCATGCCCTCCCCGAAGACAGCAGCACCCTCCCCCGCGCTCCCCACACGACGGATCGCCTGCGTCCGCTGGACCGAGCTCCCGATCGTCGCCCACCCCCCGGACGAACGAACCTCGACGCTGCCCGCCCGAGTGAACGGGCCCTTTCTTCCGGTGACCTGGGACGTGATGTCGACCGCAGCCGCTATCCCACTCGGAAGTAGACGCGGGCCGCCGCAGCTCACGTTGTTCGCGGGCGCAGGTGCGGGCGCGGGCGCAGGTGCGGGCGTGGGCACGGGCACGGGCGCAGCTCTCCGTACTCTTCCGAAAGCCCTCCTACGTGGCGAAGGTGGCGGTACGCGGGTCGTCGCCGTGGATGCGCTCGCGCGTCGTCTCGGCGCACGCGCGGGAATGACCCTCTCCGAAGCGCGCGCGCGCGTGCCTTCGCTCGCCACCACGGTGTACGACGACGGGCGCGTCACCCAGCTCGAAGCGCAGCTCGTCGAGGCGCTGCTCGTCATCTCTCCGCGCATCGGCTTCGGGTTGCCGCACCCGCAAGGCGAAGCGGTCGCCACGTATGCCTTCGAAGACCACCTCTTCTTCGTCGAGGTCGGCTCCCCCGACGACGTCGCACGTCTGGCGGTGCTGGTGCGCGATCTCGACATCGGTCCCGCGTCGCTCGGCATCGCCGATGGAGCCTTCGCCGCCGCGTGCGCCGCGCGCATCACCGAGGCGCAAGGGGGCCTGCCGAAGAAGAAGCTGGTCCGCCGCGGGGAAGACGCGCGCTTCCTCGCCCCGCTCTCCTCCGAGCTCCTGCCCTCGTCGCCGCTCTCCCGTGATGCGCTCGCCGCGCTCGGTCTCGGCACACTCGGGCTCGTCGCGTCGCTCCCGCTCGAAGGCACGCACGCGCGCTTCGGCGAAGAAGGGCGCTATCTCGTCGGCCTCGCCCGCGGCGCCCCCATCACCGCGCTCGCCACTTACGTCCCGCACGAGGCCCCGCGCGTCGAGGTCGACCTCGTCGACGCCGACGATCTTTCTGCCGCCGGCGCTCGCTCGCTCGATGCGCTCCTCTTCGGCCTCCGCGCGGCGTGCATGCGCCTCGTGCCCAAGCTGGCGACGCGCGGACACGGCGTCGGCGAGGTCGAGCTCCTCCTTCATCCTTACGTCTCGCAAGCTTCCACGCGCGGATCGCTCGCATCACACGCATCACTCGCATCACTCACGCAGATCGAACGAGCCACCCGCATCTACGTGCGGCCCGCGCGCCCCGAGGTCGATCCCGTCTCCCTCTTCGAGCTCGCGCGTGCCCACGTCGCGCAGCTCGTCTCCGCCAACATCGCCTCGTCCGATCTCACAGATGCGTCGCACGAATCGAGCTACGTCCGACTGACGCTCACCGCCACGTCGCTCGTCCCCATCGAAGGCATCGGCGAAAAGCTCGCCTTCGCCCACCGTGAGGCGAGCGTCCTCCCGCTCGACGTCGCGCTCGCGCGCCTCCGGGGTCGCTTCGGCACCGAGCGCATCGTCACCCCCATCCGCCACGAAGACCCTCGCCCCGACGGGCGCGGCATCTTCCGCGTCGCCAGCCACGAGAACGTCTCCGAGCACCTGTCGAGCGACGAGCGCGCCGCCATTCCTGCGCACATCGAGCTCCGCGAGCGCCTCCGCGCCCCTTCGCCCGCCATCGGCGCCGTCATCCTCTCGCGCGCTCCCACGCCGGGCGATCCATGGCCCGTCCGCACGCTCGGCGGAGGCAACAGCGGTCGTCCACGCATCGACTTCTCCGGCCCCGGTCTCTCTTCGAGCGACACGCGGACGAAGGTCGCGCCTCGCACCGTCGAGTCGGTCAGCGCTCCCGAACGCATCGCCTCCGGTTGGTGGAACGAGCCTTACGAGCTCGTCTACCGCTGGGTCACCGCCAACGACGGCGCCCGCGCGCTCTTCGTCCGCGCCGCCGAAGACGGAGGCTTTCGCTTGGTGGGCGTCGCCGATTAGTCGATGGAACTTCGAGCGCTCACGCACGCGCGGCGTCGGGCCAAGCGCGCACGATCGCTTCGCACGTTCGCTCCCAGCCCTCGCTCTCCCACGCGCCGCGCACCATCGCGACGCCGTCTGCGCCGAGCTCCTTCACCCGCGCCACTTGCTCCGCGCCGATGCCTCCGAGCGCGAGAACCGGCAGCGTCGGCACCGTGCGACGCAGCGCCGCGAAGCGTTCGTCTCCGAGCGGCGCGTCCTTGCCCGGCGAAGCGTGGAGCGGGCTCAAGGTGACGAACTCGACGCCTTCTTCTTCGGCGCGGCGCAGCTCGGCTTCGTCGTGGCAACTGCGTGAGACCAGCGACGGACGACCGAGAAGTCGGCGCGCGTCCTCTGCGCCGATCGAACGCGTCCCGAGGTGCACGCCGTCGGCGCCGACGAGCCGCGCGAGATCGACCCGATCGTGCACCGAGAGCCGCGCACGAAACGAGTGAGCCACGCGCGCGAGCTCGTGACCGAAGGCGAGCCGACGACGCGTGGGCGCGAGGTGATCGCGCAGCCCGACGACGAGCGACTCCGAGCAGACGAGACCAAGAATTTGCTCGAGCCGACGACACGCGCTCGCCTCGTCGGCGACGCCGAGATCGGTGATGAGAAATAGCCTCGGCGCGCTCACGGTGCCGCGCTCACGGAGAAGCCTTCGGCGCGGCCCCCGAGCCCGAAGCCGACGGCGAAGGCGGCACCACCCCGACGCACGGATGCTCGATCGCGAGCTCGTCCTTGGCGCGCTTGGCCATGCGACTCGAGGGGTACCGATCGATCAAGTACGTGAGCGTCTCACGCGCGGCCTTGTCGTCATGGGCGGCGGCGAAACGGCCGCAGAGATACCAGAGGGCCTCTCCCGGCGTGTCGTCCCGAGCCATCCCTGGATCGTCACTCTTGCATTGATATGGCGCACTTCCGAAGAGGGCGAGAACGACGAGGGCGGTGCCGCGAGCCACGAAGCGACGCTACCTGGACGGCTTCGCACGGTCCAACCCTCCCGTGCGGTTTGCCCGCCGGGCCTCGATCCACGCCGGGCGGGCGCCTGCTCCCGTTGACATGGGGAGGCGAGCCGATAACCTCTTTAATGTGTCGCCTGGACCCCTCATTCCGGAGGGAACGGGGCTTCACGCGCAACGCACTCGCGCCCGCAAGGAACGGGCGTCCTTGTGTTTCGATCATGTGTGTTTCATTTGGAGGCGCTGAAGTCAGCCATGTCGACTGAGGATTCACGTAAATTGTTCGTCGCGGGACTCCCCGACACCATCACCGAAGACATCCTTCGCCAATTGTTCGAAGCAACCGGCGGCACCGTTCTCAACGTGAGCCTGCCCAAGGATCGAGCGACAGGACGTCCTCGCGGTTTCGGCTTCGTCACGATGGCCACCCAAACGGAGGCGAACGCAGCACGCGATTCGCTCAACGGGTCCATTCAAGCAGGCACGTCGATCAGCGTTCGCCCCTTCCAGGCCGAACCGCCGAAACGTGAAGCAGGTGCGCCTGGTGCACCGCCAGGACCGGGTGGTGCAGGACCAGGAGGCTTCCAGCGCCAGCCTCCGCCGAGCCCCGACTCGACCCTCTACGTCGGCAACCTTCCCTATGACGCCACCCAGGAAGAGCTCGAGTCGCTGATCAGCGGCGCCGGCGCAGGTCCGGTGGTGCGCATTCACCTGCCGACCGATCCCGACGGCCGCAAGCGAGGCTTCGGCTTCGTCACGCTGTCCTCGGCCGAGAGCGCGAACGCCGCCATCGAAGCCCTCAAGGGCGCCGACCTTCGCGGTCGTCCTCTCCACATCAACATCGCGCATCCGAAGGGTGAACGCCCGGCAGGCGGCGCTGGCGACGGCGCTCCCCGTCCGTACGCCGGCGGTGGTGGCGGCGGCGGCGGTGGCGGCTACGCCGGTCGAAGCCCCAGCGGCGGCGGCGGCGGCTACGCCGGTGGCGGCGGTGGCGGTGGCTACAGCGGCGGCGGTGGCGGCGGCTTCGGCGGCCGAGGCGGCGGCGGTGGTCCCGGTGGCGGCGGCTATGGCGGTGGCGGAGGTGGCGGCGGCGGTGGTGGCGGCGGCGGTGGCGGAGGCCCTGCCGGCGACCGTGGTGGCGGCGCAGGTCGCAACTTCGGCGAAGGCGAAGGCCGTCGCAAGCGCCTCGAAAAAGAGAAAGAGCGTGAGCGATCGCGCGACGACGACGACGACGATTGAGCACCAGTCGGCGTGACGACCTGACTGACTTTCTGACTGTCGCACTGGCTTTTCACTTCGTGCTGAGAAGTACGAAGTGAAAGCCCGCTCGATTTCGGACTAGGCAGTCTCGACGTTGGCGCCGCACCAGCTACCCAACAAGAAATCGCGAGAGTCTGCCTTGACCCAGGCAGGCACTTTGCGTATGTTTCCGCCCCCTCGATTCAAGGTATTGGAGACCGGCGATGCGCGACATCATCAAGCTCAGCTGTGGTAACTGCCAACGCGCGAACTACCACACGACCAAGAACAAGCGGACGATGACGGAGAAGTTCGAGATCAAGAAGTTCTGCCCGACGTGCCG
>JANYDK010000086.1 GCA_025363655.1 Deltaproteobacteria bacterium | reverse complement strand
GAACCCCCGAGGTAGCCCTTCGATCGTGCGCGTTCCATCACCATCGTCGTCACCGCTTCCTACGTCGCGATCGCCGCGGTTTCTCGTGCCGCAATGCTCGGCCTACGCCGCTGCGCTTCCATCAAACCTCTCGGAGAGCCGTCATTTTGCCCTCCAATCCACCCATGGGGGTGGGTCGGAGGGCATTGGCGAAGAGCGGTGCGTCGAGCGCGTCGTAGGCCCGGGCGCACGAGATTCCGAAGAGCGTGACGATGCAGGTGAGCTGAATCCAGGTGGCAAGACCGAGGAGCGCACCGAACGCGCCATATGCCGAGTAGCCGAGCGCGCTGCGGAGGAACGCCGCAAAGAGCAGACGTGCCCCGGTGATGAGCATGGTGGTGACGACCCCACCAAAGAAAGCAGCGCGCCACGAGACGTGGACCACCGGCACGATGCGCAAGGCGAGGACGGTCGTGAGCAAGAGGCCGGCGACCGGCAGGCACTGGACCGCGAGGGTGGTGAGCCAACCTTGCCCGGCGTGACCGAGGACGGCTCCGGCGACGAGCGACGCCAGCACCCCGACGCTGGTGAGCCCGACCAGGCCTGCACCCAAGAGGTGCGATGTAAGGTACGCACGCACGGCTCCGAAGCGACCGTGGCGTTTGCGCGGAGGGGCATGAAATAGGGCACGAATCGCGTCGTCGAGGGCGACGAAGAGGCTGCCGCCGGCGAAGAGCAGCATGACGATGCTGACGACGAACGAGACCCCGCGCGCGGTTTGATGACTGCGCATGTCTTGGAGCGTCTCGAGGACCGCTTGCCTGAGCGACGGAGCCGCCGAGACGCCGAGCGCGTCGACGATGTGCCCCGGGAGCTCGGGCGAGGAGCTGACGAAATAGCCGAGGATGACCACCGACGAGAGGAGGAGGGGAAAGATGGCGAAGAGCGCGTAGAAGGCGAGGCCGGCGGCGAGGTCCACTCCATTGGCGTCGACGAAGTCGCTCGCGGCACGGCGGAGGGAGCACCAGAGACGTCGGGGCGTGCTCTCGAAAAAAGAGGCGGACCTGGCACGCGCTGTCATGGGCCTTTCGCATCAGCATGGGACATGCCGACCGCCTCGACGTCGAAGGCACGCCACGTGCTCATGCGACGAACATGGAAACTCACTCCATCTCTCAGGCGTCTCAGGCGCCGGCGAACGTCGTCGTCGGCTTCGATCGCGAACCTCTGGGCATGACCGCGCTCGACGCGGCGCTCGACGTGGTGCGCGATCGTGGCCCGGTCCGCGTACACGTGATTCACGTGCGCTCGCCGGTCATCGCCTCGTCAGGGCTGATCGGGCTCGGCGCTCCCGTTCCGGTGGCGATGCCCCCGGAAGAGAGCCTCACCGTCGCCCGCGAACGGCTCGAGAGGCACATCGACGCTCACATGAGCACGCGGGCGCTCGATCGATCGGTCGAGATCATCATCACGGTTTGCGACGGAAATTCCAGTGAAGTGCTCCTCGACAAGGCCACCGAGCTCGGTGCCAGCCTGGTCGTCGTCGGCACCCACCGAAAGAGCGCTTTGGCTCGTTTTTTCGATGGATCGGTGTCGCAGACGATCGTCCGCGATTCACCCTGTCCGGTGCTCGTCGTCCACGAGAACGACGTCGTCGAGGCGCTCGCGCCCGTGGCGCTCGACATGGAGCGCGACACCGATCCGCACATCATCACCACCGATTTGGAGCCGGCGTGAAGTGCCCCTCTCGATTCGCGCAAAATCGCCCCTCTGAGGCGAAATGGCGTGCGCACTCCACCACAAAGGAAACCTCATGAAAGCCACTCAGCCCGCCTCGCCCTCCTCGACCAACTTCGTCCTCGACGTCGAAGGCATTCGCACCCGCGCCCGCGAGCAACCGCTCGACGGCGCGCAGACGTCGGACTCGACCGAGAAGCGCGGCGTGATCCTCCGGCTCCTCGACGGCGCGCTCGCCACCGAGATGGTCTGCGTGATGCGCTATCGGCGTCACTACTTCATGAGCGCCAACCTCGGCGGCATCGACGGATTCGCCGTCAAAGACGAGTTCCTCACCCACTCGAAGGAGGAGCAGGCGCACGCCGATTTGCTCGCCGAACGCATCGTCCAGCTCGGCGGCGAGCCCGATTTCGATCCGAGCACGCTGAGCAAGCGCAGCCACGCGGACTACGTCGCCGGCACCGATCTCGCGGGCATGCTGCGCGAAGACCTGGTCGCCGAGCGCATCGCCATCGAGTCGTACCGCCAGATGGTCCGCTTCATCGGCGACTCCGACCCGACCACTCGTCGGATGCTCGAAGGAATTCTCGAGAAGGAAGAGGAGCACGCCGACGAGCTGGCCGATCTCCTTCGTCGCAACGGCAAGCTCTCGGCAATCAAGTAATACGCAATCGTCCACGAAAACAAGCCTCAGGAGAACATCATGAACGCCAACGACACGATTCACTCCGTCACTTCGGCTACCTCCGACCGCGCCATGAGCTTCGCCGATCGCGCACTCGACAAGCTCGGCTTCGTCCGCAAGTCGGGTCCGCTCGAGTCGCTCCTGATGATCGGCGCCGGCCTCGTCATCGGTGGCACCGCGGTCGCCTTCCTCACGCCGGTGAGCGGCGCCGGTCTTCGCCGCAAGGTGCGTCAGTTCTTCACGCGCACGGTCGACGCCGTCGAAGAGACCGAAGCTCGCCTCGAGGCCCGTGGCAAGAAGGCGCTCGCGGGGGCGGCCGAGAAGATCGACGAGCTCACCCATGCGACCAAGGGCAAGCTGGCGGAAGAGGCGCGCGCCAACGGAACGGTTCGCTGAAATGTGGCTCCAGGCGGTCGTCACGCAGGAAGACTTGGCGGTCGCCTTCGAGCGCCTCCTGCCGATCCGCGTCGACCTCGATCCGGACGATGCGGCAGGTGACCGCTGGTTACACATCGGGCCAATCGCCTCCCTCGAGATGATCCCCGGCGTAGGCGTCAAGCTCTCGTGCGGCGCCCGCATCGGCTACGCGGTCGCTGGCTTCCATCCGGAGCTGGGAATCGACTCGCTCACACTTCGAGCGAAGCTCTCGCTCGAAGGAGAGCGTCGTGACCTCCTCGTCCTCGAGCTCCATCTCGACGACGCCGACTTCTCCGTGCTGCCTGCCTTCGTCGATCACCTCATCGTCTCGGCGGTGAACAGGAAGCTCGCGACGCTGCGCTTGACCTGGAATTTCGGCCAATTCCTCACCCGCTCGTTCGAGCTCCCCGCATCTCAAGTGCCGCTCGACGCCATCTCGATCGGTGTGAAGTGGGGCGAGGCCGCCGTCACCACCGAAGGCGCATCGCTGACGATCTCGCTCGAGCTCGCGTTCGGCAACGCGCCCGGCGTCGACGCGACGGCGGATGACGCCGGGGCGATCGTGCCGCTGCGCGCATGAGTGAGAGGCACATTGTCTCGACGAGTGGGGAGCGGAAATCCCAGACAGCCGTCGCCCATCACCAACAGCCGGGATTTGAGCGCCATTTCCCCCGTGGGTCGGCGAGGCGCTCGAAGCGGCTTCCTTCTTGCTCTCGTCCGGTTCGTAACTTCGCCGCGCTCTGCGTCGGCGCCACGAGGAGAAACAAACATGAACAAGGTTCTTTCCGTCTTTGCTTTCGCGATTGCCGCGACGGCGTTTGCCTGCGGCGGTGCGCCCCGTCCCGACGCGCGACTGGCCTCTTCCGAGGGCGCCGTGAAGAGCGCCGAAGAGCTCGGCGCGAAGAACGTCCCGGAAGCCGCGCTGCACCTCAAGTTGGCGCAAGAAGAGCGCGCCACCGGGGTCAATCTCGTCAACGACGGGAAAAATCACCAGGGAGAGATCTTCCTCATCAGCGCCGAAGCGGACGCTGAGCTCGCCGTCGCCATGACGCGCGCGAACACCGCGAAGGTCGAGGCCGAAAAAGCCCGCGTGAAGCTCGCCGAGACTCAAAAGAAAGGCGCCGAGTGATTCCCATGAAACTACGAACCCTCTCCGTTGCGATGTCGTTCTCTCTCTTGGCCGCCGCGGTCTCTGCTTGCGCGGCGAAGCAGCCTCCGAAGACGCTCGTCGACGCGCGCGCCGCGTATCAAGACGCATCGAAGAGCGACGCGGCCCAGCTGAAGCCGGCCGAGCTCCACGTCGCCAAGGAAGCGCTCGATCACGCCGAAGAGCTCTTCACGGCGAACGGCGACGACGACGACACCCAAGGCGCTGCCTACGTGGCTTTGCGCAAGGCCGAGCTCGCGGGCGTCCTCGCGGTCACCGCCAAGGCGGAGACGATGAAGGTCGACTTCGAAAAGCAGGCCACCGCCACGACTGCCGAGCAACTCGACGAGAGCAAGACCAAGCTCAAGGCGAAGGACGGCGAGCTGGCGAGCACCAAGGGGCTGCTGGCGACCTCCAAGGAAGCGACGGCCGCCGAGAAGGCCGCGCGCCTCGCCGCGGAGAAGCAGGCCAAGGACGCGATGAATGCGCTCGCCGCCTCGCTCGCGGTGAAAGAAGATCCGCGCGGCACCGTCATCACCCTTCCGGGTGGAGTGCTGTTCGCCACCAATCAATCGACGATTCTCCCGGGTGCCACCTCCAAGCTCGACACCGTCGCCGAGGCGCTGAAGACGCAAGGGGAGCATCACTTCACCGTCGAGGGTCACACCGACAACCAGGGGACCGACGCGGTCAACGAGCCGCTCTCGAAGAAGCGCGCTGAAGCGGTTCGCGACTACCTCGTGGTCCACGGCGTCGCGGCCGAGGCGATCAGCGCGATCGGCTATGGCTCGACCCATCCGATCGGCGACAACAAGACGGTCGAAGGGCGTGCGATGAACCGACGCGTCGAGATCGTCGTCGGGAAGTAACTTCCCGTTCTTCCCGTTCTTCCGTCATTCACGACACGAGCGGCGGCGCGTCGATCTCTCTCGAGATGGGCGCGCCGCTCGCCATTTCGAAGGAGTAACGAGCCGACGACACGAGGGTCACGAAGACCCGGAGCCCTAGCGCGGCACGTGGTTCGCAACGAGGTCAGGCATGAAAGCCCAAACACGACCTCTCGCCATCGTCACCGGCGCCTCGAGCGGCATCGGCCTCGAGCTCGCGCGTCTCGCCGGCCTCGCTGGCCACGATCTGCTCATCGCCTCACGCACCGCGCGCATCGATCACGTCACCGACGAGCTGCGCGCCACCGGTGCTGCGACCGAAGCCGTCGAGACCGACCTCTCGACGACGGAGGGCGTCGACGCGCTCATCGCTGCGCTCGGTGATCGCGACGTCGATCTCCTCTGTGCCAACGCCGGACATGGCCTCGGTCGAGGCTTCCTCGATCAGCCGTTCCACGACTTGCGCCACGTGATCGACACCAACGTCACCGGAACCGTCTACCTGCTCCATTGTCTCGGACAGCGCATGCGCACCCGGAAACAAGGCCGAATTCTCATCACCGGCTCGGTCGCGGGGTTCATCCCCGGCAGCTTCCAAGCGGTGTACAACGCGAGCAAGGCCTTCATCGATTCCTTCGCCGCGGCGTTGCGCAACGAGCTCAAAGACAGCGGCGTCGTCGTCACGTGCCTCCTGCCGGGCGCGACCGACACCGCCTTCTTCGAGAAGGCCGACATGCTCGACACGCGCATCGGCACCCAGCCGAAGGCGAACCCGGCCGACGTCGCCAAGGTCGGCTTCGACGCGGTGATGGCAGGAAAGCCGAGCGTGGTCTTCGGGTTCATGAACAAGGCACAAGTGGCGATGAGCGGCCTTCTTCCGCAAGAGCTCCTCGCCGAGCTCCATCGCTTCGAGGCCGCGCCGCGCGACGGGAAGATCGCCTGAAAGCGTCCCTTCGGTTCAGGTGATCTCGCCACCGCAAGATCGCCTCGCCGGGACGGTTTGGTCGGCATGCTCGTCACGGCGGCACGTGAAAACCGGCCTTGCCCTTGGTTGATCACTTCTTGCTATCCGCTGTCGTGATGGATGCATTCGATCCTCGCGGAGCCGCGGCTTCCGATGTTCCCCGGCTCGACCACGGCGCCATCGGCAACGGGCGAATCCTCGCGCTGGTGGCCCCGACCTCGGCCATCGAGTGGCTCTGTCTACCGCGCTTCGACTCGCCGTCGGTGTTCGGCAAGCTGATCGACGACGAGCGTGGGGGCTCGTTTGGCTTCCGCCTGCGCGGCGCCGTCGAGCCCTCGGTGATGGCATATCTGCGCAACACCAATGTCCTCCGTACGGTGCTCACCAGCCCCGAGGGGTCAGTCGAGATCATCGATTTCGCGCCGCGCCTCCCGCGGGGAACGCGGCTCGATGCGCCGATCGAGTTGGTGCGTGTCGTCAGACCCCTGGGGGGAACGCCGCGTATCACGGTCGACTTCGATCCCCAACCCAATTACGCGCGCAGCGACGCGGCGATGAGCGTCGGGCACGAGGCGATCGACATCGAGGGCGCCGGCTGTCCCTTGCGGCTCTTCTCCAATCTGCCGCTGTCGTACATCACCGAGAAGCGCGAGCTGACCCTGCGAAGGCCGGCGTTCTTCGTGCTCTCGACCGACCGACATCGACACGCGCCGACCTTGACGGAGGTGATGCTGCTCCTCGACGAGACCGTCGATGGATGGCGTGCGTGGGCGAGCACGTGCGCGCTGCCGCACTTCGCGCCAGAGGCGGTCTTGCGCTCGGCGCTCTGTCTCAAGCTGCACGCCTACGTCGACACCGGAGCGATCATCGCCGCGGCGACCACGAGCATTCCCGAGGCGATGGGGACCGAGCGCACGTGGGATTATCGCTACTGTTGGCTGCGCGACTCGGCCTTCGTCGTCGAGGCGCTGCGACGGCTCAGTCAGCTCGCCGAAGGTGAACAGTTCGTCGACTTCCTGCGCGAGGTCGCCGAGGCGGGACCGTTGCAGCCGCTCTACGGCATCGGCGGGGAGCACAATCTTCCGGAGACGTCACTGCCGCATCTCGCCGGCTTCGGCGGCAACGGTCATGTCCGCATCGGCAACGCCGCGTCGCTGCAGCAGCAGAACGACTTGAACGGCGAGCTGGTGCTCTGTCTCGACATGCTGGTGCGCGATCCCCGCATCGTGCTCGCCGATCCGAGCTCGTTCTTTCCCCTCGTCGAGCGCCTGGTCGAAGAATCCATCGAGCTCGCGCCCAAGCCGGACACCGGTATCTGGGAGTTTCGCTCGATCCCTCGTCCGTACACGTTTTCTCGGGCCATGTGCTGGGCCGCGGTCGATCGAGGCGCGCTGATCGCCCGCGCGCTCGGTCGCACGGCGCAGGCGGCGCGCTGGGAGGCGATCGCCACGCAGGAGCGCTCGGTGATCCTCGAGCGTGGCTACAACGAGAAGCTCGGTCGCTTCACCCAATCGCTCGACGGCGAGCACGCCGACGCCTCGCTCTTGCTCTTGCCCAGCCTCGGCCTCATCGACGGCATGGATCGGCGCTTCCAATCGACCTTGAACTCGTACGAAGAGGTGCTCGTGCGCGACGGCTTGATGCTTCGCTACGTCAACGCCGACGACTTCGGCGCCACCACCAGCGCCTTCACGATGTGCTCGTTTTGGTGGGCCGAGGCGCTCGCCCTCGGCGGTCGCATCGGCGATGCGGTCGCGGTCTTCCATCGACTGCTGGCGAGCGCGAATCCACTCGGGCTCTTCTCGGAGGACGTCGAGCCGGGCACCGGACGACTCCTCGGCAACTTTCCACAGGCGTATACGCACGTCGGGCTCGTCCACGCGGCGATCACCATCGGCACCTTGCTCGATGCGCGTGACGGTCGCGTGCGCGCATGGGTGTGATTGCGTGATGGCGTGATGGCGTGATGGCGTGATGGCGTGATGGCGTGATGGCGTGATGGCGTGATGGCGTGATGCGGGGCGTAGCGCCTCGCGCGGACCCCAAAGGGTCTCGACGTCGTGGGGAGAATGGCGGCGATTGCGTCGTTCCTTCATGGCACCTCGCGTGGCACCTCCCTTGCTGAACCGAAGCCGATGTCCACGGCGGGTCGAATCCTCATCGTCTCCAATCGACTGCCCGTCTCGGCGCGCGTCGACGAGCGGTCGAAGCGGGCGCTCCCGTCGATCGTCCTCGAGCCTTCGAGCGGTGGGCTCGCGAGCGCCCTGCGCAGCGTCACTGGCACGCGCGAGACGCTTTGGCTCGGATGGACCGGGCTCACCGAGGTCCCCGAAGGCGAATCGCTGCAAAGGCTCGAATCGCAGCTCGCCGAGGCGCGACTCGCCCCGCTGCACCTGACGCAGCGCGAGGTCACCGAATACTACGACGGTTTCTCCAATGGCGTGCTCTGGCCGCTATTTCACTATCTGATCGACAAGCTCGCGCTCGACACCAGTGAGCAGTGGAAGTCGTACGTCGCGGTCAATCGACGCTTCGCCGAGGCCGCGGCCGCGCATGCGCGCGAAGACGACGTGATTTGGATTCACGACTATCAGCTGTCGCTGGTGCCGGCGATGTTGCGCTCACTCTCGCCCCGGGCGCGCGTCGGCTTCTTCCTCCACATCCCTTTTCCCAGCGAGGAGGTCTTTCGCATCCTTCCTTGGCGCGACGAGATTCTCCGCGGGATGCTCGGCGCCGACGTCGTCGGTTTTCACACCGCCAGGGACGCGAATCACTTCCTCGCGGCCTGCGCGCAGATGCTCGGCACCGAGCTGCTGCCCGACTCCGTCTTCTTCGAGGGAAGGACGATTCGCGTCGGCGCCTATCCAATCAGCGTCGACGCCGAATCGATCTCCAAGGTCGCCAGCTCGCCCGCGGTCTTGGAGCGCGTCGCGCAACTTCGCGCCAATGCGTCCGGACGTCGCATCGTCCTCGGCATCGATCGGCTCGACTACACCAAAGGCATTCGCGCGCGGCTGATGGCCTTCGAGCGGCTGCTCGAGCGACGGCCCGACCTGCGCGATCAGATCGACTTCGTTCAAGTGGCCGTCCCGTCGCGCAGCTCGGTGCCTGCATATGCCGAGTTCACGCGCGCCGTGCACGCCATCGTCGGCAGCGTCAACGGGAAATACGGCTCCGTTTCCCATACCCCGTTGGTCTTCCTCCATCAGTCGCTCGCGCACGAGGAGGTCGTCGCCCTCTACGCCGCCGCCGACGTCATGCTGGTGACGCCGCTCCGTGACGGCATGAACCTGGTCGCCAAGGAATACGTCGCGAGCCGCAACGACGAGTCGGGCTGCCTCGTGCTCAGCGAGTTCGCGGGGGCGGCCGCCGAGCTGCCGGAAGCCCTGCTGGTCAATCCCTACGACGTCGAACGGACCTCGTGCACCCTCGAGCGTGCGCTCTCGATGCCGCGTCTGGAGGAGACCGTGCGTATGCGGGCGATGCGTCGACGCGTCTTCACCTACGACGTACGTCGTTGGTGCGCTGCCTTCCTCGGTGATCTCGGTGATCTCGGTGATCTCGGTGATCTCGGTGGTCTCGGTGGTCTCGGTGATCTCGCGAACGTCGACCAGCAACGCGCGCTCGAGACGCCACGGCCTCGAGTGCTCACGGCGCCGCCGACGCTGATGAAAACGGCAGCCGAATCGCCGTCGCTTTGTCTCATCCTCGACTACGACGGGACGCTGGTGCCGCACACCGCGGTGCCCGAGCTCGCCGTGCCCGACGAGGAGCTGCTCGGTCTCCTCTCGGCACTCGCGACCCGGGTGCAGACCGCGATTCACCTCGTCAGCAGTCGGCGTCACGAAGACCTCGAACGGTGGTTCGGCACCTTGCCGCTCGGTTTGCACGGCGAGCACGGGCTGTGGGAGAAGCGTCAGCCCGGCGACGAGTGGCGCGTGACCATGGAGGTCGACGTCGGCTGGAAGCGACGGACGTTGCCGCTGCTCGAGGCCGCGACCCGTCGCACCGTCGGCTCTTTCATCGAAGAGAAGACGGCCTGCGTCGCTTGGCACTATCGCAACGCCGATCCCGAGCTCGCCGCCGCGCGCGTCCGTGAGCTGCGCTTGCGGCTCGCAGCGATCGCGCGAGAAGAGCCCTTCGAGCTTCTCATGGGCTCGAAGGTGATCGAGCTACGGCTGAAGGGGCTGAACAAGGGCCTCGCCGGCGAGCGCATCGTCGCGTCGTTGCGACCCGAGACGTCGATCGTCGCTTGTGGAGACGACCCGGCCGACGAGGAGTTGTTCCGCGTGCTGCCCAAATCGTCGACCACGATTCACGTCGGGCCCGCCAAGTTCGAGGGCGGGCAGTGGAGTCGAGCAGGCTTCCGCGTCGCCAGCCCCGTGCAGGTGCGCTCGCTGCTCAAAGAGCTCCTGCGTTGAAGTGAACTCGAGTTGCAGTGGTTTCATCGTTCATTCCCTTTGGAGACCGATCGTCATGCGCACATCTTTCGTTTCGCTCTTTGGCTTTCTCGCCGTGCTCACCCCGTTCGTCGCGTCCGCGGACGACGCCAAGCCAACTGGCGATGCCAAGCCCACGTCGGATGCGACCGCGAAGGTCGAGGCCGAGGGCACGGTCACCATCGCTGGCGCCGACGGCAAACCGCTCAGCGCCACCGACAAGACCTCCACCAACAGTCCCTCGCAGCGCTTCGGCGTCAAAGGGCAATACGCGTTCTCGAGCGACGCGGCGTTGACCATCCAGAGCTCGAGCACCAGTGACGTCCCTGGCTCGACCACGACGATCTCGCTACACCCGGCGATGGACTACTTCCTCGCGCAGAACTTCTCGCTCGGCGGCTTCCTCGGTCTCGACTACACCAAAGCGGGGGAAGATCACTCGACCCGGCTCTCGATCGGCCCGCGCGTCGGCTACGACTTCGCGCTCTCCGACCTCGTCTCGATCTGGCCCAAGATCGGCTTCGCGGTCGCCAGCACCAGCACGACGTTCGTCACGCAGGTGAGCCCGACGACCTCCGTCAGCTCGACGGCGAGCGCCACCAACGTGTCGATCAACCTCTTCGTGCCCGTGATGTTCCATCCGGTGCCGCACTTCTTCGCCGGCTTCGGGCCCTTCCTCGATACCGACGTGAGTGGCGACAAGAAGACCACGCTGTACGGCGGCAAGCTGACCCTCGGGGGATGGATCTGAGCCGAGCCAGGCCGCTTCTACGAGGCTCCTGCGAGGCGCCGTCCTTCCGGCGGAAGGCGCCAAGCAGCTAGAGTGCCAATCACGCCGATCGCCCGATGTAAATATGCGCCGAGAATTCTGCGTGGCATTTGATCCCGGCAGGGCGGCAGAGGCACGCAGCGATGCCTCTGTGGACGAACGTGGACATCCTGAGAGCAAGAGAGGCTGACGGCTCGTTCAGGCCTCGTTCAAGCCTCGATCACGAGGTGAGCTTCTCGAGGACGCTGATGCGGAAGTCGGTCTCGTCGTAGCGCGCGATCGGCCGGAGGAACGAAGCGCCCTCGAGCTGTTCGTGCACCGCGTCTCCCGATTGTGGGTAATGGGTCGGCCCGCGATAGTGCACCGCCAGCACCACGCCACCGGGCTCGAGGGAACGCTCGAGCCGCCCGAGGAGCGTCTCCATCTCGGGCTCGTCGAGGTAATAGAGCACCTCACTGAAGACGACGAGATCGAAGATGCCGGGCGGCCACTCTCGAGGGATGCGCCGCTGCTCGACCCGGACGTGCGCCAAGTCTTTCACGCGCATGCGGGCCGCCTCGACCACGGACGAGACAATCTCGTAGGAGATCAGCTCGCGACAGTGACCTGCGAGCAGGCGCGTGAGGACGCCGATCGAGCACCCTGGCTCGAAGGCGCGGGAGAACCGACGCCGCGGGAGCGAAGCGAGCGTGAGAAGGTACTTGCGCTGCTCGTATTCGCTACGGGCGAAACTCCACGGGTCGGGATCGATGGAATAGCGCTCCTCGAAGTAGCTTTGCGGCCAGGTCATCATGGGATCACGCCATTGCGAGCGGTATGCCGCGACTGCGCAGAGCTTGGCTGCGCGGGGCACGTTCGCGCGACCGGGGCGCAATGCCACGCGCGAGGTCGCTCATCCCTCGGACAGCACGGGAAATCGCGCTTGGCCTGGAGGTTGCGAAGGTTGCGCAACACCATGAGCAACACCCAACACGAGACGCACGAGACCGCCAAGGCGAGCCCGAAGTCGAGCAACGGCCACAACAAGTCGGCCGAGCCGAGCATCCTCCAAGAGGCAGCCGTGGGTCTCTTCGACACGGTCAAACGGGCGACCCACTCCATTCTCCACCTCGGCGACAAGTTGGCCGAGAGCACCGCGACCGGCCTCCTCGAAGATCAGCATACCGAGGTGAAGGCGCTCTTCGCGCAGCTCGAGAAGGGTCACGCCAATCCCCGGTCGGTGATGACGAAGCTCGCCGACAGCCTCGCAGCGCACATGGTGATCGAGCAGGAAATCTTCTATCCCGCGGTGATCGCAGCGAGCCCCGATTTGGTGCGCGAGAGCTACGAAGAACACGCCATCGCGCGCTTCGCGCTCAAGCGTCTGATGTCGACGCGTCCGACCGACCCCTCGTTCAAGGCGCGCGTCACCGCCCTTCGCGAGCTCATCGAGCACCACGTCGACGAGGAAGAGGACGACCTCTTTCCCAAGGCCGAAAAGGCGCTCGGCGACGAAAGCCCGAAGGTGTACGCGCACATGAAGAGCGTCTTCGATCAGAAGGTGAAGCTCGGCTTCGCCAAGCTGGTCGGCAAGGGTGGCGACGCGGTTCGCTCGGCGAAACCCCCGCAACCGAAGGCCAGCTCGAAGAAGACGAGGCAGCAGACGAAGACGGCGATCTCGGGCTGAGCGAGTGGCGATGACCAAACCGGAGCTCGACGAGAAGCTGAAATGTCTCCTCGAAGAGCTCCGTGTCGCCCTCCCCGGAGTGCAGTTCCTCTCTGGATTTCTGCTCATCGCGCCCTTCAATCAGCGATTTCGGGAGCTCGGCCCCTTCGAGCTGCGCGTCTTCACCGTGTCGCTCGCGAGCTGCTTCTTCGCCTCCGCCTTCTTGATCGCGCCCTCCGTCTACCATCGCTTGCACGCACGTGACGAGGTCATCGATGGCGAGGCGATGATCGAGACGGTCAATCGACTGGCGATCATCGGCAGCGTGTTTCTCGCCTTGGCGCTGGTGTCGTCCCTCACGTTCGTAGGGACGTTTCTCTTCGGGTTTCGGGCTGGCGTCGTCATCGCCGTGACGAGCGCGCTCACCTGCGGCGGGCTCTGGTACGCGCTGCCCACGACGCGCAAGCAGACCGAGCACGGTTCCCTGCGACGGCGATGAGACGGCGATGAGACGTTCGACTCACCGCTCGTCGTCGAGGCAGGCAAACGCCCGAAGCGCGCGGACGCTGTCGCGGTGAGACCCATCGAGCACCGCGGACGAAATCAAGGCCTCCACCGCCTCTTCCGGCCGAGCTCGCCGCATGATCGCGTCCGAGTCCTGCAACTCTGCTTGCCACCCGAGGGGCTGGTTGGGCGTACGGAGCAGCTTCAACGTCACGGCCGTGCCCGGAGAGGGCTGCTCGGAAAACGTCGGCGGAATCTGTCCTACCGTCTTTTCGACCAACGAGAGAAAAGCGCGAGCGCGTCGGTCGGCGGAGCTCGAGGCGTGCGCGCGCCGTCGAGCCTCGTACAGCGTTCCGTGCATGTGCAGACACTCGACGCCGCGCTCACCGTCCTCCGAGGTGCCCATGAAACTGACGATCCACTGGGTGGATGTCCGACATAGAGAGAGAACGCTGAAGGGGGGATAAGAATCGGACCCGTCCGTGATCGTCGGCATCGACAGGCTCCTGGCTCGCGCTTCGAGGGTGCAGCTTCGAGTTCTTAGCAAGTGGAATGCCTACTCGGTGGACGAAGGTCGTGAGCTCAGCGCCACGCGGGCCAGGTCTCACGGGCCGCCTCGCCGGCGCCTTGGAGCGTCGTCGGGAGCGCCTCGACGGGCTCACCACGGACCATCGCACGCAACGACCGTGCATCGAACGGAGCGCGCACACGCGCGTCGTTGTCGAAGTAGACGTAGACGTCGGCGCAAACCCGCCAGCTCTCGATTCGTTCGGCCCAAGCGCTCAACGCTCGTTGCGAATAGCCACTCTCGTAGAGCTTGGTGTCGCCGTGCAGCCGCACGTAGACGAAGTCACTCGTCACCTCGTCGAAGTCGGGAAATATTCCAGCGGTGTCGGCGATGCACAGCCCGACGCGGTGACGACGGAGGAGGTCGAAGAAGCGTGGCGTGGCAAAGCTCGGGTGACGTACCTCGATGGCGTGGCGAAGCGGGCGGTCCTCGACGACCTCGAAGTAGGCGCGCCCCTCGAGACGGGCGTCGTGCGACTTCGCCAGCTTGGCGGCAGCGCGCGTGGTTCGTGGGAGCAGCGTGAAGAAGCGGTCGAGCCGCTCCTCGTCGAAGGCAAAAGCCGGAGGCAGCTGCCAGAGAATTGGACCGAGCTTCTCCGCGAGCGCGAGCACGCCGGCCGCGAAGAAGTTCGCCACCGGCGCCTCGACGTTGGCGAGGCGCTTCATGTGCGTGATGTAGCGACTTCCCTTGACCGCGAAGACGAAGTCGCCCGGCACGGCGTCGTGCCACGCCCGAACGGAGCTCGGGCGCAGCAACGAGTAGAACGAGCCATTGATCTCGATGCTCTCGACCTGCCGGCTGGCGAAGGCGAGCTCGTCACGCTGCCGCAGACCGGCGGGGTAAAAGACCCCACGCCAAGGCGGGTAGCTCCAGCCGGAGATTCCAACGCGCACGACGCCGCTCATCGTTGCACCCGCCCACCCCGAGGGGTCAATCAGCCCTTCTACGCAGTGCCCGGCATCGCCTGCTCGACAAGTGATCGAGCGAGCTCGAATCGCCAGCCGTTGAGAAGGCCGTGCCATTCGAGTGGCGCAGGAGCGGGCGCGATTTCTGTCGCCGTCCGGTGAGAGCGAGACGTGATGGCCGGAGTCGCCGCTCGTCCGAGACCGATTGGCCCGGCGCGATGATTCCACGCTCTCGCCATGGACCTGCCGTGAGAGGGCTCGTGAGAGGGCTCGTGAGAGGGCACGCGCTCGCGATGGAGATGGCACGCACCTTCCAACGTGGAGGCCTTTGCGACTTCAGTGACCGACCTCGAAACCACGAAACGGAACAGGAGCACTCATGAAAGCTTTGACCTGGCATGGCCACGGCGACGTCCGCGTGGAGAACGTGCCCGATCCCATCATCCAAAACCCCGGCGACGTGGTCATTCGGGTGACCGCCTCCGGCATCTGCGGCTCCGATCTCCATCTGCTCGACGGCTACATGCCGACGATGAAGTCGGGCGACATCCTCGGTCACGAGCCGATGGGGATCGTGGTCGAGATCGGAAGCGCGGTGAAGCGTGTGAAGAAGGGTGATCGAGTGGTGGTGCCCTTCACCATCTCGTGTGGCGAGTGTTTCTTCTGCAAGAAGGGCCTGTGGGCAGCGTGCGACACCACCAACCCGAACGCTGCCGAAGCGGCAAAGATGATGGGCCACTCCCCCGCGGGGCTCTTCGGTTACTCGCACCTCACCGGTGGATATCCTGGGGGGCAAGCCGAGTATCTCCGGGTTCCGCACGCGGACGTCGGCTGCCTCGTCATCGAGTCCAGCCTTCCCGACGAGAAGGTGCTGTTCCTCTCGGACATCTTCCCCACGGGGTACATGGCGGCAGAGAACGCGGACATCGAGGCGGGAGACACCGTCGCCGTGTGGGGCTGCGGTCCGGTCGGTCAATTCGCGATTCGCTCGGCATGGATGTTCGGCGCCGGCCGCGTGGTCGCCATCGACTGCGTGCCTGAACGCCTCGCCATGGCGCGCGAATTCGGCGCCGCGGAGACCATCGATTTCACCAAGATGGACGTCTACGACAGGTTGCAGGAGCTCACCAGCGGCCGGGGCCCCGATCGCTGCATCGACGCGGTCGGAGCCGAGGCGCATGGCACCGGCAGCCTCGATGCGATCATCGACAAGGCGAAGGCGGCCGTGCACCTGACGACCGATCGCGCGCACGTGCTCCGGCAAGCGATTCATTGTTGTCGCAAGGCGGGGACGATCTCGGTCCCCGGCGTCTACATCGGATTCCCCGACAAGATTCCGATGGGCGCGTTCATGAACAAGGGCCTCACCATGAAGTCGGGGCAGACCCACATGCATCGTTACATGGGTAAGCTGCTGGCGATGATCGAAGCCGGGAAAATCGATCCTTCGTTCGTCATCACCCACCGCTTGCCGCTCAGCGCCGCGCCCGAGGCCTACGCCTCGTTTCGCGACAAGAAGGACGGGTGCATCAAGGTCGTCCTCCAGCCCTGAACGGGGCCGAGGCCTCGTCGCGCGCGGGCTCCGAGGTCGCGGCCTCCTCGGAGACGCGCACGACTGGGTACCTTCCCGAAGGCCGTTGGCGACGCAGCGCCATGCCGCCGATTCGAGTGACATACGCGCGACTGCGCCGCACGAGCTCGGTGTTGGAGATTCCGACGCGCGCGTACGCGGCGAAACGCACGGCACCGACGCCGTCGATTTCCAACCAATGGCCCTGGGAGGCGAGGGTCGTCAGCCGGCCAGCGCGGAGGGCTTCGAGCAATCCGTCGATGCCCATCAGATCGCCCTCCGTGCCGATGCGAACCTTGCCATCGGCGTACGTGAAGCACCGCGTGAGCTTCGGCTCTTTCGACGAGCTGGCGTCGATCACCAGCGAGGTGAGCGCCGGCACGTTGGTGGCGTCGTCGATCTTCCGCACGTGGGTGCAGTCCATCGACGGGAGCTTGGCGCTGCGGAATTTGCCGACGCGGTGCGCGGGGTCGCCGCCGAGGTCGACCAGATTGGCCAACGCGGTGTTGTAGTGGGCGATGGCGGCGAGGGCACGCGCTTCGATCTCCTGGCCACTGGCGCTGGGTTCGAACTTCTCCACCACCACCTCGCCGAGCTCGCCGAGCACCAACCTACCCCTGCGGGGTATGTGGGTCGCAACCCAGCCGGTCTCGATGCGTCGCCGAAGCAAGGGAAGATCGAGGCCTTCCCACGCATCGACGACGCCGTCCTCGAACACCGACATCGCGGTGTAGTGGTATTCGGTGTTGCGTATCAACACGGGAATCGCCCAGCCACGCCTGTCGCCGCGC
>JANYDK010000081.1 GCA_025363655.1 Deltaproteobacteria bacterium | reverse complement strand
ATGTCGGCCGAAGCCGTTTGTTCGAGCACCGCCGTGTACGTGAAAGCGGCTGCTGTCGCCAACTCACGATAGCCGGTAATTTTCGACCAAATTCCGATCGCTCCGACCGTCGCGCCGTAGTCGCCGCGGAACACCAGGAGCGTGTCGCCGTGGGGAAAGGCGACCTGCGCGTGGCTCACGACGTCGATCGGCGCGCCGCCTGCGAGCGGGACAGCAACCAGCTCGTCGCGATCGGTGTCGAGGGCCGCCAAGTAGCCGTCGCTGGTGAAGGTCGGCTCATCGAGCATGAAGTACTTGCCGCGAAGGAGGAGGGAGACGGGAGGAGGCGGGCCCGTCTCGACACCGATGTCGACCTTCACGCCCGTGTCGAGGTCGACGCGTGTGTCGGGGCGCGTGCCGCTGTCGGGGAGGGGCGGGACGACACCGCTGTCCGTACCGATACCGACGTCGCCCCCCTCGATCGAGGTGTCGCGCACACCGGTGTCGTTCGCGGCCGGAACGTCTTCGCTGATGCGACCGCCGCACGACACCATCGCCGACGCTGCGACGACCACCGCCCATGCGCCACCGAGCACTCGATCTCGCTGCATGGGCCAGAGTCTAGCGACGTTGTCCGGCTTGTCCGTGGCCGACGTCCCACCCGGTGCGCTGGGACAATCGCGCGTGCTTCAGCCCTTCGCCGCGCCCTCCAACGACTTCACGACCTTCTCCACCAACTTCTGCAAATCGAACGGTTTTTCCAGCACCGCGTCGCCGACGTCGGTCACCAGGTCGGAGGCGCCGCTGGTCTCGATGACGAGCGCCCTCGGGTTGAGGGTGCGGATGCGCCTGGCGACGTCTTCGCCGCTGCCGTCGCCGAGATCGCGATCGATGATCGCGGCGACGATGCGCTTCGGATCGGCCTCGACGATTTCGAGAGCGGCGGCGCGAGAGGCGGCTTCAGCGACCGCGAGCCCAGCGGCAGAGAGCTCGCGAGCGCATGCGCGACGGAGGCCACGTTCGTCGTCGGCGACGAGCACCAGATCGCGTTTGCCGGTCACCGCGCTCATCGTCCCCGAGACCGCGGTCATCGTCCCCGAGACTGCGCTCATCATCTGCGAGCCACGCGGGCGGGCGGGCAGACAGATGGCGAGGCGCGCGCCGCCCTCCGGCGATTTCTCGACGAGCACGCCGCCGCCGTGCGCGGTGGCCGTCGTCTGCACGAGGAAGAGACCGAGGCCGGTGCCCTTCTCGCCCTTGGTGGTGAAGCCCGGTTCGAACATCCGCTCGCGCACGTGATCGGAGACGCCGGGGCCGTCGTCGTCGACCGCGAGGAGGACCCAATCACCGGGCGTGTGCCAGGGGTGATCGAGATCGGCGCGGGCGAGGCGCTCGGCGATCACGCGCACCGTGACGCGACCACCGGCCCCGGCAATGGCGTCGCGCGCGTTGAGCACCAAGTTGAGGAGCGCTTGCTCGATCGCGTGCTCATCGCCCCTGATTTCCAGCGGATCATCGGGTGGTACGAGGCGCAGATCGACCCAGGGCTCGTCCCTCCAGACGGCGCTGCGCGGCTTCGGTCTCTCGCTCGCGCGCGAGCCGGAGTCTGGTCTGTCGCGGCCAGCGCCGCTCTCGCCGTCGCCGCCCGATTTGAAGAGCGCGCGCGCGAGGGCGACGACTTTCGAGGCGATGGCAGTCGGATCGATGCCGCGTCTCCTGACCTTTCCCGAGTCGCTGCGCCCGACGTCGCGAAGACGCGCCACGAGCTCGCGACCGGCCTCGAGCGAGGCGGAGATCTCCTCGAGCGGTTCACGCGCGACCGGGCTCCCCTCGAGGATGCGCGCGAGGGAGCGCACGTTGGCGAGGGCGGAGGAGACGACGTTGCCGAAGTCGTGGGCGAGGCCGCGCGCGAGGAGGCCGGCGAGGCGCACACGCTCGAGCTCGACGGCGCGGTCGAGGGAGATGCCCTCTTCGATTTCGGTGGAGATGACGCGCGCGAGATCGACGACCAGATCGACGTCGGCGGCGGCGAACGAGCGAGGCGCGCGATCGAGCGCGGAGAGGACGCCGACGACGGTGCCGCTGCGGAGGATGATCGGTACGCAGACGCCGGTGCGCGCGCCGAGGGCCCGCTCGAATGGCGTGCCGATGCTCTCGGGATCTTTGCACACCGCCGGTCCATGCGTGCGCTCGACGATGCCTCCCATCGTCTCGGCGAGCTCGACGACGCGCCCGCTCTCGAGGCCGTGGCTGCCGACGTCGACGACGTCACGGATGACGAGACGAGCGCCATCGATGCGCGCCGCGAACGAGATCGTCCCACCGAGCAGCCGGTGGAGGATCGTCACCGCCGTCTTGGTGAGGGGCGTGCGGGTCGGCATCTCTCAACCGTCGAGCGGAACGACGATGGTCGGGCTGGCGCCGGCGTGTGCGTTGCGTGGGTCGTCGGGGCGGAGCGGAGCGATCGCCGTGCCGTGCGCCGTGAACTCGACGAAGCCGACGAAGCCGGCGTGCGCCGTCTCGGCGATGGACATGCCGACGATGCCGACCGGCATGTCGGGGTGATTCTGCGGAAACATCGCGAAGAGATCGCGCTGGAGGTTGCCCATCGCCTCTTCGCGCGCGTCGAAGAAAGCCTGCGTATATGCGGCGATTTCCAGGTTTTGCCAGGACGTGCGGAACGCCCGCGCGATCGAGCCGTCGACGGCGTAGAGCGAGTTGCCGGTGGCGAGCGCGACCGGCCTGTAGCCCGAGCGGAGGAGCGCGACGAAATCGTGGGCGCTCAAATCGGAGGTGAAGGGACCGCCGTCGAGGACCGTCAGCGGCGGGGAGTCGGCGAGCTCGCGCGGGCCGTGATCGGGATCGAACGCGATGGCGGTGCCGACGGCGAGGATCTTCGCCACTTGATGCCCGCCGTGCCAGCGGTGGTGCTCGAGCTCGAGCTTGACGCCGACGACGCCCTCCGCGCCGAGGTCGCGCGCTTGCTCCCACATTCGCGCGAGCGCCTGCTGCCGAGCGGCGCGGAGCGAAGCGGCGATGGTGATAGCGTCGATTTGTGCGCTCGCGGCGTTGTTTCCGAGCGAGCCATAGGAGCTGAACATCGTCGGCGCGCCGGCGTCCCAGAACGCGCATCCGACGACGATGCCGTGCGGGAGGAAGCCGATGCGCGCGAGGGCGAGGAACTCGGTGACGGAGATGTCGGAGAGCGACGGATCGGGCCGCCGCTGCGCATGGGACCTGCTCATTTCGAGACCTCCAACACCAACGTCGGCACCGGCACCGGCAGCGGCTGCGGCATCGCCACGACCGCGGTGCCGACGACGAAGAACTCGATGGTCTCGCCGCGCCAGAAGAGCCCCGTCTGTTTGCCGCCCCAGCCGTGCTGCTTCTCGTGCACGGTGACGCCGACGATGCCCTCGGCGCCGAGCTCTTCGGCCTCGACCTGGAGGCGCTCCATCGCCAGCTCGCGCGCGTCGTAGAGGGCGTGCGTGTAACCGTCGAGCTCTGCGTTGAGGTAGCTGCCGGTGAGCTGATTGACCGCGGCTGCAGGGACGAAATAGCAGCAGTTGCCCATGACGAAGCCGACCGGACGAAAGCCGGCGCGAAGCAGCGTCCAGAAGTCTTGTCCCGAGAGATCGCTGAGGAAGGGCTTGCCGTTCTTGGCGCGGAAGCCGTGGTTGCCCTCGCGATGACGCACCGCCGTGCCGACGGCGATGAACTCGGCGACGTTGTTGCCCCACGCGTGCAAATTCACCTCGAGGCGCACCGCGACGACGCCGTCCGCGCCGAGCGCTTCGGCCTCTTCCTCGAGACGTCCGAGGGCGAGCTCACGCGAGTGGTAGAGCGCCTCGGTGAGGCCGATGAGCTCCTCGCCGTTGATGCTGGTGCTCGACGGCCAGAGCGGCTTGATGTTGTAAATCGAGCTGCCCATCACCAGGCCGAGCGGATCGAATCCGGCCTGCTTGACGAGGAGAAATTCGTTCACCGAGAGGTCGCTGGTGAAGAAGTGTTTCTGACGCATCAGCGTCAGGCGTTCGCGCGCGTGCACCGGCAAATCGGCGGCAGGCGCCTGATCGGGCGGGAGCTCTTCGTGGCGATGCTCGCTCATTCGGTCTCGCCTCCTTCTTCCTCGCCGGCGCGCTCTTCCATCTTTTTCCCGATCTCTTCCAGCTCCTTCGACTCGTCCTCTTCGCCCTCGACGAAGTCACGCGCCTTCTTTCGATTGAGGGGGATCATCCCGAGGACGAGCGGCGGCACGTTGGTGACGTGCGGCGCGACGTAGTTGGGGATGCGACGAATCGCGGTGCCGAACCAGCTGACGTCGACGTCCATGTCGTTGAGCCGACAGCCTTCGAAGCCGCACGGCACCTCGCGCGCCGACACCTTCACGTCCGAACCGACGACGAATTCGGCTTGAAATTGCCTTGCTTGGGCCTCGAGTCTTCGCGAGACGAGCGCGCGTGCGTTCTCGACGCCTTGGCTCGCGGCGCGGACCTCGCCCCCCGAGCTCCAGCTGCTGTCGCTCATGACGTGCCAGACGTGATAGCGACAGAAGTCGAAGAGGAAGCCGCAGGGCTCCCAACCTTCGCGGGCGAGCGCCCAGAAGTCTTGGCCGGTGAGGTCGGTGATGATCGGCTGGCCGGGCGGGTGGGTGATCCAAGCGCCCTTGATGGCGGTGCCGACGACGGTGAACTCGATGACCTCGTCGCCGTCGTCTCCACCCTTGCCATGCGCGCCGACGGTGATGAGCCGTTCGGTGAGCCGCACGCCGATGACCGCGTCGGCGCCGACGATTTGTGCTTCCTGGAAGAGTCGACTGATGGCGCGTCTTCGCGACTCGCGGTGCGCTTGCGAGATGCTCTCGATCTCTCCCGTGGCGCCCTTGTAATCGGCGATGCGACCGATGTGATAGATGCTGCTCCCCATCACCTGCGAGATCGGCGTGGTCTGGATTTCTCGCGCGACGAGGAACTCGTTGACCGAGAGGTCGCTGGTGAAGAGCTTCTTGTTCGGGCCCGTTTCGTCGGCGAGCCGCAGCTGCGCGCGAATCGGCAATCCGCCGCTGCGCACGTGGGCGAGGCTGGTCGCCAGGTCGATCGGTTGGTTGCGGAGGCGCATCAGTCGTTCACCGTCAGGACCAACGTCGGCGTCGGGATCTGATGGTTCGCCGAGGTCGGCATCACCGCGGTGCCGACGGCGGAGAACTCGAGCACGTGTGAGCCCCAGGTGTGGTTCGCCTCGTCGATGGTGACGCCGACGATGCCTTCGGCGCCGAGCGCTTGGGCCTCTGCCTGCATGCGCTCCATCGCCAATTCACGCGCGTCGTAGAGCGCCTGCGTGTAGTTCGGCAGCTCGATGTTCTGGCCGCTTTGGCTCAGCCAGTCGATGAGCCCGCGATGGGCGATGTGATAGACGCAGTTGCCCATGCAGAAGCCGACCGGGCGATAGCCGGCCCGGAGCAGCGTCCAGAAATCCTGGCCCGAGAGCGCGCTGGTGAAGGGCTTTCCGTTGGGCGCCCGGTAGGCGTGATTGCCACCTCCGTGCGCGACCGCGGTGCCGATGGCGAGGAACTCGATGATGTCGCTCCCCCACGCATGGAGCGCCACGGTGAGGCGAACGCCGATGATTCCGTCGGAGCCGAGCGCGTCGGCCTCTTCCTCCATCCGCGTCATCGCCAGCTCACGCGCGTGATAGAGCGCCTGCGTCAGCTTGGTCATCTCCATGTTCTTGCCCCAGCGGGCGAACTGGAAACCGATGTGGTAAATCGACGAGCCCATCACCAGCCCGAGCGGGTGGAAACCGACGTCACGGACGAGCAAAAACTCGTTCACCGACAGGTCGCTGGTGAAGAATTTTCGCTGCCGCATGAGCGCCAGTCGCTCGCGGGCGTGCTGGGGCAAATCGGCGGGCATTGCCTGGTCGGGCGGGACGAAGGCGTTCGGGTCCTGCGGGTTCGACATGTGACCTCGCGCAGCGAGCGAGCTCGCCATCGCATTCGCAGACGTTTACGGCGCTCTTTGCCAAGCCGTATCATGAGTCCTAGACGAGGTGGCGATGCACAAGTGTCCGAACTGTGGCGCGCAGATTTCTCCCGGTCCTGATGGTCGTATCGGCGAGTGCCCGTACTGCTCGGCGCATGGAGGCACGGGGGCGATCGATCCCGCCGCGCTGGCGGCGACGCTCGGCCGCGAGATGAACGACGTCCACAAGTTCATCGAGCACCTCGCGGAGACGCTCGAGGAAGCCTTTCCTGGCCAAGTCACGGTCGAGAAGGGCGGCTTCTTCAGCAAGCACGTGAAGAAGGTCGAGGTGCAGGCGAAGCAGCTCGTCTTCCGCCTCGAGCTCCACGGCAGCCACGTCACCGCGCACAAGACGCGCGCGGTCGGCGGCATCTCGCTGAAGAACGAGGCCATTCCGGTGGCGCAGTGGGTGCAAGAGCTCTCGGCCGCGCTCTCGCAAATGGCCGCCGAGAGTCAGCAAGCTCATCAAGCGCTCGCACGCGCGCTAAGGTGACGCGATGCCCGTGCCCTTCGATCTGCTCGTCAAAACCGCGATCGGCCGCGTCGGTGGCCGTCTTCAGCTCCCCGAAGAGATGCGGCTCGGCGAGTTCGCGTGGAGCGTCCTCCAACTCGACGAACAGCTGATCGGCCAGGCGGTGCGCTTCGATCTGCGCAACAAGGACAAGTCGATCTCCTGCGCCAAGGGTTGCGGCGCGTGTTGCAAGCAGATGGTGCCGGTCTCGCCGCCAGAGGCGTTCATGATCGCCGACGTCGTCGCCAGCTATCCTGCGGCGCGACGCAAGGAACTCCTCGAGCGCATGGCGACGATTCGCACGCGCCTCGCCGAAGCCGGGTTCAACGAGAAGTTCAAGCTCGAGCACTTCAAGGCGGTCGCCGTCGAGTACTTCAAGATGAACATGCCGTGTCCCTTCCTCGAAGAAGACTCGTGCACCGTCCATCCCGAGCGGCCCTTCGTCTGTCGCGAGTTCCTCGTCACCTCGCCGGCCGAGCTCTGCGGTGATTCGATTCACTTCGGCAAGGTTCGCGCGGTGCCGCTCAGCGTGCGCATGACCGACGCGATGTCTCGCCTCGCCGGCGAAGTGCTCGAGAAGGAGTCGACCGCCATCCCGCTCGTCGGCTGCGTCGAGTGGGCGCTCGAGCACCGCGAGGACGCCGAGCGTCGCTTCGATGGCCCCAAGCTGATGACTCGCTTGGTGGAAATGCTCCATGAGGACATCCAGTCGACGGCAGGAACACCCGAGAAATAGAGCTTTGTCGTTGACGCGCCGCGTTGTTCGACGCCCTGCGCCACAAGCTCGTTTCGCGCGCTAACCTTTCGCGCACCATGCGATCGCTCGCTGCCACGATCGGGCTCGGAATCGTCTGCTCACTCGCGATGGCGTGTGGTGGCTCGCCGAGCAACGAACAAAACGTCGTCGACTCGGGGCGCGCCGACGTCGCCAAAGACACGTACGTCGCGCCGGTCGACGTCGGCGACGCGATCGACCCGACCGGTCCGCCGTATCCGATCGTGCTCTGCCACGGCATGGGAGGCTTCGGCACCCTCAAGGGTTTGCCGATCACCTACTTCAGCGGCGTCAAAGACGATCTCGTGGCGCACGGCGAGACGAACGTCTTCTTCACCTTGGTCTCGCCGTACGACGACAGCGAGGTGCGCGCCAAGGCGCTCGCGCCGCAGATCGACGAGATCCTCAAGAAGACGGGCAAGAGCAAGGTCAACCTCATCGGCCACAGCCAAGGCGGGATGGATCTGCGCGTCCTCACGAGCCCGAACGGCCTCGGCTACGGCGATCGCGTCGCCAGCGTCACCACCATCGCGACGCCGCATCGAGGAAGCCAGGTCGCCGACGTGGTGCTGAAGATCCTCGCCCCCGGCGGCGGCGTCTCCTTCGACGACATCGCCAACGGGCTCCTCAAGCTGCTCGAACGCGGCTTCTACGAGATCGACACCGACGCGCACTTGAAGGCGCAGATCACGCAGATCTCCGAGCACTTCATGGTGACGACGTTCAACCCGAAGTACACCGACGATCCGCGCGTCTCGTATTTCAGCTACGGCGCTCGCACCAACAACCTCGATGGTCACCCCGACTGTGACGACGCCCTCTATCCGGACGATCCGACCAAGCTCGACGACGCGCAGTCGTTCATGCAACCAACCGCGCAGTTCCTCGAGGCGAACCTGAAGAAGCCGAACGACGGGCTCGTCACCGTGCAGAGCGCGAAGTGGGGGACCTTCCTCCAATGTGTCCCGGCCGATCATCTCAGTGAGGTCGGTCAATTCGGCATCACCGCGCCCGACGCGAAATCGGGCTTCTTCCACCTCGATTTCTTCCGCCTGGTGGTGTCACGCGTGCGAGACCGCGGTTTCTAGGCGTTTCGGCGAGCCGAACCCTGGTCTCCGCGGATAAGCTGAGACGATGACGGGGGACGTGGAGTCGAGCGTGCCGACGCCGAAAGGCGACGACGACGCGCGTGCTGCCGTCACCGACTCGGTCACCGATCCGAGCGAGCTACGACCGAAGATCGACTCCATCGATTCCAAGGACGAGAATGGCTCGGGGGTCGACAGTCGTGAGGTGGAGACGCTGCTGCGCGGAGACATCCAGGCGACCGATCCGGGCGTGAACTCGGCGGTGCGTCCTTCCGCGCCGACGCTCGACGGTGGCCCGCAGAAGCCGCAGCCGGCCGCGGACGTCGTCATTCGCACGCCTCCGCCGCCACCGATGGGATTCGGCCCCGTCTCGACGACCACGCCCACGGGCCGCGATCCTTCGTTGCCGAGCTCGGGAAAGCTGCGGGGGCTGATCGGCGCGACGCTCGGACGCTACGAGATTTCGGAAGAGCTCGGTCACGGCGGCATGGCCACCGTCTATCGCGCGCACGATCCGCGCCTCGGCCGCGACGTCGCGCTCAAGGTCATCCACGCGCACCTGCGTGAGAGCCCGGAAATCGCAGAGCGTTTTCGTCACGAGGCGCGCGCGGCGGCGAAGCTGAAGCACCGATCGATCGTCGAAATCTACGACGTCCCCGACACCGACGACGGCGAGCGCTTCCTCGTCGCCGAGCTCGTCGATGGCCCCTCCCTTCGCAAGTGGCTGCAGACGGCGCAGAAAGAGGGCGGTGGGGGCGTGATGCCGCCCGAGATCGCCGGGTGTCTGATGCTGCAGGTGCTCGGTGCGCTCTCGGCGGCGCACGCGCAAGGCATCGTCCATCGCGACGTCAAGCCGGAGAACATCCTCATCGCCGGGCTCGTCACGCCGCTCTCTTCGCGTCCGAGCGATCCGGCGAGTCGCGCGCTGCCGGTCGCCAAGCTCACCGACTTCGGCATCGCCAAGCTCCTCGACGCCGTCAGCATGACGTCGACGGGGCAAATCCTCGGCTCGCCCGCGCACATGGCGCCCGAGCAAATCGAGGGCGGCGACGTGACCGAGCGCGTCGACGTCTTCGCCTGCGGAGTCCTCTTCTACGAGCTGCTCACTGGGCAACTGCCGTTCGACGGGAAGAACCCCGCGCAGGTGATTCGTCGCGTGCTCGAAGGTCAGTTCATCGCCGCCGATCGTTTGCTGCCGACGGTCGGTGGACGCTGGACCAGCATCGTCGCGCAGCTCCTCGCGCGCGAGCCAGAGAAACGTTCGCGCTCGACCGACGAGGTCGCGGCGATCGTCCGTCGCGAGCTGGAGGCGATGGGCGTCACCGACTACGATCGCGAGCTCGCCGCCTATCTGCGTGCTCCGTCCAGCGTCGTCTCCGGCTGGGGTGAGCGCGTGAAATCGCTGCTCGTCGCCCGCGCTGCAAAATCGCGCGCCGAGGGTGACGTGATCGGCGCCGCCGCCGACCTCAACCGCGCGCTCGCCTACGATCCTTCCGATCCACGCCTCATTCGTGCGGCGACGTCGATTCGTGCGCGCGAGCGTCGTGGCCGCTACGTGAAGCGAGGCCTGCCGATCGTCGTCGGTGGTCTGGCGATCGTCGTCGGCACCTTCTTCGGCGTCCGCTGGCTCCGCGATCGCTCGGTGGTGGCGCCGCCATCGTCGTCGTCGAACGGCACCATCGTCCCCGACACGCGCCCGAGCACCTCGACGAGCGCTCCGTCGCCTTCGACCTCGACCACCGTCGCGCCGCGGCCGAGCACCTCGACGAGCAACACTGCGATCGTGCCGCTGGTGACGACGACGACGGGCACCGGGAGCGCGACGCCGCCAGAGAAGGCGACCCGGCTCGTGCGATTCAACATGTTTCCCGCCGGCACCTTCACGCTCGACGGCAACGGCCCGTTCGATCCGCTCGAGTATGGCGAGCGCGCGCTCACCCTCGGTGAACACGACATCACCGCCACCGGCCAGCTCAGCTGTTGCGAGGCTTATTCGCGCCGGATCAAGATCGTCGAGGGCGAGGGCGCGACGCTCGTCGACATCCACCTCACGTTCAAGCCAGCGCGTGTGTTCGTCAACAATCCGCCCGACGGCGTCGTCGTCACCATCACGGTCAAGACGAAAGACGGCGCCGTGCTCGCGACCGGTCCGGCGCCGCTGAGCGTGCCCGTGAGCAAGGCGTCGGTGCCGGTCACCATCGTCCTCGAGGTGCCCGGCGCTCCGCCGAAGTCGGTCGAGGCCGTCCTCAACCCGGCCGACGCGAAGTACGTCGATCCTTGAGGCGCCGCTGGGAGTCGCGGTCGCGTTTCGCCGAAGATTGCTTCGCAACTTTGGCCGCCGCCTCTTTGAGGTAGGCTCCCTCCCGGCGTTCTCGATGATCGGTCCTTTCCACGGCCTTCGCGTCAAGCTGTTCGCCGCTGCCCTGGCACTGGCGGCTGCGTCGCTCACGACGGGAGCGTTCGGCGCGACGCAAGAGACCGAGTTCGAGAAAGGGCAGCAGCTCTACGCCAACGGCCAGCACGTGCAGGCCGACGACTTCCTGCGCAAGGCCATCGATTCGGTGACGCCGACGATCACCGATTCCGTGCTCGTGGCGCGCGCGCGAATGATCGTCGCCGCCAGTGACATGTATCTCGGTCGCAAGGCCGACGCGATCGTCCAGTTCGAGATCATCCTCAAACTCAACCCGAAATTCGAGCCCGATGCGCTCGTTTTCCCTCCGGGCGTCCTCGACGAGTTCCGGAAGACGCGCGAGCGGCTCGCCAAAGAAGCCTTCGACAAGGCCGCTGGCGACAAGACTGCGCAAGAGTTGGCGGCGTCCAAGGCCGACTTCCTCAAGCTCGCCGCTCGCTACGATGCGCTGAAAATCTATGCGTCTTCCGAGCGCGTGGTGACGCGTCACTCGCGGGTGATCGCCTCGCTCCCCTTTGGCATCGGTCAGTTCCAGAACGGTGACACCGCGCTCGGCGTCATCTTTCTCTCGACCGAGGTGCTCGCCGTCACCACCGCCGCCATCGCCTTCGGTGTCCACGAGCAGATCCCGCGCGATCCGGGCGACGTCACCAAGGCGCGATCCAACGAGGCGACGTCGCGCGTGGTCAACTGGATCAGCGCCTCCAGCTTCTTCGCGCTCGCGATCGGCGGCATCGTGCAGGCGAACCTCGCGTTCGTCGGCGAAAGCTACGAGTCGCGTGCGCGCGTGTTGCCGAAATCGTTCCTCCGCATCGAGCCGATGCTCGTGCCGACCGCTGGGGGCGCGACCTTCGGAATCACCGGCGTCTTCTGAACGCGCCCGCTTTCCTGTGGGCGCGCACGCCAGACAGAGGTAGGCAATCAGTGGTGCGCCGAGGTCTCGCCGTCGTGCTCGCCATCTCGCTGGCGACAGCGCCGCTCACCGTCATCGCCGGAGAAGCGGAAGACCGCGCGACCGCCCGTCAGCTCGCGACCGAAGGCATCGAAGCGGCCAACGCCGGCAATTGCGACACTGCGATCGAGCGCCTCGCGCGCGCCGAGAAGCTCTTCCACGCGCCGATTCACCTGCAATACCTCGCGCGGTGTTACTCGAAGCAAGGGCGTCTCGTCGAAGCGGCCGAGGCCTGGCGCGCGCTCACGCTCGAGACCCTCCCGCCGAACTCGCCGCCGGTCTTCAAGGAAGCGGTGGCCGAGGCGAAGGTCGAGCTCCCGAAGATCGAGCCCCGCCTCGCCAAGCTCACGATCACCGCCGCAGCGACGTATCCCGAGCTGACGCTCACCATCGACGGAAAGCCTCTCAGCGATGCTTCGATCGGCGTCGCGCGCGTCGCCGACCCAGGCAAGCACGTGGTGCACGCCACCGCGACGGGATACCAAGGCGCCGACTTCGACGTCGAGCTTCCCGAAGGTGGTGCCGGTGCCGTGATGGTGACGCTCCAAGCTGCGGCCCCGGTGGCTGACGCGGGCCCAGCGCCGGACGCGGGGTCGCCGCCGGTCGTCGACAAGTCCCCGTTCCCTTGGAAAACGGTGGGACTGGTCACCGCCAGCATCGGCGGGGCGCTCCTCGTCGGAGGCCTTTTCACCGGACTTTCTGCGCGATCGAAGTACCACACGCTCCAAGACAACTGTCCATCCAAGCAGTGCAAGCCGGGGTACGACCTCAGCGGCCAGCAGAATTCCATCAATTCGCTGACCACGACCACGAACGTTCTCTTCGTGGCTGGCGGAATCCTCGCAGTTGCTGGAATTTCTGCATTTTTCCTCGCTCCCGAGCCCAAGTCCGGGGGTGGCGTCGCGCTTGCGTTCGCTCCTGATTGGGGCGGAGGACATGTCGGACTGACCGGTTCGTTCTAGACTGGGAACGATGGTCGACTCGGTCGTCGAGGAGCTTGCCAAGAAGCGCCTCGGCAGAACGATCAAGGGCAAGTGGCGACTCGATCGTTTGATCGGCGTCGGAGGGATGGCTGCGGTCTACGCGGCGACCCATCGCAACGGCGCGCGCGTCGCGCTGAAGATGCTCCACGCCACCATCAGCGCCTCGACGCAGATCCGCGCGCGCTTCATCCGTGAGGGCTACCTCGCCAACAAGGTCGATCACCCGGGCGTGGTCCGCGTCCTCGACGACGACATCGACGACACCGATCAGTCGGCGTTCCTGGTGATGGATCTGATCGTCGGGATGACGCTGTCGGATCGCGGCATGCAACGGCTCTTCGACGACGGAGAGATCCTCGACGTCGCCGAGCAGGTGCTGCAGGTGCTCACGTCGGCGCACAAGCAGGGCATCGTCCATCGCGATCTCAAGCCCGACAACCTCCTCGTCGACGACAACGGCAAGGTCCACGTCCTCGACTTCGGCATCGCGCGTCTCCTCGACGACGCCACCAACTCCGTCTCCAACACCAAGACGGGGACCGCGTTCGGCACGCCGGGCTTCATGGCGCCCGAGCAGGCGATGGGCAGAACGCAGCTCATTTCGGCGCGCACCGACATCTATGCGCTGGGGGCGACCCTCTTCGCGCTCGTCTGTGGCGACTTCGTCCACGCCGCGGAGAACCCGCAGGAGCTGATGGTGCTGGTGGCGACGCAGCCGGCGCGTTCGCTGGCGACGCTGGCGCCGCACATGGCGAAGGACGTCATCGCGCTCATCGACAAGTCGACCAACAACGTTCCCGACGATCGATGGGCGAGCGCCGAGGCGATGCTCGCGGAGGTGCGTCGTATCCGCGCCAAGCTCGGGCTCTACGGCACTCCGGTGCTGCCGATCCGCGACATCTCCGACTCCGAGCTGAGCGTCGCGCCGCCAGTTGCGCCTGCGCGTCCGCCCTCGCCGCCTCGTGCGCCACCTCGTCCGGGAGCGGTGGCCGTCGCGCCCGTCGCCGTCCTTCCGATGATCGAAGAGCGTCCTCGTCCGGTCGCTGGCATTGCGCGCACGGCGACGCCTCCGCCGACGGTCACCGCGGCGAACGGATATCCGTCGGGCGACAGCCATCCGTCGCCTCCTCCCGCCATGCTCGCCGATGCGCCGCCCCTTCCTCACCCCGGACGCGACGCGCATTCGCCGCTCTTCGGGCAAGGTTCGCTCGGCCCTTCGATCGGCGTCGATTCGCCCACTGCGCTCGCGGCCGCAGGGCCGACGCCGATCCCGATGGTGCGCAAACGCTACACGCCGATCGCGGTCGTGGTCGGTGGGGCGCTCGTCCTCGTCGTCGTCGCCGTCGTCATGGCGACGATGCGCACGCGAACGACGGCTGCGAGCGAAGGCGCGCCGCCCGATCGGCCGACCGCGAAGACGACGATGACGACGATGACGAACGAGACGAAGACGGCAAAGCCGGCGCCGACCAGCACCGAGAGCGCAGCTCCTTCGATCACTGCCGAGACGTCTGCTGCAGCGACGGCTTCGACCAAGGGAGCTCCATCGACGTCGATCGCGGCGCCCACGAGCACTTTTCTCGCGCCGCCGTCGACGACGATGAAGTTCCCCGTTCCCAAGACCTCGGGCTCGAAGAAGCCGATCGTCCTCGGCTACTGAGCGCGGGCCGACACTAACGCTTGATCGGCGCGCCCCAGTTCTTGCGCATGCGCGAGACGTGGCCCTTCCATTCGTCGAGCTCTTCCGGGTTCTCGCGCAGGCGTGCTTGCCAGGCGTCGTCGAGCCACTTGCGCTTCGCCTTGTCCGCGAGACCGACGCGCGCGAACGCGTCTTCGGCCTTGTCGGGTTCCATCTGCACGCGCACGCAGAGGACGGCATATTCGAGGAGCGAGAGCGGGAGCGCGATCGGTTCGGCGCGGCTCGGGGCGCGTGCTTCGACCTTGCCCGTGGTCAGCGTGCCCGGGGCGACGGGGCGAGCGCCAGGTGAGCGCGCCGCGTTGGCAGATGCGAACGGTGACTTGATGGCCATCGCCGTCGGCGGGGGCGGAGGTGCACCCGACGTCTCCAAGACGCGTCGCGGCCGGATGACTGGCGATTGAAACGCGACCGCGGTCGGTGGAGGTGGCGGACGCGCGCCTCCCGCGGCACCACGCGCAGGAGCTCGTTTTTCCGAGCTCGACGGGGTCTTCGGCCCGCTCGGCATCGTTCCCGGCGCGGTTTGGGCGAACGCAGGGTTCATGCGTGGCTCGAGCGGCTTCATTGGCTTCGCTGGCGTCGCTGCCATCGCGGGCTCTGCTGCGGGCGCCATCGGCCGAGGGGGAGGTTCGGAGATCGGCGGCGCTGGCACCGGCGGAGGAGCTTCGCGCTTCGGCGTCGAATCTCCCGACGCGTCCTTCGCGCCCTTCGCGGCTTTCGCTGCCTTGGCGCGCGGCTTCGCCTCGTCGTCGTCGTCGGAGTCGGGCGGCCAAGAGTCGGGAGACGAATCGGCGGGCGCTTCTTCGCGATCGTCGTCGTCGTCGTCGACCACGTGGGCAACGTCGGCCACCGGAGTGTCGCCGAGCGCTTCCATCGACACGTTCGCCGTCTTCGGCACCGGCTCGGGCGCGATTTCGGCGAGCGGCTCGGGATGCTCGCGATCGAATTGGAGCCAGTAATCCCGCATCCGCATGCGCATGCGGGCGAGCTCGGCGCGGTCGCCCGGGTTGTCGTCGAAGTGCACTTCCCAATGGGCGAGCACGCTCTCGCGGAGGCCGCTCTCCTTCAAACCGAAGCGCGCGAAGAGCTCTTCGGCGCGGTGCGGGAGGAGCTCGAGGGCCATCGAGAGCGACGCGTATTCGAGGAGCGAGAGCTCATTCGGCGTCACGCTCGTCGTCGGCACCTTCTCCATCGGCTCTTCGGCCTCGTCGCCCGCCTGATCTTTGGCGGGGGTCGTTCGATCGAACTCCAGCCAGCGTTCACGCGTGCGTCCGCGCATGGTCGCGAGCTGGGTCTTTTCGCGCGGGTGCTGCGCGAAATATTGCTCCCACCCCGCGAGCTCGTGCGCGCGTGCGCCTTCGTCGGAGAGGCCGAACATCGCGAAGACCTCGTGCGCGCGGTGGGGAATGACCTCCAGCGCCATCGACAGCGAGGCGTATTCGAGCAGGGAAAGCAGCCGATCGCGCATCGAGACGATGGGCTCTGGGGCCTCCGGAATGGCGATGATTCCTGCGTTCACTTCCGTCCCGGGCTTGGCTCCCTCGGGCTTCTTGCTCGTCATCGGATCTCACATTACGCGCGCGGGTCGATCGATGCGAGCGGTCGGTGCATGTCGCCGTGCGTCGAGCGCGAGGGCCTGCCAGGGCGCCGCGCGTCCTGATATCTTCGGCGCCGCATGAGCACGCTCGGTCGTCACGTGGGGCTGCATCTCAAAGGGATCGACCCGAACCTCCTGACGAAAGGGCGAGCGGTCTTCGAGCTCCGCTGCGGCCCCTTCGTCCGGCGTGAGCTCGAGGTGCTCGCGTTCGACGGCACCGAAGAGAGCTCGCAGCTCTACTCCTACGAGGTGCTCGTCGCGTCGTCGCTCCCCGGCGCCGTGCTCGAGATCGCGCTCCTCGGATCGCCGGCGTCGCTCAGCATCATGGTGCAGGAGCACGCGCCTCGCGTCGTCTCGGGGATGATCGCGTGGGTGCAGCACGAAGGGGCCGACGCGCACGGACACGTATTTCTCAGGGTCGGGCTCGTGCCGCGGATGTGGCTCCTGACGCAACGGAAGAACTGCCGCATCTTCCAGAAGCAGCGCAAGAAGGCGATCATCGAGACCGTCCTCCGCGAGGCCGGGGTGCCTTGCGACCTCCGCCTGACGCGCGAGTACCAAGACCAAGAATACGTCGTCCAATTCCACGAGACCGACTGGGACTTCGTCACGCGCCTCTGCGCCGAGGACGGCGTCTTCTTCTGGTTCGAGCAGCCCTCGGGAGAGCTCGACGCGCTCACCGGCGGGCTCGGGAGCGCAGTCGCTGGCGCAGCAGGTGCGATCGCCGGCGCCGTCTCCGGAGACGCCGATCCGGCGAAGCTCTTCGCGCAAGTCGGCCTCGGTGAGAAGGTCGTCTTCTCCGATCACACCGAGTACCCGGCGATCTCCGACGGGCTCGCGTCGGCGGGAGGAGCGCTGGCAGCGGCGGGTGCTGCGTTCGGCGCGCCGACGTTCGGTCTCGAGCGCTCGCCGGCGCCGGAGCTGGTCTTCCGTGACTCGTCGAGCCAGCCCGGTGACTCGAGCTTGGAGTTCGCCTACGCGTTCAACCTGCGTCGTTCGGTGCGTCCGAAGGCGACGCGTCTCCGCGAATTCGACAACGATCGTCCGGGCACGGAAATCAAAGCCGATTCGACGTTGGCGCGGGCCAAGGTCGATCCCGCGTTCCTCGCCTCGCTCGCCGTCGGATCGCTCGGCGCGAACCTCCACCTCGGTGCCCGCGTCGACTTCGACGTCGCCGCGCTCACCCTCGAACCGGGCAAGCTCCGCGTCTACGAGCCCGATCAAGGCCTCGATCCGAAAGAGGTGACCGCCGAAGCCGCGAAGGTGCAGCTCGAACAACAGCGTCGAGACGCCATCGCCGGCAGCGGCTCGAGTTGGTGTCGCCGTCTCTCCGCGGGCCATCGCTTCCGACTGCAAGAGCACCCGCTCGACGAGCTCAACCAGGAGTACGTCGTCTCGCGCATCACCCACAAAGGGCGCGTGCCCGAGTACGGGATGACGCAGGACGGTCACGCCCAGACCTACACCAACGAGTTCGACTGCGTGCCGGCGCGCTTGCCGCTTCGTCCGCCGCTGCCGCCCCGCAACATGAACCAGGTGCTCGAGACGGCGATCGTCGTCGGCCTCGGCTCCGGAGGCAACGGCCACGACAAGGCAGGTCAGGAGCTGTACACGGGCGGAAGCGAAGACGGCAGCTCGGCCGGCCAGATCAAGGTGCAGTTCCACTGGGACCTCGAGGGCAAGCGCAACGAGCACAGCTCGTGTTGGATTCGCGTCGCGCAGGTGATGGCCGGCGACGCCTTCGGCTTCCAGTTCATCCCGCGCGTGGGGATGGAGGTGCTCGTCTCGTTCCTCAACGGCGATGCGCAGAGGCCGATCGTCATCGGCTGCGTGCCCAACGGTCGCAATCATCTGCCCTACGCCGACAAGCCCGAAATCAGCGCGATTCGCACGCGGAGCTTGCCCGGTGGAAGCAGCACCGGCGCCAACGAGCTCCGCTTCGACGACACCAAAGATCGCGAGCAGCTCGTCCTCCATGCGCAGCGCGATCTCGCCTTCGAGGCCGACCACGAGCACGTGGTGAAGGTCGGCGAGCCCGGTGAAAACAAGGAGAAGGGCCGCGGCGTGCAGCGGCTCTCGATCGGCGCCGACCAAGTGGTCGAGATCGGTCGCGACGCCGAGCTACGCGTGCGTGGCGATCAGCGCGCGGTCCTCGAGGGCGGGCGCACCGAGCTCATCAAGGGCGACAAGCGGCTCACCGTGCGCGGTGATCGCGACGAGCACGTCGACGGTCTCGACGAGCGCACCGTCGGCAAGAGCGCGACACTCTCGATCAAGGGCGCCTACGTCCAGCGCATCGACGACGAGCTCTCGGTGACGGTGAAGGACGACGAAGAGCACAATGTCGGTCGCGAGCAGCGCATCCGCGTCGAGCGCTCGTCGACGATCTCGACCGGCGAAGATTTCGCGGTCAACGCCGCGCGCGAGGTGCTGATCGAAGCGCACGAGTCGATGCGCTTCGTCTGCGGAGACTCGATGATCGAGCTCCTCCCCGACAAGGTGAGAATCTGGTCACCGAACATCGACATCATCGCCAAGAAGCACGTCGAGATCTCGACCGACGACAACAACGTCTGGCTCGGCGACAAGGGCCTCGACGTGCGGACGAGCGAGCACATCCAGCTCAACGCGCCGAAGATCGGCCTCTACGCCAAGGGCGCGAATCTGCGTCTTCTCGAGGGCGCCGGTGGCATCACCGCCGAGAAGAAGGTCGTGCTCTTCAGCGAGAAAGGCGCCGCGCTCGATCTCGCCGAGAACGCGGCGATGGACGGGAAGAAGGTCCAGCTCAACTGCAAGAAGACGAAGGACCAGGAGATCACCGAGGCGCAGGAGGTCGATCCCTACGACACCACCTGGTTCGAGCTCGAGCTGGTCGAAGAGATCTCGGTCAGCGGCAAGCCCGACGATCGCGTGAAGGTGCCCGTCGCCGGCGCGCGTTACGTCGTGCTCGCGGGCGGCAAGCAGTACCACGGCGTGCTCGACGGCGAAGGTCGCGCGCGCATCCTCTGTCGTCCCGGCGAAGCCAAGGTGCGCTTCTTCGAGTTCGACGGCGAAGCGATTTCCTCCCTCTAGCCCGCCAGGTGATTGTCGCCATGACGACCGAGAATCCGACCGGAAAAAAGCACATCGTGGTGCAGGGCGAGGACGCGTACACCATCGCTGCGCGCTACGGTTTCAAGGACGAGAAGAAGCTCCTCGCCGCCAATCGCGAGCTCTTCGCGTCGCGCAAGGCCGAGGTGCTGGCGCCGGGTGACGTGCTGGTGATCCCCGACTTCACCGCCAAGGCCTTCTCGGCCAAGGACAAGTCGGTCAACAAGTTCAAGCTCACGCGTCCGCGTCGCCTCTTGAAGATTCCGCTGAAGGATCACGAGGGCAAGCCGCTCGAGGACGTGCCGTGGAAGATCGAGGTCGGCAACCTCACGTTTCAGGGGCGCACCGACGCGCAGGGGATCATCTGCGAGATCCCGGTGCTCGAGTCGCTGGTGATGTTGACGCTCGCCGAGCAGCTGCCGATTCAGCTCCGCATCGGTCACCTCAATCCGCTCCGTGGCGCGCCGGACGGCGGAAAATCAGGCGTTGCGCAGCGCCTCGCGCTCCTCGGTTTCCACGCCGGTGATCTCGACGGCAAGGACGAGGTCGCGCTCCACAACGCGATCGCGCAGTACGAGCTGTCGAAGGGATGGGAGCCGGGCGAGTGCGACGGCACCCTCAACGACAAACTGATGCAGAGCCTCGAAGAAGAGACGGTGGGCTGAGCGATGGCCGACGCGGTTTTCCAAGGGCAGCTCGACATCAATGCCTTCAGCCTGCGCGGGCTCGCGCTGGTGCCCATCCAGCTCCTCGAGCTGGTGATGACGCATCCGAAAGTGCTACGCGAGAAGGGCAGCGCGCAGTCGATCGAGGCGATGCTGGAAGGAGGCCCGCCCGACGGAGCGTGGGCCGACGACTTGGTGCAGCACCTTGCCCTGCGCCCGGTGAAGAACGCGCACGTGATGGCCTTTTCGCTGACGACCGGCGAGCCCGACCTGGCGAGCGAGCCTGTCTTCTACGAGCTCGACGAGAACGGCACGCTCCTCGACAATCGCACGCGCAAGAAGGCGATGTTCCCGCCGGGCGCGCAGTTTCGCTATTTTTGGAGCTACGAGAAGTCGCTCATCGACAAGGCGAAGGCGCAGTTCCAAGAGGCGAGCGACGCCTTCGACGCCGAGAAGCTGAAGCACTTCTTCGCCAGCCATCCCTTCGCCGACTTCTGCGTCAAGCGCGATCACGTGGTCGGCGCCGAGAACGTCTGGCTCTTTCGCAACCACGTACGTCGCGAGCCGCGTCTGCAGATGCTTCTCTCGCTGCTCGTGCACTCACTCCTCGGCCCGGGCGTGCGCCAAGGGCTCCTTCCGCCCGACGAAGTTCGTGCGTGCGATGGGGATTGGCTCGACGCGAAAGGGCTCAAAACCCAGGCAAAAGTGCCGCAAATTACCGGCCACGGACTGCTGGTGCGCAAGCCGGCGATGGCGTCGCTCCACCTCGCCGAGCTGATCAGCGCCTTCGCGGCCAACGACGCCGAGAACGGCTCGTGGTGTCACACCGTCTTCGACATGATGAAGGGCGCCGTCGAGGAGTCACAGCGTGGCTCGGTCGATGCTGGTCATGCGTCCGAGGCGCTCACCGAGCTCTCGAAGAAGGCGTCGACGTTCCGCGACATCAACGAGAAGATGCGTCGCTACGCCTACGACTGCGCCCATGCGCGGCACCGAAAGACGGGCAAGGCGCTCCCCGAGTCGCTCTTCAAGGATGCCGTCCATTGCACGATCAGCAGCCGCGATTGGATCACCGCGAGCAAGAAAATCGTCGAGGAGTATTACGTCGAGCACCCGATCGGGCGCGTCGTCGACATCGACAATCTCGCGAGCGCGCTGAGCCCGACCTTCGCCGAAGTCGGCAGCGGCAGCCTCCTCGACCCGATGGTGTGGCCGAACATCGATCGCGACTTCGCGCTCAGCATGTTCCAGTACTACGCGCTTGGAAGCAGGCGCGCCGAGTACCCGCGGGGCAAGGCGTGGGAGCCGGGTGACAAGCCGGAGCCAAAGGCGAAGCCGTGGCGCGATCGCATCATCGAGGACGAGCACTTGCGGGGCTTCTACGGCGCGCGCGTTCGCCAAGAGGTGCAGCGGATGCTCGCCGAGCAGGCTCCGTGGAAGACGATGATGCACGACCTCGGCGCGCACACGCCGGCCGCCGAGCGTGACGAGCTGCACGTGCGCTACAACCACCTGGCGATCACCGCCGGCTATTTCTGGTGGGATTCGCTACCGACGAGCAAAGAAGAGGCGGAGCCTTTCTACGACGCGCCGATGAAGGCGTATCTCAAGCTCGTCTTCGGCGGGAAGACCGACACCCTCGCCGATCTCTTCGTCCTCAATGCCAAGTCGCTCCTGGCGGTGGTGCTCGAGCAGAAGAAGAAAGACTTCGCCGACGCCACTCGGCAGCTCGCCTCGGCGATGGTGCTTCTCAATCAACAGAGCGAGGTCGGTGGCGGCACGCTCGAGCCGTTCAAGCCGAAAATCGAGCTCAGCCTCGCGCGGCAACAACTGCGCATCTCGGGTCTCGCCGGCGTCGAAGAGAGAATCGTCGATGGCTTCTTCCTCGTCCAAGATCGCGCGAAGAAAGACAGCTTCGAGCGAGCCGCCGATCTCTTCCACGACCTGAAGAAGGCGACTGGCATCGGCAGTCTCGGCAACGCACTCAAGGTGCTCGGCGAGGACGTGCCCAAGGGCCTGCGCGAGGCGGCGGCCGCGAAAGAAGTCTCGGCGGCGTTCGCGCCGAGCAAGGAGTCGCTCGAGGCCTACGCCACCGAGCTCGAGGCGCAGGCGAAGACGGCGAGCAAGACGGAGGCGAAGTCGCTCCTGAAGACGGCGAAGTGGGCGCGGCAGGCGGCCGTAGACCCCGAGAAAACAGGCGCCAAAGCGCTCTACTGGAAGCGCTCCGGCGGCGCGTTCGGGGCCGTTCAGGGGAAGATCAAAGAAGCCTCGACCATCACCTGCACCATCGACATGGACGGCGTGACCAAGCTCGAGGGCAAGGCCTCCGAGTTCAAGTACCGCTCGGCCAAGCCGGTGACGCTCGGCAATGGCGTACCGAAGTTCTTCAGCGCCTTCGCCTCCATCGTCGCCGTCGCCGATGGGATGACGCACCTCTCCGATCAGCTCCGGCAGAAGGGTGGAATCATCACCGCGCTGTCGCTGGCGCAGAACACGGCGGCGATCGTCGAGAACGTCGGTGGCGCGCTCGAATGGGCGTGCAACTTCGCGAACAAGTCGCTCGTCGCCGGCAAGTGGGCGCAGCGCTTCGAAGCGATCGGCAACTTCGGCGCGACGCTCGGCTCGGTGGTCGTTCTGGCGAGCTTCGCCGATGCGGTCTACCTCGCGTATCAAGTGCCGAAGTCGTTCGACAATCGTCAGCCGCTGCTCGGCGTCCTCCAAACGGTGCAAGCGACGACCAACGTCGCGGCGTGCGTCGCCACCACGGTGATCGTCGGCACCGACGTCATCCTCGGAGGCGTCGGTTTTGCGGCAGCATTCGCCGCCACGGCGCCGATCGGCGTCGCCTGCTCGATCGCCTACCTCGGCTTCAGCATCGCCAAGGTCTGCATCGAGCCGTACTACTTCACCGAGAAGCTCGAGGTCGCGTTCACCAAGGCGCTGAACCACGAGTTCGGCGACGAATTCGGCGGCAGTCGCGCCGAGCACCGCGTCGGATCGCGCTCGGCGAGCCGGATGGTGCGCCTCGAAGAAGAGACGAAACAAGTGTGCCGCCTCGCGCGTAACTACGAGCAGCGCGTACGCACGACCGATCCGTTCGCCGGCGGTCTGGCCTTCGCCAACGAGCCGTAAAACGTAGAGCGCAAGAGTAACGACGAGGAGCGATCATGCCGGCAGCTGCGAAAGAGGGCGATCAAGTCATCGACGCCATCCCCGAGCATGCGGCGATCATCGCCTGGGCGAACGCGAGCAAGGGCGGCATCGACGGCTCGCAGACGATGTAGTCACTTCCCGGGAAGCCTCCCCGGCGGCCCACCTTCGATTGTCGCCGTGCCGCTGAGCGCGCCGAGGAACGCGACCAAATCGGCGACCTCGGCGTCGCTCGTCTCGCGCGTCTTCAGCTTCTCGTCGAGGCCCTCGTGGGGCGCGCCTCCCTTGGCCATGAAGCGCACCGCGTCGGCCAACGTCGCTGCCGATCCGTCGTGAAAATAGGGCGAACTGCGCGCGACGTCGCGGAGGCTGGGGGTGCGGAACTTCCCCTCGTCTTCCTTCTTCTTCGTGAACTCGCCGCGCCCGAGATCGAGCTCGGGGCCCGTCTTTCCGAGGCCGACCCCGCAGTCGTGGAAACCGTCGTCGGTGAAGCGCGCGCCGGAGTGACACCCGTTGCACCCGAGCGATTCGAAGAGCTTCTGCCCCCGCGCAGCTGCGTCCGAGAGCGCGCCGCGATCGTACGGAGAGTCGCCGGAGCGGAGCGCACGCACGAAGGCGCCGAGCGCCCAGAGGATGTTCTGCTCGCTCGGAGCTTGCCCGAACGCCTTCTGGAAGAGCTCTCCATACCCGGAAATTCCAGCCAATTTCTTCGCGACGGCGGGTGGATCGGCGCCGAGCTGCTTGGTCCAGGCGATGCGCGCGACACCCTCGATGCTGGTGACGCGCCCATCCCACGTCGGCCAGGGCGAGTAGCCGGCGTTGAGCACGCTCATCGACTTCCGACGCGTGCGACCCCCGAGCGCGTTCACGCTCGACGATGACGTGGTCGACCACCCATGATCGGGCTTGTGGCACTCCGTGCAAGCCATGTCGTCGTGCAACGAGAGCCGCTCGTCGAAGAAGAGCATGCGACCGAGGACGACCTTCTCCAGCGTCGTCGGGTTGTCGGCCGGCGGCGGTGGCAACTCGGGGAGCCCGCGCGGCGTCGCAGGAATCGCGATCAGCTCTTGCGCCGGAGGAGGCGGCGGACCGTTCTTCTTGCATGCGGACGCCGACGCGATGGCGAGCGCAATGGAGGCGAGGGTGATCGCAGCGGCCCTCTTCATGGCGCCTTCCCCCTCCGCTCGACGACGCCGAAGCGTTCCCCGCGCGGCCTCATCCCCAACACCTTGTAGAAGAAAATCATCAGCCCGACGAGCGCCGCCGCGGCGATGGCGCCGATGCGCAAGGTGGCGTTGCGATTGTCGCGGACCACGCGCAGCACGTCTTCTTGCGAGCGTTTCACCACCACCACCGCGCGGATCGGATCGTAGCCGTAGCTGTCTTGCTCGGGAGAGCTGTGACAGACCCGACACTGCGCGCTGTTCTCGATCGGCCACAAAACCACGGTCGAAGTGCCGCTCGGCGTGACCTCGTCGTAGTGCTGCGGTTTGCCGGTGAGGAGCGCCTCGCGCCACGCCTTGCGATCGACCTCGACCAGCTGCGGGCTCTGCGGGTTGTGCTCGATGTTGGGAAAGGCCGCCGACTTGAGCATCTCGATGGTCGGCAACATCTCGGGAAACTCGGTGCGGATGCGTTCGAGCACCTTCTCGCTCGCGAGGTTCGCCTTCACCTTGTCGCGCGTCTCCATGTCCGTGTACGCGAGCTGCCTGTCGGTGCGCAGCACCTGGATTTGCCCGGCGCCTTCCGTCATCGCCAGCTGTTGAAGGAGGAGCCTCGCTTGATCGGCGCGCCCCTCCAGCATGTTGACGCGAATCGCCCGCTCGACGGTGGCGGCCTGTTGGAGGGCGTCCTGGTAGCCGAACTCCACCAGTGAGCGGCTGCTTCGCGTGACGCTGTCGACCGTGAGGACGCCGAACGCGGCCACCAAAGTGGCGAGCACGAGGGCGGTCGCGAGCACCCCGGTCATGAGGCCGCGGCGCCTTCGCAACGTCTTCTGTGCGCGCTCGACGAAGCCGGCTGGCCGCGCGCGAATCACGTCGCCTTCGAGGAAGCGCTGCAAATCGTCGGCGAGCGCCGCCGCAGATTCATAACGACGCGATGCTTCTTTCTCCATCGCCTTGAGGCAGATGGTCGCGAGGTCGGGTGGCAGATCGCGATCGAGCGTCTGCTTCGCCATCTTCACGGGATGGACCGGCTCCTTGTGGGTGATGCTCGCGAGGAGGAGCAGCTCGGTCGGCGCGTTGAAGGGCGGCGCGCCGGTGAGCAGGTGGTAGAGCGTGGCGCCGAGCGAGTAGACGTCGCTGCGCGGTCCGACGTGCGCGAGCTCGCCGTTCGCTTGCTCGGGCGGCATGTAGAAGGGCGTGCCGAGCGCCTTGCCGTCGCGCGTCAGGTCGTGCGCCTCGGCGGTCATCTTGGCGAGGCCGAAGTCGCTGATGAAGGGCTCGAGATCGCGACCGAGCAAGATGTTGTCGGGCTTGATGTCGCGATGGATGACGCCCTTCTGGTGCGCGAAATCGAGCGCCCGGGCGACCTTGATGATGATCGGGACGAGCTCCTTCGGCAGCTCTTTTCCCGTCTTCTTCGCGTGTGTCGCGTCTTTCGGTCCGCCTGCTTCGCGGATGTATTCGCCGAGGCTGCCCCCGTCGACGTAGTCCATCGCGAAGAAGATCTTCCCGCCTTCCTCTCCCGAGTCGTAGACGGTGACGACATTGGGGTGCTTGAGGCGACCGGCGAGCATCACCTCGTTGCGAAAGCGCACCACGTCGATTTCGGTGGCTGCGCGGCGTGGCGTGAAGACCTTGAGCGCGACGAAGCGCGAGAGCTTCAGCGAGTAGGCGCGATGCACGGTGCCCATGCCGCCGCGCCCGAGCTCTTCGAGCACGTCGTACGAACCGATGCGGACTTTGACGTCGGTCGAGGCGTAGGGGAGATGGAGGCGTCGACTGCCCGGCGGCCGCTCGCTCGTCGCCGGGCGGCTGTCGGGCGTGGTGTTCGGCCACGACGAATGCGTGACCCCGTCGGAGTACTCGATGCCGTCACCACTCTCGACGCGGCGTGCTCCTGCAGACGAGCTCGACGACGGTGCGCTCGACGCGCTCGAAGGCGCATCGCTGATCGTCTCGCTGCCTCCTGGACCGTACGTCGCCCGCGGTGTCGAGCCCGGCGTATCCACGAGCCGGAGCGTAGCTCGGAATGGACGCGCGCATCGTGTGCTCAGCGGCTGTTGGCGATCTCGACATCCGCCTCGAATGACTCGTGGTGCACCTGTTCCGATGTAGGCGTCTCGAGCGCCCGCCGCGGCTGATTTCAGGCTCGCTTCGAGCGCCCTTGCTCGTCCGTAACGATCTCGTCTCTGGCCCCGACTCATCTTCGCGAATCACGAAACGCTTCGCGCTCATGCGAGCGCTCGTGATTGGCAGTCAACGACCCTTTCCCGCGTGTGACCCACGTGAGGAGCCAAGGAGAGTCAAATGAACAAGAGCCTCAAGCTCGTGGTGTGTGCTGCGTTCGCCGCGCTCGTCGTCCCCGTCAGCGCCAACGCCAGTCCCGCGAGCCCCCTCGCCGAAATCAAGCTGTCGCCTGCGCTCACCTTGATGCCGACGATCGCGCTCGGCTGCAGCGGCCCCGGCGCTTCCGACGTCCAGCACCGCAACCACAAGATCACCAACACGACCTCGGCGATGTTGCCGAAGGGAATGAAGATCGCGTGGAACACCAACGATGGTGGCTCGGGCAGCCTCACCCTCGCGGCGCCGCTCGCCATCGGCGGCTCTGTCAGCGTGATCGAAGGCGGCCAGACCAACGGCTACACGTGCACCGCGCACTTCAACCCGGGCGAGCCCGACCTCGTGGTCACCGCCGTGAAGTGGACGAGCCCGACGACCGCCTCGGTCACCGTCGCCAACCACAATTTCTGGGTCGATGCCGGCGCCTCGGTCGTCCGCGTCCAGTCGCTCAAGTGCTTCTCGACGCCCGTCGCCAGCGTCGACGCCAACGTCCCCGCCCTAGCCAAAGGCGCTTCGGCGACCGTCACCGTCAACATCGCCCAAGGCAACGCCGACTATCTCCAGGCGACCGCCAACGCGACGAGCACGGTCCTCGAGAGCAACAAGACCAACAACACGATGAAGTCAGTCGAGTTCCAGACCAACAAGAGCTGCACGCCCGCGTGATGATGAAGACGATGAAGACGATGACGGAGCCACGGACCGGTCAGTAGGAGGAAAGTCGGGCGCGCATGGATCGAGAGATCCGCGCGCGTTCGGCTTTTTGTGCGCCTTTCGCCTGCGCTCAAATCCCCTTCCCAGGATTCAAAATTCCCCGCGGATCGAACGCCGCCTTGATCCTCCCCATCAACTCCCTCTCCACCTCCCCGACCATCTCCCCGAGATACCCCCTCTTCAACGACCCCACCCCATGCTCTCCCGTGATCGTCCCCTCGAGGGCGAGCGCATCGCGAACGATCTCGTCGAACGCCGCGAACGCCGCCTTCTTCGACTCGGGTCGGCTCGCGTCGAAGACGATGGTGGGATGGAGGTTGCCGTCGCCGGCGTGACCGAAGGTGCCGATGACGAGCTGGTGTCGTTCGGCCGTGCGTTGGATGCGCTCGAACATTTCGGGCATCGCGGGCTTGGGAACGGCGATGTCGTCCAGCAAGGTAGTGCCGAGGCGTTCGAGCGCGGGGAGGGCGGATCTGCGGGCGGCGAGGAGCAAGCGGCCTTCTTCGGCGTCATCGGTGCACATGACGTCGATGGCGTCGTGCGCGTGGCAGAGCTCTTGGCAGCGGGCGATGACCTCGGCCGCGTCCGTAGCGTCGCTCTGCGCGAGGACCATCGCTGCCGCGTTCGTGTCGAGGCTCATGTGGGTGAGCGCTTCGACGGCCTCGATGGTGACGTGGTCCATCACCTCGATGAGGGAGAGGTCGGCGGTGGCGTCCATCGCGGCGATGGCTGCAGCGGCGTTCGGCATCGAGCTGAAGAAGGCCACCAGCGTCGAAGGAGCGTGGCGCGCGCGGAGGAGTCTCACGGTCGCGCCGACGATGACCGCGAGCGTGCCCTCGGAGCCGACGAGGAGGCGCGTGAGATCGAGCCCGGCGACGTTCTTCTCGGTGAGCGCGCCGGTGCGGATACGCGTGCCGTCGGCGAGCACCGCCTCGAGCGCCGCCACGTGATCGCCGGTGACCCCGTATTTCAGGCAGCAGGAGCCGCCGGCGTTGGTGGCGATGTTGCCGCCGATGGTCGAGATGTCGCGGCTCGCGGGATCGGGCGCGTAGTAGAGCCCTCGCGCGGCAGCGGCCTTGGCGAGGACGCCGTTGAGGACGCCAGGCTCGACCACTGCGGTGCGCGTCGCTTCGTCGATGCGAAGGATGCGATCGAGCGCGCTGACGAGGAGGATGATGCAGCCGTCGACGGCGTTCGCGCCGCCCGCGAGACCAGTGCCGGCCGCACGCGTCACCACCGGGATGCGACGCTCGTGCGCGAAGCGGAGGGTGGCGACCACGTCGTCCACCGATTTCGCACGCACCAGCGCCATCGGCGTACCTGCCGGCGCGAGCGGCGCCTGATCACGCGAGTACGAAGCGAGCACGTCGGGATCGCTCGCCGCCGCGCCGTTCGGCAGACACGCTGCGAGCTCGGCGATCCACGGCGCGGTCATGGCGCGCGTCGCCCGGCGTAGAAGCCGCGGATGTGCTCGGTCACCAGCGTGCGGGCGAGCTTGCGGTGAGCGCGCGCGACGGCTTCGAGGATGGCTGCGTGCTCGCGGGTGAGCGCGGCCATCGTCTTCTGCACGTGGGGAACCTTGTCGAGCGCCTCGCCGAGGTGTGCCGAGATGGCGCTGCGGAGGACGCCCATCACCAGCGGAAAGGCGGCGTTGCCGCTCGCAGCGGCGAGACTCTGGTGGAAGAGGATGTCGGCGGCGCGGAAGGTCTCGACGTCGAGCTTCGGGCGCTGCATCGTCTCGAGCGCTTCTCGCGCGGCGATCAGCGCGGCGTCGTCGGGCTCGTCGGCCGCGCTCTCGACGGCCGCGCCCTCGATGACGACGCGCAGCTCGACCAAATCGTCCAGCGGGATTTGACCGAGGCGCACCACGTTTTCGATCGCCTGGGCGGCGGTGCTCAAGGTGGAGTCGCGGCTCACCCGGGGGCGCTGGGTGGAGACGGTGTCGCCGCCGGAGACGAGGCCCTGCGCCTGGAGAATGCGCAACGCTTCGCGCACCGTGGAGCGTCCGACCTTCAGCTGCTCGCCCAACTCCTTCTCGCTCGGCAGCTCGTCACCGACCGAGACCTTGCCGGAGACGATGGCCTCACGCAGCTGCCTGGAGACGGCGACGCTGAGCGGTAGGCGGTCCTCCACCCGGAGGGCGAATCGTACGGGCTTTTTGCCGGGTTCGACCATTCGCAAAGTCTTCCACTTGACTGCTTGTCAGACAAGCTGAAAATAGGACCTTCACCTCAGCCGCCGGTCAGCAGCCAAAGGAGCCCGTCATGCAGTTCGACCCCGCCACCACCGCCCTCCTCCTCATCGAGTTCCAGAACGAGTTCACGAGCGAAGGCGGCGTGCTCCACAAGGCCGTCGAAGCGGTGATGAAGAAGACGAACATGCTCGCCAACACCGCGAAGCTGGTCGAGGCGGCGCGAAAGAAGGGCGTGGCCATCCTCCACGCGCCGATCACCTTCGCCGAAGGTTACGGCGAGCTGACGCGGCACCCGTACGGCATCCTCAAAGGCGTCGTCGACGGCAAGGCGTTCATCAAGGGCAGCTGGGGCGCAGCCATCGTCGACCAGCTCGCGCCGCAGCCGGGCGACATCGTCATCGAGGGCAAGCGCGGGCTCGACACCTTCGCCAGCACCAACGTCGACTTCATCCTCCGCAGCAAAGGCATCAAGACCGTCATCATCGGCGGCTTCCTCACCAACTGCTGCGTCGAGTCGACGATGCGCACCGCCTACGAGCACGGTTTCGAGGTCATCACCCTCGTCGACTGCGTCGCCGCCACCTCGGTCGAAGAGCACGAAAACGCTCTGAAATACGACTTTCCCATGTTCTCCAAGCCGATGCCGTCGACGGAGGTGATCGGACACCTCTGACCTTCGCCTGGTGGCGCTCGCTCGGGCATCGCGGCACACTGTCGTCGCGATGCCTCTCTTCGTCGACGCGATGACCGGGTTCCACGTGCTCGGTGTGCTCGGTGTGCTCGGCGTGCCCTTCGTGGTGGGTGTGCCCTTCGTGCTGGGCACCTTCGCGTGCTCGACGCCGCAGACGATCACGGCGACGAAAGATCCCGCGAACGTCACGGCGACGGCCACTCCCACCGTCGCCGTCGGCGCGCCTGTCGGTGCCCCGCACGCGTGGCGCTTCGCGTTCGACGTTTCACACGAGATTTCCTGCTCGCAGTCCTTCGAGACGGAATCGACCTATGGCTCGTACGCGCTCGCGATAACGCCGCCGCACGCCGCGACGTTGACGTTCGAGTCGGCCCACACCACCACCTTCGGCAGCAATCAGTTCGACCTCAAGGCGCCGCCGCCCACCCGCAACGAGACGCGAACGAAGACGGAGTTCGAGGGCACGGTCGCGCGCGACGGCGACAAGCTCTCGTTCGTCTTCCAACGCAAATCGAGCGAGTGCGCCAAGACGACCGGCCCTTGTGGCGAAGTCCTCGCGTTCACCTGCGCCGAGGCGAGCGCGTCGATCGTCTCCTACGACGGCGCGGGCAAGCACCTGACGACGAAGCCGACCTTCAGCTGCCACACGACCTACGGGATGCCGATGGAGCTCGACGAGGTCGGTTGGAAGGGCGGCCTCGTGTTCGGCGACGGCAACGGCTTCTTCCTCGACTACGTCGAATACGGGCCGATGCAACATCTGCCCGAGCTGCGTGTCGGAAACTGAGAGCGGACCGAGCCCGGACACTTGTCCGCCGAGCGGACAGTTGACCGCCTCCGGTCACCCCTCACCGCTCGAAGGGTGCTCGAATTCATGGCATTTCATCGATGGCGCGTCGCGTGCTGAGAGTGTCCTCGCCGGCCCGATTCCGGCGAAAGGGACACTCCGTGGAACACCTCGAGCCCTCGCTGTCGACGTCTCACTCGGTCACGAGCTCGGCCTCGAGCGCAGGCAGCCCCATCTTCGCGGCCATCGACGATCCGGACATTCGCCGCGCGCTGCACCGCAAGGCGCGAGCGATGCTCGGCAACGACGCCGATGCCGAAGAGTGCGTGCAAGACGCGCTCTTTCTCGCCAGCCGCAACGCGCATCGCTTCGAAGATCGTTCGGCGCCGAAGACATGGCTGACGACGATCGTCATCAACTGCTGTCGCATGTACGTGCGTCGCGTCGCCCGTCATCGCGGTCCGCGCTTCGACGCTTTCGAAACGCCGACCCTCGATCCCGCCGCGAGTGATCCGGAGAGCGTGATGGTCGCCTCCGAGATCGCGGCCGGCGTCGCCCGGGTGCTCGAGCGCGGGGCGCCCGAGGACGTCCGCATCTTCGAGGAGTGCGTGCTTGGCGCGATGCCGGTCCAAGAGTTCAGCCGCAATCACCAGTTCACCGAGTCGATGGTGAAGACGCGTCTCTATCGCCTTCGTCAGCGGGTCGCCGCCGAGCTCGAGGGCAGCTCGAGTCGTCCGCGTCCACGCAGCACGCGGCCGTCCGAACGCCGTGACGCCGCGCTCGCAGGCTAGCTCGCGGGCGCGTCGGCCGAACCACGCATGACCTTGCCGAGGAGGAAATAGACCGGACAAAATCCGGTGAAGGTGCTCGAGACCATCAACGCGCCGGTCAGCCCGGCGAGGAAGAGCCATCGCGGGTCGAGCGCGAAGCCCATGCTGATGCTGACGAGGACGATCGAGCCGATGATGCCGTCGTGAACCCTGGTGATGGTCTGCATGACGTCTTGGGTTAGCAGCGCCACGCTCCCTCGGCCGATTGCACGATTGCGAACGCCTCTCGCGCCTTTGCGAAACGAGAGGCTCACACCATGACTTCGCGATCCTTGCCCGCGCCCTGCGGCGGACCGACCACGCCCGTCCGCTCCATGCGATCGACGAAGCGCGCGGCCTTGTTGTAGCCGAGACCCATCTTGCGCTGCAGCCACGACGTCGAGCACTTGCGAGCTTCGCGCACCATGTCGACGCAGCGGTCGAAGAGCTCCTGATCTTTCGGCGAGAGCGCCTCGTCCTCTTCCTGGTTCTCCGCGTCCTCTGGGCGTGGGGCGAGGATCGATTCGTCGAAGACGGGCTCGCCCTGCTTGCGGAGGAAGTCGCAGACGGCGTCGACCTCTTCCTCGCTGACGAAGGGGCACTGGATGCGTTTGAGGCCGTTTCCACCGTTGAGAGAGACGAGCATGTCGCCCTTGCCGAGGAGGTACTCGGCGCCCTGCGCATCGAGGATGGTGCGCGAGTCGACGCGTTGGGCGACGCGGAAGGCGATGCGCGTCGGGAAGTTCGCCTTGATCATGCCGGTGATGACGTCGACGCTCGGACGCTGCGTCGCGAGGATGACGTGGATGCCGGCGGCGCGAGCCTTCTGCGCGAGGCGGGCGATCGGCGGCTCGACCTCGCCCTTGCCGACCGACATCATCAGGTCGGCGAACTCGTCGACGACGACGACGATGTACGGGAGCTTCTCGGGATACTGCTGCTCGGCCTGCGCGATGAGCGAAGCGTCGGCGGCGTCGATGCCGGACTCCTTGACCACGAGCTCCTCCGGCAGGCCGTTGTGATCGATGGCCGTCAGCGTCTTCGGGCAGGGGTTGGGCACCGTGCCGGCGACGACCTTCTCGCGCCAGGCGTTGTAGGTGCCGATGTTCTTCACGCCCGCTTGGGCGAGGAGCTGGTAGCGCCGCTCCATCTCGTCGACGCACCACTTGAGCGCGTTGAGCGCCTGCTTCATGTCGGTGACGACGGGCAGCAGCATGTGCGGGATGCGATCGAAGGGCGCGAGCTCGACGACCTTCGGATCGATCATGATCATCCGCAAATCCTCGGGCGAACGCCGATAGAGGAGCGAGGTGAGCATGACGTTGAGCCCGACGCTCTTGCCCGCACCGGTGGCGCCGGCGACGAGGAGGTGGGGCATCGCCGCGAGGTCGGCGTAGAACGGCGCGCCGACGATGTCGCGACCGAGGATCACCGGGAGGGCGCCCTTGGCCTCGGCGAAGCGACGATCTTCCACCAGCTCACGGAAGTTGACGGGCACGCGCTGGATGTTCGGGAGCTCGAATCCGATGCGGTTTTTCCCGGGGATCGGCGCGACGATGCGCACGCTCTCCTTGGCGAGCGAGAGCCGCAGATCGTTGGCGAGCCCTTCGACCTCGCGGACCTTGGTGCCGATGCGCGGCTCGAGCTCGAAGGTGGTGACCACCGGACCGGGATGGATCTCGCGCACCTCACCGATGACTTTGTAGGTCGCGAGCGTCGCGACGAGGGCTTTGGCGTCTTCGAGGAGCGCGTCGCGATCGATCGGCGCTTGCTCGGGCGGCGGCAGGGTCAAGAGCTCGGTTCGCGGCAATTCGTAGCCCCGCGTGACGATGCGCGTGGTCTGCGTCCGTCGCTTCGGCTTCTTCGCTTCCTCTTCGGCCTTGCCGTTCGCGGCGGGCTCTTCCGCTTCGATGAGCTCCGCAGCATCGGCCTCGAGGACTTCGTCGACGGGGGTCGCGGCCTCCTCTTCGCGCGAGTCACGTGCGAGCAATCCTTCGGCGCCGGTCTCGCGCGCTTCGTCGGCGTTCACGTTCACGTTCGCGTGGGCGATCGGCTGGCGTGCGGCCTCCGGTGACGGCGGCGCGATGGTCGGCCCTTCGTTGCGTGGACGCGTGCGCTTGCCTGGCTTCGAGTTTTCGGCGCTCGCGGGCTCGCTGCCCGCGCCGAGGATGATCGGCGGCGCGATCTCGAATCCGGCAGTGGCCACTTCCATCGCGCTCGCGGACGTCGCGCCTGCGTCTGGCTCGGGGAGCTCGCTCGCTCCCTCTTCGCGCTTGCGCTTCTTCGCCCGTGACGTCTCGCCGCTCTTCTGAAGGGCAGTCATCGCGTCGTCGCCTCGAGAAATCTCGGGCACGCCGGCGAGCTGCCGCGCGATCGCGTGCGCCTCGGGATTTTCTCCTGCGCGCTGCATGTGGAGGGGCAGCGCACGCACGCCGCTCGCGTCCCCGACGCTCTCGACGCCATCGAGACTCGGCCGATCGGCGATCGAGATGCGATCGCCCGACGCGGGTTCACCATTGTCGCCAAGGCCGAACGCGCCGCCGCCGGGCACGAGGTCGGGACGTCCGCCGCTGCGCTCGAGCTCCTTGGCTTGTTGCCATGCTTCGGCGACGCCGCGAACACCTTGCGCGGCCTTCGTCGCTGCCGCTGCGCTGGTCGCGCCGGCGCGGTTGGCGAAGCCGATGAAGCTGAACGTCGCGCGCGCGATGAGGACGAGCGCGATGGTGGTGAGACCGACGAGGAAGGTGCCGATGGTGGAGAAGAGCGAGCGGAGGAGCTCACCGAAGAGCTCGCCGACGACGCCGCCCGCGAGGTGACCACCAAACACTTGTTTTCCCGCGGCGCCGACGTGGATGAGGGCCGCCGAGGTGGCGAGGAGCACGACGTCTCCGGCCATGCGCGCGGGCGTCATCACCGACGCGCGTCGACGCAGATACGGAATCGCGAAGAGGCCGAGCTCGACCGGGATCGACCACGCCGCGAGGCCGACCGTCGAGGCGCAGATGGCGGCGATGCGCGCGCCGACCGGACCGACCCAATCGGCGCCGCCCTTCTCGTCGTAGCTGGCGAGCGCGAGGGTGATGAAGGTCGCGGCCGCCACGAAGAGGAGCGCAGCGAGCTCGCGGCCACGGACGAACTCGGTCGCCGCGTTCTTTTCACGCGCAGCTCCGGCGTTGGCGTGGGCATCGCCCGACATCGATGGAGCATTGGTTTCCCGTCGCGCGACGCGATCGCGAGCGGGCTCACGAGAGGCATCTCGAGACGGATCGAGGTCACGCACCATCGGCGCCGAAGCGATCGCTTCGCGTGCGCGACGGACGCCCACGGTCGGCGCCGGCGGCGGCGTCTCGTCGACCTCTGCGTATTCGGAACTGGGGCGGCGACGGGGGGATCCCATGCTCCTCCGTACCTACATGTAGGGGTCGAAAAGCGGCAACTTCGGTGCGGGAGGTGCCGAGGCAGGGCAAAAACACGGGCAAATCGCGTTCTTGGGCCTCTCACCGCAAAGATTGAGTGCCTTGGGCTCTTCGGACTACCATGCCCGTGCGACCGTGGAGTTTCGTCTCGCCCGACGTCCGAGCGAGCCGGCCAGCTGTTTCCACGTGCGACGCGACGATTCGCCGGCCGTGCGCTCCGCTGCGGCGAGAAACACCGAGCAAACGCGACGCGATACGAAGGAATCATCGAATGCGCCAGGTTTTTGGGGAACGGAAGGGCTCGCGCCTCGCGACGCTCGCGTTGATGGCGGGCCTGACGCTCGGAGCCATCGGCTGCCGTGTCAACGTCGACGACTTGAAGCGCTGGCAGACGACCGAGAACGGGCCGACGAAGCTCGTCGCCGTGCTCGCGCACGACAAGTACGACAAGGAGCTGCGCGTCGAAGCGGCATGGTCGCTCGTCGAGATGAAGAAGCGCGGCGGTCAGTACGCCGGCCTCAAGCTCCTCATCGATCAGCTCCCGAACCTCGCGGCCAAAGATCGCCGCGACGTGATGGAAGGGCTGTGGAAGAAGCTGCGTCCCAAGGTCGAAGCAGGGCTGAGCTCGGTCGACGGCAAGTTCGCCGACCCGACGGTCGTCTACAAGGACGCCACCTTCGCGCTCTTCAGTGCTGCCCGTGAAGATCGCCCCGGGCAGCAGAAGCTCGACGTCGACGCGAAGATCCTCGACGAGATGGCCGCCGCGCTCACCGATTGGGCGGCGGGCAAAGAGGGAGACGACGTCAACGTCCGCCTCCAGCAGCTCGAGACGCGCCTCGACAACACCGCGCAGCAGTACGGCGTCGAGCAGATCCTCCGCTCGGTCGGCGTGATCGGCACGAAGCGCATCCCGGCGCTCCTGACGGCGAAGCTGGCGATCAAATCCGTACGCCTCGACGTCATCGTCCGCGTGGTCACCGAGGTGAAGGGCGCCGGCTCCGACGAAGCGCGCGCCGAGCTCTCCAACAACTTCGCCAAGCTCCTCTCCGACACCATCAACGGCGCCTACGCCGATTCGGTGCGTGCCGAGACCGACGAGGCCCTGGCGAAGAACCCGGACGGCAAGAAGATCGTCGCCGAGAAGAACAACCCGGAGAAAGATCCGCTCAAGAACCCGTACGTCGCCTACTTCCTCAAGGTGCGAGACGAGCGCTTGCAACAGCTCTTCACCCTGGCGAAGCAGGTCGGTGGCAAGGGTGTGGCGACGACCTTGATGGGCCTCGCGATGAACGCCGAGCTCAACAAGGAGAACCGCGCCTTCGCGCTCGCGGCCCTCGAAGGAAACTTCGACACCAAGACCGACGAGGCGATGAAGTCGTTCCTCGCGCTCGCCAAGAGCAACGCGCCGGACGAGGTGAAGCACGTCGCGCTGGTGCGCCTCGCCGCCTATCCGCCCGAGCAGGCGGTGCAGGGCTACTACACGCTCTTCGGCGAGCAGAACTGGAAGATCCGCTACGACGCCGGGATGCAGATCCTCGGCGTCATGCAGAAGATCGGCGACAAGTCGAAGACCAACGTCAAAGAGTTCATCGGCAAGCTCCCCGACAAGCCCGAAGAGAAGATGGGCCTCGGCGAAGGCTCCGACTACGCGCGCGCGATGTCGGCGCTCCCGAAGGAGATGAACGCGAAGCAGATCGTCCTCTCTGGCCTCGAGAGCAAGAGCATGGGCGCCCAGCTCGTCGCGCTCGGTTGGTACCTCGGCCTCGGCACCAAGGAAGATCTCCCCGCCGTCGAAAAATACGCGGCCTCGAAAGATCCGCTCCCGAAGTGCAAAGACGTCGACGACTGCAAGTGGGACGTCGGTTGTCCGGTGCCGAAGAAGGACAAGCCGGAAGAGTTCGAGACCAAGCCGCTCAGCACCGTCGGCGACTACGTCAATTACTGCGTCAAGGTGCAGATCGAGATGCGCGCGAAGGCGCCGAAGCCGGACGACAAGAAGGACGACGACAAGAAGGACGGCGACAAGAAGTGACCTGACGAGATTGACGAGACCGACGACAGTAGTGAGAGCACGCGACCCGAGAAGACGGCAGGACAAACGGGAATGACGCAGCCGAACGACGCGAGCAAGAAGAGCCCTCGAAGCTTCCAGTGCAGAGATCAGCTCTGGGAGACCTTCGAGCAGATGGCGCGCGAGCTGGAGTGCTCGATCGACTACTTGATCAACGAGGCGATGAAGCAGTACGCGCGCCAGCGTAGCTACGGCGCCGCGGGTGGTCCGGGTGGCGGTCGCACGCCGTTTCCTGGTGCGCGCGATTCGGGCCCGACCGACGTCGGACAGCGTTCGGTGATGGCCGCGCCGACCGCGCCTGCCGTGCCGATGGCGAGAGCGGCGACGCCGCCGATTCCTCCCGCTGCGCAGGGCAGTCGACTTCCTCCGCCTCCGCCGGCAGCGCCGAGCGGTCGTGGGCTTCCTCCTCCTCCGCCCGCGGGTGGTCGCATGTCGAGTGGAGCTGCGCCGCCGCCTCCGCCGCCGTCGATGAGTGGTCGCGGAGGTCCGCCACCGATCCCCGGTCGTCAGACCGTGCCGCCGAACATGGGGATGACTCCGCCTCCGGTCGGTACGCCGATGGCGCCGCCGATGGGTGGTCATCCGATGCCACCGCCGCCTCCGATGCAGCAGCACATGCAACAGCACATGCCGCCGCCGCACATGCAGCAACAGCACATGCCGCCTCCGCCGCCGCCGCCGCAGCAGCAGCAGCAGCAGCAAGTGCAGCCGATGCAGATGCAGCAGATGGGGCACATGGCGGCGCCGCAGCCGCAGCAGTACCTCGGCGCGCTCACCGCCATTTATCAGGGCGAACGTACGTCGGTGAACAAAGAGAAGTTCATCATCGGCCGCGGTCGGCAGGCGAGCGATCTGACCATCAAAGATCCGAACGTCTCTCGCCAACACGCGATGATCGAGTTCCAAAACGGCGTCTTCTACATGGTTGATCTCGGATCGACCAATGGCGTCGAGTTCCACGGGCAGCGCGTCACCCGCAAGGCCATCGCCGAGGGCGACGTCTTCCGCATCTGCGATCACGAAGTCGTCTTCACGTACCGCTGACTCGAGCCGCTCGATCTACTCGAGCTGTTCTAGAACTTTGCGTGCGTCGGCGGGCCTCACGGGCGCCGGCGCGACGCAGAGTCGTGCGAGGCGCCGTACTTCGTCTGCTCCGACGAGGCCCTCGTTCTTCGCCAGTAGATCTTCGAGCGCGCGCCCGAGGCCGAAGACGTCGTCGCGTGGATCGCAGGGCGCGCCGGCCGCCCGTTCGGGAGAGATGTAGCCCGGACTGCCCGAGGTCATCGGTTCGCCGAAGCGACGCGCGAGGCCGAAATCGGAGACGAGCGGCGCATCGTCGGCGTCGAAGAGAAGGTTCGCCGGCTTGACGTCGCCGTGCACCCAACCGGCGGCGTGGACGTCGGCGAGCGTGGCGACGAACGCGTGCAGCCACGTCATCGGCGCCTCGAGCAGAAGGTCGCCGGGGCGCCCTTCGCGGAGTCGCGCGCGCAGACTGCCACCTTCGGCCCATCCCATCGCCAGCCATCCGGCTTCGGCATCGAGGTCGACGATGCGGACGACGCCGGTGCCACGGAGCGTCGCCGCCACCCGCGCCTCGTGCCCGAGCTGCGCCCGCATGCGAGGTTGATCGTCGTGGAGGAGCTTGAGCGCGAGGAGACGCGGACGACCAGGGATGATCTCTTCGTGGGCTTGGTAGACGACGCCAGCGCCTCCTCGTGCGACCTCGCGGAGCAATACATAAGGAAGTGATGGAGCTGCGGCGACCAAGGTGGCGCCGACGCTCGGCCCCGAGCTCACGACTCCGTGGCCGAGGCGCACGCGCAGGCGTTCCCATCGTTCGCGCGCGCCGGGCGCGTCGATGTCGAGGACGAGGGCTCGCGAGAGGACGGCGAGCGCGCGATCGAGATCGTCGCGCGAGGGAGAGCCAGCGATGCCCTCGACGAGGAGATCGGCGCGGAGCACCAAGGCCGCAGGGGACGTTGCGCGTGAGAGCACGTCGGCGGCGCGCGGGCGTTCTCCACGGGCGACGAGCACTTCTGCGAGCGTGACGAGGAACCGTTCCCGCGCGTCGTCGGGTGCAGCTACGGGTGCTGCCTCTGCGTCGCTCGCCTTCGGTCCGAGCACGGCGAAGGTCGCTTCGAGCACCGCGGCCTCGCCCTCGGTCTCGCGGGCGCCGCCGAGCACCTTCGACGCGGCCGCGAAGTCGCGCGCGATCAACGCTGCGCCGATGAGCTCGGGCGCAGAGGGCGGACGGAGCTCTTCGACTTTCTGCTCTTCGGGTGCAACTTCTTCCGGCTTCGTCGGGAGCGCTTTCGTCTCTTCGCCGAAGAGACCGCGGAGCCGCTGCCAGACGCCCATTTTCGCGCCGTGACCTAGCTGCGCTCTTGCGGCGGCGCCACCACGCGGAGGAGCAGCTTGCCGCCGTGGCCGTCGAAGATTTCGTCGCCTTCGAGGAGCTGGATGGCGCCCTCGACGCGGAGATCGCCGAGGATGACGTTGCTCCCGCGCGCGATGGTGAGCTCGAGCCAGCCGTCGGTCGAGCTCTCGAGCGAGGCGCGCCCTTGGCCGAGGTCGACGGCGCCGAGTGGCAACCAACAGACGCGTCCGGGGAGCTCGATGACGAGGCCACCGCGCTCGGTCGGTCGCACCTTGAGTGGGAGCGCGTTGCCGATCAGAAGATCGAGCCCGCTGCCGACGGCCATCGCGTCGACCCGCGCGCCACGCATGGTGGTGCCATTTTTTCCGCCCAAATCGCGCACCCACGGACCGCCGCTGTCGGGCCGGAAGAGCTCGAGGTGTTTGCGCGAGACGACCGGTGAGGGGACCTTGAGCTCGCCTTCGCTGCGACCGAGGCGCACCGGATTGCCGCACACCACCTCGACGATGCGGCCGTCGACGTAGAGGTGTCCCGGCAGGTTGGGCCTTCGCGCCATCATGCCTTGGAGGAGCGCGCGGAGGTCTTCGGCGTCTTCTTCGTCGAGCGCTCCGCGCAGAAGGGCGAGCGCGTCGCGTCGTCTTCCGAGGGCGATTTGATCGCGTACCTGCTCGAAGCGCGTCGCGCGTCGCATGCGCGATTCTTCGACCTTGCGCTGACGACTGACGGCGTCTTCGAGGGCACCGAGCGCGCCTGCTTCGGCGAGCGCCGAGATTTCGCCCTCCAGATCGCCGGCGAGGCGCAGCGCGCGGGCAGCCAGCTCGGCCTCTCCGAGCTCACGCAACGCGCGACCGGTTTCGAGCAGCTCACGCCTCCGAATTGCCGGATCGAGACCTCCGGCCTCGGCGCGATCGAGGATGAAGGTGGCGCGTGCTCGCCACGCCGAGACGCGCGCAGGATCGCCCGGAGGCGCGAGGGAAGTCGCTTGCGTGAGGAAGAGCGCGCGACGGTGCGGGTCGAGCTCGGCCTGCGCGCGCATCAACATCACGCGCACGGCGTCGGAGTACCTCCCCGCCTGCATCCAACACGCACACGCCCCTTCCAGGTCGCTCCTCGCCTCCAGCGTCTGAGCGCGCTTGACCGCCTCAGGGGAGAAAAAGTCGCGGATACGCGTGGAGAGGGTCATACGGACGAGGGACCGATCGTATCATCAGAATTCACGATGACACTCCCCTCGATCGAGAGCCTCCGCTGCTTCGACGCCGCGGCACGGCTCCTCCGGTTTCGCGCTGCGGCGAAGGCCGTCGCGCTCACGCCGGCGGCGCTGGGACATCGCATTCGGCAGCTCGAAGAAGAGCTCGGGGTACGACTCTTCGAGCGGACGACGCGCAGCGTGCGGCTGACCTCGGCCGGTCTCGCGCTGGTTCCTTATGCTCGCGCCTGCCTCGACGCGGCCAATGGCTGTCTTCGCGCCGCCCGCGGTGAGGTCGGTCCGACGCCGGTCGAGCTGACGATGGGCACCCGTCACGAGCTCGGCATCAGCTGGCTGACGCCCCAGCTCCGTCCCCTCGCGAGCGAGCACCCGGCGGTGACCGTTCACCTTTATTTCGGCTCTGGCCCCGATCTCTTGCTCCGCGTGCGTACGCTCGAAATCGATTGCGCGATCAGCTCGTCGCGCCTCGGGGACGCAGCGCTCGATGCCATCGCCATCCATCCCGAGCACTACGTCTTCGTCGCCGCGCCGAAGCTGGTGCAGAAGACGCCGCTTCGGCGCTACGAAGACGCGGGCAACCATCGGCTCATCGACGCAGACGTCGACTACCCCCTCTTCCGCTACTTCCGCGATGCCGCCGAAGGAGCCGACCGAATGCAGTTCTCGCGCGTGGTCCGCATCGGCACCATCGGCGCGATTCGCGATCTGGTGGTCGCGGGCGAAGGCGTGGCGGTGCTTCCCAACTACTTGGTGAAGCCCGACCTCAAGGCGCGTCGTCTGCAACGTCTCTTCCCCAAGGTGACGCCGTTGCACGACTATTTCCGCCTCATTTTTCGCCGCGAAGATCCGCGCCGACCGATCTACGAAGCGCTCGCGGCGTCGCTCTCGCGCGCGCCACTCACGTGAGACTCTTTCCGCTCTTCCTCGCGCTCGAAGGGCGCCTCGTCCTCGTCGTCGGTGGGGGCGTCGTCGCCGAGCGAAAAATTGCCGAGCTCCTCGACGTCTCGGCCGTCGTGCGGGTCGTCGCGCTCTTGGCCTCGTCGAAGGTCGTCGCCTTGGCCGACAGCGGCGCGATCGAGCTGTGCACGCGCGCGTTCGTCGAGGGCGATCTCGACGAGGTCTGGCTGGTGATCGCCGCCACCGACGATCACGACGTCAACATGCGCGTCGCCGCCGCCGCCGAGTCGCGTCGCGTCTTCGTCAATGCTGTCGACGATCCATCGGCTTCTTCAGCCTATTTCGCGTCGCTGCTCCGGCGTCCGCCGTTCACGATCGCCATCTCCAGCGCCGGTGAGGCGCCTGCCCTCAGCCGGCTGCTCCGTGAAATTCTGGAGAGCGTGCTCCCAGAAGAGCGTTGGATCGCCGAAGCGCGCGCCCTCCGCGCTCGATGGCGCGCCGACGGGACGCCGATGGCCTCCCGCTTCGGCGAGCTGGTGCGTGCGATCGCGGCCAAGCTCGGCTAGGACGAGGTGATGAGCTACAACCCGTACGCCGCTCCTGGCGCCGCCCCTCCTCCCGCGCCTGGAATCGGCGGCAGCACCGGACCGCAGCCTTGGAGCGTCGGCGAGGTCATGGGCCTCGGCTGGTCGCTCTTCAAGCAGCACTGGGGCACGTTCGTCGGTGCCGGCATCATGTCGCAGATGTTCGCAGGCATCCCGCAACAGGTGCCGAACATCCTCAAGACGACGGGCATCATCACCGAGAACGATCCCGCCTACTGGGGAATCCTCGGCGGCGCGGCGCTCATCGGTCAGCTCATCGCCTCGTTCTTCCAAGTCGGAATGACGAAGATTTATCTCACGACCGCGCGCGGCGGCCGACCCGAGATCGGCGATCTCTTCACCGGTGGTGGGCAGTTCCTCACCATGCTCGGCGCCAACCTCTTGATGAGCATCATCATCAGCTTCGGCATGGTGATGCTCATCATCCCCGGAATCATCTTCGGGCTCGGGCTCTCGCTCACCCACTTCTTCATCGTCGATCAGAACCTCGGCGCCGTCGACGCGATGAAGGCGAGCTGGGAGGCGACGAAAGGGCAAAAGGGCTCGATCTTCGGCTTCGGGTTCCTCGCCTTCTTCGTCATCATCCTCGGCGCGCTCGCTTGTCTCGTCGGCATCCTCGCGGCGATTCCGACGGTGGGCCTCGGCATGACCATCATCTACCTCCGCATCAGCGGACGCGGACAGCCACAGAGCACGAGCCCCGCAGCCTACGCTGCCACCCAGCCCTACGGTGCATCAGCAGGTTATGGAAACCCATCGCCCCCCTATGGAGGCTACGGCGCACCCCCGCCTCCGCCCTACGGCGGCAAGCCGGGCGGCGGATACGGCCCGCCGTACGGCTCATGAAGGGGCCCCCAGCGACGACTGGGGATGCTCTCGGCGCGAATTGAAAAGCGAGTGCGACTGCTAAATCAGACGACGCGCTTTGATCTCGAGGTAGCGCTGCACCAGGTTCGGCGTCACTTCCCAAGGGTTGGCGTCGAGGACGAGGATGCCGCTCTGGCGGAGATTGCGGAGGAGCGCGTCGCGCGCGGCGAGCGACTCGGCGGCGGCGGCGCGGACGTAGAGATCGGTCTCGTTCTCGACGCGGCCGGCGACGAGCGCTTCGAGCTCGGGATCGCGCATGAGCACGCAGAGCGCGACGTGCCGCGGACGGAGCGCGCGCAAGGCAGAGGTGAGATCGCTCGCCGACCGAGGCTCGAGGAGATGGGTGAAGACGATCACCAGCGAGCGTGAGCGCACCTGCGCTTGGAGGAAGGCCATCGCCGCGCGGTAATCCGTCGCAGCGACCCCGGCGTCGAGGTCGTGGACGGCACGCGTCAGCTTGCGTCCCCCCGAGCGTCCACCGGTCGGCGGAAGATAGGCGCGAGGTGCGTCGTCGAAAGCGAGGAAGCCGGCCTTGTCGCCGCCACGGAGCGCCACGTCGGCGGCGAGGAGCGCGGCGTTGAGCGCGTGATCGACGCTGGTGAGACCTTCAGATTCTCCACGCATTCCGCGACCGACGTCGAGCGCGAAGACCACGTTCTGGTTCGATTCAGCCTGGAATTGTCGCACGGTGAAGTCGTCGCGACGAGCGGTGGCGCGCCAGTCGACGTGCCGCACCTCGTCGCCGCGGGCATACGGACGAAGGCGCTCGAACTCGGTGTCGCCGCCGCGCACGCGCATCGAGCCGAGCCGCGCATCGCCCCGACCTTGACGACGAAGGAGCTCGAGGAGGCGCGCCGCGTGGACGTCGGGATAGACATCGACGCGCGCGGGGAGGCTCTTGCGATCTTGTCTCGCCATGAGGCCGAGCGGTCCGAAGAAGCGCGTCGTCACCGCGTCGAAGTCACGCGCGCCGCGCCTCGTCGGGGTCACCTCGTAGCGAATGGTCGCCGCGCCGTGGGCGGGCAAGGCGAGGTTCGCCGGCAAGCCCTCGCGCGTCGCCGCCTCGACCGGGTCGTCGACCACGAAGCCCTTCATCGCCCTGGAAAAGCGGCTCTTCACGCCGAGGGTGACGGGGTTCGCGCGTCCGACGCTGAAGATGTCGGCGACACTCCTTTCGAGCTCGGGCGGGGGGCCCAAAAGAAAGACGATGTCGACCAGCGCCGCCATCACCATCGCCAAGTCGAGCACGATGAGAGGTGCGCGCGCGGCCGGCACGAGCCCGGCGACGACGCCGACGAGCGCAGCGACGCCGGCGAACGCGGCCAAGCGAGGAGTGGGAACGAGCCTCATCGGGAGTGAGCTCAGCCGGTGACGCGCGGGACTGGGGTGGCGCGGAGGATCTCGTCGATGCGCGCGTCGGGCGTGATGCCTTGCAGCTGCGCGTCGGGGTGGAGCATCACGCGATGACGCAGGACGGGCTTCACCATCGGCTTGACGTCGTCGGGGGTGACGAAGGCGCGCCCTTCGCTGGCGGCGATCACCTGCGCGGTCTTCATCAGCGCGATCGACGCGCGCGGGGAGGCGCCGAGCTCGATCGTGCGATCGTCACGCGTCTTGCGCACCAGCTCGACGATGTAGCCGATGATCGCGTCGTCGACGCGGATGGTCTGCGCGTGCCTTTGCATCTCGACCACGTCTTCCGGCGTCGTCACCGCCGTCAGCGTCGACAAATCGGCCGGATCGAAGCCCTGCGCGTGATTTCGGACGATGGTGCGCTCGACGTCGGCAGGCGGGTCGGCGACCGTCAGCTTGACGAGGAAGCGATCGAGCTGCGCCTCGGGGAGCGGATAGGTGCCCTGCGACTCGACCGGGTTCTGCGTGGCGATGACCGCGAAGGGCGCGGGGAGCTGTCGCGAGACCCCGTCGACGGTGACTTGCCGATCTTGCATCGCCTCGAGGAGCGACGACTGCGTCTTCGCCGGCGCGCGGTTGATCTCGTCGGCGAGGAGGAGCTGCGTGAAGATGGGGCCCGGAACGAAGGTGAAGCCGCTCGTATGCCGATCGAGGATCGACGAGCCGGTGACGTCGCTCGGCATCAGATCGGGCGTGAACTGGATGCGCTTGAAGGTGCACCCGAGCGCGGCGGCGAGCGCGCGGGCGACCAACGTCTTGCCGAGGCCGGGCGCGCCTTCGACGAGGACGTGACCCCGCGCGAGGACCGCGCCGAGGACGCCGTCGAGCAGCTCTTCCTGGCCGACGACGACGCGCGCCATTTGGCTTCGGAGGTTGGTGAAGGTCTCGGTGAAACGATTCGCGTCCAAGGTCGCTCCGATGGTGCAGAGAGTGGCAAGAAGGTTCGGAAGTGGTGATTGTCAGGGATGTCAGGAATGGCAGGAGTCAGGATCGACGACGGACGTTGCCGTCGGCGGTGGCCGCAGCGTAGAGATTCCCCAGCTTTTTCAGCACGATCAGCTCGTCGCCCCGAGGCTTCTCGTCCGATTGCGCGCTCTGTGCGCGGGCGAAGGTGGCGCGCACCGACGCCTCGTCTTCCTTGGCCCGATGCGCGACCCATGCTGCGAGATCGACGCCGCCTCGGGGCATCTGTGCGCGCAGGCGTTCGTCGACCCAACGCGTGTAGGCGGCGAGCGCATGCGGGGCCATCTTCGTGCGCGCGTAGAGGGCGCCCGTCGCCTCGACGTGCTCGGTGAAGGCGCGCCGTTGTGGCGGTGGGGTCGGTGTCGGCCGCGCCGCGCGGGTTCCGACCGCGATGAAGAGAATGAACACCGCCGCGAGCGCGTGCCAGAGGCCGAGCCCCATTCCCGCGCGCATCAGCGACGAGAACGGGCTCGTCGGGGGCGAGGTGCCGTCTTCGGGGCGCGCGATTCGCGCCTCGTGGCGATGCATGTGCGAGAGGAGGGCCACGAGGGCGCCCGCGTTGCCGTGACGCGCGAGGCCGAGGTTGGTGAAGAGCTGATCGTCGGCGAGGACGATCACCCTCCCTTTTCCGAGCAGTTTCATCATCGCATAGGGCTCTTTGCCGACGCGCGCGAGCGGTGTCGCGTCCTCCCATACGAGCGACCTCGGCGTCGCCAAGCCGCCGTGGAGCTCTTCGAGGTTGGGCGATTCGTCGACCCAGACCTCGTCGTCGTTGATGTCGACGGTGCCGAGATCGAGCGGCGGTACCGTCAGCTCACTCGTGTCGCCAGAGCCGAGCTCGTAACCGAGCGCCTTCCATGGGCCATGGGCGGCGATGACGAGCACGCCACCCGCTTTCACCCACTTCAACAGGTGATCGCGCGAATCGTCGTCGAGCGGCACGCGCGCGAGATCGACGATCAAGGCTGGCTCTTTTTCGCCAGCCTTGGGGAGAGGGAGCGAGGAGAGCGCGCCGCGCTCCTTCGAGAGCTTCACGCCCTGCTTGGGGAGGAGCTCGAGGAAGAGATCGTCGCCGGCCGGATCGTTCGCGCGCTGCAATTTCGGCCCCGAGCTGCCGCAGCCGACCAGGCCGAGGACGAGCGCGAGGAGCATCGTCACCGTCATCACCGTGAGGGGGAGACCACGCACGAGCAGCGCCGCGCGCGAGGCGACTCGACTGCTGGTCTCGTCCGTGGCCGTGGCCCCGCCGAAGCGCACCTCTTCGACCTCGCGGACGATGGCTCGGAGCTCGGCGCGCGCCGCTTGATCGCGACAGGCGCGGACGTATTCGCCGTGCGTGCGGAAGGGGGCGATTCGGATCTGCTCGCGTCGATCGAGCGCGCGCAGTGAGGCGTGGAGATACGCAAAAATGGCCCTCGCGTGATCGCCGCGTCGTCGATGCTCTTCGGCGCGAAGCATCAGCACCTCGGCCTCGGTCTCGTCCGGCAGCTCTTCGGGCGGCGGCGCGCGGGAAGGCCGCGGCGCGTCGGGCTCCGGGTCGGCGACGGCTTGATCGCGACGAGCCTTGAGAATGGCCAGCAAGAGCGGGTAGCCGATGCCGACGATCATCACCGCGATGAGGACCCACATCAGGACCTGCGCGATGGGACCGAGCTTCTCGAGGAAGCTCACGTCGGGCGCCTTCGGCTTCTCGGCGACCTCGCCTTTGCATCGCGCAACCAGCGCTTCGCAGCCGGCGACTTCCTTCGCCATCGGGCAGAGCTCGGCCGCGTGCTCGCTCAGGCGCTCGGGCGGGGCACTGCAGAAGCCGTCGCGGCCGTCGTCGCGGAGAGCCTTCACGTCGTCGTCGGCGCGCTCGGCCGAGAGTGACGTCGCGCGCGCAGTTCCGGCGAGCCCCAGCAAGATCGTGGTGATCGCGACCGTCGTCGCGGCAAGCTTCGCGCGACGCCTCGCGGCCTGCGTGCGTCGGCCGATCACGACGAGGCCTCGGCGCTTTCGCGGGTCGCGATCGAGGCGAAGCGCGTCTGGATGTCCCAACCTTCTTTGCGTGCGCGGAGATCGAGGTAGGTGAAGAAGCGGATGGTGGTGTGGAGCGGGATGTAGAGCCAGGCGGCGACGAGCGAGAGCGTGCCCGAGCCGCCCTTTTCGAAGAGCGACGCCGGCGGCGTGATTTGCAGGACCTCGCGCATCACTGCGCTGCCGGCGGAGTCGGCGAGGACGATGACCGCGAAGAAGAGCCCGACCGACGCGAGCACCAGCAGGAAGACGTCGCCGGACATGCGCTCGACGAGGCGACTGGCGCGTCCGTAGGCCGCTCCGAAGGTGGGTCTCTCGAGGAGCGTGACCTCGGAGAGGAAGCACCACGTCGTCGCCACCCACGCCGCGGGGATGACGAAGAAGAACATGGCGCAGACGAGCCCGATGCCCTGGAAAAGACGGGTGAATGCGAGGCGCGGGAGCATCCGCAGTGCATCACGGAGGAGCGGACGAAGCGGGACCTCGTCGGCGAAGACGAGGCGCGACGCCAGCATCGTGAACGGCCCTTCGGCGAGCACCATCGCCGCGAGGGCGAGCGACCAGACGGCGGCCGGCGGCAGCTCGTGATCGAGGAGCAACGTCACGAGCAAGAGCGGCGCGATGACGACCGCGGAGAGCGACAGATACGGGCGCCACTGGGCGACGAAGAAGCGCAGCGAGAGGTCGACGACGTCGGAGAGGCGACGCTCGCGGAAGACGACACGCGCGCGGAGGATGTCCATCAGCGGGACTCACGCGGGGAAGGCGCGCGGCTCGCACGTCCCGCGAGGGTCAAATAGAGCCCGAGGAGGACGAAGATGGTGGCGCCGGTGATGCGCTTCACCAGCGTGGGCACGCTCGAGCCCGACCAGAAGGCCTCGATGCCGGCGGCCATCATCAACATCACCGACGCGCCGGCGACGAGGACGACCACTTCGCGACCCGCGGCCTGGAGCGAGGCGAGGCGCGTTTTTTCGCCCGGCGAGACGAGCGAGTAGCCGAGCACGAGGCCCGCGCCGCCGGCGATGACGATGGCCCCGAGCTCGAGCGAGCCGTGGCCGACGATGAACGTGAGGATGTTCTGTCCCGCGCCCTTCGAGGCCACGTAGCCGACGATGGCGCCGATCGCGAGGCCGTTTTGCAGCAGATAGAGGGCCGATCCGAGCCCGCCGAGGATGCCGAGCGCGAAGCAGCGGAGCGCGATGCCGACGTTGTTGTGGATGTAGAAGCCGGCCATCATCGCGTTGTCGCCGTTCGCGCGACCTTCCTCGAAGCCCTTGGCGTAGGCCTCGGCGAGCGGCTTGAGCATGCCCTCGGGCGCGAGACGAAAGGCGAAGGTCGGGTCGTGGAGCGCGAGCGCGAGACCGGCGGCGAAGGGAATGAAGAAGAGGCAGGCTGCCAGGAGGAGCGCGCGACGATGGCGTCGCACTGCACGCGGGAAGGCGTAGACGAGGTTGCGGAAGGGTTGATCGCCGAGGTGCCTCGTGCGCGAGGGGAGCCCGTAGAGGACGGTGTGTGCGGCGGCGGCGAGGCCCTGGAGATAGTCGACGAGGGGCGCGCTGTAGCGAGCAGCCTGAGCGCGGGCGAGGTCGGCGCAGATGTCGCGATAGAGCGGCGAGAAGCGGAGAATCGCGTCGGTGTCGAGCTTCTTCACGCCCATGCGGCTGGCGCGCAGGACCATGACGTCGAGCTCTTCCCAGTCGCGTTGGCGACGTTCGCAGAAGGCGTTTTCGTTGACGTGGCTCGCTATCGCCATGAGGCCCCCCCTCCCGAATGTGCGCGATTGCGCGAAGAAACAGGCCCTTCGTTGCGTCCTGCGTGCGAGGCGCGATCGTAGAGGAGGGCGAGCAGACGGGCCGGCGAATAGGCCGCGGCTTGGTAGCGAGCGGCGAGCTGTGGCGCGATCATCCGGGCCAGCTCGTCGGCGCGCGCGGGGCCGAGCGTGTCTTGTCGCCGGAGGAAGAGCTCGATGGCCGCGCGCTCGTCGGCGTCGAGGGTGACGTGCTCGGGGAGCCCTTCGACCTCCTGCGGATGCGCCGGCGGCGAGAGGACCACCGGCCGCGCCACCTTCACCTCTTGATCGACGACGACGATGGTGCCTGCCACGAGATCGCCGAGACGCTGGAAGCGCGGCGAGAGGGACATCACCAGCGCGCCGAGCACGTAGGCGCTCGGCAGCGAGTCGGCCGCGCGCACCAAATTGCGGAGCGCCGCGGCACCGAAGCCGATGGGACGACCATGCACCGTGAGCACGCGAAGCGCGAGGACACGCTTGCCGGGCGTGCGACCGGTGAGCCCTTCGAAGACGAAGAAGTACCCCCACTGCGCGAGGAAGAGGAGGATGAGCGTGAGCCCGAGGCCGGCCTTGAAGAAACCTCCGACCTCGTCCCCGACGGAGATGGAGCCGGCCGCGGTGACGACGAGGACGACGAGCGCGACGGCGATGACGACCGCGTAGCAGATGAGCAGATCGAGGAGCAGCGCCAGCAGTCGGCGCGTCGGTCCGGCGATGCGATGACGGAAGACGATGTGCTCGGGGGTCTCGATCTCGACGAGCGTGTCGAGCGGCGGGACGGCTTCGCTGGCGCGCATCGGCGATGCCTCCGTAGCGCTGCACGGGCGGGGGGGCGAGCGGAAGCGTCGTCTTCACCCTCGAGGGTGGAGCGCGAGAACTCCCGTTTCGCAAACGATGCCTTCGGCACCTTTGCCGAGCCGAACGATCTCGCCTGGCTCGGTCGTCGTCTCAGCCGAGCGCGGATTGCGTGAATTCGCCGAGGATTTCCGGCGATTTCACCGCGCGCGCGACCACCTCGCCGACGATGAGGAGCGCCGGTGCCTCGAGCGCTGCGCCGGCTGCGGCGGCGGCGATGGTGTCGAGCGTGGCGATGACGATGCGCTGGTTCGGGCGCGTCGCCGAGGCGATGATCGCAGCGGGCGTCGACGGCGATCGGCCGCTTTCGACGAGTGACGTCGCGGTCTCGGCGATGCGACCGAGGCCCATGTAGAGAACGACGGTGCCGGTGATGGGCACGGTGACCGAGAGCTTCGGATCGCCGTCGCCGCGGCTCGCGTGCGCGGTGGCGAAGGTCACCGACGCGGCCTCGTCGCGATGCGTGAGCGGGATGCCGCTGGCTGCGGCGGCGCCGAGCGCGGCGGAGATGCCGGGGACGACGGCGAAGGGGACGTTGGCCGCCGCGAGCTCTTCTGCTTCTTCGCCACCACGACCGAAGACGAACGGATCGCCGCCCTTGAGGCGCACGACGTCACGTCCTTCGAGCGCGCGTTCGATGACCAGTGGGTGGATGCGCTCTTCGTGATGACGGCAACCGCGCGCGCGTCGACCGACGGGGATCATCTCTGCGCTCTTCGGCGCGAGCGCGAGAATTTCGGGGGAAATCAGCTCGTCGTAGGCGACGACCTCGGCGCTCTGCAAGAGTCGCAGCGCGCGCACGGTGAGCAATTCGGGATCGCCCGGACCGGCGCCGACGAGCCAGACCTTGCCGCGTAGGCCTCGGTTGAACACGCGCGCGCTCATGCCGGCTCTGCTCCCCAACGGCGGGCGACTTCGCGATCGAGGCGGCCGAAGAGCGCCCACTCGCTGAGCCGGCTGAGGCCGACGATGAGGACCACCACCGCGAGCACCAGCGCGGTGTCGCCGAGATCGCGTCCCGTCTCGAGGAGCTGACCGAGCCCGCCGGAGACGAAGAGGAGCTCGCCCGCCATCAGCGAACGAAGGGCGAACGTCCAACCGAGCTTGGCGCCGCCGAGGATGCCGGGGAACGCTGCCGGGACGACGACGGTGGCGAGGAGACGGGGTCCGCTCGCGCCCATCGTCCGCGCGGCGCGGATGATTTGCGGCGGCACGTGGCGCACGGCGGTCTCGGTGGCGACGGCGATCGGCAGGAGCGCGCCGAGGACGACGACCACTTGAATCGACGTCTCGGAGAGCCCGAACCAGAGGATGGCGACCGGCAGCCAGCAGATCGAGGGCACCGAGCCGAGGCCGAGGACGAGCGGACCGACGAACTGCTTCACCGCCTTCGCGCGAGCGAGTGCGACGCCGAGGAGGACGCCGCCGACGAGCGCCATCGAATAGCCGAGGAGCAGGCGCACGACGCTGGTCGTGACCGCGCGCACCACGGTGCGATCGTGCACGCCCGCTTCGAGGGCGCGATAGACGGCGAGCGGCGACGGGAAGAGCGGGCTCTTCGCGAAGCTAGATGCCGCTGCCCAGATTGCGACGAGGATCGACGTGAACAGGACCCCCCGGAGCCACCCACGCATCATCGGCCTCCTCTTTGGCGATCTTCTCGACCTCGCTGCGAATCTCGGACGCCACGTCGGCGGCGAACCACGCCACGCGCTCTTCGTCGATGCGCCGCGGACGCGGGAGATCGATGGCGATTTCGCGGAGAATGCGGCCCGGGCGCGTGCCCATGAGCACCACGCGATCGGCGAGGCGCACCGCTTCACGGACGTTGTGGGTGACGAAGACGATCGTCTTCTTGGTCTCTTGGAAGATGCGCTCGACCTCGCCTTGGAGGATCTCGCGCGTCTGCGCGTCGAGCGCGGCGAAGGGCTCGTCCATCAAGAGCACCGCCGGATCGGTCGCGAGAGCGCGGGCGATGGCGCCGCGTTGTCGCATGCCGCCGGAGAGCTGGTGCGGATGGCTGCCCTCGAACTTCCAGAGATGGACCATCCGGAGGAGCTGCTCGCTGCGCGCGCGGCGCTCGCCCTTGGGCATGCCGGCGAGCTTGAGCGGATACTCGACGTTGTCGCGGAGGGTGAGCCAGGGAAAGAGCGCCGCGTCCTGAAAAACGACGGCCCGCTCGGGCCCGGGGCCGCGGATGGCCTCTTCGTCGAAGAGGACGCGCCCCGAGGTGGGCACCAAAAGGCCGGCGATGAGGTTCAGAATCGTCGACTTTCCGCTCCCCGAGGGCCCGACCAAGCAGACCAGCTCGCCGGCATCGACATGCAGAGAAGTCGAGGCGATGGCCGCCGCTTCGCCCGGATAGGCGAAGGTCACTCGGTCGAGCGAGGTGCTCGCCCCACGTCGTTGCGAGCGCGCCCGGGTCGGCGCGGCGTCCTCGACTTCGTCGGTTTCGACGAGTTTCGCAAAACTGAACACACCGATGTAATAGTGAACGTTGACCGATCGGTCAAGTCGGGGAGCGGCCGTTCAGCGTTCGTAGGCGATCAGGTTGTGGTAGCGCGCCTCGGAGCCGCCGGGGTTCTCGTAGATGTGCGGCCGATCGGCGGGGAAGCAGATCGAGTCGCCGGCGGCGAGGTCGTGGGTCTCGGTATCGACGTGGAGCCGGAGCGCGCCCGTCAGCACCACCAGCACCTCGTGGGTGCCGCGGGCGTGGGGCTCGGAGGCATGTTGCGAGCGGGCGGCGAGGCGTAGCTCGTAGAGCTCGACCAGCGGCGTCGTACCGACCGGCGCCAGGGGACGGCTCTCGAGCTTGCCGTCGAGCGAGCGAAGCACGCTGGCGTCCGAGCGGCGAAGGACCGAAACGGGTCCCGTCGATTGGCCGAGGAGCTCATTGATGGGGATGCCGAGGCCGACCGCGATCTTCCAGAGGAGACCGAGCGTGGGGATCGATTTGTAGGTCTCGATTTGCGAGAGCGCAGCCCGGCTCACGCCCGAGGCGGAGGCGAGATCGTCGAGTGACATCCCGCGTGCCTTCCGCTTTTGCCGGAGATGATCGGCGACCCGTCGACCGAGCTCGGCCGCGCCGACGTCGTCACCCGAGCCGGTGGCCGTTCGCGCCGTGCGCCTGGTCGCGCCTCCCTTTTTCGAAATTTCCGGCGCCGGCGGCGAAACCTTGCGTGCGACCACGTCATCCTCCATTATTGCGGACACGACACTACAATTGTGAATGTGTCCGCTGACGACCCAGAAACGTACACCAATTCTCGGCGCGAAGTCGCTCTTCTGCGTCCCCGAACACGGGTCTTCGTCCGCAATAACGACACGAAACGCAGGAGCACCTTCAGTCATGGCCACGCAGCCCCACATTCCGCGCTTCTCCGACCCGCGCGACGTCGACGAGTTCGTGCAGAAGCTCGAGGCCTTCGAGAAGGGCGAGATCTCCCCCGACGCCTTCCGCGCCTTCCGCCTCACCCGCGGCGTCTACGGCCAGCGGCAAGAGGGCAAGCAGATGCTCCGCGTGAAGATCCCGGCAGGCGTGCTCGGCAAAGATCAGCTCGACGCTCTCGCCGACGTCGCCGATCGCTGGTCGCGCGGGTACGGGCACTTCACCACGCGGCAGAACATGCAGCTGCACTTCCTCGACATGGCCGACGCCGAAGCGGCGATGCGTCGCTGCGACGAAGCCGGCCTCACCATCCGCGAGGCCTGCGGCAACTCGGTGCGCAACGTCACCGTCTGCGAAGAGGCCGAAATTTGCGGCTCCGCGGCCTTCGACGTGACGCCCTACGCCGAAGGCCTGGTCCGCTATTTCCTCCGCCATCCGCTGGCCGCGACGTTGCCGCGCAAATTCAAGATCGCCTTCAGCGGTTGCTCGAGCGACTGCGCCTACGCCGCCATCCACGACCTCGGGTTCATCGCCAAGAGCGAGAACGGCACGGCCGGTTTCAAAGTCGTCGTCGCCGGTGGGCTCTCCACACTCCCGATGACCGCGCTCGTCCTCCACGAGTTCGTCCCCGCGCCCGAGATCGCGCGCGTCGGCGAGGCCATCCTCCGTCTCTTCGATCGCCTGGGGAACCGAGAAAATAGGCACCGCGCGCGTCTCAAGTACGTGCGCAAGAAGCTCGGCGATGGCCCCTTCGTCGAGAAGTATCTCGAGCTCCGCGCCGAGGTCGACGCGGAGGCGAAGTCCGAGCTCAAGCTCCCCGACTCAGCCGCGCGCGTCCCGGCGCCGCCGCAAGTGCACGAAGGTCCTTCGCCCAACGGATACCTCGCCTGGCGCGCGTCCTCGGTCGTCGATCAACGCCAAGATGGCTATGCCGCGGTCTACGTTCGGCTGCTCCTCGGCGACATCGACTCGAAGCAGATGCGTGCGCTCGGGCCCATCCTCGAGAAGTTCGGCGACGGCTCTGCGCGCGTCACCGTCGATCAGAACCTGCTCATTCCCTTCGTCCACGTCCGGTCGCTCCCTGCGCTCTTCGTCGAGCTCTCGACGCTGGGGCTCGCCGAGCTCGGCGTTCGCACCGCGCGTGACGTCACCTCGTGCCCCGGCGCCGAGACGTGCAACCTCGCGGTCACCTCCTCGCGCAACCTCGGCCGCGCGATCAGCGATCGCCTCTCGCAGCAAGACGCGCTCACGCTCCCCGGCGCCAAAGAGACGGTCATCAAGATCAGCGGCTGTCCCAACAGCTGCGGTCAGCTCCACATCGCCGGCATCGGCTTCCACGGCGCGGCGCGGCGCGACGGCAACGGCACCACGGTGCCGATGTACCAACTCCACCTCGGCGGAGGCGTCGACGAACGTGGCGCCACCTTCGGTCGTCAGGTGGTGAAGCTCATCGCTCGTCGTGCCCCCGAGGCGGTCGCGCGGCTGCTCGCCCTCTACGGCGAAGATCGCCTGGAAAATGAGGCTGTCGAGGCCTTCTACCAGCGCGTCGAGCCGAAGCGCGTCATCGCCTACCTCGGCGCCCTCGTCACCGAACCGGCACGTCCGGACGAGGTCGCCGACATCGGCGAGGAGCAGGGTTTCCTCCTCCACAGCGGCGCGGGAGAATGCGCTGCATGACCGTCGGTGGCGAAGAGCTCGCCGCACTCTCCGCCCAGCTGGAGAAGAAGTCGCCGCGCGATCGTTTGGCATGGGCCGTCGAGCGCTGGGGGAGAGACCTCCTCTTCACCTCCAGCTTCGGCGCCGGCAGCGGCGTGCTGCTTCATCTCTGGAGCGAGGTCGCGCGCGAGCTGCCGATCGTCTTCCTCGACACAGGCTTCCTCTTTCCCGAGACGCTCGCCTATCGCGACCAGTTGCAAGAGCGTCTCGGTCTCACCGTCGAGGTGGTGCGGCCGGCGGCTGCGCGCGAGGCGTTCTTGAAGGAGTACGGCAGCAACGTCTACGACACCGATCCCGACTTCTGCTGCCAGCACAACAAGGTCGATCCGCTCTTGCCCTACTTCGCGCGCATGCGTGGTTGGGTGAGTGGTCTCCGGCGCGACCAGAGCAGCGCGCGCAAAGACACGCCGATTTTGCTTCCGACGGAGGAGGGCCCGGTGAAGATCCATCCCTTGGCGACGATGACCGCCGCCGAGGCGAAGGCCCATCTCGCCGAGCATCGGATCCCCGAGCATCCGCTGGTCGCGCGTCGTTTTCTTTCCATCGGTTGCGCGCCTTGCACGCAGGCGGTCGCCGAGGGTGAGGACGAGCGCGCCGGTCGCTGGGCCGGCAAGGGCAAAACCGAGTGTGGACTCCACACCGTACTGAAGCCGGCCGGCCGCACTTCCTGACATTCTCGCCAAATTATATAGCAATATTATGCAGACTCACGGACGTCGCACATTTCTCGCCTCCATCGGCGCGCTCGGCGCGGCCTATGCGGTCGGCTGTGGTCGCGCGGCGGGGGAGCCTGGCGTTCTTCGGCTCGGAATCCAGGCCAACCTCACGCACGCGCCGATCCTCGCCGGCCTCGGCTCGGGGCGTCTCGCCGATGCCCTCGCGCCGCTCTCCGGATTGCGACTCGACGCGAGCCCCTTCCGCGCAGGACCGCGCATCGCCGAAGCGCTCCTCGGCCGCGCCATCGACGTCGGCGTCCTCGGGCCGCTCCCGGTCGTCTCGATGCAATCGCGCCATCCCGGGACGTGCCGCATCGAGCTCGGCATCGCCTCGGGCGGAGCCTCGCTGGTCACGCTCCCCGACATCCGCGAGCCGCGCGCGCTCGAAGGCCGACGGGTCGCCACGCCGCAGCTCGGCTCGACCCAAGACGTCGCGCTTCGCAAGTACCTCCTCGGCTTCGGACTCGGTCCGGTCGAGCGAGGTGGCAACGTCGTCATCGACGCGCTCGCTTCGGCCGACATCTTCGCGCAGATGAAGCGCAAGCAAATCGCCGCGGCTTGGCTCCCCGAGCCGTGGGCGACGCGCGTGGTCCGCGAGCTGCCAGGTAACCGCCTCGTCGACGAGCGCGACCTCTGGCCAAACCACCGCTTTCCCACGGCGATCGTCGTCGTTCGTCGCGCGTTCGCCGAGGCGCGTCCCGCCGAGCTCGCCGCGCTCGTCGCCGCGTTGCGTCTCGAGATCGAGCGAACGGCGATCGAGCCAGAGCTGACGAAGGAGCTCGCGAACGTCGAGCTCGCGCGCATCACCACCAAGAAGCTCCCCAAGGCGACGCTCGACGAGGCGTGGGCGCACATCGATTTCGGCGTCGATCCTTACCCCGCCGCGGTCGCCCAGAGCGCCGAAGATGCGCGCGTCGTCGGCTACGTGCCCGCCGTCGACTGCGCGCCGCTGTTCGTCTAAGTCTGCGTCATGTTCTCGCGCGCTCGCGGCTTCACCCTCACTCACGTCGTTCTCGTCCTCGGCGTTGCTCTCGCCGCTTCCCTCGGCTGCAAGAAGGAAGACAAGTCCGACCCCAGCGCGGGAATGCCGGCCTCGACGGTGCCGTCCAACGTCCCCGGCGTCGTCGGTCGGCGCATCGACGTCATCGCCGACGAGAACGGCTTCGCGCCGGCCGAAATCACCGTGAAAAAGGGCGAACAGGCGACCCTCGTCTTCTATCGCACCACCGACAAGACGTGCGCCACCGAGGTGGTCTTCGCCGATCTCGACAACAAGAAGATCGACCTCCCGCTCGAGGAGCCGGTCGTCTTCGTCATCCCCACCGACCAAAGCCGCAAGCTCGCGTACGCGTGCGGGATGAACATGTACAAGGCCGCCGTCATCGTGCAGTGATCTAGCGTGAGTGAGCGGTGATACGCTGCGCCGATGCGGCTCCTCTACGGCATCGTCGGCGAAGGAATGGGACACGCGACGCGCTCGAAAACGACGCTCGAGTGGCTCCTCGGCAACGGCCATCAGGTCAAGGTCGTGGTCAGCAACCGCGCCTACGGCTTTCTCGACAAGGCCTTCACGCCCCATTTTCCGCGCTGTGAAGCGGCCGGCGACAAGCCGGCGATCGACATCGTCGAGATCCAGGGGCTGGTGATGAAGTACGTCGACAACGAGTTCGCGGAAGCGGCCTCGGTGCTCCACAACGTGCTCCGCGTGCCGGGAATTCTCGCCGAAAACGTCGGCGCCTATTACGACGACATCGTCCGCTGGAGGCCGCAGGCCGTGGTCAGCGACTTCGACTCGTTCGCCTATCTCTTCGCCAAGGTGCATCGCCTGCCGATCGTCAGCATCGACAATCAGCAAGTTCTCCAGCGCTGCGAGATTCCCGAGCCGGCCAAGGACGAGGCGCGCGCGTCGTTCAACGCCACCAAGGCCTTCGTCAAAGCGAAGCTCCCGGGCTGCGACCAGTACATCATCACGTCGTTCTTCTATCCGGAAATCCGCGAGAAATTCCGCGCGAACACCACGCTCGTGCCGCCGATTCTGCGCGTGCCGATCATCACCGCCAAGCCGACGCCGGTGGCGGAGGCGAAGCATTTCCTCGTCTACCAGACGAGCAAGAGCGACACGTCGCTCGTCCCCACGCTCAACGAAGTCGCCGGCGAGACCTTCGTCGTCTACGGCCTCGGTCGCGACGAGCGCGTCGGCAACTGCATCCTCAAACCCTTCTCCGAGCAAGGGTTCGTCGACGATTTGGCGGCGAGCAAAGGCGTCGTCGCCAACGGCGGCCTCTCGCTGCTCAACGAGGCGGTGAGCTTGCACAAGCCTGTTTTCAGCGTCCCGGTGCGCGGCCAGTACGAGCAAATCCTCAACGCTTGGTACCTGCGCGTGCTCGGCTATGGCGCCTATGAAGAGACGATCACCGCGCCCGCGTTGAAGAGCTTCGTCGAGAAGCTGCCTGGGTACGCCAAGAGCGTGGCCACGTTCTCGCACGATGCGAACACGAAGCTGTTCCAGACGCTGGGGCCGATTCTCGAGTCGTTCGAAGAGATCGCCTTCGCCAAAGAACTGCGCCGTTAAGAGTCCGTCGCCGCTCCTCCCTGCCCCCGGTTTCCGGCGGAAGGGTCGGGGTAGGGGCCGCGCGACGTCTCTGCGCCGTATTTTTCGAGACGTCGTTCCATCACCTTCACGGCATCGTCGCTCGCGTCGATGAGGACGAAGCCGCGGTCGTGCATCGCTGCGGCTTCGCCGGTGGTGCCGCTGCCGGCGAAGAAGTCGAGGACGACGTCGCCGACTCGCGAGTGCACTTTGACGATGCGGCCGACCACGCCGAGCGGTTTTTGCGTCGGATATCCCGTCTTTTCTTTGCCGCTCGTAGGGACGATGGTGTGCCACCAGACGTCTGTCGGCGTCTTGCCGCGCTCGGCCTTTTCTTTCGTGACGAGGCCCGGCGCCATGTACGGGATGCGATCCATCGCCTCGTAATCGAAGACGTAGTTCTCGGGATCGCGCGCGTACCAGAGGATGGTGTCGTGCTTTGGAGGCCAGCGGTTCTTCGGGCGACCACCGTAGTCGTACGACCAGACGATTTCGTTCATGAACGAACCGCGCCCGAGGAGACGATCGAGCGCGACCTTCACGTAGTGCACCTCGCGCGCGTCGAGGTGGACGAAGATCGACGCGTCGGGCGTGAGGCAACGGAGCGAGGCCTCGATGCGCGGGAGAAGGAACCCGACGTAGTCGTCGAAGCTGTCGTCGTAGGTGCTGCTCGCGACCTTCTCGACGTCGTAGCTCTTGCCGCCGAAGCCTCGCCTTCCGCCGCCTTCGTCGTCACGCGCCTGCACCTTCATTCGCTCGCGCTTCTGCGATTTGCCGGTATTGAAGGGCGGATCGATGTACGCGAGACGCGCGAAGCCGGCGGGCAGGGTCGGAAGGAGGGCTGCGTTGTCGCCGAGGAGGATGCGCTTCATCGAAGGCCGAACCTCGGATCACTGCTCATCATCGGGCGCGCTCGACGCGAAATCGACCGGAAGCGCCGGTGCTTCGTCGGAGACACGCGCAGGACGTTCGAGCGTGATGCGCCCGAGGGCGCCGGTGCGGAAGTCGTGGATGAGGATGTCGGCGGCCTTGTGCCGATCGATCACTCCGCCAGCGCGCAAGCAGCCACGGCGCCTTCCAATCTCCATCAGGAGTGCCTCGGGGCTCTCGGGCAAGGTCGGCATTTTGTAGCGCTTCAGCAGGAGCTGGGGGTACGACTCGAGGAGGATGTCGGCGCCGAAGAGGGCGACGCTCTCGAAGTCGATCGCCGAGTCGGGAAACGCGCCGCCGAACGCGAGGCGGTTGGTGTCGCCTTCGTCTTCGATTTTTGGCCACAAAATGCCCGGATTGTCGGAGAGCTGCATGCCGTTCTTGAGCGTCACGAGCTGAATCGCCTTCGTCACCGCTGGCTCGTCGCCGACCTTGGTGACGCTCCGCTGGGCCAGCGTGTTGATGAGCGTCGACTTGCCGACGTTGGGGATGCCGACGACGAAGACCTTGGCGTGGGTGCGTCCGCGCGTCGGCTTGGCGAGGGCGCTGCACGCATCGGCGACGCGGGAGCGGACGTCGGCCGCGCGCTCGCTGCTGATGGCGAGCGCGCGTACGCCTCGGGCCGGATCGTCGAAGTGCGCGATCCAGAGGCGGGTCACCTCTGGATCGGCGAGGTCGCTCTTGGTGAGCACCTTCACGCACGGCTTTCCGCCGCGCAGCTCCTCGATGGAGGGATTTTCGCTCGCGCCCGGCATGCGCGCATCGAGCACTTCGAGCACCACGTCCTGCCCCGGCATCGCCTCGGCGATGAGGCGCCGGGCCTTCGTCATGTGACCGGGGTACCACTGGATGGACACGACCCGCGTCTTAGGCCCGGGACTTCAGCTCGTCGAGGATGCCCTCGAGTTTCTCCAGGATCTTCTCCTGCACCCGCGTCGCGCGCTCGGCCTCCGCGGGATCGTCGAAGGCGCCGCTGGAGAGCGCCGGGCCGAGCGTCATGAGCGCGCTGGCGATGGCCTGACCGGCCGGCGTCACCGCAAACACGTTGGCGTAGCCGACCGAGAGGCTGGTGGAGACGAACACCAGCGCGTCCCAATACGTCTTCACCTTCTCGTTCGCCCCACGCTCGGCGAGAAAGAAGAGATACGAGCCACCGAGCACCGTGGTGACGAGCGCGCCCATCGGATCGCTCGTCACCACCGAGCGGAGCGCGCTCTTCACCCGCGTTCCGGCCATTGCATTCATTGCGTCCTCCTTTCCGCCGCGCCTGCGCCCGCGCCTACTTGCTCACCTGCGGGCTCGGCCTGGGGACCGTCGGAAGCTTCGCCACCTGCTTCACGGCGATGCCGTTTTTCGCCTCTGCCAGCACACCTTCGAGCTCGCTGCCGAGCTCGCCGAGCATGCCCTTGGCGCTCGCTCCGAGCTGCGCGACGTGGCCGTCACGCTGCGCGAAGGAGAGGAGCTCCTTGAAGAGCGGGTAGGCGGCGCCTGCCTCGAGGACCGTCTTGAGGATGGGCGAGGCCATTCCCAAGGGGCCGTTTCCATTGTTGCCATTGTTGCCATTGCCTCCACTATTCGTCTGCAAAACGCGGATCTCTTTGATGGCGCTCGCCGGGGCCATCAGCTCGCGGGCGACGTCGGGAGACTTGTCGATCGCGCGCATCATCAGGTCACGCAAGATCAGCTTCATCGACACCGCGTTCTCCGCGTCGACCGAGAGACGTCGCACTTCGGCTTCGGCGGCGCCGCGCTTCTTCGTCGCCTCGGCCAAGGTGACCATCGCTTCCGCCTCCTTTTCCGCGGAAATTGCCTGCGCCTGGGCGGTGATCTTGAGCTTCATCGCCTCTGCATCGGCGAGGGCACACTTCACCTCGGCGTCGGCGCGAGCCTGGATGACCTGAATGGCCTTGTCGCGCTCGGCCTTGGCGGTGACCTCGACGGTGAGAATCTGCTGTTTGGCCTTCTCCTCCTCGGCGAGCGCGAGCGCCCTCGCGGCGGCAGCGCGGGCCAGCGCCTCCTCCGACTGCGCGATCGCGACGTCCTTTTCGATGGTGGCGACGGCGATCGCCTGCTCCTTGATGACCGCGCCGGCCGCCACGACCTTTTCCTTCTCGATGGTCGCCGCTTCGATCGTCTTCTGACGCTCGATCTCCGCGACCTGCACGGTGCGGTCCTTCTCGATCATCGCAGCCTCGATTTCACGCTGTTTGGCGATCTCGGCGCTCTGCTGACCTTTCTCCGCGGCGATGTTCGCTTCGCGCTCGGCGCGTACGCGCGTAGCGTTGGCGATGGCGATCGCCTGCTCCTGTTGGATGCGTGCGGTCTCGACGGCCTTCTGCTTCTCGTAGGCGGCGAGATCGCGCGCTTGCTCCTGGATGTAGACCGCCTTCGCCGTCTCCGCGCTCTGCAGCGCGGCGTACTCGGAGACGCGACGACCTTGATCGGCCTCCGCCTGCTTCTGCGCCTGCTCGAGCTCGAGCTGACGCATGCGCGCGGCCACGTTCTGCGAGTGGATCTGGTTCTCCTTCTCCTTTTGGATGGCGTTCGTCTTCTCCCGGTTGGTCTGCACCGACTCGGTGATCGCGCGGAGGCCGTCGGCGTCGAAGACGTCGTGCTCGTCGAGCTCGGTCACCGGCACCATCGCGAACGCGGTGATGGAGACGTTCTCCAGCGTCAGTCCGTTCTTCTTCAGCTCTTCGGCGAGCACCGCCTGGATGCTCTCGGCGAACTCCTTTCGCTGCGTGTGCAAGGTCATGAACGTCTTGTTCGCCGCCACGCTGCGGAGCGCGTCGGTCAGCTTGCCTTCGATGAGCTCGCCGATCGCCTTTTCGTCGAGGTTTCGTTCGCCGAACGAGCGCGCGGCGGCGAGGACGTCTTCGGCGATCGGCTCCACCTTGATGTAGAGCTCGGTGGTGACGTTGGCTTTGATCTTGTCGGCGGTGACGAGCGCGTTGCGCCCGGAGCGCTCGACGGACAATTTCACCGAGCGCAGCGACACGCGCAGCAGCTGGTGGAGAATCGGATAGACGACGATGCCGCCGCCGATCACCACCTTGTTGCCGCCCGAGCCGGTGCGCACGAGCGCTTCGTCGGCGCCACACCGTCGATAGAACTTGGCGACCACCGTCATCAACGTGACGAGGATGAAGACGCCCGCGCCGACGCCGACGGCGACGACGACGAAGTTCGGATCGGACAGCCACGCCGTCGGACCTTGGCCCTGCGGCTCGGCCGCGAACGCGAGGTTGGTGTTCATCATGACGGACTCCTTTCGAGAAGAGTGAGAGAGAAAGTGAGAAGTCGCGCTATTCGAGCGGCGTGACGCGAAGGGCGCCGTCTTCGTGCGCGACGACGACGACTCGCTCGTGCTCACGAACGGCGTGTGCGCCGTCGGCGAGCTGACAAATCACGCGCAGGTCGTGCCCTGATTTGTCGCGAATGCGGATCTCGCCGAACTCGCGCGTGACTTGGGTGGAGATGACGACGCCGACTTGACCGACCAGCTCGCCGCGGGAGGTGGCCTCTTCTCGAGTGGACGAGAGCACCGGCCCGAGCAGCCGCGCGATCAGCGCGACGACGGCGAGCGCGACGAGGATCGCGATCGGCATCGTGACGAAGAGCGCGCGGAGCGGCGGCCCCGCGGGAAGGCCGAGAAATCGTGCATGAAGCGCGATTCCCGTGGCCGCGAAGGTCACCGCGAAGGTTTGCCAGATGATCGAGAAGGGAATCTTCCCGAACCCGAGCGCGGCGAGGACACCGGAGCCGAGGGACGGTCCGGCCTTCTCTTGCTCGTCGGCGTCACCGTCGCCGTCACCGTCGCCGTCGCCGTCGCCATCCGCGTCGGCATCGGCATCGGCATCGGCATCGGCGTCCGCGTCGACGTCGTGATCGGTATCGACGTCATGATCGACGTCGTGATCACCGTCATGATCGCCGGCGAAGAGTCCGAGGACTCCGGTCGCCTGCAATGCGGCGAAGACGACCGCGATGCCGCCGACGATCGTGAAGGGCATGTTGGCCCCACTGACGAGGAAACGCAGGAACGACATGGCGTCCTCCTTTCCGGGGAACCAAGCCTTCGAAGAGTCTTCATGGAGCAGCACGATCCGCGTGCGAGACGGTGGGTCTCGAGCAACGACGGTGGTGCGTTCGGCTCACATGATGATGCGTAGAGAAGTGCGCATCGTGCTGGCGTCGCGCAAGTCCTACACGCGCCGCAACGCTTCGAGCAGCGCCGCGTCGAACGCATCTGGTCGTTCGAGATTCGCGAGGTGGCCGGCGCCTTCGATCTCGACGAACGTGGCATGGCGCATGCGCGAGGCCATGGCACGCGCGTCTCCCGCGGGCGTGGTCACGTCTTTGGTGCCGACGATCACCGTCACCGGCACGCTGAGCGCGGCGAGCGCGTCGGTGGAGTCGGGTCGATCACGCAAAGCTGCGAGCGTCGCGATGACGCCGGTCGGTGACTGTTCGCGAGCGATCGAACGCAGTCGTTCACGCAGCGGGGCGGGCGCGTCGTCGGCGACCAGCGATTGCAATCCGCCGACGAGAAGCGCCTCTACGCCACCGGTGAGCGCGGTGACGATCGCTTCGCCACGCTTGCCGCGCGCGGCTTCGGTGTCGGGCGTCGACTTGGTGTCGGCGAGCACGAGCGAGGTGATGGTCTCGGGTGCCCGCCTGGCCATCGCCATCGCGACGTAGCCGCCCATGGAGATTCCCACGAACACCGCCCGATCGATGCGCAGCTCGCGCAAGGTGTGGACGACGTCGGCCGCGTGATCGTCGATCGAAGATCGCGCGCCATCGCTGCTGCCGAACCCCGCGAGATCGACGGCGATCGCGCGGTGCCCGGCTGCCGCCACCACCTCGACTTGCCGGCTCCACATCCGCCGATCGAGCGGGAAGGCGTGAAGGAAGATCACCGCCAGAGGTCCGGTGCCGAGATCGTCGCGGGCGAGGAGCATCGAGGCGATCCAATCACGTTTCTGTGCGTCTGGGTCTTTGCTGGCGCGACTGCCTCGCGGGGTGTACGAACAGCGAGTCGTCATGGCACGTAGGCGCCTCAAGGCCCTCACCTCGAAGCTCGAAGCGCTGCCGCGGCCCAACGTCGCGCAAGCGATGCGCCTGGTGCTCAAGCGCGGCTACCGAATGCCAGATTTGCGCGCCGACGTCCTCGCCGGCCTCGTCGTCGGCGTCGTCGCGTTGCCTCTCTCGATGGCCCTCGCCATCGCCGTCGGTGCCTCGCCCGAGCGAGGGCTCTACACCGCCATCGTCGGCGGCATCGTCATCGCGCTCCTCGGTGGTTCACGTTTCCAGGTCAGCGGACCGACCGCGGCGTTCGTCGTCATCCTCGCGCCGATCGTGGAAAAGCACGGAATTTCCGGTCTCCTCGTCGCTGGCTTCCTCGCCGGTCTGATCCTCGTCGCGATGGGACTCTTTCGGCTCGGGCGTCTCATCGAGTTCATTCCGCATCCGGTGACGACGGGCTTCACCAGCGGCATCGCCGTCGTCATCGCGACGTTGCAGCTCAAAGACGCGCTCGGTCTCAGCGTCGGCAAGATGCCCGATGGGTACGTCGAGAAGCTGGCGGCCCTCTGGCGTGCGCGCGGCAGCGTCTCGTTCGTCGAGCTCGGGGTAGCGACGTGCACGCTGGTGCTCTTGCTCGTCGTGCCACGGGTCACCAAGCGCGTGCCGGCGCCGCTCGTCGCCATCGGCGTCGTCACCCTCGTCACCTACGTCCTCGCGCGCGTCCTTCCGAACTTCCACCTCCGAACCATCCCGCCGATTCCGCGCGTGCTTCCGCATCCCGGGCTCCCCTGGATCGGCACGCTCGACTACGCCACCGTGCGCGAGCTCGTTCCTTCGGCGTTCGCCATCGCCATGCTCGGTGCGATCGAGTCGCTGCTCTCGGCGGTCATCGCCGACGGCATGACCGGCGGGAAGCACGACCCCGACGCCGAGCTCATCGCGCAGGGCGTGGGAAATGTATTGGCGCCCATTTTCGGGGGTATTCCTGCGACCGGAGCTCTCGCGCGCACCGCCACCAACATTCGCGCCGGCGCCCGCTCACCAATCGCCTCGGTGGTGCACGCGGCGGTGGTGATCCTCGCCATCGTCGTCCTCGCGCCGTTCCTCTCCTACGTGCCGATGGCCTCGCTCGCGGGGCTCCTCCTCCTCGTGGCGTGGAACATGAGCGAGGTGAAGCACTTTCGGCACATCGTCGACGTGGCGCCGAAGAGCGACGTCGCCGTCCTCGTCGCCTGCTTCGCGCTCACCGTCTTTTTCGACATGGTGATCGCCGTCTCCATCGGCGTGATGCTCGCCGCGCTCCTCTTCATGCGCCGGATGGCCGAGCTGACGCAGACCAAGCTCCTCACCAAGCACGAATCGGCGCAGCGTGAGCTCCCCGACGGCATCATCCTCTACGAGATCGACGGGCCGCTCTTCTTCGGTGCCGCCGCGCGCGCGATGCGCAGCCTCACCGAGATCGACACCGAGCGCGTCAAGGTCGTGATCATCTACCTCGGCCACGTGCCGGCCATCGATGCGACGGGGCTGGTCGGCCTCGAGAGTGCGATCGCTCGCCTCACGCAAGCGCACAAGCACGTCGTCGTTGCCGGCCCGCTCCCCGAGCCGAGGCGCGTCTTCGACAAGGCCCACCTCGACGCGGACAAGTCGGTGATCGTCGAAGAGACCTTGGAAAAAGCCATCAACCACGCCGAACGATGGCTCCATCATCGCGCGCCCGAGTCGCCGAAGTCGGGACCTCCCTCGTCGCGCCGCCGCGTCTCTTCTGCGCCGGGGGCGTAAAAACGGCCTTCTTTGGGTCGCTCGAACGAATTGCGCTAACCTCCCCGCATGTCGTCGTCACTCCTTCGCTTGGTCAGCGCCGGGCTTCTTCTTTCGGGTTTCATCGCCGCTTCCGCGTGCGGCAGTCGCTCCTCCATCGGCGACTACGATCCCGACGATTCCTCGGTGCTCCCCGATGGCAATCTGCCCGACGGCGCCAGCGCCTGCGGTGACGGCACCTGCAGCGCCGAGCGCGGCGAGAACTGCACCACGTGTACGGCTGACTGCGGCAAGTGTTCGTCGTGTGGCAACCGCGTCTGCGACGAGACCGAGACCTGCGGCTCGTGTCCGAGCGACTGCGGCAAGTGCGCGACGTGTGGCGACGCCATCTGTCAGCCGACCGAGAATTGCGGCTCCTGCGCCGAAGACTGCGGCAAGTGCGCCAGCTGCGGCGACGGCGCCTGCCTCGGCGGCGAAGACTGCTCCACTTGCCCGCGCGACTGCGGACTCTGCAAGACGTGCGGCGACAAGAAGTGCGACGCCGCGTCCGGCGAGACGTGCGACTCGTGCCCGACCGACTGCGGCTCGTGCCCGAAGTGCGAGGACGGCTACTGCAACGGTAGCGAAGACTGCCTCTCGTGCGCGGCCGACTGCGGCATCTGCCCGGGCTGCGGCGACAAGAAGTGCGACGCCAAGAGCGAGACCTGCTTCACCTGCCCAGAAGACTGCGGCAAGTGCGAAGGCTGCGGCGACGGTCGCTGCAAGGCGCCCGGAGAGACCTGCGCGTCGTGCATCACCGACTGCGGCCCTTGCTCGGTCTGCGGCAACAAGAAGTGCGAAGGCCCCTACGAGAGCTGCGTCAACTGCCCCGACGACTGCGGCCCTTGCGAGACGCTCGGTTGCCTCGACGTCCTCACCTGCTCGATCGGCTGCTTCACCGGCAGCGGCGTCCCCGAACCGAGTTGCGTCATCGACTGCGCGGCGCGCGGCTGCCCGAAGGTGAAGTACTTCTACGACCAGGCCTTCAACTGCGTGTTCAAGAACTTCGCCAAGTGCGGCCGAGACTTCACCTGCTTCCAGAAGGTGTGCTCGACGGAGATCGCGGCGTGCATCGGCGCCAAGTGCCTGTGACGAAGTGAAAAGCGCTTTCACCGGCGTGGCTCTCCTTGCCCGCCGGGCTCGATGGACTAGCCTTTACACGTGCCTCGCCGTGTGAGTCGTCGGCTTCGTCGCGTGCGCCGCCTCCTGGTCGCGATGGTGACGCTCGTCGCGCTCCTCCTTCCGGCGCACTACGTCGAGACCTTCGCGCACGCCCTCGCGGGCTCGAGCGACGCTGCCTTCTGCCCCGACGACGACGACGGCTGTCCGCCCAACTGCGCCGACTGCCCTTGCGGTCAGGTCCCCTCGGCGCCGACGCCGCCGATGCAAGCGGTCGCCTCCGCGGTCTTTGCCGTCGAGACAGCGCCGCTCTTCGCCACCGCCTCGCTCCTCGATCGCCTCTCCGTGCACCGCCTCGAACGGCCGCCGCGCGCCGCCTGACCCGCCGCCGCGCGGGCCTTCTTCGGCCGTATTTTCCCGGTGCCCCGCGCTCTCGTGCGCGACATGCCGAGGCCTCATCGCCTCGGTCGAGGTGTGTCTCATGAGTGCAGACGTCGCTTCGGCGAAGCAGCCTCGCGCTGTCCTTCGCGCCAGTGGTTCCATTCTCACGCTCGTGGCCATGCTCGGTGCGGGCGGCGTCCTCGGTTGGCTCGGTCGCGGACGGGTCGCGTCCGATGCGCCTGCTTCTGCTGCGAAGGGCGCCGCACCGGTCTCCAACGTGGTCGAGATTCGCCCCGATGCGCTCGCCGACGCTGGCCTCGAGTTGCTCGAAGCGCGCGCCGGCAAGCTGCGCCTCGGGCTCGTGCTCCCTGGGGAGATCGCGCTCGACGCCGAGCACGTCGTGCACGTCTCGCCGCGCGTCGCCGGCGTCGTGCTCGAAGCTCGGGCGAAGGTCGGCGACGTGGTGAAGAAGGGGCAGGTGCTGGCGCTCGTCCAGAGCCGCGAGTTCGCCGCGACCCAGCTCGAGTTCCTCGCCGCTGGTGAGCACCTCACGCTCGCGCAGGCCACGTTCAAGCGCACCGAAGATTTGTATGCCTACAAGGCCGTCGCAGAGAAGGACTACCTCGCCGCCAAAGAGGCGCTCGCGGTGGCGCGGCTCGAACGCGACATCGCCGCGCGTCGCCTCGAGGCGGTCGGTGGCAACGTCGCGAGCCAGAAGGCCGGCGCCGCCTACGCCGTCACCGCGCCGAGCGACGGCACGATCATCGACCGCGACCTCGCGCTCGGCGAGGTGATTCGCGACGACCACGCCATCTACACGCTCGCCGATCTCGACCGCGTCTGGGTCCACGTCGCCGTCTATCCGCAAGATCTCGCGCAGGTCGCCGTCGGCGCGCGCGCCACGGTACGCGCCGAAGGGGTCGAAGATCACGTCGAAGGGATCGTCTCGCTGGTCGCGCCCACGGTCGGCGAGAAGAACCGCGCCGCGCTCGCCCGCATCGTCATCGAGCACCCGCCGCGCTCGCTCCGCCCCGGCCTCTTCGCCGACGTCGATCTCGAGGTGGCGACCGTCGACGTGCCGCTCCACGTCGCCGAAGACGCGCTGCAGACGGTCGAGGGGACGCCGCACCTCTTCGTCGCCCGCTCGGCCACCACCTTCGAGCCGCGTCCGGTGAAGCTCGGACGCCGCGGTCGCGACGTCGCCGGTCGCGCGTTCGTCGAGATCCTCGGCGGCCTCTCCGCCGGAGACTCCTACGTCGGCAAAGGCAGCTTCCTCTTGCGCGCGGAGACCGACAAGGGCTCCGCCACCGGCGAATAGGGGAACGACGATGCTCGAATTCATCCTCCGCTTCTCCATCGAGCGCCGCTGGTTGGTCCTGCTCACCACCCTCGCGCTCGGCGCGGTCGGGGTCTTCCAGTTCACGCGCCTGCCGATCGACGCCGTGCCCGACGTGACCAACGTGCAGGTGGTGATCAACACGCCCGCGCGCTCGCTCTCCACGCTCGAGGTCGAGCAGCGCATCACCTATCCGGTCGAGTGGGCGCTCGCCGGCTTGCCGCACGTGCAGCGGCTGCGCTCGACCTCGCGCTACGGCCTCTCGCAGGTGACCGTCGTCTTCGAGGATGGGACCGACGTCTACCGCGCCCGTCAGCTCGTGGCCGAGCGGCTGCTCGCCGCGCGAGAAACCTTGCCGCCGGGCGTCGAGCCACAGCTCGGACCGATCGCAACCGGCCTCGGCGAGATCTACCTCTATTCGCTCCGGGCCGATCCCTCCGCGCTGACTGCGCAAGGCAAGCCGTTCGATCTCGACGAGCTGCGGCTTCTCCAGGATTGGGCGGTGCGCCCTTCCCTGCGCGGCGTTCCGGGGCTCGCCGAGGTCAACTCGATCGGCGGCTACGGGCGCCTCTTCCAGGTCTCCCCGCACCCCTCGCGCCTGATGGGCTTCGGCTTCGGCTTCGAGGACGTGCTGCAGCGTCTGGTGCTCAGCAACCAGAGCGCCGGCGGCGGCTACCTCGAGCACGGCGACGAGCGTTGGATCGTCCGCGCCACCGGGCTCGTCACCGGCGTCGACGACTTGCGCGACGTCGTCGTCGGCGTGCACGAGGGTGTGCCGATTCGCCTCCACGACCTGGCCGAGGTCTCGATCGGGCACGAGCTGCGCACGGGCGCCGGCACCGTCGAAGGGCAGGAGGCGGTGATCGGCATCGGCATGATGCTCGCCGGCGACAACAGCCGAATCGTCGCGCAGCGCGTCGATGCGCGCGTTCACGAGATCGAGCAGACGCTCCCCCAGGGTGTGCACGTGGAGACGCTCTACGATCGCACCTACCTCGTCGACGCCACGCTCGACACGGTGAAGAAGAACCTGCTCGAGGGCGCCTTCCTCGTCATCGCCGTGCTCATGGTCATGCTCGGCAACGTCCGCGCCGCGCTCATCGCCGCCGCGGCGATCCCCCTCTCGATGCTGCTCGCGATCACCGGGATGGTCGAGGGGAAGATCAGCGGCAACCTGATGAGCCTCGGCGCCATCGATTTCGGCTTGATCGTCGACGGCGCTGTCATCGTCGTCGAGGCGAGCATCCGCGCCCTCGCCGACGAGCGCGAAAAGCGAGGCCGCGATCTCTCGCGCGACGAGCGGCACGAGGTCATCGCCGAGGCCTCCCGCGGCGTGCGCAAGGCGACCATCTACGGCGAGGCGATCATCGCCATCGTCTATCTCCCCGTGCTCACCCTGACCGGCGTCGAGGGGAAGATGTTCTCGCCGATGGCCATCACCGTCGTCCTCGCGCTCGCCGGCGCGTCGATCCTCTCGATGACCTTCATCCCCGCCGTCGTCGCCCTGGTGCTCACCGGCCCCATCTCCCACGGAGAGAACTTCGTCGTCCGCCTCGCCAAGCGGGCCTACCTGCCGACGCTCCGCATCGCCCTCGCGAGGCCGCGTCTTCTCGCCCTCGGCGCGGCGCTCTTCTTCGGCGTCAGCGTCGTCGTCGCCCTCGGCATGGGAAGCGAGTTCGCGCCCAAGCTCGGCGAGGGGGCGCTCATCGTCACCTCCACGCGGCCTCCATCGACCAGCCTCACCAAGAGCGTCGAGATGGAAAAGAGCCTGGAAATCAAGCTCCGCGCCGCGTTCCCCGACGAGATCGCCAAGATCTTCGCGATCACCGGCACCGCCGAGGTCGCCACCGATCCGATGGGGCCCAACGTCAGCGACACGTATCTCGTGCTGACACCGCGCGCGCAGTGGAAGAAGGCCAAGACCCAGGACGAGCTCGCCGCCGCCGTCGGGAAGTTCCTCGAGGGCGTACCGGGCGCCGGCTACGAGCTGAGCCAACCGATCGAGATGCGCTTCAACGATCTCATCGCCGGCGTACGTAGCGACGTCGCGGTGAAGATCTTCGGCGACGACATGGAGATCCTCGCCCGCCGCGCCGATCGCGTGGCCGCCATCCTCCGCAGCATCCCCGGCGCCGCCGACGTGAAGATCGAGCAGACGAGCGGCCTCCCCGTCTTGACCGTCGACGTCGATCGCGAGGCCATCGGTCGGCTCGGGCTCACCGTCGCCGACGTGCAATCGGTCGTCGAGATCGCGGTCGGCGGCAAGGTGGCCGGTCGCATCTTCGACGGCGCGCGCCGCTTCGATCTCGTCGTCCGTCTCCCCGAGCCGATCCGCGCCGACGTCGAGGCGATCGCACGTCTCCCGGTGCGCCTCCCCGGCTCGACCTCGATGGCGCCGATCCCCACGCCCTTCGGTCCGTCCGCGGGCACGACGTTCCCAGGCGCGATCGCCGGTCTCTCCGGGCTCGCTGGCGGCAACTTCACCCCCGAGACGAGCAAGCTCCCCGCCTTCGTCCCCCTCGGCAGCGTCGCGCATGTCTCCTTGAAAGAAGGGCCGAGCCAGGTCAGCCACGAGAGCGGCCGTCGGCGCATCACCGTCCAGGTCAACGTCCGCGGTCGCGATCTCGGCAGCTACGTCGCCGAGGCGCAGCGCAAGGTCGCCGATCAGGTGAAGCTACCAGCCGGATATTCCTTCGTCTGGGGAGGTCAATTCGAGAACCTCGTCACTGCGCGCGCGCGGCTGATGATCGTCGTCCCGATCGCGCTCCTCTCGATCTTCGTATTGCTCTTCGCCTCGCTCGGCGAAGTGCGCAACACGCTCCTCATTTTCACCGCAGTGCCGCTCGCGCTCACCGGCGGCGTGCTCGCCCTCTTCGCGCGTGGGCTCCCGTTCTCGATCTCGGCCGGCATCGGCTTCATCGCACTTTCGGGCGTGGCCGTGCTCAACGGGCTCGTCATCGTCACCCGCGTCGAGGCGCTGCGGCGCGAGGGAAGGAGCGTCGACGACGCGCTCCGCGAGGGCCTCCTCGAGCGCCTGCGGCCGGTGCTGATGACGGCGTTGGTGGCGGCGATCGGCTTTCTCCCGATGGCGCTCGCGATGGGCATCGGCTCCGAGGTCCAGCGTCCGCTCGCCACCGTCGTCATCGGCGGCATCGTCTCCTCGACGCTGCTCACCCTCGTCGTCCTCCCGGCGCTGTATCGTTTGGCGCACCGGAAGGACGCGATGTTCCTCCGAGAGAGAGCGGGAGTTACTTCGTCGCGGTGAGCGAGTCGGTCTCTTTGCTGATCTCGCCCTTCCACGTCTCGTTGTCTTTCCCGGCGCCGACGCGGGCGGCCTTGGCGGCCTTCTGCTTGGCGACGAGATCGGCGTGGGTGGTGAAGTAGGGGAGGCTCTTGCCGATGAAGTCGCGCAGGTCTTCGAATTTGTGATCGACCATGAACTGCGTCAGCTCTTCTTTGACCTTGGCGATCATCTCGTAGCCCTGGAGCATCGCGCCGGTACAGATCTGCACCGTGCTCGATCCGAGCAAGAAGAACTGCGCCGCGTCGAAGCCGGTCTCGATGCCGCCGATGCCGCTGATGGCGACGCCGGGAAACGCGCGCGCGATTTCCATGACGTGACGCAGGGCGATGGGACGCACCGCTTGGCCGGAGTAGCCGCCGGTGATGGCGTGGCCCTCGACGCTCGGCATCGGTCGCAACGTCTTCAGGTCGATGCCGATGATCGACGAGATGGTGTTGATCGCCGCGATGCCATCGGCGCCGGCCTTGAGCGCACCACGCGGAGCTGCGGTGACGTCGCCGGTGTTGGGCGTCATCTTCGCCCACACCGGGATGGTCGAGACTTCCTTCACCCAGCCGGTGACCTCTTCGACGATGGCCGGATTCTCGCCCATCGCGGCGCCCATCTTTCGCTCGGGCAAGCCGTGCGGACAGCTGAAATTGAGCTCGAAACCGTCGACCCCGGTGGCCTGCACGCGCTTCGTGATCTCGATCCAGGCCTCCTTGCGGTACTCCTCCATGATCGAGGCGACGAGAATCTTCTTGGGGAAGTTCTTCTTCAGCTGCGTCAGCTCGTCGATCCAGGTGTCGAAGGGGCGATCGCTGATCAGATCGATGTTCTCGAAGCCGACCACCTCGTTGCTCTCACGCGCGCGCAGCTTGCCGTAGCGCGGGTTGGTGTTGATCACCTTGGAGGCGTCGAGGCTGATCGTCTTGCAGATCATTCCGCCCCAACCGAGCTCGAAGGACTTGGCGATGACGCGCGCGTTGGTCCCCGGCGGGCCCGAGCCGAGCACGAAGGGGTTGTCGAACTCCATCCCGTTGACGGTGACCTTCAGCGACGGTGCCATTCTCGACTCTCCAACTCTCTAGGATCGGGCGACAAAAAAAGGGGGAAGCGCGCGAGCTTAGCAAGGTTCGGTGCGAGGAGAAGAGGCGCGAGAGTCTGGAATCGAACATCTCGGACGACGCGCCGCGTTGGTGCCTGCGACCTGCGACTCGACCTGGGTTGCATGTGACGTCGCACGCGTGCGTGTGCCGTTCGAGCGATCGCAGTGCGCCCTGGTTTCCGCGTCGTCGACGCAACGCATGCGGTGGCATGTGCGCTGCTATGGCGAGCCGACATGGTGGCTCAGTTGCAGGGCATGTTCGGTTGGGTGTCGATTCAGCGTGGACTCGATCGCAGCGGTGTCGAAGGGACGCCGCTCTCGGCGGACGAAGTCGCCTTCGAGCTGCGCGATTGGCTCACGAACCCGCGGAGCTTCTCCCTCCTCGCGGGGATGGTCGCGACGAGCGGGCCCCGACGTCCGGCCGATCTCGAACGTGCAGTCACGCATGCGTTTCGACGAGGTGAGCTACGTGCGACGCGCATCGAGCTGAGGCCGACGAGCGTCGAGCGGCCCGCGGAAGACCAAGTCGCGCCGATCGGGCCCGAAGCCGAGAAGCCGACGTTCCTCGATGTCCGTTTGATCGACGCGACCGGCGAGCCCGTCGCCAATGAGCGTTATCGCATCCGATTGGCGTCGAACGAAGTGCGCGAGGGGAAGCTCGACCGCAACGGCGTGGTCCGCATCGAAGAGGTGCTCGGCGCTGACTTCACCATCGAATTTCCCGATCGGAAGGTCGCGTGACCGACGATCCGAAGCCGGAGGCGATCCTCGCCGAGGCCGGCCGGCGCCACCGCCTCTCGACGGGTGACAATCACCTCCTCCAGCTCCCCGCCGACTGGATGTCGGTGTGCTTCCTCATCGACACCGCGAGCGGCTTCGACGCCGAGTATCCGAAGTACCGTCTCCGCAGCACCGATGGCGCCTATGAGAAGACGCTCGGTCCGAAGGACGATCTGATCCCCGGCGACGCCTATCTCGAGCTGCGTTTCGAAAAGCTCCTGCCAGGTCGTCGCTACACGTTGACTCGACTCGACGACGCGGAACGAGAGCGAGACGTGTTCGCCGACGTGCCCTTCATCGAGGTCGTCGATCAGCCGCGCGCGATGCACGAGGAACTGGAGGCGCACGCGTATGGCGACTTCGCGATGACCGCGATCGAGGGCAAGGCGTTCGCCGATTGGCTCCCCGAAGACGACGGGAAGGCGGCCTGAGATGGTCGACGGTCCGAAGACCAAGGCGGCAGTCGTCGTCGTCAACGTCGGGTTCCGCGAAATCAGCGCGATGTACGATCTCTACGACGGGCGTCGCGTCCTCGGTCCCGTCGACAATCCCCGGGTCGTCTATCGCAGCGCGTTCTTCAACGCCGGCGTCGGCGCCGCGGCGTACGAGGACGAGATCGGCCAACGGGTCCACTCGGTGAAGGCCGGCGACGATCTCCAGGGCGTCTACCGCGCGCAGCGGGTGATGGGCACCGGGACGTCGCTCTGCACGTTCGCGCGCAAACGCTCGACGAACATCGATCAGAAGTGGGTCTACGTCTTCTCCTCGACGTCGAAGAGCGGCGACGTCATGCGCCTCGAAAAGGAGCTCCTCTTCGAGAAGGGCTCGGGGCGCGAGGTCGATCTCGTCAAAGAGGCGGGAAAGGACACGCGAACGCCCGGCAGCTCCAGCTCGAGCATGCTCAACCTGGAAATCCGCACCTTGGACAAGCCAGGCATCGAATACTTCTTCCTCCTCGCGCCTTACCAAATTCCGTGGGCCGGTCTGCAGGCGATGATCGCCTCGGGAAAGCAGTTGGCGGCGCGCTGCCAACGTCTCTTCGACCTCTTCTGGACCGACGGCTGGATCCTCACGGCCGGCGAGCCGAAGCCGCTCTTCGAGATGGGCCAAGAGGTCCAAGACACCAAGCCGATGGCTTTCGTGATGCACCTCGTCGACTCGCTCAAGGAGGGGCTGCGGCGCGCCGAGCTCTACGAGTTCTTTCTCGGATTGTTTCAAGAGGTGTTGGCAGACAAGCAACACGACGGCGAGTACAGGCTCGCCAAACGCATCGAGATCGCCACCTTTCTCAAGAAAGACCAGTGGGAAATCGTAGAGGGCAAACTGGGCGCGTACCTGCTCGACGCCGAGCCGAACGTGCGGCTCATGACCCGATTGGTTCTCAGCAGGCTCGAGGATCTCATGCGCTGGATTGGCGAGACCCATCAGGGCGACAGCGCCGCTTTTCTCGGCAGCAGCGTGGCCAGCGACACGTTCTATCTCGACGGCGCAGGTCACATCATGACCCCTGTCAGTCAGAGCGACAACCGCGAGTGGGTGAACCCATTCAGCGCGATGGTCGCTGCCTACAACGATCTCGGCACACCGGACGACGTCATGAACTCGGTCGGCTTCGTCGTGCTCGCCGTGCACGCCCACCTCAACGCGCTCCCGCGTGGGCAGCAATTCCTCGCGCGCATGGTCCACGCCTACGACACCACCGCGTGGCCAGCGGCCGACGGTGGATCGGGCCTCCTCTTCGAGAACAAGCGCAAGAGTCTGGCGACCGTGACCGAGAGCATGGGCGGTCTCCTCGAGCACTACGTGCCGAAGTGGATCGAGGTCTACAAGACCGATTCGCTCCCCAAGCTCATCGAGTTCGCGAGGAAGCAGCACAATCTCGACTTGAAGAAGATCAAGCCGGCCAAACTCCGTGGCGAGCTCCATGGCAACGCCAAGCGGACCCACAAGCAGCTCAGCAAACTCGGCCAGGACGCGCTGGCGAATCACTACCACATCGCGCTGGAAGAAGAGAAAGTCACCAGGGTCAAGAGCAGCTCGCGCGCGATGAACAGGCTGATGATCGGCATCGAGACCTTCAACATGAAGCTCTCGATCCAAGCGATGATCGATCAACCCGATCGTTGGGCGGCGATCGGTCTGCTCGGTTCGTCCCTCGATGCGTTCGGCGCCCTCTCGAAGGTCTGGCCCAAGCTCGAGGAGGCGCACTTCACGTTCGGCGGCCTCACGCGCGCGCTCAAGGTCACCAAGATCCTCGGCGTGATTTCCGCGTCGATCGACACGGTGCTCGGCGTGCGCGACGTGGTGAACTCGACCAACTACGGACAGCAGACGGGGCACATCGTCCGCACCGTCGGCGCGGCGATGACCGTCGGCGGCGCAGCGCTCTCGGCGACCCCGCTGGCGCCGCTCGGCGCGGTGCTGACGATCCTCGGCCTCGCCCTCGAGGCAGCGGGGAGTTGGTTCGTCAGTCAATTCTCCGACATGGCCGTGTTCCTGCGGCACAGCCGCTTTGGAAGCACGTCGAAGGTCGACACGCTCGTCGACTGGCGCGGCAGCAAGAACGGCTTCGGATACACGGGCAAGCTCGACGATCTGGCGGCGAACATCCCAGCGCAGCTCCGCGCCATCGACTGGCTCTTCTTCGCCTTCACGGTCGACTTCGACGCCTACGACGGGACGAAGTTCATGAACGACAACCGCATCTTCATGAAGGTCGCCGCGCCCAAGGGGCTGGGTCCGACTGCCAAGTGGCAGGTCAAGCTCGAGGTGGTCCACAAGAAGACGCCCGACGTCATCCGGAAGTGGGAGTTCGCTTCCGACGACCCGTACGACAACGCCGACATGTCCTCCGGCGACCAGTTCTCGATCGCCTCAGTGGCTCCGGCGAGGCAATACAGCGACCAGACGACCATCCGCGAGGCCTGGGGTGACGTCACCGTCCGCGGGAAAGTCACGCTCGACGCCTTCGGCGACGGGCAGAACTTGGTGACCCTCGACGTCGACGACGACGTCAGCACCAGTTGGTGATGCTCAGCCCACGCGCCGGCGCCGTCTTCCGAGCCCGATCACCGCGCCGAGGAGCGCGAGTGAGCCGAGCACCGAGGTCGTTTCACGATTCACGCCGACGAGCGCGCAGCCGCACCCGCCACTTCCGTCGCCCGCTGGAGAGACGTCGCCATCGGCGGGCACGGTCGCGTCGCCACCCGTCGCCGCATCGGGAGCGCCGCTGTCGACGACCAGGCCACCGTCATCGATCGGACGCGTGTCGGTCGCGGCGTCGAGCGGGCCGACGTCACTGCCAGCGTCGCCCGGCGTCGTCCCACCAGAGGCGATCGGCTTGGTCGTGTCGCAATCACCGAGCGTGCTCTCGAGCGCGCCGAGATCGAGCTTGGCATCGCTGCGCGGACGCGCGCAGTAGTCGTCGGTGATCTCGGGGCGCTTGGTCCCCTTCTGCAAGAGGGCCACGAGCGAGCCTTTTTTGCGCAGATCGCCGTTCATCGCGTCGACGTAGAGGCCGGTGAAGGAGAAGCTCTCGAGGTTGAGCCCCGCGGTGAACGTGCCCGCGTCGCGCGCGCGAATTTTCCCGTCGAGCACGTTGCCGTCAGCGACGCCGGTGGTCGCGGCGAAGCGGAAATCGATGCCCGAGGTGGCGATGAGCGTGTTGTAGAGGAGCTTCGTGTCCTTCGACTTGTTGAGATAGATGCCGACGTCGGAGCAGTTGACGATCACGTTGTTGCGCATGACGCCGCCGGTCTCTTCGACGTCACAGGTTCCTGTCGCGTCGAACTTCGGCGCACAAAATGCCGCCCCGGTGCCTCCACCGCCGAACGAGAGCCCGATGCGCGTGCCGCCGGTCGTGTCGGTCTTCGCACAAATCACCAGGTTGCGCTCGTAGAGCCCGCGGCTTCCCCCGCCCTTGATGAACGACATGTAGCTGACGTTGTCGCCTGCGCCTTTGTGTCCGTCGTGCAGGTAGTTGGCGCGCACCACCCAGTCGTCGACGGTGTCGATGTTGAGCTTGGTGACGGGATTGCTCGTGCTCCGCGCGTGCGTGTCGCCGACCTCGTTGCCCTCGACGAGCCCACCGTTGGGCATCACCCACGTGCCCGCCGCGTTCTTGTCGGCGTTGACCTTGAGCTGGGCGTTGAAGTCGAAGATGCGCGAGAGTCGGAGCGAGAAGCCGACCGCGCCTCCGGTGACGTGGAACGCGTGCTCGCAATTGTTGTCGTCTGCGCACACGCCCTTCACGTCGAGGCCCTCGAAGTGCCAGTTCGGTCCGGTGACGTGGAAGCCTTCGAGCGCGTCGAACTCGATTTTCGCGCCGAGCGGCGTCGCCGATTTGACGACGATGGGAGACGTCGTCGTGCCGCTCGCCGAGCAGGTGACGCCGGTGAGGTGATAGGTGCCGGCGGCGAGGATGAGCACGTCACCCGCGGCGGCTGCGCCGATCGCGGTGGTCAGCTCGGCGGCGGTGGCGACGGGGACGTCTTTGGCCGAGGCGACGCCGGCGTGGAGGAGAACGACGAGCACGGAGGCGAGCGGGAGGCATCGATGTGCGTGCATGAGCCGAGAGTAACAGTCGCCGCGGCCTCCGTGATCATCGCAAGCCGTAGGCAATCATCTTCCGATAGAGCGTGGCACGTCCGATTCCGAGGGCTTCGGCGACCCTGATTTTCGAGCCCCGATGCTTCACGAGCGCCCTCTCGATCGCCCATGCTTCGAGCTCCTCGAGCCGCTCTGGCACCCGCGCAGTCTCGACGCGCGCGGCCTTCTTTCCACCGGCGCGAGGGGTCATCACCGCGGCGTCGATGACCTCCCGCTCGGCCAGCACCGCCGCCGATTCGATCACCGCACGCAGCTCGCGTACGTTCCCCGGCCACGACTGCGATAGCAGCCACGCCACTGCATCCGGCGCGAGGCGCTTGTCCGGCGCGAGCTCGGCGAGGACCTTGCGCGCGATGCGGACGATGTCGTCTCCACGCACGCGCAGCGGTGGCACGTGCAGCGTGAGGACCTGGAGCCGATAGAAGAGGTCTTGACGAAACTGCTTTTTTTGAACCATTTCCTCGAGATCGCGGTGGGTGGCGGCGACGACGCGGACGTCGACTCTTCGCGCAAGGCCGCCGCCGACCGGCCTCACCTCGCGCTCTTGGAGGACGCGCAAGAGCTTGGCCTGCATCGCCAGCGACATCTCGCCGACCTCGTCGAGGAGGAGCGTGCCGCCGTCGGCGACGACGAAGAGACCGGGGGCGTCGCGGGCTGCGCCGGTGAAGGCGCCACGCACGTGACCGAAGAGCTCGCTCTCGAGGAGCGACTCGGCGAGCGCGCCACAGTTGACCCCCACGAAGGGACCTCCATGACGCGGGCTCTCGTCGTGGAGGAGCCGCGCCACCAGCTCTTTTCCCGTGCCGCTCTCGCCGCTGACGATCACGGGGAGCTCCGAGCCGCGCAGGCGATCGAGCCGGGCGAAGAGCTCGAGCATCGGCGGACTGCGACCGAGGATGCCGCCACGCGAGGGCCCATCGTCATCGTGTCGATGCGTCCGCCCTTCGAGCCGTGTGCGCGCATCTCCGAGCGCGACCTCGGTGCGGGCGAGCTCGAGCGCGAGCTCTCGCGCTTGCTCGTCGCGCGCCACCGTCGATTCGACGAGCCGTGCGCGCGTACGTGCAGCGAGCACCAACACCACCGCGACGGTCGCCAAGGCGCTGGCGAGCTCGAGCGCCTCGTCGCTGAATCCGTGCGGATCGATGGGCTCTTCGAGGAGCAGGAGGCCCACCGTTCGATCGCCATGTCGCAACGGCCGCACTGCGACGAGCGCGCCACCGCGAGCCGGTCGTTCTCGTCGTGGGCGCTGTTTGACGGGTAATTCACGTCGATCGGCGTCACGTCCGGTGCTGAGCTCGCCTCGTTCGAGATCTTCGTCGAGATCGATCCATGCGTACGCGGCTCGCCCGCCGGCGAGCTCGAGCACGGCGTCGACCGCACGTCGGAGGACGTCGATCGGCGCTTCGGCGCGCGCGAGCTCGGCGATCGACGAGAGCAGCCGAAGCAGCGCCGATCGGGCATCGAGCGAGGTCGAGAGGAGACCCTTGTCGGTGAGCGATCCGATCGCCTCGAGCGTGAAGAGCGACGTGGCATCGTCGCGACGCGCGAGGTCGCGGAGATAGGCGCCGCGCCCGACCGGTCGCATCGAGCCGATGATTCCTTCGAGCGTGGAGAGCGCGCGTCGCCCGTCGTTGCGCGCGGCGAGCACCTCGGGATCGCTCACCACCGGCGCTCTACCCTCGAGCCTTCGAGCGACGACTTGCTCGATGCGCAGACGTGCGGCGATGGCCCGGGCGCGAAAGGAGATTTCGTTGAGCGCTGCTGCCTCGGCGTCGACGGCGACGCCTTCGAAGAGGCGGATGACCGAACGACCACCGCCGAGCCCGGCCCGCGCGATCGCCGAGATGAGCCTTCCGTAGAGGCGCGGCGTCGGTTCGACGCGTGGATCGCCCATCACGCGCGCGAGCGAGAGGGCACGACGGTGATCGCCCCGATCGAGCGCCAGCTCTGCGCGTCGCAGGCTCACCCATGCATGTTCGGTCGGAGTCGGGCCGCCCACCTTGGTGAAGATCTCTTCCACCTCGGTGTAGTGCGCTTCGGCGGCCTCGGCGCGACCAGCCTTGCGCTCGAGCTCGCCCAGGATCAGGGTCGCCCACGCAGCAAACCAAGGCTCGTTGCGTTTGCGCGAGAGCTCGCGGGAGCGCACGAGGTACCGCCGCGCCGCCCGATCGCGGCCGAGATCACTGAGGGTGTTTCCGAGGTTGTAGCAAGTGAGCCGTACCCCCGCCTCGTCGCCGGCGCGCTCGTACCCAGCGAGGGCCTTTCGATACGCACGGGCGGCGCGATCGACGTCGCCGACCTCGAGCTCGACGACCGCGAGGTACATGTCGGCGGCGGCGATGCGATCGAGGAGGCCGCCGCGTTCGGCGACGGTGCGCGAAGTCTCGAAAGCACGTCGCGCGCGCGTTGCGTCGAGTGGGCTGAGATAGCTGAGGCCGATGCCTGCCTCGGCGAGCGAGAGCGTGCGGAGATCGTCGCTGCCGGCGGCGACGAGCGCGTCACGGGCGGCGAGGTAGGCAGCGCGCGCCTCGTCCGACTCGCTTCGATCTTTGTGGGCCTGGCCGAGCTCGACGAGGACCGTCGGATCGTCGCTCTTGCGCGGGTGCCGGGCGCGAAACGCCTGCACACGCTCGAGGAAACGTCGACGGGTGCCCCGCCCGTGCTCGACGGCGCGCCAGTGCGCGAGGACCGCGACGTCGCCAGCGCGGTCGAGCTCGTCGTGTTCCACGAGCGCTGCCTCGGCGGCCGCCCAGTCTCCACGGGCCACCGCTTGCTCCACGTCAGAGAGGGCAGCCGCAGATGATCGACGGCGAGTTCGTTCAATATGAGACATGTCTCGGAATGAGACGTTGTAGCTGACGACGAACGTCACGCAAACGAAGGAAAAGCGTCTCTTTCGCGTCGGGCATGCTCCCTGCTGAAGCGCGGCGCCATGAAGTCCGTCGTTCAGAGCTCCCTCGGTCTGCTCCTTCCGCTCCTTCCCCTCCTCGCGTGTAGCTCGCTCGCGACCGTCGGCGGCTTCGGCTGCGCCGGTGGCGACGACTCCGGCGACGTCCCCGGCAGCGACGCTTCGCTCGACGCAACTGATGCGAACGACGCCGGATCGCTCCCCGACTCTTCGCGTATCGACGCCGACGTCGGACCTGTCGACGCGCGCGACGCCGCGACCGACGGAGCGATCGACACGGCTCCGTTCGACGTCAAAGCGGCTGTCGAGGAGCTCGATGGCAACCTCGCGTCGGCCATCTGCGAGAGGCTCACCGGCTGCTGCTCGAAGGCCGACTACGACAGCTACTTCACGCAATTCACCGGCAAGCCGTACACGTATCCTCCCGGCGCAGGGCCTGCGGCGGCCGATTGTGCCAAGGTGCTGAAGGAGCAGCTCGGTCTGCTCCACGCCAAGTGGATTCCCTCGATCGGCCGCGGGCGCATGACGTTCGACGCCGCCAAGGGCACGGCCTGCGTCTCCGCCATCTCGTCGGCCACTTGCGGCAGCTCGCTCGAGGGGGCGCTCTACGACGGCAGCTGCTTCGACGTTCGTGACACGAAGATTTTCACCAAGATCGCCCCGGTCGGTTCGAGCTGCGCGGACATCGGAGACACGACGTTCAACGGCGAGTGCGATCCCGGCGTCGGCTACTGCGACGGTCCGCCGAGCGCGGTGAAGGACCGCAAATGCGTGGCCTGGAAGAAGCCGGGTGAAGACTGCGGCATCACGCCGAGCTGGCAGTTCTGCGACACGCGCAAGGGTTCGAACTGCGACGGTGGCACCGCCACCAAGCCCGGCAAGTGCTCGGCGCTGGCGAAGAAGGTGGCGCTCGGCGACACCTGCGCGGCCGACTCGGGCCCCATCCTCGAGTGCCCCGCGGGCTCCTTCTGCGACGAGGGACCGGACACCGACGGCTACACCAACAAGTGCGTCGCTCTCCGTGACGACGGCGCCAAATGTCATTGGGACTACGAGTGCAAGACGGCGCACGCGCGCACGTGCTTTCCGACCGATCCGATCGGCGCGGGTGGAAAGTGCGGAAGCGCGGCGTGGTGCGGGTCGGCCGTCGCGGGTGACGCGGGCGTCGATGCGAGCGCCGACGTTGCCGCCGACGTGAGCGATACGACCGATACGACCGATACGAGCGTCGCCGACACTGCGCCAAAGCCTGCATTTACCGTGCAGCTCGCCGACGCGCCGTCCGTTCCCTCGACGACCCTGGTGGCCGCCTTACGCGATCGCGTGCTCCTCCAATGGAAGGCGACGGGCGCGACGAGCGCGTCGATCACCGGCGCCGGTTCGACGATCGCCGTCATCCACGACGGCACACCGACGTGGGACGATCTCGCGGCCGGCACCGGGCTCGTCGAGACCACGCCCACCAGCAGCGTGCTCAGCCCCTCGTTGCCCTTCGGGTTCACCGCGACGGTGCTCGGCGACGATTGGAAGTCGAAGGTCTACCTCTCGAAGTACGGCGTCATGTCGCGCTACGCCGGGAGCACCATCCTCAGCAATCCGTCGATGCCGATCCCCGCGATCGGCATCTCGCCGGACTGGACCGACGGAACGCTGGCGCCCTTCCTCGACACCAAGCTGACGGTCAACACCGGCACTTCGAAAATTCGCACCGCGACCTTCGGCGCTGGCACTGCAGATGGGCGTTTTGTCGCCGAATGGCTCGATTTCACGACTGCCAGCGAGGCCGGCGGCACCGTCACCGGCGGTCACGTGACGCTCCAAGGCGCCCTCTACAAAGACGGGCGCGTCGAGTACCGCTACCAGACGCACACCACCAGCGGCGGTGGCACGACGCCCAACGCCGACCTCGCGCTCGTGCGAGGGCAGGGCGCGACGATCGGCCTCGCCAATTCGGCGGCCACCGAAGTTCTTCCGCTCTCGGTGCGCCGAGCGAGCCTACCGACGGGCGGCATCACCTACACGTTCACCAAGAGTGATGCCTTGCCCGCGGAAGGGCGAGCGATCTTCGTCCTGCCCAAGACCGCCTCTGTCGTGAACCTGGTGGTGAAGGCGTCGACCATCGCCGATGCGAGCGCGACGATCACCGTCGAGGAGATGTACGCGCAGTCGAAGGACACCGCCCCGGTGCGCGACATCAGCACGCTCGCAGGGGTCACGCCGGTGATTTTCAGCGGCGGCGGCAGCGCGGCGATCCTCGACCTGCCCTTCGCCATCGATGCCTTTCGCGAAGGCTGGCGCTCGCTCGCCATCGCCCGCGTCGGCGCGATCACGACGGTGGGTAGCGTCGGCCTCTACAAGACGAACGACGCGGCATTTCCCAGTGCAAACGCGCCGAGCGGGGTCATCGCGCCGGCGTGGCTGACGACGGGCAACTGGTGCTCCGCAGGCACCACGCCGCAGTACTGGGCGCTCGTCGAGGGCGCGGCGCCGAGTCGCACCGTCACCGTGCTCATGAAGTCGGTGCACAAGTGCGGCGCCGCTGCCGACGCGCTCGACGTCGAGACGGTGCTCCACGAGAACGGCGACGTCGACTACGTCTACGGCAACCTCACGAGCACCGCCGACGGCATCACCGGCGGCTCGATCGCGGTCGGCCTCGAGAACGGCAACGGCGACGTCGGCTACCAGGCCCTCCGCAACGAAGCCGGAAAAGTCGGCGAAGGCACGCGCCTTCGCTTCGTGCGCCACAAGTGAAAAGGAGTCGTTTCGTGAACATCCATCTGCGTTTTTCACTGCTCGGTTCGCTCGTTCTGACCGCGTGCTCGTCGTCGTCTTCGTCGTCACCTGCCTCGGCGAGTGACACTGGCGTGAACCTCGATGCGGCGCTCGATGCGGCGGTCGATACGGCGCTCGACGACGGCAGCGTTCCCAGCGCCGCCGACGCGACGCCACCCGACGCCGCTGCCCGTCTTCATCGCCTCTTGATCGGTGACTTCGACTCCCTCGCGCAGTCGAAGTCCGATCCCACGTATTTCTCGATTCACCTCGCGATTTGCCCGGTCAGCGTTCCGGGCCTCGGCACGCGCGTCCTCTACGTCGAACAGGCGCTCTCTTCGACGATCGCGGCGCCCTACCGACAACGGCTCTACGTGGTCGAATCGAAGACGCCGGCCGAGACGCACGCGGTCTCCCGCATCTTCGAATTCAAGAACCCGAGCTACGTCGTCGGCCTCTGCGCCGACCCGACGAAGCACACGATCACGCCGGCCGACGTCTTCGAGCGCGCCGGCTGCAATGTCGACCTGCAGTGGAAGGGCGATCGATTCGAGGGCGGCACGACGGGCAAGGATTGCCCGAGCACCCTGGAGGGCGCGACCTACGCGAGCTCGCAGGCGACCCTCGACGAGTCAGGCCTCCGCTCGTGGGATCGCGGCTACGACGCGACCGACAAGCAGGTCTGGGGCGCGGTGAAAGGCCCCTACGTGTTCGACCGTCACTCGCCGCTCGCCGACCCCTAGCCGGTCGCCGAACCGTCGCGGTTGCGCCGCCCTATTCCCGGAAACGGCCGAGAAATGGGACGTGCCGAGCACGCGTGCTACGTTTTGACTCGATGGATCGAGACCAGCGGAAGAGCCGGCGGATACATTTGGCGACCCCCGCCGAGGTCAAGTTCGAGAGCTGGGCCGTTTTCTACGAGACGTGGATCGAGAACATCTCGCATGGTGGCATGCAGCTCCAGCTCGGCAAGGCGCCGACCGTCGGCGAAGTGATCGAGGTGCGCCTCTGTCCGCCCAAGGGCGAGGCGGTGGTGCTCGAGGCCAAGGTGAAGTTCGTCAACGCGAAGGTCGGCAGCACGCATGGCGTGGGCGTCGAGTTCGTCAATCTCGACGACGAGCGCAAGGCGGCGATCGAACGGCTGATCGACGACGCGAGCTAGCTCCATTTCGCCTCGCTACGCGAGGTCGCCACACTAGATTTTTCGCGAGAGCGCGAGCCAGGTGCCTTCGAGGGCGAGGGGGACGTTGGCGTTGCGCTCGAGCATCGCCGAGACGTCGAGCGCTGCGGCGTGGCGATGAAGCGAAGCATCGACCTCGCGCAGTGGAGCGCCGGAGAGAACCAATCGTCGCAGCTCCGTCGCCTCGGTGACGGTGAGCGCCTCGAGCGTGCCTCGGAGCTGCACGCGATCTTCGCCGGTGTTGCCGTATTCGGATGTGGCTTCGAGGAGCTCGGCGAGCGGCGCACCGGCGGCGCGGCGTAGCTTCTCGACGGCGCGCGTGCGCTCTTCCGCAGCGGCAGGATCGGCCAGCGTGAGGGCCGTCTCGACGCTTCCTCCCGCCAGCTGCGCGGCGTGCGCGGCGACCTTCGCTTCGATGCCCCGACCGACGAGGATGCGCTCGACCAGGCCATCGGAGAGCGGCGCGAAACGAACGGGGAGCGTGCGCGAACGAATCGTCGGCAAGAGCTCGCCGAGGCGCGCCGTCATCAAAACGAAGCGCGTGTGTGCCGGCGGCTCTTCCAGCGTCTTCAGCAGCGCGTTGGCGGCGCCGGTGCTCATCTCTTCGGCGCGACGGACGATGATGATGCGCTGCGGAGCCTCGTTCGGAGGGATGGCGACGCGCTCGAGGACGACGCGACGGATCTGATCGACCGAGATGTCGGTCTTCTCGTCGGTCGAGCGGCCGAGCTGATCTTTCGAGTAGAGACCCTTCTCGACGACGACGACGTCGGGGTGGAGGGGGATCCCTTCGGCGCCCCGGCCGAGCGCCTTACGACAACCCTCGCACTCCCGGCAACCCTCGCCCGGCTTGCGAAGGCAGACGATGGCGCACGCGAGCGCGAACGCCGCCAGCTCTTTTCCCACGCCATCGGGGCCGTAGAACAAGAGCGCGTGATGTAGGCGACCCGCCGAGAGCCCCCGCTGGAGTGCGCCGAGCGCATGGGGCTGTCCAAGCACGTCGGCGAAGGGCATCGTGTCTACTCCATGTGCGCGCAAAGGCCCGGCCGCAAGAGCCTCATCCGTTTCAAGATCTTCATGGTCCTCGGCGCGCTCGCGTCTGCCGCGTCTGCCGCGTCCACCGCGTGCGGACCGAGCGCGACGTTGATGCCGCCTCCTCCGCCCTCGACCGAAGGAACGGCGACCGTCGCTCCCGTCGCCGTCGCACCTCCTGCCGCGACGACGCTCACCGACGCGGCGCACGCCTCGTTCGTCGCCGCCGCGCAAGCGAGTGATCCGCGCGAGAGATGTCGGCTGCTCGTCGACGCGACCACGCTCGATGCCTCGTCCATCGAAGGTCACCTCGCCCTCGCCGAGAGTCGGTGCGCGCCGGCGAAGGAGCTGCTCGCGCACGCGCGCTACGTCTTCGAGCACGATCGCGGCGTCCCGAGCGCGACCATCTTCGTCACCGTGGCTGCGCGCGCCGAGGCGCAGAACGACGCGCTCGAAGGAGCCCGCGCCCTCGGTGAGCTCGCCGGCAAGGACGTCGACGTGCTGCGGCTCGCGGCAGGCACCTGCGCCCGCTTCGGTGATCACGAACGCGCGGCGCAGCTCTTTTCCCGCATCGTCACCGAACGCGCCAGCTCTGGGAGCACCTCCGACGCGCTCGATGCCCGGCTCGACGCGCTGATGGAGAGCATTCGCGCCGGCGGAAAGGGCGCGCTCGTCTCGCCGCGGGCCGAGTTGGTCGCGACCATCGAAGCGGCGGTGCCTCTCTCGACGGGCTACGGCGGCGCCTGGGTCGGACCCAAGATCGTCGACGCCATCGCCACCGCGCGCACGCACGGCGACGGGGTGGGTGCGGCCGCCGCGAGCAAGCTCTTGGATGGGAAAATCAAGGGTGAATCGACCGCGCGTGCTTCTAGCCTCGAGCGCGCCATCGCCGATGCGCGCGCCGGGAAGCCAGCCTCGTTGATCGCGCTCGCCTCCGCGCAGAAGCAAGCGAGCGGCGTCAAGCTCGCGAGCTCACGAGTCGCCCTCGCGGTCCTCGCGCGCGTCGAAGGACGATGCGGCGACGCGATGACCTACGCCGATGGCGCGCGCGCAGCGGCCTTTGGCATCTATCCACGACTCGAAGACGACGGCGCCTGGGCCGGTGCTTGCTCGGACAAGTCGGCGGCGACGCCGAGCCTCCTGCCGCCGATCGTTTCGCCGACGCTCGGCGATCTCACGGCCGTCGCGGGCGTCGACTCGCTCCGAGGTCGCAGCCTTCTCTACGCGTACGTCGACGCGCACCCGCACGATCTCGCCGCACGCATCGCGCTCGCGGGTGTCTCGAGCTCGGTCGACGCGCTCTCGACGCTCGACAAAGCGCTCGGCGAAGCGCCCGCGGTGCCTGCCTTGCGCATCGAACGACTCCTCCGCTCGCCGCCCGACGTGCAAGCGGCCCAGGCAGAAAAGGTGCTCGATTCGCTGCGCAAGACGCGTGAGGGCAAAGACGATCCGCGCGCCGTCGCCCCGGTGCTGGTCGTTCTCTTCGAGCGTCTCTCGACGTCGCCGGCGAGCCGAGACGCGGCGCTGATCCTCGCGCGCGGCCTGGTCGAGAGCTGCGTCGCGCCCGCGGCGGCCGAACGGTGTCTGCCCGACGCCCAAGCCGCCTCCGACGCCATCGCGCTCTTGCGCGAGAAGGATCCGAGCGCGCTCGCGTACTACGGTCCCTCGCTCGCCGACGCCGATCTCGCCGCCGTCGACGTACGCCTCGCGATCGTCGGCGCGCTCGTGGCGAAGAAGGAAGTCGCCAAAGCCGAAGCCGTCGCCGCGCCGAAGCGCGGAGCTTGGACGGCCGTCACCGCGAAGATCGCCTCGGCGCTCGTCGCCGCCGGAAAAGGCACCTGCAACGCTGCCAAAGCGCGAATCGAAGAAGCGTCCAAACTGCCCAAGTACGCTCTCCCCGCGCCCGAAAAAGCGCTAATCGAGGCTCGATGTCCATGAAGCTCCTCAGCGCCGCGGTCGTCGGCATCTTCGCGGGATGCGCGTCGCAGAACGCCGGTCCCTCCACTGCGCCGACTCCGGAGTCGACGCACGCACCGCCTTTGGCGACGACCGCGAGCCCGAGTGCGATCGCGCCGCCGTCGGATTCTCTCGTAGTGCCGACGAGCTCCGCCGAACCGCCGACGCCGACGAGCACTGCGGTCGTCGTAACGCCTCCACCGCCGCCTCCACCGCCTGCTCCGACGACGAAACCGACGGGGGCGAAACCCAAGCCCAAGCCGACGGTCGTCGTTGCGCCTCCGTCACCTCCGCCGCCTCCGGTGCCGACGAACAAGGCGGCCGACAAGCACGCCTGCAAAGGGCAGAACGACTGCAAAGGAAAGGGCGGTTGCAAGACCGGCAACAACGCCTGCAAAGGCCAGAACGCGTGCAAGGGCCAGGGCGGTTGCAACATGTAATCGCGCGACGCACTCCGGGTGACATCGCGTCGCCGCCCGAGTGCCGAGTGTTCGAAATCGAACTCGCACGCGTCGAAGTCGACGACGGGTGAGAGTGGCTACTTCTCGACCTTCGGAGAAGGGGCCATCCACGGCCAGCCGAAGTACCCCTGGTGCACCTGCACCGTCAGCTTTTGCCCCGGCTTCAATGAGCCGCCATCGTCGCGCACGACCTCCAGCTCGGCGCCGTCGTCGGTCCATGACCGCAGGCGCACGACGTACCGGACCGAGTCGTCGTCGTCGTTCTGCAACTCCTGGAAGGAAATGACGGTCGCGACGCGCGGCTCGGTGGGGGCGTCGTCGAGCAGCCAGTTGAACCAAGGGGCCGTCACCGCTCCGAGCCATGCGATCGAGAAGAGCCAGAGCGAGCTCGCCGCGATCATCGTGCTCAGGGACGAGGAGCGCCCGCGCACGACGAGGCCGAAGATGGGCAGCATCACGACCCAAACGCCGACCCCGGCGAGCGCGCCCCAAATGTACGGCCCCGTGAGGCCGAAGAGCGGCGCGTGCATTTCGGCGGCCATGCACGCCGGCAGCGCTGCGCACCAGACGATGACGCCGAGCACGAAGAGGAAGGTCACTCGCGCACGTGGGCCCTTCTTCGCGACGTGCGGCGTGGTCACGGGTGTGATCGTCCGCGCGAGGGTCGCGACGGCTTCGATGATTCGCCGCAGGTCTGCCTCGTCGTCGAGCGCCGAGAGCCCGACCGTCGTGAACACGCCGCCGTTCGCGAGCCTCACGTCGATGCCGGGGATGACGTTGGGCTGCACGTGTCCGGCGTGGAGGACGGCGACGATCGCGCGCCGCGTTTCGGGCAACCGGAGGACGCCACGAACGACCTCGTCGGAGAGATCGGCGTCGACCCACACATGGGGATCGAAGCTCGGATCGCCGAGCTGCACCTCGCGCGTGAGACCGATCGCACGCGTACCGCGATCGAGGCTCGACTCGACGGTGAAGATGATCTCCGGCAGCGGCGCGGTGCGCGCGTGGAGCGAGAGGCCCATCGGCGTCCCGCTGCTCGTGTCGATCGAGAGCTGCACGTCGAAGGGCCGCGTCGGTACGACCAGACAGCCGCCACGCACCACGCCGCCGAGACGCGCGACGAACGGCTGGAGCAGCTCGTGGAGCGGCACCTCGCCGCCTGACATCTGCTGCTCGAAATTGCAGCGCCCGCAGGTGATCGTCACGGCCGCATGGCTGAAGACCGACGGCGGCAGGTGCACCACGAAGCTACAACGCGAACAGGTGAAGGCCCGGGTCTCCGTCACGCGCCGAGCATAGCCGGCCGCGAACGAAAAAACGGCGCCCCCTCGCGAGAGCGCCGCTTCGATGAGGAGACGAAAAGTCTCACATGCCTTAGATGAGTTTCGAGAGCTCGACGTACTCCATCTTGTGCGCCTGCGCGACCGGCTGGTAGACGACCTGGCCCGCGAAGGTGTTGAACCCGAGAGCGAGCGCCTTGCTCCCGTGCGCGGCGGCCTTGGCCCCCTTGTCGGCGAGCTGGATCGCGTACGCGATGGTGGTGTTGGTGAGCGCGAAGGTGCTCGTCTGCGCGACCGCGCCCGGCATGTTCGGCACGCAGTAGTGGACGACGCCGTCGACCTCGTACGTCGGATGATCGTGCGACGTCGGACGGCAAGTCTCGATGCAGCCGCCTTGGTCGACCGCGACGTCGACGACGACGGAGCCTTTTTCCATGCGCGAAATGAGATCGCGCGAGACCAGCTTGGGAGCGACCGCGCCGGTGACGAGGACGCCGCCGATGACGAGGTCTGCGCGGAGCACGCACTCTTCGATGTTGGCGGGGTTCGAGTAGAGGGTCTCGATCGAGGCGCCGAAGACGTCCTCGAGGTAGTCCATCTGCTCGCCTTTCACGTCGAGCACGGTGACGTGCGCGCCCATGCCGATGGCGATGCGGGCGGCGTTCTTGCCGACCACGCCGCCGCCGAGGATGACGACGCGACCACGACGAGTGCCGGGCACGCCGCCGAGGAGGACGCCCTTGCCGCCGTGCTCTTTCTCGAGGCACGAGGCGCCGACCTGCACGGCCATGCGACCGGCGACTTCGCTCATCGGACGAAGCAGCGGGAGCGAGCCGTCGTCGAGCTGAATCGTTTCGTACGCCACGCCGGCGACGCCCTTGGCGGCGAGCTCTTTGGTGAGCTCCGGCTCGGCGGCGAGGTGGAGGTACGTGTAGAGGAGGAGGTCCTTGCGGAAGAAGCCGTACTCGGCCTTGAGCGGCTCCTTCACCTTCACGACCATCTCGGCGCCCCACGCGTCGGCGGCGCCGTTCACGATCGTTCCGCCGGCCTTCACGTAGGCCTCGTCGGCGATTCCGCTCCCCTCGCCGGCGCTCTTCTCGATGATGACCTTGTGGCCGCGCCCGACGAGCTGACGCACGCCAGCGGGGGTCATGCCGACGCGATACTCACGAGTTTTGATTTCTTTGGGGACGCCGACGAGCATGGGAAATTCCTCCGTGACCGAGTGACCATCCGAGGTGGGCGAAGGGCCGAAACCTTCGGGGGCGCGACTTCTTAGCGTCACGGCGGAGGAATGGCTACGCCGCGGCGCGCGAGGTGGTGACGCGCGGCGTTAGGGGATGGGGTCACGGGATGGCGCCGTACAGGGGGGGTGACTGAAAACCAGTGACCGCAGGTTGCACCCGACAGGAGCGGTGACTGGAAACCAGTGACGCGCGGCTGCACCTGAGTGGACGCTAGGCTGCACGTGACAGGAGCGGTGACTGGCAACCCGTGACGTGCGGCTGGAAGCGAGTCGTTCGGCGATGGCGAAAGACTTGAGCCAGGCCGCGCTGCGCAAACGACTCCTTCTCACCATCGGCGGAGCCACCGTCGCGACCACGACCGGAGGCGCTGTTGGCACCACGGTCAAGGTCTCGACGCTCGCCGACCTGACGACGAACGCTGGCGGCACCGACGCACGCATCCTCCAGATCAGCGGCACCATCACCGGCGACGTCACAATCGGCTCGAACAAGACGCTCGTGGGGACGTGCGGCGCCAAGATTCACGGTCACATCCAGCTGATCGGCTCGGCGAACGTGATCGTGCGAAACCTCACCGTCGTCGGGAACGACTGCGCCGACGGCCCGTCGGACTGCTCCGGAGGCGCCGCCGCGATCACCGTCCAATCGAGCTCCCACCACTTGTGGTTCGATCACCTCGACATCTCGGACGGCTCCGATGCCACTGCATTGGCCTCGGCGTGGGCGCGAGCATCCTCGACGACAACAACGTCTTCGACGGCGTCAAGAACCCGATCGACACGACGTCGTACTCCGATGGCACGAGCGTGCTCGTCCGTCGATGATCATCTCGACCCTCCCGCTGGACACTTCTTCATCGGCACGTGGCGACCACCGAGTCGATAGTGGAGCATGGATTGGATGAGGCGCGGGTCTTGAGTGCTTATCCAGTCGATGATAGTCGTCTCCGATGTTCGTCAAAGCCGCTCTCTTCATCGCCGTAGCTGCGGGCGTCGGCTGCGCCACGGTGACTCCGGTGACCCCCGCGCCTCTCAGTCCCGCGGAAGCGCCGAAGATGCTCGCTGCGCTGCAGGGAAGCTGCCACGTCACTGGTACGCAAAAGCCTGGCGGCGAGGTCAAAGAGGCGAAGGGAATTCATTGGATCTTTGCCACCGGCGGGAAGCTCCACCAACACGTCGAGAGCCCCCTCGGCACAGTCGACAACGACTACACCTTCACAGTCGACGGCCGAAACATCACCACTGACGGCACCTACAAGAATATCCGCGTCGACGACTACAGCGGGCCGACGCTGAAGCTCTTTCTCTACGACATCACCGAGACGTATTACTGCACGAAAGAGTGAGACTCGGTCCAAGCCTCACCGCTCGACGACGCGCTAGATTCCGCTGATCGAGTTCGTCGAATCCGGCAGATGATGATTAGGGTCGTAAATCAGGTGCGCCATTGGCCGTGCGCCAGATGCCCGAGCCGTCGTTCATGAACCAGGTCTTCGAGTCGATGACCGTGTGAACGTGCTCGATGGCTCCCGAAACGAGCCTCAGAACGACCACGCGAGCGAGAAGCTGCGCGGACCGATGGCGATGCGCGGCAGCGACGGCGGGAGCGAGCTCGCCGTCGTCGTCGTCAGGCGCGGCCGATCGGCGTCGCCGGCCACCCACAAGGGAATGCCGACCGCGTTTGCGACGCCGCCGCTGCCGAGCAGCAAGTAGCCGATGGCGCGGCCGATCTGCTGCCCGTCCGAGTCGCCGTGGCCCGCGGAGGCGGCGATCATGACGACGCCAGCGGCCGCGGTGAGCGAACCGACGATCGTCAGGCCGATGCCGATCGATCGGGTGACGACGCTGCGTGGCCGGGTCGCGCCCTCGACGCTGGCAGCGCCGCCGATCCACATCGGGAGGCCGACCGCGGCAAGGACGCCGCCTCCGACGACGAGAAGCGCGCCCTCTCCTTCCAGCCTTTTTTCAGGACCGACGAGGCCGCCGATGCCAGCCACCACCGACGAGGTGCCGAGCGCCGTGAGCCACGCGCCCGCCTGCATCGCGCCGACGTCTTCGTGGGTGCCGCTCTCGGCGCCGCGGACGAGGGCCATCGGCACCCCGAACGCGGCGAGGGAGACGCCGCCGCCGACGAGCGCATACCCCAGCGACTTGTCGGTGTGGACCTCGTAGTAGCAGCCGCCACCGACGTCGCAGTACTCGGTCGGTGGGCGCGCCTTCGCGAGGACGACGACGCCGACGAGCGCGCTCACGCCGCCGCCGACGCCGAGAGCGACGCCCGAACCGACCAGCTCGTCACCAGCGGCCGACGCGGTCTGTGGCGCCGTCGCGATCGTCGCGCAGATCATCGCCTCGATGGCGCACACCCACCGAAGCCTCGTCCCCCGAAGACCGTTCACTGCGTGAGTGTTGGCGAAGCTGGGCGGCCGAGTCAATCGCGATGATCTCCGGCGTCAGAAGACCGTCGAGTAGGTTCAGGTTCTGAACGAAGGTTCGGAATTTGAACGTTCACATGCCGAACTAAGTTGGAAAAAACACGGCAAATCGAGTTGGCCAGCGGGTTGCTGAAGGGGAAGGCGAACCCTGACTGGAGGCCCCCGAATGCGTTCCCATACTCTCGTCGCCGCTGCTCTCATGGTCGTCTCGATGGGGACGATGGCATGTGCGGCCGAGAGCACTTCGCCGACTCCGACTGCCGGAGCCGGGGAAGGAAAAGGCGAGAGCGCGCTGACGATCACGACGAACACCGACGGCAAGCTGTCGGGCTCGTTCAAGTTCGCCGCCGACACGCTTCAGTTCGAGGTCACCCGCGACGCCGATCAGGTCTACTCGACCACCTTGAAGACGCGCGGGCTGACGCTCGACGCGACGTTCACCAAGGGCGCCGTCAGCTTCGACGGTTTCGCCAGCGAGGGCGGCGGCGACACGCAGCTGACCAAGGACGACCGTCCCGTCCTCGTCGCCTTCGAGAAGGCGCTCCACACCGAGCTCGCGCAGCTGGTGAAGGACGGCAACAAGGAGGCTGACCTCGTGACGCACGTCGCCCTGTCGTGGGCCGACTGGCCGAGCTCGCTCAAGCTGACGCGGCGCGTGCTCGCAGAAGAAGGTCGCAGCTGGACCTCGCTCTGCAGCAAGATGTACACGTGGGTCACGGCGACCCACAACTGCTCGAGCCCCGGCTTCAACAACTGGCAGGCGAACAGCTCGGTCTATGCCAGCATCGGCAACTACGGCGGCGCCGGCGCGAACACACAGTATTGGAACGGCAACGCCTACACGACGGCCGCCTACGATCACGCGAGCTGGCCCTGGGAATACGGTGACTGCTACGGCCGCTGCGGCATCGATTGCGGCAGCTCGACCACCTACACGCAAGATTGCGTCAACCACGACAGCTGCGTGCGCAACGGCCACGCCGTCGCCAGCCTGTATTGCGACGACGAGTTCTCGTACACGCTCGACGATGCTCTCGCGACCTGGCTCGGCGGCGCGCCGAACTGCTGAAAAACCTCGACGCTGACTCACCGCCGCGGAGCCCTGTGTGGCCGCGGCGGTTGTCGTTGGTGCTACGTTCGAGACGACGATGACGCGAGGGTCGCGGGCGGCAGCGCTGATGTTCATGTCGGTCGTGTCGGGCACCGGCGCGTGCGGGCGCGACGCTCCGAGCCCGTCGGCGACGGGCGAGTCGGTCAAGCCGAGCGCGTCGAGTGGCGGTGGCGTGACCCCGCTGAGCGGCGTCGAGCTCGCTGCAGCGAGTGACGCAGTCGTCGCCTATTACGCCGCGGTCGCTGCCGGTGATTGTCCGGCGCTCGCCAAGCTCGTCGAGCCGGCGATGTCGGCGGTCGATTGCAAGCAGACGCACGACGACTGGATCGAGCACAAGATGGCGTTCGACAGAGTCGTGAAGTCGGCGCCCGACGGCCGCGAACCGCGCGTCGCGCTCGTCACCGTGAGCCTGGTGATGAACGGTCCGCGCGAGCAGCTCGTCCGCGTGAAGTCGGTTTCTGGCGCCTGGAGGCTGCAGCCCTGATGGCCGATGGGCTGGCGAAATGGCGTCCGGCGCTCCTCCTCGGTGGCGGCTCGCTCGTCGTCGTCGGCATCTTCGTCGCCTTCGGTCGTGAAAGTCCGCCGCCCTCCCCCACACCGTCGCCGCCGCCGCCTGCGGCCGACGTCGCGCAGGCGCCCGCCGACGTCGCGCTGCCGCCGCCGCCAAGCCCGACATCCACGGCTCTCGTCCCCCCGCTCGCCCCTTCCACGAGCGTCGTCGTCGCGGCCCCGAGCGCCCCTCCCAGCGCTGCCGACAGTCTCCCGACCGCGCCCCCGGTGCCGGGCGGAAGCGTCTACACCTCGCCGCCCACCAAGCCGATCACGCCCGACTGGGAGGCCTCGCAGACGCAGAAGGCGCTCGCCGCGGTGCAGGTTCGTGCGACGCGCATCGAGGGAGAAATCGCCGAGCTCGAGAAGGCCGGAAAGACGCAAGAGGCCGCCGAGAAAAAGATCCTCCTCAAGCGATTGCAGACCCAGATGTCGGAGATGAAGGCCGACATCGCGCAGTACCAAATCGACGCCGGAGCCCTCGATGCGACGGCGCCGAAGTGACCTGACGACCAGGGTCGCTGCGGCATCGCTTGCCGCGTGTGCAGCGCTCGGCAGCGGCTGCGCTTCGCGAGATCCCGTCGAGACCGCGCCGCTCGAACGCACGTCCGCGCCCGTCGTCGGGGGCATGCTCGACGCCGACGACCCGGCAGTCGTCGCCATCGTCTCGCGTCGAACCGATTGCGCGACCTTCACGGCCGAGCCGTTCTGCACGGGGACGCTCGTCGCTCCACGCGTCGTGCTCACTGCCGCGCATTGCCTCGAACGCGGCAGCGCGCTCGAGATTTACGTCGGCACCGACGCAGGGAAGGGGGGCGGCCGGTTCTTCGCCGTCACCGCCACCCGCACGCATCCCAGCTACGACAAGGCGACGCACGAATTCGACATCGCGTTGCTCCGCCTCGGCGACGATCCAGGCATCGCCCCGGTGACGATGGGTTCGCTCGACGTTGCGGCAGTCGGAGTCTCCGCGCGCGTCGTCGGCTTCGGAATCGACGGCACGACGGGCTCGACGCCAGGCGCAAAACGTCAGGGCCCAACGACGATCGCCTCGATCGGCGCGGCCTCCTTTCGTGCGGTGCCAGGGCCGGCGATGTCCTGCACCGGCGACAGCGGCGGGCCCGTCTTCGTCGCTGGCGCCGACGGCGGCCCAGAGCAGCTCGTCGGCGTCACCGTCGCAGGGGACACCGCGTGCAAGGTCGACGCCCTCGACGTCCGCGTCGATGCGGTACGAGCCTTCGTCGATCCGTTCGTCGCCGAGACCGCGTCCTCGCCCGCGGGCATGCCGAGCGGAGCCGTGCCCCTACCGGCCATCTGCAACCAGACGTGTGCCATCGACGCCGACTGCCCGGCGGCCATGCGCTGCAACCCGATCGCGGGGGGCACCTGCGTCCTCGATGGGCTCTTGCCCTCCGCCTTCACGTCGTCGTGCGACGAAAAAACGGCGTGCGCGATGGGCGCGTCCTGTGCGCGCATCTGGCCATCCGGGCCCGAGGCTTGCCGATGCGCCCTCGCCTGTGCGAGCGCTCCTGTCATTCCCGATGCCACGTCCGAGGTCGCCGCCGACGTGCTCGACGCGGGAGACGCGAGCGACGTTCGGCCAACGAGCGACGGCAGTTGTGCGTACGCGCCCGCTCGGGCTTCGGCTGGCCTCCTCGGTGGAGTCGCGCTCGCGCTCGTCTTCGCGCTCGTCAGCGTCCGCCGAGCAGCGCCTGCAAACCGAGCATCGTCACGTAGGCGAAGGCGCCACTGAGCGGGATGGTGAGCACCCAGGCGACGAGGATGTTTCCGGCGACGCCCCAGCGCACCGCCGAGATGCGCTTGCTCGCGCCGACGCCCATGATGCTGGCGTTGATGCAGTGGGTGGTCGAGACGGGGACGCCGAAGTGGCTGGCGCCGAAGATGGTGAGCGCGCCCGCGGTCTCGGCGGCGAAGCCTTGCAAGGGCGAGATGCGGATGATCTTCGACCCCATGGTCTTGATGATCTTCTTCCCGCCGGCGGTGGTGCCGAGCGCGATCGCCGCGGCGCACACCAAGATGACCCAAAGCGGCACTTGATCGGCCTTCTGCGGGAGCACCCAGCCGGGGAGCCCCGAGTGACCGGCGGCGACGAACGCGCCGAGCGCGAGGGTGATGATGCCCATCGACTTCTGCGCGTCGTTCGACCCGTGTCCGAGCGCCATCATGCACGCCGACACCAGCTGCATCTTGCGCGACGCCGTGTGCACCGTCTGCGGTCGCATGCGCCGCACCGCCCACGTCAGGCCGATCATCACCGAGAACGCCACGACGAAGCCGAGGAGCGGCGAGATCACCAGCGGGAGGAGCACCTTCTCGGCGAGCGCCTTCCACTTGAACGCGCCGAAGCCGGCGTGCGCCACGACCGCGCCGGCGAGCGCTCCGACGAGCGCGTGCGACGAGCTCGAAGGAATGCCGTACCACCAGGTGATGAGGTTCCAGATGATCGCCCCGAGGAGCGCGGCGAGGACGACGCTCTGGGTGACGACGTTCGGATCGGCGAACCCAGACGCGATCGTCTTGGCGACGGCGGTGCCGGTGACGGCGCCGATGAAATTGAACAAGCCGGCGATGAGCACGGCGGTGCGCACGGGCAAGACGCCGGTGGAGACGACGGTCGCGATCGCGTTGGCGGCGTCGTGAAAGCCGTTGATGAAGTCGAAGACGATGGCCGCCACGACGACGACGATGAGCAAGCTAACCATGCTTGACCGCGAGGTTGGCGAGCGTGTTGGCCACGTATTCGCAGTGGTCGATCGCCTTCTCGAGATCTTCCAGCACTTCCTTCTCGCGGAGGAGCACCTTGGCGTCGACGCTCGCATCGGCGAAGAGGACGCGGACCGCCTCGCGGTAGACCGTGTCGGCTTCTTTCTCGAGCTTGCGCAGCTCGCGACTGGTGTTCACGAGTTCGGTGTAGGCGTGCTTGCGCAGGTTCGGCAGCGCGTCTTTCAGGACCGTCGTGCACTCGACGAGCTTGTCGATGAGCGTGCTCATCGCCGGCGTCGGACGCGCCACGCCGAAGAGCACCGACGCTCGCGCCGCACCGTTGGTCAAATCGAGGATGTCGTCGAGCTCCGAGGAGAGCTTCTGCAAATCTTCGCGATCGATCGGCGTGACGAACGTCTTCGCCAGCGCCTCCTCGAGATCGTGGACGATGGCGTCTCCCGCGTGCTCGACCTCTTGCACGCGTTTCGCCACGGCTTCGGCCGACGCACCCTCGGTCTTGAACGTGGCCAGCGCCATCGCCCCGTCGTGCGCCGCGACTGCCTGACGCTCGAGGAAGTCGTAGAAGTGTTCTTCCTTCGGGAGCAGCCAGCGAACCAGATCTTGGAGGCCCATGAGGCCCCTCGTATCATCGATGGCCGGCGGGGTCTCGCGCTTCGCGGGGCGGGCTTGGGCGCTGTTTCCGGCGCATTTTGTGCGCTACGAGCGGGGCCGTTTGAGCACGCCGACGGCGGTGGCGGTGACGACGGTTGCTGCGGCGATGGCACCGACGCCGAGCCAGACGTTTCTCTTGGGAGGAGTGGGAGGAGGAGGAGGAGGAACGCTCGCGCTTGCGCCCGCGCTTGCATCCCCGCCCGCGCCTGCATCCGCGCCTGCACCCGCGCCCGCGCCCGCGTCCGCGCCTGCGCCTGCGCCGGCATCAACGACTTCCGGCACGATCGAAGTGCCGTCATCCCGTTGCCCACGCAGCGCTCTGTCGAAGTGGAACAACGTCTCGATTCCGCCTGGACCTGCGGCAAAACGTTGATTGTGTTGACCGAGGTACTCGTAATACTCGAAGGGCACGCCGTCCGTTCTGAGGGCGGAGACCAGCTCGTTCGTCGGGATGCGCAAACGGTCTTCCGTGGCGCCGATGATGCGGAGTTTCTGGTCGGTCTTTCGTGCATTCACCGCGCGGCGAAGGACTTGGACGAGGTCGCGCGTGTACGGTTGGCAGGCGTCGACGGCGCCGAAGATGTCCTCGCATTGGGCGCCGCAATAGAGCGCCCAGAGCGCGCCCGACGACATGCCGCCGAGGCCCGTGGCTTCGCGCGTGGGAATCACCGGGAGCTCGATGCGGCAGCGCTCGACCAGTTGGTGGAGCCATTCGGAGTTCATCTTGCCGTTGGCCTCGAGCACGTAGTCGCGCGTGAGGCACCAGGCGGTGGCGACGATCACGCCTTGGTACGGCTTCTTCGCGAGGTTGGCGTTGAAGGTCACGAGCTCTTCGGGGCGAGCCCAGTCTTGGAAGTCTTTCGCGTCGAGCGTGCCGCGACGGAGCGCCGTCTCGCAGCCGCCGAGGTCGTACTCGCTCCACCAGCACCAACAACCGGCGTCGTGCGGTTGCCAATTGCTGTGACCGCCCGGGAGGAGCACGACGAGCGGCAGCTTGGTGCCGGCGGGAATGTCTTTGGGGATCCCGACGACGGCGGTCGAGGGTTTGCCTTTGAGGGGCGTCGTTTCGAACGAGAGAACCTTGAAGTCGAGCGACGGCGGCGGAGGCACCGGATGACCGAGCTCCCCGTCGTAGCCATAGGCGCGCGCATTTCGAAGCGCGGAGAAGGCGGCGATCGCGCTCGCGCTCTCGAGGAAGAAACGACGTCGCGTGCTCGTCATTCTTCCCCCGCGACCTCGATGTCGAGCTCGAGGTCGACACCGTTGGAGGTGACGGGCGTGGTGACCGGCGTGATCACGGGCGGAATCACCGGCGTGATGACCGGCGTCGCGATCGCGTGCGGACCAGGAATTCGTGGTGATTTCGTCTCGGACCCTCGCGAGCGCAGGCGCGTGCCGACGGCGACGGTGGCGACGACCGAGGCCGCGGCGGCTCCGATGGCGACGCCGGTGAGGAGCCCTTGCGGAGCCTTGGTCTCGACCGGCGGCTCGAATGGAGCGCGCGCGCGATCGTCGCCGAGCGCGAGATCGCCGGCGAGCCCGTCGCGATCAGGGAGCGGCCTCGAGCCATCGAGCTCTTCCCCGCGCAGCCTTCGATCGAACTGGAGGAGCGCGTCGATGCCACCGGGCCCGAAGGCGAACTCGGCGCTGTGGGCTCCTTTGTATTCGTAATACTCGTGATCGATCCCGTCCCCGTGGAGCGCGTTCGAGAGGGCGAGCGTGGTCTTCTTCTGGTGATCGTCGACGCTCGAGATCATCCGCAGGCGTTGCGGCTGCTTGCGTGCGTTGACGATGGCGCGGAGCGGCGGCACCAGATCTTCGGTGTACGGCTGCGTCGCCACCAGCGTGCCGAAGAGGTCGCTGCAGAGCGAGCCGGAGTAAATCGCCCACAGGCCGCCGCTCGACATGCCGCCGAGCCCCGTCGCGTCGCGCGCGGGAATCACCGGCAATTCGGCGCGCGCGCGGGCGACGACGATGCGGAGGAAGTCGGCGACCATCGTCCCGTGCGGCGCCGGATCGAGCTGCCGACCGACCACCCAAGGCGTGACGAAGACGAGCCCGCGATACGGCTTCTGCACCAAGAGGCGATTGACCTCGGCGATCTCCTCCGGACGTCCGAGATCGGCCCAATTCTTCGGACCGAGGTTGCCGCGACGCATCGCGGTGTCGGTGTCGCCGAGCATGTACTCCGACCACCAACCCCAGACGCCGGTGCGAAAGCCCTGCATGTTGTGGTGACCGCCCGGGAGCAGCACCACCAGCGGCAGACGCTCGTCGGGACGAAGCCCTTTCGGCACCGCGGCGACGGCGAGCGACTGTCCGCCGTACATGGGCGTGTGCTCGAACTCCATCATCTTGAAGGTCAACGCCTCGGGCGGCTCGACCGGATGGCTGAGCTCGTCGGCGAACGAACGCCGTACGCCGAAGGTGGCGGCGAACGCGCTCGCTGCGGTGAGGAATTCGCGACGGGTCGGAGCCACGAGAGGACTACGATCTTTCCGCCAAACGACGGGGGCGCAAGTTTTCCGAGCCTCGATCGATCGCTTGGCCACGGTCGACTGAATGTGCCGCGGCCGCGCTTCGTCGATCCGCGCGGCGAAACCGTATTTGCCAGAGATAGGGAGGCGCACATGGCCGAACCGGCGCGCGTGGCTACACTCCGTCGCATGCGGGTACATCGAGCGCTGAGCGGCACGCTGTCCTCGTCACGCCAAAGCTTGCTTCGCAACTTTGGCCGCTCGCTGGATCTCGCCTCCCGGCTCGGTCCGCTCGCTTTCCTCGCGCTCGCGCTCGGTGGCGCGGCGGGCTGCAAGAAGTCGCAGGCGCAGACCAAGGGTTCGCCTGGCTCGCCCGGCTCCGGTTGGTACGACGACAAACCGTTGCAAGCTTCGCTGCGTCCGGCGGCGCGCATCGGCATCGAAAAAGCCGTCGGCGTCGGTTCGCTGAGCGAGCTCCCTCTTTACGATCTCTCGCTCAGCCTCGACACCGACAAGCGCACCTTTCGCCTCGGCGAAGAGATCTGGTTCACCAACCGCGAAAGTAAGCCGCTCAGCGAAGTCGTCTTGCGCATCTACGCCAACAGCAGCGAGGGCGGCGCCGCGAAGAAGGGCAAGCCGCTCGTCTCGCTGAGCAAAGGCACGTGCACCGGCAGCACCTGCACCGTAGCGATGGATGGCCTCAGCACCATCGTCGTTCGCCCCGTCTCGCCCGTCGCTCCCGGCGGTCACCTCCGCATCCAGCTCGATCTGAGCGGCACGCTCGATGAAATCGACGACTCGCGCACCAACGTCTTCGCCCAGACCCTCGAGTCCCTCACCATGCTCGGCGGCGGCGAATCGGCTGGAAATTATGGCCTTCTAGCGCAAGGTGACGGCATCTCCTCGATGGCGAACTTCTACGCCGTCCTCGCGCGACGTCGCGACGACGTCTGGGAGAAAACCGACGAGAGCGCCATCGGCGACCTCGGCTCCGACGAGATGGCCAACGTCCACGCGCGCATCGAAGTGCCGGCAGGAACCACCGTCGTCACCAGCGGCGTCACCGTCTCCGACAAGGCCGTCGCCGGCAAGAAGTTGGTCGAGGTCGACGCCGCGCTGGTCCGCGATTTCGCGCTCGTCGCCAGCGCCGACTTCGCCATCGAGTCCGCCACCGTCGGCGACGTCGAGGTGCGCGCGTTCTATCTCACGAAAGAGAAGAAGGCCGGCAGCAAGGTCCTCGACACCGCGAAGTGGGCGCTCGAAGACTACGAAAAACGCTTCGGGCCCTATCCTTACGCCGATCTCGACGTCGTCGAAGCCCCTCTCATCGGCGGCGCCGGCGGCGTCGAGTTCGCGGGCCTCGTCACCATCGCGAGCATGTTCTATCGGCCCCCGCTCCCCGACAGCGGACTCGGCGGCATGCTCGGCGGTCTCTTGCCGAAGGCGCCCGGTGGCGGCGGCGCGGACGGCATGATGGACGGCATGATGAACACGATGCTCGAGTTCGTCACCGCGCACGAGGTCGCGCACCAGTATTGGCACGGCCTCGTCGGCAGCGACTCACGCCTCCATCCGTACCTCGACGAGAGCCTCGCGCAGTGGACCGCGATGCTCTACCTCGAAGATCGCTACGGCGTCGAACGCGCGAAAAAAGACGGCGATCTCAACGTCGCGATGAACTTCCAAGCGCTGCGTTTGATGGGAAAGAAAGACGCTCCCGTCGATCGCCCCGCCTCCGATTTCGGCGACATGGTCACCTACGCCGGCCTCGTCTACGGCAAGGCGCCGTATCTATGGTCGGCGATGCGCAAAGAGCTCGGCGACGCCGCGTTCTTCTCGGCCATGCGCACCTACGTCGACACGTACCGACTTCGCCTCGCGCCACCTCGTGCGCTCATCGATACGTTCGCTGCTGCCGTTCCTGGCGATCCCACCAAGGCGACGAAGGTGCGCGCGCTCGCCAAGCGATGGCTCGACGAAGCTCACGGCGACGAAGACCTCGGCAAGCTCGACCTCTTCGAGCTCGTCGGCCCGATGCTCGGCATCGACGCCAAAGACATCGATCCGACGATGAAGAAGCTCGTCGAAGATCTTCTTCTCGGCGATCACGGCCTTCTGCAAAACCTCCTCGGCGACGACGACGGCAAGGGTGGGGGAGGCCTCGGGCTGGGAGGCGACGACGGGCTACCGAACCTCGATCCGAAGGACGTGGAAGAGCTGATGAAGCAGTTGATGGCTGGCGACGAGTGATCTGGATCACGTGACGAGTGTCACTCGGGCATGACGGCTGGCGTGCCGTGGCATCCGAAAAATCTCGTGTCTTTGGACTCGGCACGCGAGGTGCTCCACTGTGAGCATGCGTCGCTTGGTCACCTTGGCTCGGGTCTCTCGCGCCTCTCTCTTCCTCGCTTCCCTCGCGCTTCCCACGTTCATGCTCGCCTGCGGCTCCTCCGGGGGTGGCGGCGACGAGCCTCTCGACAGCGGGACGGGTGCGGACACGTTCATCGACCCGGGAGACGGCGGCGGCGGGACCGACACCAACACCGGCTTCGACGTCGGAGGCTGCAGCCCTGGCGCGACATGCGGAACGTCCGGCATCTGCAACACGACCGGAGGCTGCTGTGAGCCGGCGGCGTCGGCGTGTGGCGGCGTCTGCTGCGGCGGCGGACAGGTTTGCTATGCGCTCAAGTGCATCACCCCCGGCGCAGTCTGCCACTCGGTCGACGACTGCGCCGACGGCGAGACGTGCGATCCATCGCTCGGCGGCACCGGCGGCGACGCCGGTCCAGGCTGCGGCGACGCGGGCAGCACCGGCACCTACGGTCGATGCGTTCCGAGGCCCCCGACGTGCGCGCCCGGCGTCGACCCCTCGACGGGCTGCACCGCAGCCTGCGAATACCACCCGCCGACCGGCAAATTCGATCCGGTGACCGAGTGGGGCTGGCCGAGCGGCACCGTCGTCGCGCCAACATATAACCAAATTATGTCAGCGGTCGTCGTAGGTCCGCTCACCGACGACAACTGCGACGGCAAGTACGACGAGCGCGACACGCCGACGATCGTCTTCAACACGTACACCGGCGCGGCCTACGGTACCGATGGCATCCTTCGCGCGGTCACCGGCAAAGGAAAGACGTTGTGGGACGCGACCGACGCGGCGGCGCGCACGGTTCCGGGTGCCTCGATCGCGCTCGGGGAAATCGACGCCACCAGCCCTGGTCCCGAGGTCGCGACGTGCCAGACCGGCACCAACAAGCTGATGGTCTTCTCCGCCAAGGGGAAGGTGCTCTGGACCACCGACGCGGCCGTCGGCTGCAACTACGGTGGACCGCAGCTCGGCGACGTCGACGCCGACGGAACGCCCGAGCTCCTCGTTCGCTACACGGTGATCGACGCCAAGACGCACAAGGCGCGCTTCACGGGTCGCACCTCGACGTACGCCTATCCGACCGCCGACTACTCGACGTTCGCCGACGTCGACATGGACGGCGATCTCGACATCGTCGGCGGCAACATCGTCTACGCCAACGACGGGGCCGGGAAATTCTCGGTGCTCTGGGATGGCGCCACCTTCTCGCCGGCGCTCCCCGACGGCTACGTGGCGATCGCCGATCTCGATCTCAAGACCGGCGGCGCGCCCGAGATCGTCTCGGTGAGCTCGCTCGAGCAAGGGTCACACACCATCCGCGCCCTCGACGCCCGCACCGGTCGCACGATTTGGGGACCGATCGACACCAACATGGGCGGCGAGACGGAGACCGGCGGCGGACCGCCGACGATCGCGGACTTCGATGGTGATGGCAAACCCGACATCGCGATGGCCGGTGGCTACACGTACAACGTCTTCGATGGCGCGACCGGCAAGGTGAAGTGGTCGAAGGCGACGACCGATCACAGCTCGCGCGTCACCGGCAGCTCGGTCTTCGACTTCGACGGCAACGGCAAGGCAGAGGTCGCCTACGCCGACGAGCGCAACCTCCACGTCTACGATGGCACCACCGGCACCGAAGAGATCGCCCTCTGCAATCCGAGCGGCACGCTCTGGGAGTACCCCGTCATCGCCGACGTCGACGGCGACGATCAGGCCGAAATCGTGGTCGTTGCGAATGACATGTGGTGGGGCTGCGGCGCGGGTCTCGGCGCCAGCACTGGCCCGACTGGCTTCCGCGTCATCGGCTCGAAGGGCGGCAACTGGGTGCGCACACGCCGCATCTGGAACCAGCACACGTACCACGTCACCAACGTCAACGACGACGCGAGCATCCCTCGGAAGGAAGTCACCAACTGGACTTCGAAGGGTCTCAACGACTTCCGACAGAACGTCCAGCCGAAGGGGCTCTTCGACGCGCCGAACGCCGTCGTCGAGGTCGACGCCTCGTGCACCACGCCGGCGACGGTCCGCGCCAAGGTCCGCAACGTCGGGCAGGCCACGCTCCCGGCGGGCGTCGTCGTCGGCTTCTACAGCGGCGATCCGACGACGAAGACGAAGATCGGCAAGGCGACGACGACCGGCGCGATCGCACCTGGTGGCTTCGAGATCCTCGAGATCAAATGGGACGCGCCGAGCGAGTTCCGCAGCGGTTCGCTCGGCGTCTTCGGCATCGTCGACGACGAGACCCCCGTCGTCCACGTGTGGCACGAGTGCAAGACCGACGACGACACCTCGCCGGTGTTCAAGGCGAAGTGCACGGGCTGACGCGACGGATGCAACGACCGAAGTCGTCGTAGACGAAGCTGAGCTTGGTCCCGTTCTTCAGCGCGGCGGCCGTCATCCGATCGAGCCCGTCGTATTCGAATTCGTCCACGCGACCCGCGGCGTCGGTCGCGCTGACGAGACATCCTTCGGGCGAGTAGCAGTAGTCCGCCGAGAGCCCGCTCGTTTCGGCGGCGACCACCTCCCATCGCGCGAGCCGATCGCCGAACCACGCGAGGCGCACTACGCGACCGGTGGTGTCGACGACGCGGTTCAGCCGTCCCCCGTCGTATTCGAAATGAACGCCATTTCCCGAGATGTCGTGGACCTCTCGCAAGAGTGCCCGTCCACCCGAGAGCGCGGCGCGATACGTCGAGGTCAGCTCCGTCGCGTGGTGACGGACGCGCCATTCGAGGGGCGCGTCTCGATGCAACGTCGCGTGCTCGCCGCGCTCGCCGCGCTCGCCGGGATCGGCGCGATTGCAAACGTGCTCGCCGACGCGGAGCTTGTCGAAGTGGAGGTCGCGACCCTCTTCGTCGCGCAACACCGTCGTCAGCTCGCCTTCGCGCAGATGGCGCTCGAAGGAACAAGACCATCCGGGGCCGAGCATGGCGTGCTTCTCGTGGCTGCGCGCGCTCCGATAGCGGCGCCTGAAGTCGACGCGGACGAGCCCGATGCGTAGATCGGTCTCGCCGTCGACGGCGGTGACGTCTCCCATTTCAGTGACCCTCGCTGGTGAAGCGGTGTCGAGTGCTGTTGCAGTTGGGTCCCGAAAGGGGCGCGCGCGTGCCCTTCGCCGCTTGCGCTACCGCAGAAAACAAGCCGTTTGCGGCGCTGGCGACGTCACCAGATCTCGATTCGCCAACCGCGCTTCTTCGCCACGCGTCGCAGGCGCGGGTCGGGGTTCACCACCACCGGAGTCTTCACCACCTCGAGGAGCGGCAAATCGCTGATCGAGTCCGTGTAGAAGCTGGCCTCTTCGAGGGCGAAGCCGCGCTCTTCGGCGAGCTTCTGCGTGCGCTCGATTTTCCCGTGGCCATAACAGAGCGGTGGGACGTGACGACCGGTGAAGAGCCCGGCGTCGTCGCACTCGAGCTCGGTGGCGATGACGTGCGGAATTTCGAGCACTCGCGCCAAGGGCTCGGCCGAGTAGCGTGAGGCACCGGTGACGATGGCGCAGAGATCGCCGCTGTCGCGATGTCGGGCGACGGTGCGACGGGCCTCGTCGCTGACGTGGGGTACGACGTCGGTCTGGAACCAATCGTCGCAACGGGCGGCGAACGCAGTCTCGGATTTGCCGCGCATGGTGCGAATGGCGCGCGTGGCGATGTCCTCGGCGTCGACCACGCCGAACGTGTACTGCAAGAGCCACCACGCGACCCGCACCGTGTCGGCGCGCGAGGCCTCACCGATGCGGCGCTGATAGCGGACGTAGAGCTGCGCGGTGTTCTTCCGCACCAGCGTCCGATCCATGTCGAAGAGCGCTACCCCAGCCACGAGGGGTTCGTAGCGCGTTCAAGGCTCGCTGACGACCGGCGGCTCGACTGGGCGAATCGTCGAGCGTTCGCGGGCCAGGCGGCGAAACCTCGGACCAAGCTGCGCACCGACCAACATCGCGCCGCCGAGGGTGCCGATGGGGAGCACGGCGGCGAAGGGTGCGTTGGCGACGAGGCCGGAGAGCTGCAAGTTCTGGCAAAGAAGCCCAGCCGCGCCAGCGAGCAGCGCCAAGACCGACCAAGCCGTGCTGCCGGCGGTGGTCTCTTCACCCATGAAGCCGAGGAGCGAGAGTGCAGCGGCGAGCCCCATCGAGCCTGCGACGACGCGCGGCGCGAGGCCGACGGCGCTGCCGAAGATCGAGGCGCCACCCGCGAACGTGGCCGCAGCCGCGTACGCGAGGACGCCGATGCCGAGGGCGACGCGGACCGCGCCGTTGTCGCGATACGTCGCGCGCAGAAGAAGCGACGCGGAGAGAATCATCGGCGCCGCTACCCGCAACGCGAGGATGGGACCGAGGAGTATCGTGGCTGCGACGGCGACGATCGCAGCCGTCGTCGCCAAGGTCGCGCGCAGTGCGTAGCGGCGAGGAAACGCGGCCGCGAGTCCGAGGACGCCGGCGGCTCCGACCCCGAAGAGGGCAGGTGCAGCAGCCTTGACGATCGCGAGATAGACGACCGGTGCGATCACGCCGAGCGAGGCGACGGTGAGCACGACTTTCCCCGAGCGCGCATACGGTTCGAGGGGCGCGGCGTCGTCGACGAGACAATCGGACGCGAGGATCGGACGCGGCGCCTTGAGCGGCGCAGTCGGCACAGGTTTCTTCGAAGGGCGCGCGACCGTCGGATCGAACGGCGGCAACGAGTGCACGCGCGCCGACGGCAGCGAGCCGGTAGATGGCGGGCGAGAGGGCTCGGCGGGGATCTTCGAACGACTCCCCGTCTTGCTCACGGCGGTCGACGCAGCATCCGCCGCGAGGCCAGACCCGGCAGGGAGAGTACGGACGCGACCACCAGTTGAGTCCACGGCTCGTCAGGTTAGCGCGTGCGCGGGGAGCGAAGCCAGTCGAGCGACGAAGCCGCGGCAGAGCTTCTTCGTCGCGTTCATCCCCGCGGATGAACGCAGGAGTCGTGCCTCGTCGAGATAGAGACGGCGTGCCAACTCGATTTGGATCGCGTGACAACGCTCGGAAGGCCTTCCGTAGAAGGTCGTGGCGTATCCGCCGCGGTACGGACGATCGTGCTCGACGCTCCGTCCGAAGCTGCGAGCGACCGCCTCGACGGCATCGATGACGACGGGGTGCGCCGAGGTGCGACCACGTGAGCCCGGCACCACGTCGGCGCGATGAGTGCCCGCATCGGCGTGACCGACACGTCCGACGCTGGGCATCGAGTGCGCGCAGAGGAGGATGACGTAGCCGAAGCGCGCGATCTTCGCGTCGAGGAGCTCGCGCAGTTTGTCGTGGTACGGGCGATGGATCGCCTCCACGCGCCAACGATACTCCTCACGGCTGAGCGGACGTTCGAGCGCGGGCTCGTCCTCGGTGGTGGTCGCCCAGACGAGGCCGCGCGCGTGCGTCCGGGCAGGGCGGGGATCGCCTTCGACGACGCCCGCATCGACGTCGTCGGCCGCACGGTTGAGGTCGACCGCATAGCGACTGGTGCGCGCCACGAGGAGCGTCGCCCCTTCCAGCGGAGCCTCTTCGTAGAGCTCGTCGACGTGCAAATCGGCGTCGCGCGCGACGGCGCGAGCGGGCGCGACCAATCGACCGAGCACCTCGGCGGGCAAGTCGAGGCCCGCGTGGGGCACTTCGACGAGGACCGGCGCCTCCCCGGTGTTGGGCGCGAGGACGTCGAACGTCGGCCGCAGCATCGTCGAATCAGCCTACCAGCGCCGAGCGCCCGCGTGTGAGCCCTCTACTTGTCTTATTTGATGGAGGTCGGCGCGCAGGTGGAGACGCCAGCGCCGACGATCTTCAGCTTGGTGTTGGGGATGTACTTGGTGAGCTTCCCGTCGAGCGTCAGCTTGTAGACGTTGGTCGACGAGTCGGTCGGCTCGACGTCGTAGAAGACGTAGAACGCGCCCGCCCAATAGGCGAAGGCCCACGCGCCGCCGGTGGCCGTCGCCAAGCTCGGCAACGAAGGCAGCGTGAACTTCTTCGACGACTTGCCGTTGCTCTTGTCGATCTGATGAACCTCGGGCGGGTTCTGGTAGGGGAAGAAGCCCCACAGCTCGGCGTTCTGGTTGCCGGTGAACTCGCCGCCTTGGTTGGGAAGCGCGCCGAGCGCCGTGACCTTGCCGGTGCCGAGGTCGACCTTGCCGAGCTGCGCGTCGAGCGAGTTCGAGAGATAGAGCGAGTCGTTGGTGACGCCGGGCGCGTCGGTGGCGAAGCCCATCCCGAATTTGTCGAAGCCAGACGAGCCGCACTTGAAGCTCGTTTTTCCAGCGCACGCTGCGGTTTCGATATTGACTTTATACATCCCGCCGCAGTTGAAGCTGCCGGTGAGAGGATCGTCGGTGCCGTACGAGACGTAGGCGAAGCCGTCGCGACCGATGGCCATCGAGTTGGGCGAGCCGCCGCCGGTGCAGTCGATGGGGCCGATGCGCGTGAAGGCCGCGGTGGTGGCGACCGTCGGGTCGAACTTGTAGAGGACGTTGGCGTCGTCGACGACGTGGATGTACTTCGTCGCCTCCTTGCAGCCAGGGCCTTCGGGGGTGCCGCCTTCGCCTGGCGTGACCTCGCCGCCGAGCCCGCCGTCGCCACCGCCGCCGCCGCCCGCGTCGAACTTGAAGCCACCGTCATCGTCGAGGCCGCCGGGATCGGTCTTGTCGCCGCTGGCGGAGCACGACGTGAGGCCGAGGCAGAGACCGAAGCTGAATACCTGAAGCAAGCTGCGCATTCGGGGATTCTGCGCGGAAGCCGGCGTCGCGGCAACGTCTCGCGCGAGCGCGTGTGACGAGACGCAAGGGTCGACCTTTTACTCCGCACCTTGCTGCGCTACCTCGGGCGGTAGTGAGCGATTCCCCCGCGAAGGCCGAGCCCGAGAAGTCCCCCGAAGAAGCGGCCGGTGAAAACGACGAAGCGCTGCTCGATCGCGCAGCCAGCGCCGCCAAGGCCCTTCGTGCTTCGATCGCGGCGCGCGTCGTCGGACAAGAAGAGGTCGTCGAGGCGATGCTCGTCGCGCTCCTCGCCCGCGGTCATGCGCTGCTCGTCGGCGTGCCCGGTTTGGCGAAAACTCTGCTCGTCGCCACGCTCGCCGAGGCGATGGAGCTCTCGTTCGGTCGCGTGCAATTCACGCCCGACCTCCTCCCCGCCGACATCACCGGCACCGACGTGCTCGAAGAAGATCCCGAGCACGGCCGAAGGCGTCTCCGTTTCGCGCCGGGGCCGATCTTCGCCAACCTCGTCCTCGCCGACGAGATCAACCGCACGCCGCCGAAGACGCAGGCCGCGCTGCTCCAGGCGATGCAAGAGCGGCAGGTGACGAGCGGCGTCTCCACGCACGCGCTGCCCAATCCCTTCCAGGTCTTCGCCACGCGCAATCCCATCGAGCAAGAGGGCACGTATCCGCTCCCCGAGGCGCAGCTCGATCGCTTTCTCCTCGAGGTCCACATCGGCTATCCGAGCGCCGCGGAAGAGCGAGAAATCGCGCGTCGAACGACGTCGGGCGTGCTCCCCAAGGTCCCCATCGCCTTGCACGCCGACGAGCTGCGCAAGCTGCAAGCGCTCGTGCCGCGCATTCCCGCCACCGACGCGGCCATCGACGCCGCCGTTCGTTTGGCGCGCGCCACGCGTCCGGAAGAGCCGGGCGCTGCTTCGCTCGTCACTCGCTACGTTCGCTTCGGCGCTGGTCCTCGTGGCAGCCAAGCGTTGGTGCTCGCCGCCAAGGCCCGCGCCGCGCTCCGTGGAGAAGCCGCCGCCGAGGTCGAAGACGTGCGCGCCCTGGCCAAGCCGGTGCTCCGTCATCGCCTCGTCTTGTCGTATCGCGCCGAGGCCGACGGGGTCCGCGACGTCGACGTGATCGACGCGATTCTCTGACCGCCCTACGGTGCCGAGGTGGAGCAAGGCGCGCTCGTCGTTCGCCCGATCGGCGTTTTCCACGCGCCGTTTCACGATCGCGCCTCCACGCCGCGCCAACCGCGCGCAGGCGAAGGGATCGCCGGCAGCATCGAGCTCTTTGCCGGTCACGCGTACGAAGACGCGCTCGCCGATCTCGATCGTTGGCAGTACATCTGGGTCCTCTTCTGGTTTCACGGAGCGGACGGGTGGAAGCCGAAGGTGCTGCCTCCGCGGAGCACGAAAAAACGTGGCCTCTTCGCCACGCGCACGCCGCACAGGCCGAACCCCATCGGCCTCAGCGTGGTTCGTCTCGAGCGCGTCGAGGGACGGGTGATCCACGTCCGTGACGTCGACGTCCTCGACGGCACGCCGGTGCTCGATCTCAAGCCCTACGTCCCGTGGACCGACGCCATCGTCGACGCCGGCGGAGGATGGCTCGAGGACGAACAGGCGCTCGACGACGCGACCGTCACGAGCCTCGATCCCGCACCGAGACCGCCCGATCCCCTCGCCAGTTGGGACGTCGCCTTCGCCGCGCGCGCCCGCGATCAACTCGTCTTTCTTCGGGACGCCTCGATCGATCTCGAACCGTCGATCGTCCGTGTGCTCTCGCTCGGACCGCAGCCGCACGCATATCGGCGCATTCGTCTCGACGCCGACGGGCGCGGTCGCCTCGCGGTCAAGGATTGGCGCGTGCACTTTCGCGTCGAGGGTCGTCGCATCGAGGTGCGCGACATCATCACCGGTTATCGCGAAAATCAGCTTCGCGAAGGCGATCCCGCGCTCGCGATCCATCGCGCGTTCGTCGCCCACTTCGGTGACGCGTGAGCGCCCCAGCTCCACCGTCATCTCCAGCGCCGCGCTTCTTCTGTGACGCGATGCTCGGCGGCCTCGCGCGTTGGCTCCGCGCGGTCGGTTACGAAGCCGCGTGGGAGCACGGCATCGACGATGGCGATCTGGTCGAGCGCTCACGGCGCACGGGTGCGGTGCTCCTCAGCTCCGATCGACCGCTCTTCGATCGCAAGTTGGTGCGCTCCGGCGAGGTGAAGGCGCTCTTCGTTCCTCGTCACGCGCCGGTGCTCGATCAGGTCGTTTTCGTGCTCGATTCGCTGCACCTCGGCGTGCGCGAGCTGCGATGCATGGCCTGCGGCGGCGAGCTGCTCGCGACTCCGCATGACGAAGTCACGGAAGAAGCTCCGCCGCGCGTCCTCGCCACGTGTGAGGACTACTTCCGCTGCACGAGCTGCCGACGACTCTACTGGCGAGGGACGCACTGGGCGCGCATCGAAGCGACCCGTACGTCCATCGCCAGTCGTCTCGTTCCTTGAATCAGCCGCCCGTCCAGACGCACTGGCCGCTGGTGTGATCGCAGATGGTGCCTGGCGCGATGACGTTGCAGATGGTCTCGCCGACGACGCGATCGCAGCGGGGCGAGCAGGTCTCCGTCGAGGTCAGGTTGCAGATGTCACCCGGCTGGTCGCAGCGAGCAGCCGACGTGCAGTGGCAGGCGTCTTCGTCGACGATGCCGTTGCCGTTGTCGTCTTTCCCGTTGCAGCACTCGGTCTTGTAGAACTTGCTCGCGTGGCAGTCCGGGTCGGCGCAGTCGCTGACGCCGTCCTTGTCGTTGTCGATGCCGTCGGTGCAGGCCTTGACGCCGATCTCCGGCGTCGCGCCAGCGCACGTGGCGACGGCCGCGCAGGCCTTGTCGGCGCAGTCGGTAAAGCCGTTGTCGTCGTCGTCGACGCCGTTGCCGCAGACCTCTTTGAGGCCGTAATCGATGGTGATCGTGAAGTTGTAGCGGCCGAGGTCCCCGAAGGTGAAGCCGTCCATGAACGCGTAGTACGTGCCCGCCTTGGCCACCGGGATGTCGATGGCGCCGGCGTTGCGCGTGGTGCCCGAGTCGTCGTCGCAGCCGACTTCGAAGCCCGAGCCGCACGAGCCGTGGCGCATGTAGACGAGCGAATCGAGCGGGGGCATCGGCGTCCCCGACGAGTCGATCTTGAGGTGAGCCGGACCGGTGAGCACGATGCGGAAGACCGCCTCGCCCGCGAGCCCGCCGCAGGAGCCCTGCGTGTGGTTCCAGAACGTCGAGGTGTCGCCGAAGTACGTGCCGCTCGCGGTCACGGTGAGCGCGGTGTTGCAGTTTTCGTGACGATCGACGCACCACTTGGTGGCGAAGCACGCCGGATCGTCGCAGTCGGTTTGCCCGTTGGCGTTGTCGTCCTTGAAGTTGTCGCAGACCTCGACCTTGGTGCGGCAGGCGTCGTCGAGGACGCAGGCCGGATCGGCGCAGTCGACCAGCGAGTTGCAGTTGTCGTCGACGCCGTTGCTGCAGATCTCGGTCACGCACTTCTTGCAGGCCGGATCGGTCGCGCAGATCGGATCGGCGCAGTCGACCTTGCCGTTGCAGTTGTCGTCCTTGCCGTTGGCGCAGTCTTCCTTCGAGCCCGGGACGCAGAGACAAGCCGCGTCGGTCGTGCACTCCGGATCGAAGCAGTCGCTGAGGCCGTTGCAGTTGTTGTCGACGCCGTCGTCGCAGACCTCGCGGCGGAGGAAGCAAGCGCAGGTCGTGCTGCCCGAGCAGGTCTTGTCACTGCAGTCGGTGAACCCGTTGCAGTCGTCGTCGAGACCGTTGTCGCAGATCTCCTTCGGGCCGCACTTGCAGCTCGGGTCGGTCTTGCAGGTGGCGTCGCTGCAGTCGGCGAAGCCGTTGCAGTCGTCGTCCTTGCCGTTGCCGCAGACTTCCTTCGCGACGCACTCGGCGCACGCGGGGAGGGTGCTGCAGGTGCTGTCACCACAATCGGTCTTGCCGTTGCAGTCGTCGTCCTTGCCGTTGCCGCAAATCTCGGCCTTCGCGCAGGTGCCGCAGGCCGGGTCGGTCTTCTTGCAGAAGTCGTCGGCGCAGTCGGAGAAGCCGTTGCAGTCGTCGTCGACGCCGTTGCTGCAGATCTCGACCGGTCCGCAGGTGCCGCACTTCGGATCCTTGGCGCACGCCGGATCTTTGCAGTCCGTGAGGCCGTTGCAGTCGTCGTCCTTGGCGTTGCCGCAGATTTCGCTCGGTCCGCACGTGCCGCACGACGGATCGGCGGCGCACGCCGGATCCTTGCAGTCACTGAAGCCGTTGCAGTCGTCGTCCTTGCCGTTGCTGCAGATCTCGACCGGTCCGCAGGTGCCGCACGAGGGATCGCCCGCGCAGGCCTTGTCGAAGCAGTCGGAGAAGCCGTTGCAGTCGTCGTCCTTGCCGTTGCCGCAAATCTCGGTTGGCCCGCAGATGGTGCACGCCGGGCTCCCCTTGCACGTGGCGTCGGCGCAGTCGGTGAGGCCGTTGCAGTCGTCGTCCTTCTTGTTGTCGCAGATCTCGGGGCCGGTGCAGGTCGTGCCGCACGTCGGCGTACCCTTGCAGGCCGAGTCGCTGCAGTCGGTGAGACCGTTGCAGTCGTCGTCGAGGCCATTGCCGCAGAGCTCGCGCGGTCCGCACTTGCCGGTGCACGCCGGCTGCGGCTTGCACTGGGCGTCGGAGCAGTCGACGAGGCCGTTGCAGTCGTTGTCGCGACCATCGACGCAGTTGCGCTCGATGCCGCCCGCGCCGCCGACCGGGTCGAGCTTGCACGGACCGACGCAGATCGGATCCTTCGAGCAGGAGACGTCCTTGCAATCGATCTGACCGTTGCAGTCGTCGTCGTGTCCGTTGCCGCAGTTCTCCGACGCGCCCGGGTGCGCCTTCGGATCGCCGTCGTCGCAGTCGTTGCCGCCGCCGCAGCTCTTGTCGATGAAGCCGTCGCCGTCGGAGTCCTTCGCCTTGTGCTGGCAGAGGCCGCCGATGCAGAGGTCGGTCGTGCAGACGACGCCGTCGTTGCACTCGGTCGCCGTCGAACACTTCACCGGCGGGCCGGTGTCGGCGTCGGCGTCGCTTCCGGGGCCAGTGTCGCTGAGGCCGATCGCGTCGTCGCCGATGTCGGCGCGACCGCAACCCGCTTGCGCGGACAAACCGACCATCGCCAAAGCGACGATCCACAGGCTGGGGCGTGAAGAGAAGCGAGTGCTACGCGACGACATGAACGAACCTCCGGAGGGGGGCGGAGCCTACATCGGCAGAGCAACGCCCGGAAGGAGAGCGGCGGTCGGCTCTTCCACTTCACGTGCCAGTTGCTTCGGCACATGTTTTCGGCTCGCAGCGCCGACAATTTCGCGCCCCGCTACAACTTTCCACAGCCGCCGTGTGCCACCCACGTCAGGCCGTGCATCGGCTTACGCCGCAGGCATCGCCGGCGACGGCCGGGGATGTGAAACAAAAAGGTGAACGGCCCGCCCTTGTGAGGGTGAGCCGTTCATACGTTCCTTACCGCTCTGTCCGTAGGAAGTGGCCAGCATGAACCCCTAGCGAGATGCTAGGTGGGGACCTCTTGCGGCGAACCTTCAGGCTTCCCAGTGAACAATCCCGGGCTTGCGCAACGGATCACCCTCGGACCCCGGTTCATACTCAAAGGGGATCAATGTGGCCCCCACACGAGACGAGCAGAGGGAACCCCCCTTTCGTAACACCGCCGCGCAGGTCGTCAATCGCGTGCACGTCGACTCTTCGTTTGCGCTGATTACCCTGGAAAACCTGGTCCGGCTCGTGGTATAAACGAGCTATGAGCCGCGCCGACGGCGATACGCCGAGACCGCGTCCTCGCGATGCGGCGGCGGAGCCACCGTCAGATCGGCCTTCTCCGGCGCCGGTCGCCAACGAGAACGGCGCGCCGCGGACGATGCCCCTCGGCACCCCGCGTCCAGGCGACGTCGCTGCGCTCGAAATCGTCCCCAAGCTCACGCCCGCAGCGCCGACGACGCCGAGCATTCCGCCTCCGCCCGCAGCGGGGCCCTGGCGCTCGTACAAAGAGATCATCGCCAACCTCTCGGGCCGCATCGTCGAAGCGCAGAAGCCGATCCGCGTCCTCAACTCCATCAAGTGGGACCCTTCGATCTGGGAGACCTTCAAGCGCTCGCGCTTCAAAGACGTCCCCAAGATCGGCCCCGAGAGCTACGGCGAAGAGCTTGGCCTCGACCCGAAGCAGAAGGTCGCCGAGTTCGACGAGATCATCCGCGACATCGAGAAAGATCTGCCGAGCTCCGACGGGCTCGCGCACATCCTGACGGCCACCGCGCAGCAGTTCCGCGACGTCGTGCAAATGCTCCAGGCGCGTGGAACGCCTGGTTTTTACGCCTATTCACGCAAGCTCTACGGCTCGCCGAAGGACATGTATCCCGACGGCAAGACGACGGTCCGCGACAGCGCCTTCGTCCTCTACGACCTTTTGACGAACCTCCAAGACGAGCTCGGCTCTCCGAGCCCTCGCGACGTCCCGGCGACGAAGGCGGTCGACATCCTCAACGCGAGGCTCACCGCTTATTTCGGCGAGAGCACCGTGCGCGTGGCCGAAGACGACGGCATCTTCGCCGACGCCGCCGCCGGCAGCGACTACGTGAAGATTCGCCGCGGCGCGCAGTTCTCGATGCGCGACATCGATCTTTTCGAAGTGCACGAAGGTTGGGTCCACCTGGCGACGTCGCTCAACGGACAAGCGCAACCGGTCGCCAAGTGGCTGAGCAAGGGCCCGCCCCGCACCACCGCGGCGCAAGAAGGCCTCGCCGCGCTGATGGAGATCTTCACCTTCCGCACCTATCCGCGGCGCGCGCGTCGCCTCAACGATCGCGTGCTCGCGGTCGACAAGGCAGAAGACGGCGCCGATTTCGTCCAGGTCTTCGATTGGTACCGGACCGAAGGCTACGAAGAGGAAGACTGCTTCAACGCCACCCGGCGCGTCTTCCGCGGCGGCACCACCACCGGCGGCGCGCCCTTCACCAAGGACATCTGCTACTCGAAGGGCATCGTCCTCAACTACTCCTTCATCCGCGCGTGCATCGAGCACGATCGCCCCGAGCTCATCCCCTTCTTGTTCGTCGGGAAGGTCGCCCACGAAGACGTGCCGGTGCTCTTCGCCCGCACCAACGACGGCGTCGTGAAGCCGCCGCGCTATCTGCCGTCGACCTTCCGCGACCTCAACGGCCTCGCCATCTGGATGAGCTACTCGACCTTCTTCACGCGCCTCGCCGGCACCGAAGTGAGCGAGCACTACGCGAAGATCTTCCGCAAGGGTGCGTAGTCAGTCCCTCGTGCCCCAAATCCGCGTCAGTGCGTCGGTGACCGATGTGCGCGGAGGGAGGCCGAGGCGGGTGAGCGTGGCGTCGAGATCGTTGAAGAGGTGCAGCACGGTCGCGGCGCGGAGCTCTTCGAGGCGGGGCACCGCGCGGCGTCGCGAGTAGGCGTCGAACATCGCCGCCAGCAGCACCTCGTCACCGCCGAAGTAGAAACATACTGGAGTTACGAAGTCGTAGGCGGCGGGGCCGGCCTGCGCGTCGCCGAAGTCGAGGACCGCGGGGAGGTTGGGGTCGCGCAGGAGAATGTGCGCGCCGTGGAGATCGGAGTGGAGGAAGACCGGTGGGCTCGAGAAGACGGCGCGCTCAGCGAGCACCTCGATCTCATCGAGCGCCGCGCCCTCGATGCCACGTCGCTGGTGTCGATTGCGTACTTCGCGCCTCTGTCGCACGAGACCGTCATCGCCAGCGAGCTCGAAGTGATCGCGAAAAGGCACATCGTGAAGAAGTGCGAGCAACGTCCCCACGTAGCGCGCGACGCGCCTCTGCAGGGGCCGCTCGAAGCTCGCCCAGGCGTCCCAGATCGCCTCACCGGAGACGCGCGTCATCGCCAGGTAGTTCCAACCCTCGAGCTCACCGTGAGCGACGAGGCGTGGTGCGGAGATGGGGGAGCGCGCGGCCTCGAGCGCGAGGAGGGCTTGCCGTTCGGCGACGTGCTGATGGAGCGCGAGGGGCGGCGTCAGCTTGACGACGTGCGTCGCGCTGCCCAGCACCGGATACGATCCACCAGAAAAACGTGCCCAATCGCCGCTGATTCCGCAGCGCGCGGCGACCACGGTGGCGGCTTCGACGAAGCATGGCGAACCGAGGTCGAGGGCGCTGTACGTGACCCAATCCGTCGCCTCGGGCAGCATGCGGCGAAAGGTGTGCGCGCTGACGCGACTCGTCAATCGAATGCGCGGTTGGGTGACACGCGAGACGTGGCGTGATCGAAGCTCACGAGCTAGGGTGCCGCCCCCTATGCGCGCCCAATTGGTTTCGACCTTCGTTGTCTCGGTCCTCGCCTCATCGTTCGCTCTCGGCTGTTCCAGCGGCAGCGGCGGTGGAGGAACCGAGCCTGGCACCGACTCGGACGTCGTCGTCGACACCGCCGGGGGCGACGCGAACGTCGAAGACAACGGCAGCAATCCTCCCGACGTCGTCCCCGCCGACAGCGGCGATGCACCGCCCGGCTCGGGGTGCACCGTCACCGCCAAGGGCACTGCCGGCGTCTCTATCAAAGGTCGCATCCTCGGCGAGAGTGGCCCGATCAACGGCGAAATCCTCGTCAGCGCGCTCGACGGCAAGGGCACGCTGCTTTGCGTCGACGCCGACTGCAGCGCCAACGCGGCCTATGCGGCGGCCACGCACCTCGACTGCCACGACTCGATCGTCTCGCCCGGGCTCATCAACGCGCACGAGCACCTCGACTACAACGTCGCGGCGCCGATCGTCTCCGGGACCAAGCGCTACCAAGAGCGCCAAGGGTGGCGCACCGGCGGCGATCCTGCGGGCGACGGCACGACCAAGTTGGCGGGCCAGCCGAAGTCGACTTCGGACGCGAACGTGCTCGCGGCCTCCGAGCTCCGGCATCTCCTCGGCGGCACCACCTCGGTGGTCGGCAGTGGCGGCAACGCCGGCCTCGTCCGCGACGTCGCTTCGGCGACGGCCGCCTTCACCGAGGGGCTGAGCGGCAAGACCGCGCGCTTCGACACCTTCCCGCTCGGTGACACCGCGGGCAAGGAGGTCACCTCCGGCTGCGCCTATCCGAAGATCATCACGCCGAGCGCGGCGTTCGCCTTCGGCAACTACATCCCGCACATCTCGGAGGGCATCAGCCTCGCTTCCGAGAACGAGTTCCACTGCCTCGACGTCGATCCGAACAACGTCATCAGCGGCCATACCGCGGTCATCCACGCCGTCGCGCTCAACGCCAAAGACATCGACGTCCTCGCGAAGGCGAAGGCGATGGTGGTGTGGTCGCCGCGCTCGAACATGGATCTCTACGGCAACACGGCGTCGGTGACGACGATGAAGAAGATGGGCGTGCAGATCGCGCTCGGCACCGATTGGCTGGCGTCCGGTTCGATGAGCATTCTGCGCGAGCTCGCCTGCGCCGACTCGCTCTCGCTCAAGTACTTCCCCGGGGTCTTCACCGACCAGGAATTGTGGCAGATGGTGACGATCAACGCCGCCAAGGCGTCGGGCTTCGACAACCAAATCGGCAGCCTCAAGACCGGGCTCGTCGCCGACGTCGTCGTCTTCTCGCCCCACGGCAAGACCGACTACCGCGCGATCATCGAGGGCAGCCCCGAGGACGTGCTCCTCGTCCTCCGCGGTGGCAAGCCGCTTCATGGCGACGCCACCCTCATCGACGCGCTCGCGCCCACCGGCTGCGAGGCGCTCGACGTCTGCGGCCAAGCGAAGAAGGTCTGCCTCGACGATCCGGGCGTCACGCTCGCCTCGGTGAAGACGGCGGCCGCGTTCTACCCGCTCTTTGCCTGCCGCGGGACGGCGCCGAAGGACGAGCCGACCTGCGTGCCCTATCGCGACACCTATCCGGCGGGCATCTCGACGACTGACCGTGACGGTGACGGCATCGACGACGCGAAAGACATCTGCCCCGACATCTTCAATCCGATTCGTCTGATGGACGGCGCTGCGCAGGCCGACAGCGACTCTGACGGCGCGGGTGACGCGTGCGACGGAGCACCGCTCGATCCGGCGACGAAGTAGGGGTCACGAAGCCGGCGGCCTCGAAGCCCTTCGAGCCTCGGTTCGAGAGCGCGATCGGAATGCGGAGGCGCCTTCGACGCTTTCCCCCACGATGACGCCGTTCGCTCGCGTTCTCGTCTCGTTCGTGGCGACGAGTGCGCTGTCGTGTGCCGCGGACTCCGTCGCCCCGCCTGCGTGGTCGAAGACGGTCGTGTCTGCCCAAGCGTCCGTGTGCTCGTTCGGAGATCTTCGCGAGTGTGTCGAAGGGTGCCTCGCGGAGAACCCGTTCAGTTGCGACAACCTCGGCGCGATGTACGAGCTCGGGCGCGGCGTCGATTCCGACGAAGAGACCGCGCGTTCGCTCTACCGTTCGGCGTGCGGTGCGCGGGCCGATGGGGCGTGCTGGAACCTTGCTCGGCTGGCGCGAACGGAGGGGGCTGCCGACGCCGCCGAAGCGATCTGCGAGGGCGGCGACGTGTCTGCCTGCGCGGCGCAGTGCTTGGTCGGAGTGGGCGCTGGGTGTGAGGCGCTCGCTTCGATGTACGAGGCAGGTCACGGCGTCCCTCGAGACGCTCGCACCGCCTGGCGCCTCTATCTCTTCGCGTGCGATGCGGGCCTCGCATCTGCTTGCGTGGGCGCCCTGCGCAACAGCGAGGCTGCTCCCGAGGGGGCGCGCCGGCTGGACGTGAAGGACACTGCACGCGTCGCCTCTGCCCCGTATCCCCTCGAGGGCATCGCGCTCGAGTTCGACGCGTACATCTATGTCGCGAAAGGGCAGGCAGGTACATGAGCGTGCGCTCTCTCGCGATCGTTGCCGTGCTGTCGTTCGTGGGCTGTGTACCTGACGCGCGAGCTCCTTCCGTGGACGCAGCGTGCATGGGCGGCAGCGCCCAAGCATGTCTGTCCATCGCAGCGCTCGATACCGCGGGAGCGTGGGCCGCGCGGCCCGATTACCGGCGTGCGCTCGTGGCCGCCGAGCACCTCTGTTTGCTCGACGAGAAGCATGGATGTGACTTGCAACGCGAGCTCGTGAGTGCGCGCGCGACGTGGGCCTGTCGGGACGGGGCGCTTTCGGAGTGTCTCGCTGCCGTGGAAGAGGAGAGGAGTTTCTGCGCGAAGACCAAGGCCCATTCGGAGTGTCACGACCTCGCCGAGCACGCGACGGCGGTTGCCGATCGGGCTTGTCGGCGAGGAGCCGCCGAGTGTCGCGCCGTGTGCGACACTGGCTTGGCGAGCGCGTGCACGGCGCTGGCGAAGATCTATCTCACGAAGGACTCGTGGGACTTCCCCCGTGCGAGCGCCGCAGCCAAGCGCGCCTGCGATCTCGGCGAGAAAGAGCCGTGCGGGCTGGCGCTCGAGTTCGCGAAGGGGCTGTGCGGCTCCGGCAATTCCCTGGCGAATTGCATGGCAGTCGAACAATCGCTCCGCACCAGTTGCGCCGGAGGCATGAGCGACGCTTGTGCTGCCGAGCTCGCACTGTCGAAGCGAGCGTCGTATCGAGTTTGCACGGAAGGGAGCATCGCCGAGTGCAATGCGGCGTGTGATGGCGGAGTCCCCCACGCGTGTGAACGGCTCGCCAAGATCTACGTCGACGGTACGCGTCTGCCGACCGATGCGGCGCGCGCGATCAAGCTGCTCGAGCGCGAATGCAAGGGTGGAGATTCCGACGCGTGCCTGGCGCTCGGGCAGTCGTACAGAGGCTCTTGCTCACTCGTCGATTCGTGCGTTTACCTCGAGCGCGCATGTGATCGCGGAGACCCTGGTGGCTGCTCGGCGCTCATGCAGTCGTACGGGGGCACTTGTTCTCAGGTCGACGTCTGCGTCGACGTGGGCACTCCCGACAAGGCACGCGCAGCGACGTATTTCGACGAGGTGTGCACGGCGGGCATCGCACGCGGCTGTGAAGATCTCTCCGACCTCGTGACGGATTACGGACTTTCGCTCGCCAATGATGCTCGCAAGCGACTCTTCGACGAGCTCGATCGCCACTGCCAAAACCAAACGATCTACGCGTGCACTTGTCTCGCGAAGACCAAGCTGGCGGCGCCCGTCGACCAGCGAGTCCGAGCCCTCCGCGTGCTGTGTGCGAATCACGACGACGAGGCCTGTGGGCGGCTCCGAGACCTCGGCGAGAAGCCTTGAAGCCGAGCGTGTGACAATCACCGGTCACCTATGGAGCGACGTATAGCCTCTCCGCGGACAATCACATTCTCGGAGTGCCCTTCATCCTCGCATCGGCGATCGTCGCCGTCGCGCTCGCACGCTCGATGGCTGCCTGGCGCATGCCGCTGACTCCCTTCCGCCCTGGCGTCGCGCGCACCTGACTTTCTTACTTGGCTAGACGCGATCCGCGGACGACACTCCCGATCCAGTGCGTTCTTCGGACATGCATCGCTCGTCGCTCGTCATGCGCTCCTTGTGTCTGACTGGGCTCATGGGTCTCGCATTCGTGGTCGGATGCACACGCAGCCAAGGTTCGTCGGTGACCCAAGCGGCCGGGGAGAGCGCAAAGGCGGATCCAATGGCGAAGGCGTCGTCCAGCGCGAGCGCTTCGCCGAAGCCATTGCCGACGCTCGATCGCGTCGACTTCGGTGCGCCGGGATCGTTCTCGACCGTCGTCCTCGATCCCACCCCGCCACCGGGAGGCAGCATGATGGATCACGCCGCCGCGGTCGGGTGGTCCGCCGACTCGAAGGCCTTCGGGTACTGCCAGGAAAGCGGCGGATTGGGCGGCGAACACTGCAAGTTCGGACATCTCGACGGGAGCCCAGCGGACACGTTCGACGACGAGGACCTCAAGACCAGCGAGACCGATCCGAAGAAGCACGCGGCCCTCGAGGCGCGCTTGAAGGCGATGGGCATCTCGCAGCCGAAGCGGGATTGGGCCTTCGCCCGCGATCTCTCGATCGAATGGGACGACTCCGCGCCCGAAACGCTGCGCATCGGCGCCAAGGTGAAGGGCGAGCCGGCGCCGTCGTATTCGATCGTCCTTCGCGACCCGACGCCCGCGGCGAAGGACGGCAGCATCCATCTGGAGCTCCTCGCGCTCTCACCCGACGGCAAGACGGTCGGCGCGATCGCGCACTCGTTCTATGGCGAGTACTCCGACACGTTCTTCACCGCCACGCTCCCCACCGTTCGATTCGCCGCGATGGCCTACAACGATGCCGGATTCGCCCATCACAAGAAGAAGGACTGGGCGGGCGCCGCCGACCTCTTCGCAAAAGCCACCGCCGCCGACCCTTCGTTCGCGCTCCCCGCCTACAACCTCGCCTGCGCCTACGCGCGCCTCGGCGACCCGAAGTCCCGACCGGCCCTGACCATCGCCCTCGCCCGCGCCGGCGCCGACCCCTCGATCGCCACCCACGCCAAGACCGACGAAGACCTCGCGAGCCTCCGTGGCGAGAGCTGGTTCACCGCGCTCGTGCCCTGAGACGTCACGTTTTCGGCCTGGCGATGGCCCGGTCACTCCTTCGGCGCGTCGGAGATTTTCTCGAGCATCTGTTCGACGTTCCCGGTCACCGTCGTGGCCGTGCACGTTCCCAAATCGCTCACCGACGCAGTCCAAGTCGCGATACGAATCCACAGGCGCTCGAGCCCCATCATCTTCGCCGAGAGTGGGCGGGGTGCGTCGGTGGGGGCGATGACGAACGTGCAGACAGCCATCGATTTCGGGTGGACCGTCTTGACGGTCTCGGTGATGGCGTACGTGCCATCGCCGTTGTCGACGAGCGTGAAGCGGAGATCGTCTTTCGAGTATCCCGTGTCTTCCCAGTCGTCGGCGGCGCGGAACTCGACGGTGCTGCCGACGCGAACGGCGCGCATCAGGCGCATCGTCTCGTTCGAGCGCCAGACGCCGAGAAGGCTCGGATCGACGGTCGGCTCTAGTTTCTCGGGCCGCGGACGATCTTTCTCGGGGGCAGGAGCGACGCTCGTGCGCTCGTCCTTGCTGGGACACCCCGTGAGCGCGATCGCGAGTGAGACGAACGAGACGACCGAGACGACCGAGACGACCGAGACGAGGCGTCGAGACACGCTGACGACGGTAGCGCGGCGCGCGTGATTCAGTGTACGAATTTGTGGCAGAGGAAGCCCGCATCGGCGCTGCCCGAGCACCAGCTGGCGCCGCCGGCGCAGAGTCGATCGCCCTCGGTCGCACAAGTGACGGGCATGTCGCTGGCGCCGTAGGTGCAGTGCGCGTCGCCCACGTCGTCGACGACGCAGACTTGGTACGGCTTCTGGCAGACGCTGCACGAAGAGACTTTGTCGCAACGTCCGGCGACCACGCAGGTGCCGTCGCACGCGCTTACTTGGCCAGAGCCCGGCTTGCACTCGCTGAGCCTGCAGCCAGAGCCGGTGCAGTTGATCGTCTCGAGCTTGCACGTGCGTTCACGACCGGTCAGGCTCGCGAGCCACTCGACGACCACCTCCGCGCTCGGCGAGGAGTTGCGGCTCGCCGCATCGCCGTCGGCGCCGAGTCGCGTCGGTGCGTACTGACCGCTCCCCGGATCGTAGCGCCAGGCGACGTAGGTGATGACCCCGTAGTCGGCGCAGTTGCCGGACTCAGTGAGCGCGCCACGTTCGGCTTCGCGTGCCGAGGCGAGCTTGGCGAGGAGGACGTCCTTCGGGACGGTGGTGAGCAGCTTCGCCGACGAGGCGTATTTTGCCGTGATTTCGGCCTCGGTCATGCTCGCTTTGACCGAGACCTCGAGGCTCGGATCGCGTGGCGCGCCATCCTTCGACTGGTAGCTCCAGACCTCGCCGGCGGCGTTGACGTAGATGCCCGAGTACGTGAAACCCCACGCGTAGTTGACGTAGCTGGCCTCGAAGAGGAGCTTTTGTTCGCTGGGAATGGCCGTGTCGATGGCGACCGCGGTGTCGACGACGGCGACGAGCGTGTCTGTCGTTCCCGAATCTGGCGTCGCCGAATCAGGCGTGCCGGAGCTGGAGACCGAGCCTCCGCAGGCGACGAAGAGGAGCGAGGAGCCGAGAAGCCAAGCGGGGCGCACGATCATGCGCCAGACCAGAGCATCTCTCGGACCAGTCGGGAAATTTCGAAAAATCTCGGAAAATCAGCCTCGCGAGGTGGCAACCGTCGGCACACCTCGCGCGGCGCCTGTCGCGGTCAGGGGTTTCCGGGCGCCTTCGTCCAGGTCACCGTCGGCACCTTGCCGTCGAAGGCGTCGCCGATGAACTTCATCACGGCGTCCTGCAGCTCGAGGTAGGGCTGATCGAATTTGGCGTCGGTCGCCAGCTTGGGGAACGGCTCCTGCGACGGGTCGCCGAACTTCGCGGTCGGCCAAGCGAACGAGCGCGTGCCCGTCTTGTCGAGCATCTCGCCGCCGTGTTGCGCGGGGAAGACGTGGATCAGCGCCGCAGTCGAACCGGCGACGGGCACGTCGTGCACGCCGGCCGCGCCATCGGCCTCGGCGAGCGTGGCGAAGAGCGGCGTGTGGTGCGGCGTGATCAGCGAGGCGCCGATCGAGCGCGCGAGCCCTTCGGTGGCCGGATTGGCGACGAGCTCGTCGGCGAGCACTTCGAGCATGAGGATGTTGCGCGCCTTCGGGGTGGCGCCGGCGATCGGCACCGGGTGCATCGCGGTCTGCGCCACCACCGTCGGATCGCCGCCGTCGAAGACGTGCTGGATGAGGTGCACCATCGGGTGCCACGGCGGCAGCTGCGTGTGTTGATAGCCGAAGAAGAGCGAGCCCGCGCCGCGGAGGAGCCCGTAGATGTTGGGCGAGTTGGTGGCGAGATCGATGAAGATGCCGCCGCCCGGCACGTCGAGGATGTAGGCCGCATGATCGGGCTCGATGCCGGCGGTGATCGAGCCGACGATGCCGCCGAGCGAGTCGCCGATGTACGCGACCTTGCTGCCGTCGATCATCGGCGTGACGCCGCCATCGGCGAGGCCGTCGAGCTTGGGTGAGCTCTTGAGGAGCCGGAGCAACGTCGTGTGATCGAGGGCCGACTGACGGAATTGATCGCGCATCGCGGCGATGCGGTAGAGCTCGCCGAAGAGCGCGTTGGGGGGCGAGTTGCTGCCGTCGGCGCTGCGATCGGAGAAGCCGTCGGGGCCCGTGTATTTCGCGGTCGAACGCTTGTAGTCGCTCTTCTTGTCGCCGCGCGCGACGCCGTCGAAGCCGCGTGTACCGTGGCCGACCACTTCAATCGCGGCCATCGCCCAGCCGTGCGACGCGAGCGTGTTGGCGATGGCGAGCGCGTCGCCGCGCTGTCCGGCCATGCCGTGCTGGAAGACGACGACCGGCCAGCCAGCCGTCGGCATCGTGCCCTTGGGGACCACCAACGTGACCCAGATCTTCGCCGTCGGCTTCGCCGGATTGATCGCCACTTTGCCGTCGGCCGCGTGGAAGAAGGTCGCGTGCTCGGGGTCGCCGTAGTCGCCGCCCTTGTCGAGGAGGAAGTTGGGCGCATCGAAAGCAGCGACGCCGAACGCGCCGATGGCGTCGTGCGCGATGCCGGGATTGGTGCCGCCCCAATCGGGATCGTCCTTGCCGGAGGCGAGCTTGTTCGGCGTGCCGAAGTAGTCGTCGAGCGTCGCGTTCCAACCGGTGGGCAGCGGGCTCGTCGCGGTGAAGCGCGCCGGCGTGACGGGGGCGACGTCGTCCTTGCCCCATTTCAACGTGGGAACGGCCGTCGCACGCGCGAGCTCACGGGCGGCGCGCAGCTCGTCCGTGACGTGACCGACCGTGTACGTGGCGGCGGCGACGATGCGGGTCTTGTCGATACCGAGCTTGGCAATCACCGCGTCGATGGCGGCGCGATACGGCGCTTTGCCACCCGTCTGGTTCGGCCAGTCGCGCACCGCCACGAACTTGTCGGAAGCGGCGAGCGGCGCACCCTTGGCATCGACGACGCCGCTCGTGAGGATGGCCACGACCTTGTGACCTTCGGGCACCACGACCCCGCGCGCGGTGCGCACCGTCAGCACCTTGGCGAGCGGTCCATCGTCGCCGGCCTTCTCGCCGAAGACCGAGTCGTCGTTGTAACCGGCGATGCACTCGAGCGCCTGCCCAGCGTCGAGGTCGAAGAAGAAGACGGGCGAATCTTTGGTCGTGCAGTCGCCCTTCTGACCGGTCGGGAGCTTGCTCGCATCGACGCTGCCGCCGACGATCTCGAAGAGCGCACCTGCATAAGGACCGAATCCAACTGTGTGCGCGAGCGCATCACGCATGTATTTGGCGCCGTTGGTGCGCGGAAGGATGCGCGAGAGCCCGCGCACGTCGTCGGCGGCGCCAGGCTCGAGGACGATCGTGCCGTTGGCCGCCAGGTGCAGGTCGCTCGGGAAGGGGACTTGGAGGAAGTCGGGTGCGCCGGTTTCGGGGATTTCCCAGCGCGCGGTGAAGGCGACGGTGCCGGCGTCGTTGGTGTCGCCACCAACGCCCGAGTCGACGGGCTGGGCGGAGTCGCTCTTCGAGGAGCAAGCGACGACGACGACGGGGGCGAGGAAAAGGGGAGCGGCGCGTAGCAAGCGGAGGAAGCGCATGGGTGGTGAACCCTGACAGACGAACCCCCGTTTGAAAATCCCCGCCTTGCTCGAGGGCACGAAAGTTCCGCGGAGAACGGCCGAGCCTCTTCCCCTGGAGCTTCCGACGGGTAGAGTGAACCGCGGTTCAACTCGCGTTTCACCGAAAGATTGCTTCGCAACTTTTGGTCAGTCTTGCTTGTGCAGAGGAGGCGTCTATGTCGGAAAGCTCGCGTCGCAGGTCTTGGCTCGGTCTCGTCACTTTCGGGGCAGGTGCGCTCATCGCCGTTTCGGCCGTCGGCGCCGGATGTGGCGGCAAGAGCGAGGATGCGCCCTCCTCGACCGACACCGGCACGACCGTCGACAGTGGAGGTGGCGTCGACACCACCGTCGCCGACTCCGCCAAGGACACCGCCGTCGCGCCGGACAGCAAGCCCGCCGTCGACTCGACGGTGACCTACGACGCGCCCGGTAGCCTCTTCGACGCTTCGATTCCGGACGTCGTCTTCGAGGGCGGCGGCTCCTCGGGCGCTTGCTACGACTGCACGAAGGCCAAGTGCAAGGACGAGCTCACCAAGTGCGACGCCGACGTGCGCTGCCGTGGTCTCGCGCTCTGCATCCTCATCGACTGCAAGGGCTCGACCACCGACACGACGTGCCTCTTCGGCTGCGCGGCGTCGTACGGCGTCAGCAGCCCGTCCGATCCGATCGTCTCCGAGGCGCTCGCCATCGGCAACTGCACGCAGAAGAACTGCGGCGCCGACTGTCCCGCGATTCCGGGGGGTGGCGGCGACGGCGGGACCACCACCGACGCGGCGAAGACCGACTCCGCGAGCAGCGATGGCTCGGCCGACACGCCTCCCGCGGCGAAATTCGATCACTTCGGCGCCACGCCCAAGACCACTCCCGGCGCGGGTGAGCAGTCGATCGATCCGGCGCTCGCCGATGCGCTCCACGACTTCGCCGCCTCCTTCTCCGGCGTCGAGCGTCAGGTCGTCATCGATCAGCTCTCTTCGCACTGACTTCCCGATCGTAGCGTTCGCGTGAACTCGGACGAGCTCGGCATCAAGCGGCGACGCACCTGGCCGCTGGTGCCGCCGGCGCCGATCGCGGTGCTCGTCCTCGGGGTCGCGATCGCCGCGCTCATCGGCATCATCGGCGTCCGTCAGCTGCAACGGCAGAGCGACGCCAGCGCGGCTGCGCGTGCCGATCTCGTCGCCAGCACCGTCGCCGCGCGTCTCTCCGAGCTGCCGGAGGGCGCGCGTCACGACCTGCTCGATCGCGCCGCGCGTCGATCGGGCGCGACCATTTGGCTCCTCGAGGGCAACGGCTTCGTCGTCGACGAGCTCGCCAGCTCGGCGATCCCCATCGACTTGCCGAGCGTCACCGCGCTCGCCGCCGGCTCGGGCGAGATCGTCTCCAGCAAGGGAAATTCTCGCTATTTCGTGCACGACGTGCCGCCCGCGCCGCTGGTGCCAGGCGCGCCCACCAAGCCGCATCCGCTCGCGGTGGTGGTCGCGATCTACGTGCCCGACACGCCCGAAGGTGTCGGTGGTTTGCTCTACGCGCTCTTCACGCTCACCGCGCTGCTCACCGGAGTGGCTGCGGCCGTGGCTTACGCGGTGGCACGCGACGTCAACCTCGACGTCGACGATCTCGGTCGTCGCGTGCGCGAAATCGCGGCGCGTGGCCGTGAATCCACCGATCACGCGCAGGACGTGGTTCCCGTGCAATCGCTCGACGAGGTCGGCGCGCTCGCCGCTGCCTTCAACGCACTGGTCGAACGTTTCGCCCTCGCCGAGCGCACCTACGCCGACGCCCTCGCGCGCATCGAGGAGATCGATCGCGAGCGCTCGACGTTCCTCGCCACCGTCAGCCACGAGCTGCGCTCACCGCTCAACGCCATCCTCGGCTTCGCCGACATCCTGCTCTCGGAGGTCGACGGTCCGCTCCTCGGCGAGGCGCGCGAAGAGGTCGCGGTCATCAAGCAGTCGGGCCTCCACCTCCTCGGGCTCATCAACGACATCCTCGAGCTCTCGGCGATCGCGTCGGGGCAGCTGCGTCTCTCGCGCTCGCCCACCGACTTGGTGCCCATCGCCGAAGAGGTGGTGCGAGAGGCGATCGGCCTTCGCGGGGAAAAACCAGTGCGATTGCGTGTCGGAGGGTCCACCGGCTGCGTCGTCAAATGCGACCCGCGTCGCGTCCGGCAGATCCTCACCAACCTCGTCGGCAACGCGGTGAAGTTCACGCCCAGGGGCGAGGTCGTCGTCACCGTCGAGGCCGATGCGTACTACGCGACGGTGCGCGTGCGTGACACCGGGCCGGGCATCCCCGCCAAAGAGCGCGAGGCGATCTTCGCCGAGTACCAACAAGGTGGCGATCATCGCGCGCGTCGTCGTGGCACCGGGCTCGGTCTGGCGATCGCGCGGCGCCTCGCGATGATGCACGGTGGGACCATCCACCTCGAGAGCGAGGTCGGCGTCGGCTCGACGTTCGTCCTTCGTTTGCCGGTCAAGAGCATCGAGGCGAGCCCGCGTTCACGCGCCGACGAGAGCGGCAGCTTCCGGCCGGTGCGCGTATGATCACCCAAGCGTCGCGCCTTCACGTGCGCCTGCAGATGGCCGCGCTCGGGGCCAACGCCGCGGCCTTCGTCGCGCTCGCGCTCCTCGCGCCGGGTGTTCTCCTCCTCGAGCCCGAGGTGGCGACGGCGGCCCTCGTCGAGAGCGCGTGGACCTATCCGATCGTCCTCGGCCTCTCGGCGATCGCGACGGCGTTTCGAATGCGCGCCGTCGGTCCGGCGCTCGCGCTCCTCGAGCAAGATCTGGTCGACCTCCCGACCGCCGACGAAGGGCTCGTCCGTCGTCTCAACGAGCTCTCGCTCTCGTGGGTCATGCAGCTCGTCTTGCAGGCGATTGCGGTGGCGACGTTGACGCTGATCCCGCAGCTGCGTCCTTCGCTCATCGATTGGGAGACGCAAGCGGCGATCGTGCTCCTGACGGCGACCGTCACCGCCGCGGTGTCTTTGCCGCTCTACGTCGTCGCTCGCGCGATGATCGCGACGGCGATCGAGACGCTCCCCTGGCGCGTCGTCGAGGACGTCATCCGTGACGGCGAGCGTCTCGACGACGTCGGCTTTGCGCCACGAAAGCGCCGTATTTTCGGCTCTCGCGCGCGTGGACTGGTGCAAGGTCGTCTGCTCTACGCCGTCGCCTTGCCGGTCGGGCTCGTCGCCTTCGGGGCCGCGCTCATCGCCCATGCCCACGTGCGCGCGTTCGAGACGCGGGCCCGGCGCGACGACGCCTACACGCTCGCGCGCGGCGTCCTCGAGATCGAGTCGTACTACGGCGAACGCGGACGAGAGGCGGCGATCGCCGCGGCCAAGGAGCACGGCTTCGAGGTGATGATCAGCAAGGGCGATGGCAGCGCGCAGGAGAGCGGCTCGACGCCCGGTGAAGGAGGCGTTCGAACGCTGCGGGCCAAGCTCGACGACGGCACCGCGGTCGTCCGTTTTTCGCCGACCACCGATCGCTCCGCGCCGACGTGGGCCTACATTCTCGCGGTCTCGCTCGCGATTGCCATCGCCGCGCTCGTCGGTCGTTTCATCGGCGCCTCGGTCGCGCGCGATCTCCGGCTGGCGACGCGCGAGGTGCGTCTCCTCGGTACGCAGGAGATCCTCCGTGGCATCACGCGCGTCGCCGCTCCAGCACGCTACGAGCCGGTCGCTGCGCTCGGCCTCGGCATCGACGAGGTCGCCGAACGTTTTCGCGAATTCGCCCGAGGAAAGCAGCGCGTGATCGACGTCCGTGAGAGCGCCCAGCGCATGCGCGATCTCTTCCTCGCCTCGATGTCACACGACTTGCGGAGTCCGCTCAACGGCATCCTCGGCTTCGTCACCCTCCTGCAGAAAGGCGCGCTCACCGGCGCGCAGCAGGAGTCGCTCTCGATCATCGATCGTCGAGGTCGCGAGCTCCTCGAGCTGATCGAGAACATCCTCGACGCCGCCAAGATCGAAGCCGGGCGCCTCGAGCTCTCGCGCGATTGGACGTCGCCGACCGAGCTCCTCGCGCAAATCGTCCGTCGTGGTCGCGAGCTCGCCGAGGAGAAGAAGCCCGCCTCGAAGCCGGAGCTGACGCCCGCCGAGGGCGCCGAGGTCGACGTCGTCGGCGAGCTCCATCCCGGCATCGCGCCGATGTTCGTCGACGGTCCTCGTCTCGCGCAGGCGATCATCAACATCGTCGCCAACGCGGTGAAGTTCGTCGATCGCGGGCTCGTGCGCGTGCGGGTCGCGCATGGTCATCCGGCTGCCGGCAGGCCGGGTCTCAAGATCGAGGTCGAGGACTCGGGGCGCGGGATTCAAGAGAAAGACCTGGCGCAGATTTTCGACGCCTTTCGTCAGCCGATTCGCTCGCGTCGTCACGGCGGCCTCGGCCTCGGCCTCTCGATGACGCGCGCGATCGCCGAGCTCCACGGCGGCACCATCGACGTCTCCTCGACGCCGGAGCACGGAAGCATATTTACGATATGGATTCCACTGCCCTCGCCGGCCTCGGTCGAACGCGTCTCGCAGAGCAGCGCCGATCGTCGCGGTCTCCTCCGCATGCCGACGCCGGTGGGGCCCGGTCGTCCGGAGATTCTCGACCCGCCGGCGCGCTATCGGCCGCGCGCCGACACCACCGGTCGCGCGCAGGTCAACGAGATGGAGGTGCCGACGGTGCAGATGCCGGCGCTCGACATCCCCTCGCGCGAGGAACAGCTGCTCGACTCGCCCTCGGCCGCGGCCCTGAAAGCGGCGCGCAAGTATCTCCGAACGGTCGATGGAGACGATCGACTCAAGGGAGATGATCCAGACACGGTGAAGCGCTGAATGGTTCTCGTTTCGCCAAAGCTTGCTTCGCAACTTTGGCCGATTCGGTCAATCTCGCTCCGCTCGGTTGCCGAATCGACCCCCGGAGGGGAGCGCGGTATGAGCCAGCGCAACCTATGACGGATCCCATCGAGCCGGTCGTCACGTTCATCGACGCCCATCGTCAACGGTTCGTCGACGAGCTCGTCACGTGGTGCAAAATTCCCTCGATTTCCTCGGACGCCGCGCACCCTGAAGAGGTGCGTCGCTCGGCCGAGCACCTGCGTGCGCACCTCGCCACCCTCGGCGCTACGTCGACGGCGATCCTCGAGACGAAGGGTCACCCGGCCGCCTACGCCGAGTGGAAGGTCGATCCCGCGCTGCCGACGCTGCTCATCTACGGACATCACGACGTGCAGCCGATCGATCCGTTGCCGGCTTGGCACTCGCCGCCGTTCGATCCGCAGGTTCGCGAGGGTCGTCTCTACGGCCGAGGGGTCGTCGACGACAAGGGCCAAGTGCTCATCCACGCCAACGCCATCGAGGCCTTCGTCCGCGCGCGGGGACGAGTGCCGATCAACATCAAGATGCTGGTCGAGGGCGAAGAAGAAATCGGCTCGGTGCACCTCGAAGACTTGATGCAACGCGAGGCGGCGCGCCTGACCGCCGACTACGTGGTCGTCAGCGACACGGCGATGTTCGGACGAGGAATCCCCTCGCTCTGCGTCGGTCTCCGCGGCATCGCCTACTTCGACGTCGAGGTCTCGGCGCACGAGATGGATCTGCACAGCGGCAGCTTCGGCGGCGGCGTGCACAACCCGGCGCTCGTCTTGGCCCGCATGCTCGCCGCGCTCCACGACGAGAACGGTCACGTCACCGTCGAGGGCTTCTACGAAAAGGTGCGAACGCTCACCGACGCCGAGCGCGCGGAGATCGCCTCGCTTCCCTTCGACGAACGGGCTTGGATCGCGGCCAGTGGCACGCACGCCGCGGTCGGTGAGCGCGGCTTCACCACGCTCGAACGTCTGTGGACGCGGCCGTCGCTCGAGTGCAACGGCCTCACGGCGGGCTGGCAAGGACACGGCCCGAAGACGGTCATCCCCGCGTTCGCGCGCGCGAAGGTGAGCTGCCGCCTGGTGCCCGATCAAGACCCGAAAGAGATCGCTGCGCAGGTCGAGGCGCACCTCGCGAAGCTGGCGCCGGCCGGCGTCAAGGTCACGACCCACTACATCCACGGCGGACGGCCGTACTTGGCTCCGACCGATCATCCCGTCTTCGAAATCGCCAAAAGGGCATTTTCCAGGGCGTTTGGTAAGCCGACGGTCTTCATCCGCGAGGGCGGCTCGATCCCGTTCGTGCGCACCATCGCCGACGTCACCGGCAAGCCGTGCCTCTTGATGGGCTTCGGTCAGCCGGACGAGAACGCCCACGCTCCCAACGAGTGGCTCGACCTCGAGAACTTCCACCTCGGCATCAAGAGCGCGGCGTTTCTCTACGACGAGCTGGCTCGGACTACTCACACTTGAAATCGAGCGTCACCCTGTAGTCCTGGCTGGTGTCGCCCTTCGAGCCGAAGAGCGCGCCGACGGCCATCTTCGCGGTCGGATCGGCGCCCTGGTACTTCGAGTCCTGCTTCACGGCGACGTAGTGCTTGCCGGCATTGGCGCAGTACTCGGCGGCGCGGTCTTGCGCCTTCTCGAGCGCGCACGACTCCTTGCTGCTGGTCGAGACGGCCTGTGCTTGGCCCGCCTCCTTGGGGAGGATGTTCACTTGCGCGCTGCAGCATCCGCCGGCGAGCAGGAGGAAGGGGGCGACGAAGAGGAGTCGGGTGGTGTTCATGGGTGCGACGGAGACGGCGCGGCGCTCCCTCGCTTCACCGCAAACCGCCGTGGATTTGTCCGATCGCACGTCGCCGCTGACCGAGGGATGACGTGGCGCACGATCGGGGTGGCCGTACAATGGAGAGCATGCTGGCGCGGCCGGTGCGGCACACCATCGTCATCTCCGACGTGCACCTCTCCGAGGCCGAGCCGGGAGAGGCGGCGTGGCTGCGCTACCGTCAGCGGCGCTTCTTCCCCGACGAAGCGCTCGTTCGGCTGCGGCAAATCATCGCCCATCGCCTCGGCGTCGGCGATCGGCTGGAGATGGTCTTCGACGGCGACGTCTTCGAGTTCGAGGCGCCGAGGGTCATCGACGGCAAGAGTCGCTTCACCGATGCGCCGCGCAGTGAAGAAGAGGCAGTCGAGATGATGGCGCGGGTGATGCGCGATCACGAAATCTTCTTCCGTGCCGTCGCTGGCATCGTCGCCGACGGACATCACGTCGTCTTCATCGCCGGCAATCACGACGCGCAACTGGCGCTGCCGGCGGTGAAAGAGCACCTTCGCAACGCCGTCCTCGCGCTCGCGCCAGCCGACGCTGACGGCGTCGATCCGCGTCACGTCTCCGTCGTGCCCTGGTTCTTCCAGACCGACGACGGCATCCACGTCGAGCACGGGCATCAGTACGACGCCTATTGTTCGTTTCGCGATCCGCTCCATCCGCTCGACGTGCGAGGCCGAGAAATCCAGCCTACCGTCGGCTCGCTCGCCTTTCGGCACCTCATCTCGCGGATGGGTTTCTTCAACGCCTACGACGAGCGCTCGTTCCTCCTCTCGGTGCCGAGCTACTTCGGTCACTGGGCGCGCTATTACCTCTTCTCGCGTCGGTCGCTGGCGCTGACGTGGTTCCTCGGCGCGCTCAAGGTGGTGAGCAAGCTGCTTCGGAGTCGGCCCAAGGCGGAGGTGCTCGCCGCCATTCGCGATCAAGCGGCGAGCTCGCGCGCGGCCTACGCGAAGTTGCTGACGCTCGACGCACGCGCCATCACCAAGCACGCCGAGCTCTTCGCCGAACCTGCCGATGCCGATCCGCAGCGCGTCGTCCGCGAGCTTCGCCTCGATCACGCGGCGCTGGCGGTGGTCGGCGTCGCCGGTCTCGTCACCGCTGCGTTCAAGCCCAAGCTCGGTCTCTTCATGGCGCTCGGCGCGCTCGCGGCTGGCGTCGCCTACGAGCTGATCGCGCCGCGCCGGCCGCTGCACGACGAGTACGAACAAATCGACGACGTCGCGCGGAGCATCGCCAAGATCTACGACGCGCGCGCGGTCGTCTTCGGCCACACGCACATCCCGCACGCCGAGGTGCAAGACGGCGTCATCTACGCCAACTCCGGCTCGTGGGCCCCGCCGGTCGACGAGACCGATCTCGAAAGCGACAATCCGCCTGGAAAACCTGTGGTTTGGTTGCGTCGGCCGGAGGGGGCACGCGACGGAAAGGTCGAAGGAGGGCTCTATCGTCTCAAGGACGGCGCGCTCCTCCCCGACATCGCCGTGAGCACCCACGAAGTCGACGAGACCGACGAAGGGGACGAGACCGACGTCGCCGGCGTGCTCGGGCCGGCTTTGGCGCTCCGCAAGACCTGAGGCATTCTCCCTCGATGCGTCGTCATGCGGTTGCTTCCCTCGTCGCCTCGGCGTTCGCGATCGCGTACGGGTCCATGACGGGTTGCTCGAGCAGCACGGGTGACGCGATCCCCGACGATGCCAGCACCGACGATTCGAACGCCGCGCTCGATTCCGCGGGCCTCGATGGCGCGGGCCTCGATTCTCCGGGTGCCGACGTCGCCGACGACACGACGTCACGCGACACGGGCAGCAAGGCCGACGTCGCAGCCGATGCACTGGCAGACGTCGCCAAGGACGCGCCGTCCGACGCGCTCGGCACGCTCTGCGAAGGATTCTCGAGCAAGCCGCTCGTTCCGCCTTCGGTTTGCGACGCCTCGAGCGGCAACACTTCCACGGAAAAACCAGCCGATTCGCTGTACTCGACGAGCTGGTTCGGTTGCTACAAGAAGCCCGACGGCACGTTGGTGAAAGACCCGACCGACAACTGCCTCTTCGCCTGCGGTGACAAGGGCCTCTGCCCCGGCATCAGCGACGGACCGACCTGCGAATCGACGCTCAAGTGGTTCTCCGCCGACGCCGATCGCTTCGGTTGCGGCACGCGCATCAGGCTCACCAACTGCCTCAACGGCAAACGTGTCGTTCTCGCGGCGCTCGATCGCGGGCCCAACTGCAAGAACGAGAAGACGTACGGCACGCCGGTCATCGACATGTCGCACGACGCGATGATCTACCTCTTCGAGGGCAAGACCTACGGCGGCTCCGACAAGAAGCGCGTCGTCGTCGAGGTGGTGGCGGCATCGACGCCGCTCGGTCCGGAGCCGTGAGATGGTCGCCTAGCGCGCGCACCGGTCGCGGATCCACGATGCGGCCTTGGGGTTGCGCCACCAGTCGGCGTCGAAGCGTTCGACGAGCTCGCGCGCGAGCTTCTCGCCGGGGGCGATGGCGCGGAAGCGGGCGGCGTCGTCGGCGAAGCCAGTGGGGCCTGGCGCGCCGAGAAAAGCAGCCGCTTCGCGCGGCGCGGAGCCGAGAAGAGCGTCTTCGACACCTTCGCTGAAGGCGTCGAGGAAGACGCGTCGGCTCTTCGAAAGCTCGGCCGAGAGCTTGACGCGGAAGGCGAGGTGTCGACGTTCGAGGAGGCGCGTGGTGGTGAGACGACGCGCGGAGCTCTCGGCCTTCGCGCTGGCGACGCCACGTGCACGCGCGTGGAAGACGGGCGTCGAGGCGAGGGCCTGGAAAGCCTCGGCGAGGATCCACGGGCGCGTGTCGTGCGGGACCGTGTGCGAGGAGAAGGGCGCGTTCTTGTCGCGACCGTGCATTCGCAGCGCGGCGCCGAGCGCGTAGAGCGCGCGCGAGAAGGTCCACGCGCCCGTCGGAGGGGCGAGTCGAAGGCAGGCGTGATCGGCGTGGGGCGCGAGCCGGCCGGCGTCGACGCGGACGTCGAGGGAGAGGCCGCTCACCAACTCGGTGCCGCGCGCGAGCTCGGCGATCCAACGCGCGGAGAGCGACGAGGGCCAGCCCTCGGAAACGTCGGCGGCGCGGCGGACGAAGAAGGCGTCGACCCAAGTCGGTGACTTGGTGGCCCGCGAACAAGCGCGGAGACCCCAGGAAAACAGGTCTTTCGCTTGATCGGCGGTGGACGCGAGGAAGGCGTCGGCTTCGGCGACCACCGCTTCGTCGATGTCGTAGCAGCACTTCGCCTGGGCGATGCCTTCGGCGAGCTCGCGACGGCGCGTCTCTTCGTCGACGATGCCGTCGAGCGTCTGCGGCGAGAGATCTTCGATGCAGGCCGCGGCGCGTCCTTCGGGGACACCACCCGCTTGGCGAGGACGAGCGAGCGCACGGAGCATCGCGCGCAGCGACGCCGGCCTTCCGTTGGCGTCGCAGTCGCGTTCGTCGCGGAGAAGCGCCGCGCGGGCGGCGGTAGCGTCGCGGATGCTGCGCGCGATGAGCAGGTGCGCGCACCAACTCGTGACCGCGGGCCGGAGGGCAGCGAGGGGATCTTCGACGCTGGTGAGCGTCGGCCCGTCGACGGTGCCGGTCGAGAGGAGGAGCGCCGGCGTGGTCGCGATCGGCGCCAGCGTCGACTTGGCCGCGGACTCGATGGCGTTGCGGGTCGCCAGCTCTTTCCAAGCGCCGATCGCGTCGTCGTCGTCGTTGCGATCGCTGACCGGGAGCTCACCACGCCAGCCATCGAGCGCCCGCGCGGCGAGCACGATTTTGCGGTCGATGCTGAAGAGGTCGGTCGTGCTCACTGCATCACCCGTGCACCGTCGCGCGCGTCTCGACGGCGCCGCCGGAGAGTTGGGCGACGATGGTCGCCTCGGCCGTGCTCAACTCGCTCAATCGAACGCGCACCGCCTTGGCGTCGATTCCGTCACGCGCGCCCTCGGCGATGGCGAGATCGACGAAGGTGCGATAGTGCCCGGCTTCGCACGCGAGCAGCTCGGCGTAGAAAGCGCGGAGCTCGAGGTCGGGACAACGCTCGGCGAGGAGCTTGAAGCGTTCGCACGAGCGCGCCTCGATGAGCGCACCGACGAGCAAGCGGTCGACCAGAGAGACGCTCTTTCCCTTGGGTGCCGCGACCTTCCGCAGCTCGGCGGCGTACGGGTCGATCGGCGGCGGGCCGAGCGCTCTTCCTCGCGCGACCAGCAGCTCGTGGACCCGGCGAAAGTGCGCCAGCTCTTCCTCGGCGAGGAGCGTCAGCGCGGAGACGAGCTCGGGGCGATCGCCGTGGCGGACGATCAGCGACATGGCGTTGCTCGCCGCCTTCATCTCGCAGTGCGCGTGATCGACGAGGAGCGCGTCGACGTCGGCGAGGGCGGCCTCCACCCACTTCTCGTCCGTCGTGACCGCGAGCCCGAGCATCGAGGCCGAGTGTAGTCCACGCGTGCTTCGCCTACCACACCCGAAAGCCACGAATCACGCGCGCGAACGCCGCGCCGTCGTCGTCGCGAAGACGTTCGCCGATGGCCACCAGCGTGCCCGCTTGGTCGAACCACGCCGCTGGCCCGTCTCGTGGCTCGCCGTCGAAGCAACCGTCGTCGAGCTTCTTTCCTTGCCGCGCGCGCAGCACGCCTTCTTCCGTCAACGTCGAGGGCGGGAGCACGCGCCTGGCAGCGTCGGCGAGCGAGAGCAGCGCGGGCGGCGTCGTCACCTCGCGAACGTTCTCTGGGAGCGGCCACGCACCTTCGATGCCGAAGCTTCCGCTGCGTACGCGTCGAAGGGCGACGAGATGTCCCACCGTGCCCAGCGTCGCGGCGAGATCACGTCCGAGCGAACGCACGTAGTAACCCTTGGCAGCCTCGATCGCGAGATCGATTTCTGGTGGATCGAGCCTTTTTTCTCGCATGATCAGCGAACGTACGGCGACCTCGCGCGGCGGCATGTCGAGTGACTCGCCACGACGAACGCGCGCGTGCGCAGCGACGCCGTCGATCTTGATCGCCGAGACCTGCGGCGGCACCTGCGCGGTTCGTCGGCGCTCGACTTCGAGGGCGTGCGCGATCGCGTTCTCGTCGAGCCAGGTCGAATCTGTCGGCCTCGTCTCGACGACCTCACCTTCGGCATCGAGCGAGGCGGTGCCGACGCCGAGGCGCAACGTGGCTTCGTAGGCTTTGTCGTCGGCGGTGAGATACGAGACGAGCTTGGTCGCTTCGCCGAGCGCGACCACGAGGACGCCCGTGGCCATCGGATCGAGCGTGCCGGCGTGTCCGACCTCGGGCGTGTGGAAGAGCCGCCGAACGCGGCTGACGACGTCGTGGGACGTCGGGCCGCGCGGCTTGTCGACGACGAGAACGCCGCCAGCGCCGATGGGAATCCTCGTGGTTTGGTGCACGACGGGAGTCGTCATATGCCATCTCGGTGCGCGCTTGGGTCATGGCCTCGATCGTCTCGCTCGCGCTCGTCTCGACGACGGGCGCGATGGCCAGGCCGCGCGCGCACCGCAGCACCGCGGCCGGTGGCGCGCCTCGTACCGTGGCGATGCTCACCGCGATGGAGCGCGACCTGCGCAAGCGACGAAACGAGATCCTCGCGCTGTCCGCCGCGACCGAAGCTCGTGAGCGCCGCGATCGTTGGACGATGACCGCCGTCGTCCTCGTCGCCGTCGGCTGCGTCGTCGCCGCCCGGAAAAAACGGGCGTTCGGCTAGCCTCGTCGCGCGCGCCGTCAACCGAACCAGACGCTCTTCCGCGCCGAAATGCCCTTCGCCAGCGACGCCTGAATCTCGCTCCGAACACGGTCGGCGAGGCGGCCGACGAGGAGGGCGTCTTCGGCAGATTCACTGCCGTGCTCGTCGAGGTGGATCGGCTTGCCGAACGTGATTTTCCACTTCGTCGGCGCCGGCACGAGGCCGAGCGGGCCGAGGAGCGGGAAGGTCGGTGTCACCGGGACGAACGGCAACCCGAGGAGCTGCGTCAGGTACTCGATGCGATAGAGCATCGGCGACGCCTCTTCGGCGCCGATGATCGACACCGGAACGAGCGGCGCGCGCGTGCGGATGGCGAGCTTGACGAAGCCGCCGCGGCCGAAGCGCTGCAGTTGGTAGCGCTGGGAGAAGAGCTTGCCGATGCCCTTGATGCCTTCGGGGAAGACGAGGATGCATCGCTCCTGCTTCAGCAGCCTCTCGGCGTTCTCTTGGCAAGCGCGCACCGCGCCGATGCGGTTCATGAACGCCCCGAGGAAGGGCAGGTGGTAGATGAAGTCTTCGGCGAGCCAGCGAAGGTCGCGCTCTTGGGGGTGCGCGAGGCGCATCGCGGTGCGGACGACGATGCCGTCGTAGGGCAAGACGCCGGAGTGGTTCGACACCAGCACGCAGCGGCCGCTCGACGGGACGTTCTCGATGCCCTCGACCTCGACGCGGAAATAGTGCTTGTAGAGCAGCTCGAAGAACGGGCGCAGGCGCTTCTCGTAGACTGGATCGAGGCCGAACTCGTCGACCTCTTCGCTGCGGTTGCGGAGACCGATGCGGCCCCACTGACGGAGGTAGTAGTCGGTCGAGAGGACGTCCTTGGCGGCGTCGACGAGCGTGCCGTCTTCCCCGGGCAGCTCGACCGGAATCGCCTCGCGGAGGCGATCGAGCACGCTCTTTTGTGCATCGTCGTCGCGGCGAGGACGGTCGGCGAAGAGGCGATCGACCGCGGCTTCGACGGCGCGCATCTCGTCGGCGACGTTCGCGACGTTCGTGGGTGTCCGTTTTCGCGGTGGTGAAGTCGAGGGCGGCTCCTCGTCGGCGCTCGCCTCGTCGACGTACGCGCTGATCTCGGCGACGTGATCCTGATCGCGATCGCTCGTCGGTGCGTCTGCTTCGACAATCGGCGGGGAAATCGGCTCTGAAATGGGCTGCGCTGCGATCGCGGCCACGATCGGTTTCTGCGCGGGCGGCTTCGGCGAGGGCTTCGTCGACTTCTTCTGCTTCTTCGCTTTGCTCACGACGTCGCCGCCGATTTTTCGGCGCGGGTCTGCGCCGGATCGTTCAAGAGGCGGACGTCGCGGAGCCGCTGTGCGCTGGTGAAGTCGACGAGGGCTTCGCGGGTGCTGTACATCGGCGCGAAGCCGAGCTCTCGCTGGGCCTTCTCGCCGTCGGCGACGCAGAGGAACCGCAGGTAGTCGATGAACCATCCGGGCGCCTCGGCGAGGTGGGCGGCCCACATCGCCTGCAACATCGGACGCGCGATCGGGTGCGGCACCGGCACGCCGAGTCGACCAGAGAGCTTCACCACCGTCGAGAGCGGCAGCACGCCATCGCCGACGATGTTGAAGGTGCCCGGCACGTCGCGATCGATCGCGCGCTTGAAGGCGGCGATGGCGTCGACCTCGTGGAGGAACTGCATCAGCGGATCGAAGCCCATCATCGTCGGCACGGCTTTTCGCGCGAGATAGTGCGTAAGATAGTTATGCACCGTGGGGCCGAGGATCGGCGCGGTGCGGAGGATGGTGACGACCGCGCCACCACGTCCGGCGCCATAGCGACCGGCGTCGACCTCGGCTGCGATCTTGTCGGCGAAGAACGGCTCGTCGGGATTGGCTCGGAGCGGGTGCTTTTCGCTGAGGAAGTTGGGGTTGGTTGGGAGGGCTCCGTACAAGAGCGTCGTCGACCACTGCACCAACTTGCGCACGCGCGCCGAGCGGGCGGCGGTGATGACGCGCATCGTGCCGACCGACTCGAGCTCGTGCGCATAGGCGGTGGCGTGCGAGGGCGACGAGAGGAACGCGAGGTGGACGACGGTGTCGACCTCTTCGGCGGTGAGCAGCTCGGCGAGCTGCACCTCGACGCCCGGACCGGTGAGATCGAGCTGATACATCCGCGTCTTCGCGCCGGCGGTGGGCGGCGGCTCGACGTCGATGGCGACGATGCGCGCGATGCTCTCGTCCTCTTCCAGCACTCCGACCAAGTTGCGTCCGAGGAACGAAGCCGCGCCCGTCACCGCGATGGTGCGCAGCGTGCGGCGCTTGACCGGAACGCGTGAGCTCGGGCCTTTCGTCGAATCACGCGCTGACCTCTGGCTCACGAACGCGACGCTAATCGAGCGCAATCGCGAGGTCCAGGCGCGCTAGCCGGCGCGATGTCGCCGGCGAAGGAGACTAGCTGCTAGGGTCACGGCGTGCGCGTCGGGCTCTTCGTCGGCGGTCATTCGCGTCGCATGGGTGGAATGCCCAAAGGTTTGCTCGCCGTCACGCCGTCGTCGCACGAGACGAGCGAGACGCGGGAGACGATCGTCGAGCGTCTCGTGCGCATCACGCGCGGCGCAGGTCTCGAGCCCGTCTTCGTCGGCGGCGAACATCGCGCGGCGCCGTACCTCGCGCTCGATCTCGGTTTGCCTTTGATCCTCGACGCGCGCGACGACGCCGGGCCACTCGGAGGCCTCGTCGCGCTCCTCGAAGCGACGCCCGGCGAAGACGTCCTCGTGCTCGCGTGTGATCTGCCGAGGCTCGCCGAGAGCGTCCTCGAGAAGTTGGCGCGGCCGCAGGTTTCGCAGACGCTCTCGCCCTTCGTCGGCGACCTTTGGCAGCCCCTCGTGGCGCGATATGCGTGGACGGTGCGTGACCTCGCGGCGCGGCGCCTCGCGGAAGGCGAGCTGTCCCTTCAGCGCCTCCTTCCGCTCGTGCAGGCTCGCAAGCTCGACCTCGATGATGAAGAAACGTCTTCCTTGGTCGATTGGGATTGCGCAGAAGACATCGGGCGCTGACGATCTGCCGCGTTCGCGCGTATCCCACCGGAATACGAAATCGTCGGTCGCGGTGCATGCCTCGGGCTGCACGACCGTCTCATCCGGGTACCACCACTTTTCACGAGGTTCCCATGCCTACTTCGTCACGTCGGTTGTCGGTCGTGTTCGCGCTCACGGCGCTCGCTGCTGGAGTCGGTTGCACCGTGCGCGAGTATTCGGCGCCGCCCGCCGCAGCCGCGCCTCCTCCGGCCCCCGCGCCCGATCCGGTGGCCGCTCCCGTCGCTGCTCCTGCGCCGGTGGCCGCTCCGGTCGTCGCCGCCCCGGTCGTCGGCAGCACCATCCAAGTCGCCGAAGAGCAGCCCGCCGAGACCGAGGCCGACGTCGCTCCGCCTGCGCCGCAGGTCGAGGCCCAACCGCCCGCGCCCTCGTCGAATCACGTCTGGATCAAGGGTCACTGGGCCTTCCACAAGGGCAAGGGCTACCTCTGGATCGGCGGTCACTGGCACCTCGCGAGCAAATCGGGCGCCGTCTGGATCGGCGGTCACTGGGACAAGAACGCGAAGCACTGGCACTGGGTCCCCGGCCACTGGCAGTGAGACTGCGGTGAGTTGACCGCCGGCAGCGACGCGGCCGATTCTCGGACATGCTCCGCAAGTCGACGCCGCGCGCGGTCCGGCGCGCCGACGGCACCGACGCGTTCGATCACGTCGTCGTCGAAGAGCCGATGGAGATTCGCATCGAGCGCGAATCGATCGCCGTCACCATGCGCACGCCGGGCGACGATCTCGACCTCGCGGCTGGTTTTCTCTTCACCGAGACGGCGATCCGCGACATCCGCGAGCTCGAAAGTCTCGGCTTCGCGGGCGACGAGGAGCCCGAGCCGCGCAACGTGGTGGTTGCGCGGCCGGCAGCTCCGCACACGCTCGACGTCTCGCGCGCCAAGCGCTCGTTCTATGCGGCCAGCTCCTGCGGTCTCTGCGGCAAGGCGACCCTCGACGCGATCGGCGTGTCGGTGAAATCGATCACCCGCGAAGAGGACGACACCACCTTCGCGCTTGCTCACCTCCTCGAGATGCCGGCCCGCATGCGCGCCGCGCAGCCGACCTTCGACGCCACCGGCGGGCTCCACGCAGCGGCCCTCTTCGCGCCTCTCGGTGAGCTCCTCGCCGTTCGAGAAGACATCGGTCGCCACAACGCCACCGACAAAGTGATCGGGCACTACGTACGGCGCGGCGAGGTCCCGCTGCATGGTCGCGCGCTCCTCGTCTCCGGTCGCGCTGGATTCGAAATCGTCCAGAAATCAGCGGTCGCGCGCGTTCCTCTGCTTGCCGCGGTGAGCGCTCCTTCGTCCCTCGCGATCGATCTGGCCGACCGCCTCGGCATCACGCTCCTCGCCTTCCTCAGGCCGCCCAAGGTCGGCATCTACACGCATTCCTGGCGCGTGACGGGCGCGTGACCGGTGCGGGTGAGCCGTCAGAGCTTCTCTTCGATCCGATCGACCAGCGTCTTGAGGATTTGCACGCGCGCGAAATATTTGTCTTCCGCCGCGACCAACGTCCAGGGGGCGATCTCGGTGCTCGTGCGATCGATCATGTCGCAGACCGCCAGCTCGTAGTCGTCCCACTTCTCGCGGTTGCGCCAGTCCTCGGGGGTGATCTTGTACTTCTTGAAGCCGACCTTCTCGCGCTCTTTGAAGCGGCGGAGTTGCTCGGATTTGCTGATTTGCAGCCAGAATTTGGCCAATACCACGTTGCTCCGGGCGAGCTGCTCTTCGAAGTCGTTGATCTCGGCGTAGGCGCGCGACCAGGCGGCGTGCGCCGCGAAGCCCTCGACCCGCTCGACGAGGACACGTCCGTACCAGGTGCGATCGAAGACGGCGAAGCGACCTCGGCGCGGGATGTTGCGCCAGAAGCGCCAGAGATACGGCTGCGCGCGCTCCTCTTCCGTCGGTGCCGCGACTTGGTGGATACGATACTGACGGGCATCGAGCGACCAGATCACGCGGCGGATGCTCCCGCCTTTTCCTGCCGCGTCGGAGCCTTCGAATGCGGCGACGACCGAGATCTTCCCGAAGCTCTTGTGCCGTGAGAGCAGGTTGAGGCGACGGGAGTACTTGTCCATCGCGTCTTCGTACTCTTGCTTGTCGAGCTTCTGGCCGAGGTCGATGGCGTCGACGATGCGCTTGCCGTCCTCGCTCCCCGCCGTGAAGGTGACGCCGCTGGCGATCGTCGGGAGGACGTCGCGTGAACGCACTCGCTTCGCCTTCGTCTTCGCCGCCTTCTCCGTCTCCGGCGGCGGCACCGTCGCCTTCGCCTCGATCTGCGAGAGGCGCTCGCTCATCGCACCGAGCAGCGCTTTTCCGGCGGTCATCGAGCGGAAGCGCGCGTCGGTGCCCTCGATCACCAGCCAAGTCGCGTCGTTGCGGCTCGTCTCACGGAGCGCGTGCTCGGAGACGCGTCGGAATTTGTCGTAGCGCTCGAAGTGATCCCAGTCGGAGTCGGTGACGCGCCAGCGCGTGCTCTTGTGCGCGGCCAGCTCGGTGAGGCGCGCCTTCTGACGCTTCTTCGAGAGGTGGAACCAGAACTTGAGGAGCAAGACGCCCTCGTCGGTGAGCATCTTCTCGAAGCTGACGATCTCGTCGAGGCGACGATCGAACGTCGCGTCGTCGGTGCGACCGAAGGCGCGATCGACGATCGGCTCGGTGTACCAAGAGCCGAAGAAGATGCCGATTTTCCCCTTCGGCGGCAGCTCGCGCCAGAAGCGCCACATGCGCGGACGCTCGCTCTCTTCGTCGGAAGGTCGGGACAGCGCGTGCGCTTGGATGTGACGCGCGTCCATCCACTCGTTGAAGAGGTTGACCGTCTCGCCCTTGCCCGCACCGTCGACGCCGCCGATGACGAGGACCACCGGGAATTTGGCGGCCTTCAGCACTTGATACTGCGCTTCGAGGAGGGCGCGTCGAAGCTTCGGCAGCTCGGCGTCGAAGGTGGCCTTGTCGATCGAGTGCCCGAGCTCCGCGGATTCGAACATCGGCCGAGCGTATCGCAAACCCTCAGTCGAGAAGCGCCGAGTCGAGGAGCACCAGCCACTCACTCTTCGACGTCCCGCCTGGCCCGCTCTCGGTGCCGTCGGACGGGTAGGAGACGAGCATGGCGTGGACGATCGCGTGGCTACGACCGAGCATCGCCGGGATCGGTGAGCGGCCGATGACGTCGGCGATGGGCGCACGCACACCTGGATCGGGGGCCGCTCCACCGCCGGTCGTCGCGATGATTTCGGGGAGCTCCATCCGCGGGCATACCAGCGGCAGCTCGTCGGCGCCCCGCAACGTCTTCGGGTAGATGCGCGCGCCGAGCGAAGACCACGAGAGCGAGCCGGAAAACACGAGAGTTCCCGTCGCGAACGAGACCACGCCGACGCCGCCGAAGTCACCGGGGCTGTGGAAGAACACGTAGTCGTACGTCCCGCCGGTCGGCCCCTCCAGCACGTAGTCGGCGGCCTTGGTGTACGGAGGAATCCGGGTGTCGAACGTCGTGCGCGCGTCGGCTTCGGTCGTCGGGACGTGCGGGCCGCAGGTGATCGACCAGCCGAGGATGCTGCGATCGGCGACCGAGAGCGAGACCATCGTCGTGCAAAAGGGGCCGGTGACCGCTGAAGCGATCTTCGCGACGGCGGCGTCGCACGTGGCCGCGTCGGCCGGTGCATCGAAAGGCGAATCGACCTTCGCGTCGAAACCGACGTCGGCAGTCGAGTCCGCGCCGCCGTCGCCCGGCGTCGGCCCGTCTCCTGTTTTTCCGCCGCATCCCGCAGAAGCGCCGAGAAAAATAGTCAATCCAACGAGCCATAAGCAATTCATGAACCACATTATGGCTCACCGAGAGCGCGAAGCCAGACCGCGCCTACCTGAACGGACGACTCATTGCCGAAGTTCGCTCACGAGAGCGTCGAACGTTTTTCGATTTGCGTATCATCGCTCGATGGCCGATCACCCGCTCCTCGTTCCGGGCGTCGTTCGCCACTCGAAGGGAGCTCGCAGCGACGCCGACTTCCAGAAGGAGGCGCGCGCGCACCACGACGGGGCACCCGGGCTCCGCTTCCTCGCTGACGTCTTCATCGCGCTGCACGCGGCGCCGGAGTCGATTCGCACGGCGATGGGCTTCTACCGTGCCTTCCCCGCGCGCATCACGATGAGCGCCCTCGAGTCCCGTGCCGATCTGCGCGCCCGCGTCATCCACGCGCTCACCGGCGGTCCGCTCTCGCTCGCGCGTCGCACCAAGCACGACGAGGTCGCGGCGCAGATCGAGCTCTTGGTGGAGAACGATCTCCCCGAGGAAGAGCGCGCCGTCCGTGCCGAGGCCGATCGCGGCAAGCCCGTCGTCGAGCTCTACCTCAAGTACCTCGATCCGATCGACCTGGTGGTCTACCTCCCTTCGCTCGATCTCTTCGCCTACGAGCGTGAAGGCAACTGGTGGGAGAAGGCCAACGACGGCACGCGGCGCCTGATGGCCGCCGAGATCAAGAGCGTCCGTCGTCACGCGATCCTCTCCGACACCGAAATCCTCGACATCATCGGCGACGAGCGAATCGAGCGTGATTTGCCGCTCGCCGTGCGTACGGTGATGCGCAAGGCCTGTCGCCAGGCAGCCGCCGAGGGGCGCGCCTTCAAGGACAAAGATCAGTTCGAGTGCTTGCGTGACGAGAAGGGCACGCGCGACTTGGTCGACGATCTCGTCACCCACGTCTCGCTCGCGCACCTCCGCAAAATCGTCGATCGCGCCGCCGAGGTGACCGGTCTCGTGGCCGCCAAGCCGCAGCCCGCCACGCCGCCGTCGTCCGACGGAGGCAACAAGTCGAGCGAGCCGAAGATCGAAACGAAGCCGGAAGCGAAGGTCGAAGCGAAGCCCGAGCCGAAGCCGGAAGCGAAGGCCGAAGCGAAGTCCGAGCCGAAGCCGGAAGCGAAGGCCGAAGCGAAGTCCGAGCTGAAGCCGGAAGAGAAGGCCGAGCCGAAGGCAGAAGAAGCAAAGGCGGAAGCGAAAGCCGAAGGGAAGGACGAGGGGGGCAAGGTGCGTAAGCCGTCGCTCATGGAGTCTCTCGCGCCGCCCTCGAAGGGCAACGGCGGACGAGACGATGCCCTCGATGACGATGCCTTCTCGTGATCCCGAGTGGGCTCGGGTTCTGCAGAGTGAGCAAGAGGAGCTGCGTTCCATGACCGAAGCGACGACGCCGATCCCGCCCGTAAGGCCGGAGGACTCCGACGAGATTGCGGTGGAGCTGAAGGCCGCCGCCGTCTCGTGGGCGAGTGGCGACAAGACCGAGGCGCTCTCTGCGCTGCGCCGTGCGGCCTCCAACGCGTATCGTCTGCAGGCGGGCCGTCGCGTCTCCGAGCTCGCGAAGGCGGTCGCCGACATCGCCAAGACCATCGGGATGACGGGACGTCCGCCGCCGCCGAAGCTGGCGACGAAGATGCCGCCGCCGCTGCCCAATCGTCCTGCAGTGACGAGCCCGGCGTTGGCGAGCAACGAGAACCTCAACGACATTCCGATCGACGTCAACCTCGACGACGACCCGGCACCCATCTCTGCTGCGCCAGCGCCAGCGCCGCCGAAGCGTCCGAGCAACAGGCCGCCGAAAAAGGATCCGCCGCCATCGAAGGCACGTCGCTCGACGCCGCCGAAAGCGCCAGTGGTCGCTGCTGCGCCTGCGCCTGCAATCGCCGAAGAAAAGCCGAACGGCGTCGCCGATTCCCCGACGTCGAAGACGCAAGCGGTCGCGCAGGTGGTGAATCCAGCGCTCCAGCATTTGCCGACGCCGCAAGGGGAAGACGATCCGGCTCGACCGACGACGACCCCCGACGCTCCCCAGATGCGGTCGAACGACGACCAGACGCCGGCGCCTTCGCCCGCGATCGATACGCCGACGCGTCCCCTCGACGACGCGCCGACGCTCGCCGATCTCGAGGGCATCGCCACGCTCGAGCGCCTCGACGAGGAAGGTCGAAAAGCGCTGCTGCAGAAGGCTCGGCTCATCGTCCTCGAGAAGGGCAAATCGATTCCCGCGCCGGCGATGCTCGTCGTCGTCCGTGGGGTCATCGACGTCCAGTCGCCCGGTCGCAAAGTCTCCGTCGAGCGCGTCGATGCCAAAGATCTGCGTCTGCTCGCGCCGTCGCCGCCCGCACAAGAACCGCTCGTCGTCTTCGCGCTCGCCGAGGAGACGCGCCTCCTCGCCCTCGACGCCGATCCTCGCGCGCTCAAGCTCGGCGGTGACGTGGTCGCGGTCCTCGAAGCCCAACGTGACGGCATCCACGCTTTTGCCGGCGCGCTCCGCGAGAAGCCGGTGTGCAACCTCGCCGATGGGATGCTCGTCGATCTGCGCAAGCGCTGCGAAGTGCGGCGTCTCCCCGAGGGCACGGTCATCGTCCGCGCGGGCGAAGACGTTCGTGCGCTCGTCATCGTCGCCTGCGGTTCGCTCACGCAGCACGCCGCCGAAGGTCAGCCCGAGACAGGACGCATTCGCGCGGGTGAAGTGATGTGCCCACGCGAGCTCCTCGACGAGAAGCCGTCGCCCCGAGAAATCATGGTCCCCGCGGGCGGCGTCCTCGTCCTCGCGGCGCGTCGCACCGCCACGGTGTCGCTCCTCGAAGCCCACCCGCTCTTCAAGGAGGCGCTCAAGGTCTGGAGCTCGGACGATCCTCTCGGCGGCGAGTGGTAGCGACTTCTACTTCGCCAGCAGCTGATCCCATCGATACGTCGGTTCGGGCTTCTCGTGGGCGAGGCGCACGCAGAGGTCGGCCATCTTGCTCACTGCCCAACGGAAGCTCGTCTCGCCGAGCGAGCTGACGTCGAGGTCGGGCGCGCTGTTCATGAAATCGATCGCGTAGGGGATGCCATCGCGAAAGGCGAATTCGACGGTGTTCATCGTGTAGCCGAGCGCTTGGCAGAGCGTGCGCGCGTGCCGTTCGCAGAGCGCGGTCGCCTCGGCCGAGAGCGGCGGCATCGACTGCGCGGCGCCGCGGTAGCGCTCGAAATGCGAGAGCCGCGGATCCCACGGCAGCGCGAGCACCTCGGTGAGCCCGACGACGATGCAGCGAACGTAGTGCGTCCACTCGATCGCCTCTTGCGCGATCATCGTTTTGCGGCCTGTTTTGTCGAAGATTGCGTGCAGCTCGGCGAGCGACGTCACGCGATAGACGTCACGAAAGCCGCCACCCCAATGCGGCTTGAGGAAGATGGGCAGGTGCAAATCGTCGATCATCGCCTCCCACGAAAGCGGATAGCGGAGGTTCCCGAGGCTCTCGGTGGTGACGTCTTCGGGGTAGTCCTTCGAGGGGAGCACGTACGTACGGGGAACCGGGACGCCGAGGCGCGCAGCGAGCGCAGTGCCGACCGCCTTGTCGTCGGCGATGCGCCAGAAGGGATTGTTGACGACGTGCGTCCCCGCGAGCGCCGCCAGCTTCAACACCGGCTGATAGCAGGTGATGTCGTGGCTGATGCGATCGACGAGCACCTCGTACGCCGGCGGACGATCGACACGCGTGAGATCGAGGCGCGCGTACTCGCCGATGACGCCGGCGTCTCGCTTCCCGATCTCGGCGATGAGGGCGTCGGGGAAGCTCCGCTCGCGGCCGACGAGGAGACCGACGCGCTTCTTTTGCTGCGTGGACATGGAGGAGAGGGTAGCCGATGGTTTGCTCGAGAGGTTGCGGCGAGCGCGTGGCGCTGAGATAGCGCGCACATGTCGGCGACGATGACCCTGCGTGAGTGGCTCGCGGAAGAACCCTTCATGCTCGCGCTCTCTTCGGGTTTTTTCGGCTTTTTCGCCCATGCCGGCCTGATGACTGTGCTCGAGGACGAGGGTCTCCTCCCGACGCACCTCGCCGGTTCGAGCGCCGGCGCGCTCGTGAGCGGGCTCTGGGCTGGCGGTGTCGATGCGGTTCGCCAAGAGGCCGAGCTGCGCGTCCTTCGCCGCGAAGACTTCTGGGATCCCAGGCCGGGCCTCGGGCTCCTTCGCGGCACGCTCTTTCGTCAGCTGCTCGACGAGCTGGTCGGTGGACGCGACTTCGCGAGCACACGCGCGAAGCTCGCGCTCTCGGTCTACGAGCTTCGTTCGCGCCGCACGCGGGTCCTCGATCGTGGGCTTCTTTCGCCGGCGATCCACGCCTCCTGCGCCGTGCCGTTCCTCTTCCATCCGGTCGCCATCGACGGGCGCCTCTATGTCGACGGCGGCGTCGCCGACAGGCCAGGCGTCGCCGGGCTACCGAAAGAGGGGAGGGTGCTCTACCACCACCTCGTCTCGCGCTCGCCGTGGCGCTTCGCCGTTCCCGTGCCCGACGTCGAGAGCACGCAAGTGCTCACCACCCTCGCGTTGCCCGCCTTGCCGCGCGTCGGTCCATTTCGTCTCCACGAAGGGCCGCGAGCGTTCGCCGCCGCTCGTGCGCGCTTTCGCGTGGCGCTCGATCAGCCTTGGACGCCCCGTCTCGAAGCGTAAAACACGACAAAGCTATGCACGTGCACGAAGGCGCATCTTCACGCGCGTCTTCGGCACCAAGGTGATCTTCGGCTGCGCCTCGACGTCTTCGCGGCCGGCGAGATCGAAGCGGAAGCGCGCGAGGAGCGTCGCGAGGAGGAGGCGCGCCTCGACCATCGCGAACGTACGACCGATGCACGCGCGCGGTCCGGCGCCGAACGGCAGGTACGCGAAGCGCGGGATCTTCGCCTCTTCCTCGGGCACGAACCGCCCGGGTCGAAACTCGTCAGGCCGAGAAAACGAGCGTGGATCGCGCTGGAGGAAATAGATCCAGACCATCACCTCGGAGCCGCGCGGGACGTGGTGACCGCCGATCTCGGTGTCCTCCTCGGCGCGACGGGCGACGCTGTAGACGGGCGGATAGAGTCGCATCGACTCCTTCACCACGCGCTCGGTGAGCGGCATGTTCGGGAGATCGTCGTAGGTGGCCTCGCGTCGTCCACCGAGCGCGCGGCGCACCTCGTCGTAGAGCGCGACCTCGATTTCGGGGTGCTGTGCGAGGAGGATCAAGGTCCAGGTCAGCGCGTGGGACGTGGTCTCGTGACCGGCGAGGAAGAGGGTGACGAGCTGATCGCGGACCTCGCGCGCCGTCAGACCTTGCCCATCGCCTTCGACGTCACGGGCGGCGAGGAGGAGCCCGAGCAGATCTTGCGTGCCCGACGCCGCCGGCTGAGCGCTTCGCCGCGCGATCATCTTGTTCATGATCGCGTCGAGATCGCTCGTCGCCTTGCCGAGGATGTTGCGACGAATCGGCGCCGGGATCAGCGACGCGCTCGCGCTCCATCGTTGGAACACGTTCATCGAGCGCGCGACGGTCTCGACGTCGTCGCCGGCGTCGTGACCGAAGAGCGCGCTGCTGACGACGCGGAGGGTGAGGCCCATCATCACGTTGCCGAGGTCGACGATTTCGCCTGCGCGGAGGCCATCGGCGGTGCGAGCCGTCTCCGCGGTCATGACCTCGGCGTAGCCCGCGAGACGCGTCGGCGAGAAGGCCGGTGCGACCATGCGTCTCTGGCGCGACCACGTCTCGCCGTCGCTCGTGAGGAGGCCTGCGCCGAGGAACTGCGAGAGCTGCTTGAAGGCCGAGTGCTGCTTGCTGAACGAGCTCGAGCGCGTGACGAGGATCTCGCGCACGTGCTCCGGGCTGCGCGTGACGTAGAGCCCGCCGTCGGGAGTTTCGCTGTAGTAGAGATCGCCGTAGCGCTCGAAGCGATCGCCGACGAAGCCGAGCGGATCGGTGGCGAAGCCCCAATAATAAGGGATTTTGTCGCGCAGAGTCCGGCGCGGCGGAGGACCGGGCGGACGGGCGGCGACGGGGCTCATTTGCCCTGCCAGACGGGCGGACGCTTCTGCATGAAGGCCATCAGCCCCTCGCGCGCGTCTTCGGTGCCGAGGAGCGCGAAGAGTCGATCGCGCAAGATCGGCAGCGCCTCGGAAAGCGCCAGCGTGTCTTGCGCGGCCAGTGCCTCGAGCCCGTGCTTGAGCGCCAGCGGCGCCTTCGTCCTCAGCTTGTCGCAGAGCGCGTCGACGGCGGCGTCGAGCTCCTCCGGCGGCGTCGCCGAGTTGACGAGCCCGAGCTCGGCCGCTTCGTGAGATTCGAGACGCTCGCCGAGGAGCATCATCTGCACGAGGCGCCGGCGCGGAACATATCGCGCGAGCACCGCCATGATCATCATCGGGAAGAGACCGACCTCGACCTCGGGCGTGCCGAGCTGGGCGGTGGTGGCGGTGATGGCGAAGGTCGACGCAGCCACGAGACCGAGCCCGCCGCCCATCGCGTGACCGTTGACTTTGGCAACGATTGGCTTGCCGGAGGCCATCATCGCCTGCAGGAGCGCCGCGTAGTCGCCGCCGCCGTCGGGATGCGGAGGCAAGCCACCCTCGTCGGCGCCGGACGTCATCTGCGCGAAGTCACCGCCGGCGCAAAACGATTTGCCGGCGCCGGTGAGGACGACCACCCGCACCCGCGCGTCGTTCGCGGCCTCGGTGAGCGCCCAACGAATCTCGTTGGTCATCTCCGGGCCGATGGCGTTGCGCTTCTCCGGTCGATTGAGCGTGACGGTGACGACGTCGCCGCCTCCATCGCCTTCGGTCGCCGTTCGTCGCGTGACGACGATCGTGCGGAAGGTCGGCAAGGTCGGCAGCTGGCTCATTGCGGTGCGCCGAGACCGAGGATTTGGCGCGCTTCTTCGACGGTCGCCGGCCTTCGTCCGACGTCACGGGTGAGGCGCACGGCGACGTCGACGAGCTCGCCGTTGCTCTGCGCGGTCTTCCCGTTCGGCAGATAGAAATTGTCTTCGAGCCCGCAGCGGATGTTGCCACCGAGGACCAGCGCAGCGGCGATCATCCGCCACTGCGACCGCGAGATGCCGATGACCTCCCACTCGCTGCCGGCGGGGATCAATTTGGCCTGCAATTGCAGCGAATCGACGGTCGGCGCGAGACCGCCGAGGACGTTGAGGATGAAGGAGAACTGCAGCGGCGGCTTGAGGATGCCCATGTCGATGAGCGGCCAGATGCCGTGCGTGTGACCGGTGTCGAAGCACTCGAGCTCGGGGCGCACGCCCGCTTCGTTCATCGCCGAGAGGAGCTTGATGTTCTTCTCGTAGGTGTTGGGGAACACCATGTCGAAGACGAAGTTCTTCCGCTTCTCCGAGTACTTCGCGTAGTTCATCGTCCCCATGTTGAGGGCGGCGATCTCCGGCTTGCTCTCGCGGATGTACTGACACTGCTCGCTGACGTCTTCGAGGATGGTGCCGGTCGAGAAGTTGAGGATGACCGGCGAGCGCTTGCGCACTTCCTCTTTGATCTTGGCGAAGACGGCCGGGCTGAAGGTGGGCGAGCCGTCGTCGTGGCGGGCGTGGATGTGCACCACGGCGGCGCCCGCTTCGTACGCGCGACGCGCCTCTTCGCCGATTTCGGCCGGCGTGTAGGGCAAATCTTTGCACTGATCGCGGTTGGCGAGGACGCCGGTGAGCGCGCACGTCACCACGCACACCTCGCGCGGATCGTGGCTCGGCATCTTCAGCGTGGAGAGGCCCTTGGTCGGATCGGACATCGCGGTTCTCCTGGTCGAATCGAGGAAGCGGCAATCGAGGAGTCGACGTAAAATGAAGCTTATTTTCCAGAGGCCGCGCGCACGTCGCGCCCGTCGGTTTCGCTGCGCACGTAGGTGGCGAGCTTGTCCATGAGCGTCAGGAGCTGCAGGAGCTCTTGCGGGCTGAGCGCGTTCTCGAAGGCGCCGCGGAAGATTTCGAACGGCTCGAAGCTGAGCGAGCGCGCGAGCTTCGCGCCCTTGTCGGTGAGGCGGATGTGCACCACGCGACGATCGTCGGCGCTGCGCTTGCGATCGACGAGCCCTTCGCGCTCCATCCGATCGACGATGCCGGTGACCGTGCTGTTTTGCGCGCGGATGCGCTCGCTCAAATCGGAGAGCGAGAGGTCGCCGATCTCTTCGAGAATTTTCACGACCGAGAGCTGCGGCCCGGTGAGCCCGACCTTGGCGGCCTGGTCCTTCGTGAGGCGCCGCGACTCGGTGTACAGATAGATGATCGCCTCGGCGATGCGATCGACCTGTGCCTTGAACGCGTCGGGGATACGCTTCACGAGGATGAGCTCCGGGGTCTCGAGCGTCTTTAAATGCGTCACTCGGCGAATTAGTTCGCACACGAAACATTTATCGACCGGGCGCGGGTGTCAAGCGGGGTTCCTTCTTTGAGCGTTCTCGATGCCTTTAGGACCCGGCGTACGCTGGCGATGCTCAACGTCGCCGGCGTGGCGCTGGCGCTGACCGCGATCACAGCGACGGTCTTCGCCGCGCTCACCACCCATCTGAACACGGTGCTCGTGGGCATCGCGCCGACGCTGCTCATCGGCGCGCTCTGGGCCTTCGTGCTCAGGATCCCGAAGACGATCGGCACGACGTTGCGGGTCGGGTGGGCGATCGCGCCGGTGCTCGCGGCGCTCAACGCCGGCGTCACCTGCATGGTCCTCTTCGGCCCTGGGCTCGCTTCCTTCGCCATCGGCGTCTCGCTCGGTGCGATCGTGTGGCTGCCAGCGCTCCTCGCCACCCTCGTCCTCTTCGGCTTTCCCCTCTCGCGCGCCGAGCGGCTCGCCAAGGAGGGACTCGACGGCTCCGAACGCGGCGAGCAAGTCGTCGGCATCACCGTCTCGATCCTCGCCGGCATCGTCCTCTCGCTCACCGTGCTCGCGGCGAAGGTGAGCTTCATGCCAGCGACCGCGCTCGCGATCGCCGCGCTCGTCGTCGGAGTGAGCTCGTACTTCATCGCCGCTCGAAGGCGTCGCGCGCGCACGAATTTCGTCGCCGACGTCGAAGCGGGAAAGGTCGTGAATTTCCGCGTCGATGCCACGCCGCAGGGCAAAGCGCTGATTCGCGTCGATGGCCTGGGTGATGCGTATCGGGTGATGGACTACGAAGAAGAGATTGCCGTCCTCTCCGAGCGCGGCACCGTGCGCCGAGGTCTGAAGGCGAACGTCCCCGACTGAGTCCGCGTCCGGTACACTCCGATCGCCATGCCCGCGCGCGACGTCATCTCCGGCTCGCTGTTCGCGCTCATGTCGCTGGTCTCCGTCATCACGGGCTGTGGGCGTCGAGCGGCGCCCGAGGACGAGTCGAGCGGCAGGATCGAGGCCGTGCCGAGCAGCAGCGTGACGATCTCGTCGCCGAAGAGCGCGCCCGGCTGCGACCTCGGTCCCGAGTCGATCCTCCACGTCGACACCACCGTGAAGGCAGGATGCTCGGTCGTCGTCACTCGCAGCTACGAAGTTCAAAGCGGGGTCACGCTCACGATCGAACCGGGCGCGCGGCTCGCGTTCGGTCACGGCATGCATCTCTGGATCGGCTACGGACGACTCGTCGCGCGTGGCACCGCCGAGCAACCGATCGTCTTCACCTCGCTCGACGACAAGTCTCCCGCGCGCGGCGATTGGGAAGGTTTGATCTTCGCCGAGCAAGCGCGAGAGGGCTCGAGCCTCGATCACGTCGTCGTCGAATACGCTGGAAATCAAGGCGGTTTGGGGAGCGGCGCGCTCAGCTTCTATGGCGCGGTCAAGCCCGGGGTGCTCGCCGTGCGTTCATCGACGTTCCGCCACAGCGCCCAGGCAGCCATCGCCGTCGCCGATCCACAGTCGACCTTCGCAACCTTCGAAGGCAACACGCTCAGCGACAACGGCAACTCGCTCGCGGTGCCGGTCGACGTCTTGCGCACCGTCGGGTCGAACACGTTCGGCGATCCGGTGCGCGTGCGCGGCATCGTCACCTCTTCGCAAACATGGCCTCGCTTCGACGTGCCGGTGCGCGTCGCCGGCAACCTCGCCATTTCCGGCCGCACCGATCGCGCGACGCTCACGGTCGCCGAAGGCACGACGCTCGCGTTCGAGAAGGGCGCCCACCTGACCGTCGGAGGAGGCGTCGGCGGCGCGCTCGTCGCCAAGGGCGTCACCTTCACCAGCGCCCTGGAAAACAAGGCTCCCGGTGATTGGATCGGCATCGGCTTCGACGCCGGCGCGCTCGCCGCTTCGTCGCTCGATGGGTGCACCCTCTCCTACGTCGGTCGCGACGACGGCTCTGCGCTCTACCTCGGCGGAGTGCTCCCGAAGAAGAGCAAAGCGCCGATCGTCCACGACACCAAGTTCGAGCACGTCAAGGGCGTCGCCATGCACGTCGAGGGTCCCTCGTGCGGCGAGCTCGTCGTCGAGAAGACGAACAACGTCACCGACGGCGCCGAGCTGTGCACGTTCGAATCGAAGTGAAGTCGAAATGAGGGTGTAGCATCGGCGGATGATCGAGCTCGAGTTCGTCGGCGCCGCGCAGCAGGTCACCGGTTCGATGCACCTCGTTCGCACTGCCCACGCGACGGTGCTCCTCGACTGCGGGCTCTACCAAGGTCGACGCGACGAATCGTTCGAGCGAAACCGGCATTTGCCGCTCGACGTCTCCAAGATCGACGTCGTCGTTCTCTCGCACGCGCACATCGATCACTCGGGCGCGCTGCCGCTCTTGATGAAGCAAGGCTACGACGGTCCCATCTTCACGACGCCGGCGACGCGCGATCTCTGCGCGGCGATGCTGGAAGACGCGGCGATGATCCAAGCCGCCGACGCCCGCCATCTCAACAAGGTTCGCGAACGCGACGGCGAGCCGGGGCCGCACATCGACCCGCTCTACGGCGAGGCCGACGTCGTGCGAACGCTCTCGCACATGGTGTCGCTGCCGTACCATCAGCAGCTGGTCATCGCCAAGGGCGTGCGTCTCTCGTTCCTCGACGCCGGTCACGTGCTCGGCAGCGCCATCTGCGTCCTCGACATCGACGACGCGGGCGTAGAGAAACGCCTCTGTTTCACCGGCGACCTCGGTCGCAAGAACATGCCCATCCTCCGCGATCCGGAGATCCCGACCGGCGTCCACGCGCTCATCACCGAGAGCACTTATGGCGATCGCAACCACGCGCCGATCCAAGAGATGGACGAGGCGCTGGCGACCGTCATCGAGCGCACCTTCAAGCGCGGTGGCAAGGTGGTGATTCCTTCGTTCGCACTCGAGCGCGCGCAGGAGATCGTCTTCGCGCTGAAGAAAATGTCACAACGCGGTCGTCTCCCGAAGGTGCCGATCTACGTCGATTCTCCGCTGACCGTGAAAATCACCGACGTCTTCAAGCTCCACCCCGAGTGCTACGACGCCGAGACGCGCGCGCTCCTCCGCAAAGACTCCCCCTTCGACTTCGAATCGCTGCGCTACGTCTCCGACAAGGACGAATCGAAGGCCATCGACGCCTCGCCCGAGCCCTGCGTGATCATCTCCGCGAGCGGCATGTGCGAGTCGGGGCGCGTGCTCCATCATCTCAAGGCGACGCTCGAGGACGAGCGACACACGGTGGTCATCGTCGGCTTCCAAGCGCAGCACACGCTCGGTCGAAGACTCGTCGAAAAGCGCGCTCGCGTCCGGATTTTTGGCGTCGAACGCGATCGTCGCGCCGACGTGGTCGTCCTCAACGGCTTCTCCGCGCACGCCGATCAACGCGAGCTGATGGAGTTCGCGGTGGCGACGCGCGACCAAGGCAAGCTCCAACAGGTGGTGATGGTGCACGGCGAGCCGAAGGCGCAGAAGGTCTTCAGCGAGAAGCTCACCGCCCAAGGCTTCGCCAAGGTGGCGGCGCCGGTGCAGGGACAGAAGATCGAGATTTGAGCTCGAAAGAGCGCTCGCTCAGAACGAACCGGAGAGCCCCGCCGAGCCGAGGCCGATCCACGGCTGCACGCTCGGCCCGGTCGCCGATTTCTTGTCGGCGCTGCCCGCGAGCACGAAGAGCGTGACGCCGGCGCCGACGCCGAGGACGCCGAGCACCAACATCGCGCCGCTGGCACCGCGTGCGCTCTTCGACTGATCGTCGAGGCTGCTCACGTCGCCCTGCGAGCTGAGCGGGCAGACGCCGTTCGGGCAGAGCGCGTCGGCGTCCTTCTTCTTGCTGTTCGCCTTGAGCATGAAAACGAGGCTGAGGCCGAGGCCGACCGCGCCGACGCCGAACGCGGCGTAGGAGCCGATGCGCAACCCGTCCCCGCCGCTTCCTCCTCCAGCCGTGTCGGTCGGCGGCTTCGGATCTTCGACGGGAGGCGGCTTCGGCTCCTCGACCGGCGGCTTCGGATCGACGACGGCGGTCCCCTTCCCGTCCGCCTTCAGCGTGAGGACGAGCTCGTCGTTCGCGCCTTCCTTCAAGGTGAACGGCGTTTCGAACGAAAGGCCGTCGGCCTTGGCGCTCACCTTGTGCTCACCTGGATCCATCGGACGCGCGACGCCGATCAGCGCCGCCGGCACCACCGCGTCGTCCATCGTGACCACGACGGCCTTGCCCTCGTTGCCCGCGACCGTGATTTTCAAGCTCGGAATGCGCGGTTCGAGCGCGGCGAGCTCTTTCGTGCCCTCGGTCTGCGCCTCGACGAAGGCCTTCGGTGCCGTCGGCGCGAGGGTCTCTTTCTTGATCTTGAGATAGGCCTCTTTCGCCTTCACCAGCTTGCCGAGGCCGACCTGCGCGCGCGCGAGATAGAGGAGCTGCGCCGGCGAGTGCACGAGCGACTCGGCGCGCGTGAAGTAGTCGACGGCCTCGGCGTATTTCTTCTCGTCGTAGGCTTTTTTTCCGTCGATCGCCATCTGACGCGCGGCGGATTTGTCCTCGTCGGTCTGGGCGAACGCCGGCAACGACATTGCAGTCATCGCACCGATGAGGAGGCTCGCGATCGTCCGACGAGCACTCACGCGACTGACGCGACTGACGCGAAGAGGGAAGGCCATGGCTCGACGGTATCAAGCCGAGAGCCGATGGGAAACATGAGTCGTGTCCGCCTTGGGCGGTGCGACTTTGCGCACACTGGCCTCCTCGCCTCTGGATTGCCGAGAGGTAGTCAGAGATACCCAAAGTGTTAGGCTCGGTGGCAAGGCCCAAAAGATGTCGCTCACCGGCACAGTCATCGACGGCAAATATCAAATCACCAGCCTCATCGGCCGCGGTGGCATGGGCGACGTCTACGCGGGCGAAAACGTCCGCATCAAGCGCAAGGTCGCCATCAAGGTGCTGCACGCGGCCTCGGCAGCGAGCGCCGAGATCGTCTCCCGCTTCGAGCGCGAGGCGCAGGCGGCCGGTTGCATCGGCAGCGATCACATCCTCGAGGTGCTCGACCTCGGCTCGCTCCCGAGCGGCGATCGCTACATGGTGATGGAGTTCCTCGACGGCGAGACCCTCACCGCGCGCATCACGAGAGCCAATCGCCTGACCGCCGGGCAGCTCGCGCCCATCGTTCGTCAGGTGCTCGCCGGCCTCGGCGCCGCGCACGACGCGGGCATCATCCACCGCGACCTCAAGCCCGACAATCTCTTCATTCTCCGACAAAAAGCGGGCAACGCCGACTACGTCAAGATCATCGACTTCGGCATCTCCAAGTTCTCGCGCTCGACCGAAGCCCTCAACATGACGCGCGCCGGCGCGATGATGGGCACGCCCCTCTACATGTCGCCCGAGCAAGCCAACGGCAGCTCCGAGGCCGACGCGCGGAGCGACCTCTACTCGCTCGGCGTCATCATGTACGAGGCGCTCACGGGCATGCTCCCGTTCAACGCGCGCACCTTCAACGAGCTCCTCTTCCAAATCGTCCTCGCCGAGCTCAAGCCCATCCAGCAGGTCGCGCCCGACGTCGAGGCCGAGTTCGCCGCCATCGTCACCAAGGGCATGGCGCGCAATCCGGCCGAGCGCTTCCAGAGCGCACGCGAGTTCGCCAACGCGGTCGAATCGTGGATGAAGCGCAACAACGTCGCTGCCACCGGCGGTCAGCCGCTCAACCAATCGCAGCCGCCCATCGCGGGTCCTTCGCCGCGCGCCACCCAGCTCGCCTATCAAGGTGGACAAGCCGGTCAGCCGCCGTTGCCGGGCAGCGCCAGCCCTTCGCAGAACTCGACGGCGGCCGGCCTCGCACAGTCGGCGCCCGGCAGTCAGATGACGGTCCCCAAGAAATCGGGCGGCACCATCGCCATCGTCCTCGTGCTCCTGCTCGTCGTCGGCGGTGGCGGCGCGTTCGCCGCGAGCCGTATTTTTGGCGGTGATTCGTCCTCGAAGAAATCCTCGGCGACGAAAGACGACTCCGACAAATCGGACGAGAAGTCAGCCAAAGACGACGACAAGAAGAGCGACAAGAAAGCCGACAAGTCGGCCAAAGACGACGACAAGAGCGACAAGAAGACCGACAAGAAAGACGACGACGAGAAGGACGGCGACAAGAAAGCCGACAAGACCGTCGAGAGTCTCGGCGAGAGTCCGTCCGCATCCGTCGCTCCGACGGCGAGCATCGCGCCCAAGCCGACCGTCGCAGGCACCGCGACGACCGCGCCGGTCGGAACTTCGGTCGCCATCAAACCGTCCGGCACGGGAGCCAAACCGAAAGCTTCTGCGAGCGTGAAGAAGCCGGGCGGCGAGACCGACTTCGGATACTAGGTAGGCGTCGCGCAGCACGCCGCGTGCGCATCTCGCCGCTTGCACTGTCGGTCACGCGCCCCGTAGGCTCTTCCTTCTTAGGTCCGACGTCGTATCCGTCGTCGGCCGGGACCGGAGGGTTTCATGCAACTACGCGGCAGGTATGCCGTCCCCCTCGTGTTGACCGCGTTCGTCGCGACTGCCTCGCTCTTCGGATGCGGTGGTGGAAGCAGCGATCGAGTCTTCGACGACGGCGGTGGCGGAACCGACAGCGGATCGATCGACACGGCAATTGCCGACACGGGAACGGCCATCGACTCGGGGAAGGACACGGCGGTCGACAGCGCGGTCGATGACACCTTCGACTCGGGTGTCGATACAGGCTCGCCCGACACGACGCCCGCCGATACCGGACCGCCTACCGATGCGTCGCTCAAGACCGTCGTCGCCCCCGTCGCGGGCGGCACCGTCTCCGAGAGCGCGACGTATCGACTCATCACCACCCACGGACAGATCGCCGGAGGCACGGTACTGAGCTCGAGCTCGTACTCCCTCAAGGGCGGCGTCGTCACCATCAGCCAACCGTGATCGAGAGACGGAGGACACACTCTATGGCCAGCAAACTTGGATTCTTGACGACGGTCGGCATCATCGGCCTCGGTATCAGCGTCGGTTTCGTCAGCGTCACCGCCGCAGGCGTTCCGCAGGTGCTCACCCAACAAGGTCGCTTGATCGACAAGACGAGCGGGAAGCCGAGCACCGGTTCTCTCTCCATCAAGTTCACCGTCTACGACGCCGCCACTGCCGGCGCGTCACTCTGGACCGAGACGCAAACCGTCACCCTCGACGACGGCTACTTCAGCGCCCGCCTCGGCGAGACGACGGCGATTCCCGCGACGGTGTTCAACGGGAGCATTCGCTATTTGGGAGTCACGGTCGGGACTGATTCGGAGATGGTGCCGAGAGAGTCGCTCGCGAGCGTGCCTTATGCGATTGTGGCGGGGAATGTCACGGGGGATATCAATCCGACGAGCATCAGCATCGGTGGGACGAAGATCGTCGATGGGACCGGTAAGTGGGTTGGTGGGTCGGCGGGGATTGCCGGTCCTGCGGGGCCTGCTGGACCTGCGGGGCCGACTGGACCTGCGGGGCCGACTGGACCTACGGGGCCGACTGGACCCACCGGGCCTGCTGGTGCTTCGCCGGTTGGCGAATTGCTCACACAGTTTATCGGGAACAACGGCTCCCCGGGCGCGGGGGTCACTGGGTACGTCAACATCACGTCGGGATATACACCTGCCGTAAATGCGAGAGCTTTCGTCTATACCCGTTGTTCGTACGACTCGGCCGCGGCTGGCGCGACCATCATGTTTCGCGTAGCCATGCGAAGTCCTAGCGGTACGGGTGGTGTCACGATTGGCAATCAATTCTACATTCCCGCTCAGACTGCCGCCGCGAACATCTCCGTGCTCACGACCAACGATGACTTCTTCGATCTCGTAGCCGGTCAGAGCTACGACTTTGGTGTGAACTTCACTGGTACCACTCCGACTGGCGGTTCAGGGCCGGACTACTGCACAGGTATGGTGCAGGTGTTTACTCGCTGAACGACGGACGAGCACGGAGAAGCGCCCTGGACCGCCAGGGCGCTTCTTATTTTTTGCTTCTCCGCGCAACCGGATTGAGCGTCCTGTCGACTGATCAGCTACAAGCTGTTCTGGTCGTGAAAGGACCGTCGCCATGGCCGTCTCGCTGTCATCCGCTGCGCTCTCCCTGGGATTCTTCACAATCGTGATCGGTTCGATGTCGGCTTGCCGCAACCTCGACTTTGCGACGGCATGCTCCGAAGATCAGTCCAAGTGTTCCGACGAAGACTCGAGCGTGGACACTGGCGCTGACGTCGGCGGCGATGCGTTTGATGTCGCCACCGACACGTTTGCTGATTCGGTGAGCGCGACCGATTCGAGCGATGTAGCCGATACTCCGGCCGACGTGGTCGACGCAGCCTGCCCGGGCGAGTGCACTGCGGGTGCACACGAGGAAGTCGCCGGTTCTTGTACAGGCTACTTCGAGCGTCAGGTTCGACGATGTTCCTCGACCTGTCGTTGGGATACGCCGACATGCCAAATTGCGAGCGGATGGCACAAAATTACGGGACTCGGTGAAGGGCGCATCCGGCACAGCGCCGTTTGGACGGGGACCGAGCTGCTCATCTGGGGCGGCAGCTCGTCCGACGGCCTCGGTACGAACTTCCCCGTCGCAACTGGCATTCGGTTCAACCCGGTGACGAACACCTGGAAGTTGCTCGCCGATCCCCCGGCTGCCTTCGCCGCACGGGAGCAGCACTCGGCAGTTTGGGCCGACGGCGTCATGGTGATTTGGGGAGGCAAGGGCTCCGCCGGAATGCTCGACGATGGCGCAGCCTACGATCCGGTGAAAGATACTTGGGCACTCTTGCCCGCATCTCCGCTCGCCAAGCGCGCGCGCCACATGGCTACCTACTCACCCGCCAGCGAGCTTATGATCGTGTGGGGAGGACGCGGTGCAACAACCGACTACGCCGATGGCGCGAGCTACTCGGTCAAGCACTCGGAGTGGAAGCCGATACCGGCGTCTCCCCTGGCCGCGCGAAGTGCGAGCGTCAGCGCAATCGTCGGAACGAAGATCATGTATTGGGGAGGCGTCACTGGAGACAACATCGACTCTCCCCTGAGCGACGCATGCCTATTCGATCCGGTGGGAAAATCGTGGGGATCCGTGGTCGCGCCGGCGGCAGGCTTCGTGCCGCGCGGCTTTGCGGTTGGTGCGGCGGCGAAGAATGGATTGTTCGTCTTCGGGGGCGGGAAGTCCGCTGCGCCGGACGTGATCAGCACCTCCGGTGGCATGACGATCGATTCGGCAGGAAGTGCCGAGCTCGTGAGCGGAAGTCCCGGTCAGGTGGCCGCTGGCTTCGTCGTCTCCACGGCGTGGTGCGATGGGGTCGATCGCTGTTGGTCCTGGTCCGACGGCTCTCCGGCGGGAGGTGTCTACACGCTCTCGACCCACACCTGGTCGACGCTCGAAACAGCTGGCTCCCCCAGCATTCGGGCTGATGCAATGGCTACATGGACTGGCTCCTACGCCATCATCTGGGGCGGGAGTTTCAACGGCAACGGACGCTATCCGGACGGCGCCATGTTTGTGCCGTGACCATGCACGACCCTCTGATCAAATTCGGCTACGACGGCGACTGGGTCCTTCGCGCCCAACCGGCCAAAGCCGATCGTTCCCGCTACTCCCCCGCCGACTACAAAGACAGCTCTTTCACCGGTAAATTCGTCCCTTCCCCGATCGATTGCCGCCCGTGGATCGACGCCCAATCCGGCGGTTGGGATCTCTTCTTCTCCATCGACTTGACCTTCATCGTCAGTGACGTCGAGCGCGGCCTCTTCGGGTGTCCGCAAGAGATGAAGGGGCGGGTCGAGAGCTTCGCGCCGTTTCATCTCGGGGTGTACACGGGCGTGCACATCAAGACCCCTCCGGGGTGGGTGACGCTGATCGAGCGAGTGGCCGACGCGAAGGTGCGTGACGGTCTTCCGTTCACCGTCGAGAGCGCGATCCTCGAGACCGATTGGTATTACTGGCTGAAGAATTTCATCGTCATTCGGCCCGATTTGACGAAGTTGAAGGAGCTCGATGTGGTCAACATCGCGCGCGGGACGCCGATGTGTCGCGTGCGCGTGCTGCCGCGGAGTGACCTCGTGACCGCCGCCGAGTTCGATGCCGACGACTACGCCGAGCTGCAGAGCACCAAGGACGACTACACGAAGGAAGAGCTGGCGATGCTCGCCGACGAGCGTTTTCGTAACTCCGGCGAGGGGAACTACTATCCGCTCTACAAGCTCCGTGCGGCGCGCCACCGCAGGAAAGAGTGAGTCCGAGCTCGCGGACTGTCCAATTGGCTAATTCGACTTGTCGGGCGTAGCGGCGATGAGGGCGCTGAGCGCGGGGATGCGCGGATCATTCGGCGCGATCTCGATCAGCTTCTCGAGGTGATGCTGCGCTTCGGGCTTGAAGCCGCTGCGCAAGGTCAGGAGCGCGAGGTTGTAGCGTGCGTCCACCAACTTGGGATCGAGCTGCAGCGCCGCGAGATAGGCCTCGCGCGCGTCGTGGTAGCGCTCGCGCTTGTCGGCGACGAGGCCCTGATCGTATCGCGCGAATGCGTTGTTCGGATCGGCGGCGACGAGCGACTTCAAGAGCGCGTCGGCGCCGTCGAGATCGTTCTGGGCGATGAGCAGGCTCGCGAGGAGGAGCTGCGCCGGAGGGCCTCGCCCGGCATCGACGGCGCGCTTCGCCGCCAGCTTGCTGCCCACGGTGTCGCCCTTGTTCGAGAGCGCGAGCGCCTGTGCGTAGAGCGCGTGCGGCTCGACGGGGTTCTTCGCGAGGAGCTCGGCAGCGACCTTCGCACCGGCGTCGACGTCGCCGAAGAGGACGAGCGCCTCGGCACGGAGCCCGGAGACGTCGGCGCGATCGGTGCACGAAGTCCCGCTCGCCGCGAAGATGCGCAAGGCCTCGTCGGGGTGCATCTCGACGAGCGATGCGTCCATCGCCCCGGCGACACATGCGCACGCGATGGGATTGTTCTGCGCGCACGTCTTCCACGTCTTCGCGGCGAGCGCGCGGTTGCCGAGCTCCTGCGCCTTCGCGACGTGGCTGGCGGCGATCTCGTTGCCCGGATCGTTCTCGAGCACGGTCGTCCACATCGCTCCACGGTTCGAGAGTCGTGGATAGGCGAGGAGCAACATCAGGACGCCGATCACCGCGCCGACGATCGATCCGTTGCCCGCGCGCTTCATCTTGACGCTCTTCAGATGAGGTGTCGCGATCGCGAAGCCGACCGTCCCGAGCCCGACCCAGAGCGGCACCGTGAGGTAGAAAGTGCCGCGCGCGAGAGGTCCGTTCTCGCCGACGAACGTGTACGCGAGGACGCCGTCGAGGAGCAGCGTCGTGCCGAGCACGAGCGCCCCGAGCTTGCTCCGACGCGCACCCCAGCCCACGAGCACGAGCACGACGACGATGGCGAGGATCGATGCGGCGATGCGCCCGACGGCGGTGCCGGGCTGCGTCACGGCACGTGCATCGAGCGGCGCGAAGACGGGGAGGAGCGCCGCGAAGAGGAGCGTCGCTACGCGGATGACGATGTTGCCGAACACGAGCATCGGGCAGGAAATCCCATATCAAACTTCACGTGACCTGTGTCATCCTTCGGGCGGTGGACGCACCGATCTCGCGACGCTTCGACAAGGGGGCGCTCGCCTTCAGCGAATATCTCCGCAGCCCGATCGGGCGCATTCGTCTCGATCTGACTTGGGCACAGCTCCGAGCACACCTGCCGACGCGAAGGCTCGACGTGCTCGACGTCGGCGCCGGCACCGGCGACCTCGCGATGCGCCTCGCCCACGCCGGACACGTCGTGACGATGGTCGACCCCTCGGCCCAGCTCCTCAAAATCTCCGAAGACAACGCCCACGCGCTCCTCGCGCCCGACGCGGTGAAACGCATCCATCGGGTGCAGGGCACCGTCGAAGAGCTCCCCAAGCTCTGGCCGAACAAAACCTTCGATCTCGTCCTCTGCCACTGCGTCGTCGAATACATCGCCGACGAGACGGTCGTCTTCCGCAACCTCGATCTCCTCACCAAGGACGAGGGCTTTCTCTCGATCGTCGTACCCAACCACGAAGGTCACGCGCTCCGCTTCGGCGCGCGCGGCATGCTCAAGCAGGCCATCGAAGCGCTCTCGGCGCCGAAGGTCGATCCCGATCTCGCCTTCGGCGTGCAGCGTCGCGCCTACGATCTCGCCACGCTCGAAGGTCGCGTGCGCGGGCTCGAGCCCATCGGCATCTACGCGCAGCGCATCGTCGCCGACACGATGCCCGAGTCGGTCTTGCAGGACGACTACGGCACCGTGCTCTCGCTCGAAACGGCCATGGCCGGCGTCGAGCTCTATCGTCGGCTCGGCCGCTACCTCCACTTCATCGGCCAGAAGCCGGCCAACGCCGACCTCGCGAAGACCTCGGTCCGTCGTCCGCCTCCGCCTCCGCGACGCGGGTGACCCATCGCGACGCGACATCGGCCTGCGCCCGCGCTATGAAATGCGCTGCATGCGCTTCCTCGGGCACGCCGCACTCGGTCTCGTCCTCGTCTGTTGTCACTCCGAGCCGGTCGGTGATCCGAACCTCGACTCGGGGACGGACGCGACCGTCGACTCCGGCGACTCGACCACGCGCGACTCGTCGCTCGATACGGACAGCGGCGTCGTTGCGCCCGACACGACCGTCGACGCGGGCGATTCGCCGACCGCCGACACTGCCGATGTAGCCGACGTGCTCGTCGACGTTTCCAAAGACGTCGGCACCTTCGATTGCGGCACCTACAAGGGCACTCGGATGGTGCGCGTCGAGACGCCGACAGGCCCGTACTGCATCGACGCCACCGAGGTCCTCTCCAAGGACTACAACGCCTTCATCCTCGAACGCTACACGATGAAGTCACCGCCGCTGCAGTGCGAGTCGGTGACGCCGACCGACTACGGCCTCGTCACTCCCGCGGCGGTCGGTGAGGTTCCGCGCAACGCCGTCAGCTGGTGCCAGGCCTACGCGTATTGCCAATGGGCGGGAAAACGGCTGTGCGGAGCGATCGGCGGCGGACCGATTTCCTATTCGGGTCTCCTCGATGAGACGCACAACGAGTGGTACCACGCGTGCAGTGGCGGAGCGCCCGCCACCCATACCTATCAGTACGGCAACACCTACGATCGCGCGCGCTGCAACACCGACGAGCTCTCCGACGGTGGCCCCGATCCGGACGGCGGACCGACCGCGCCGGCGGCATATCCCGACTGTCACGGGACGAGCGCGCCCTTCGATCAAATCTTCGATCTCAGCGGCAACCTCTTCGAGTGGGTCGACACCTGCGATCCGTCCCCCGACGACGCCGGCTTCCTCTACTGCGCCTATCGTGGTGGTGGTGTCCGGCCCGGCGGCGGGCCTCCTCTCGACCCCGAGATCAACGATCGCTGCGTCTCCGACAACCGCGATCCACGCACCTTCAACAACGACTGGCTCGGCATCCGCTGCTGCAAGACGCCCTGACGCACAGCGCGGTTCCTTGACGCCCGCCCTCCTCAGATGTTTCGTACGCTAAACATCTGCCGGAGCATGCATGACCACCGCTGAAAACCCGCCCGAATCGCTCCTCCGTCGCCTCGTCAAAGACCTCGAAGAGCGACGCGTGGCGATCAAGCGCCTCGGCGGCGAGGACAAGATCGCGCGCCAACATGCCCGCAACAAACTGACCTGTCGCGAGCGCCTCGATCGCTTCTACGACGACGGTCTCTATTTCGAAATCGGCGCCCACGGCACGCAGATGGGCCTCGCCTCGGGTCCCAGCGGCGACGACAAGCCGCCGGCTGACGGCGTGGTCACGGCGTTCGGACGCGTCGGTGGGAAGATCGTGTGCGCGGTGGCGTACGACTTCACCATCAAGGGTGGCAGCATCGGGCAGACGGGCGAAGAGAAGGTCACGCGTCTTCGTTCGATGGCGCTCACCGGTCGTCATCCGATGGTGTGGTTCATCGACAGCGCCGGTGCGCGCATCGATCCCGGCTCGAGTCACGCCGACGCCATCTCGCAGTTCGCCGGCACCGGCTTCCTCTTTCGCGAGCAGGTCACGCTCAGCGGCGTCGTCCCGCAAGTCGCCGCCATGGTCGGCCCTGGCGCCGCAGGAACTGCCTACATTCCCGGCCTCGCCGACTTCGTCCCGATGGTGAAGGGAATCGGCTCCCTCGCCCTCGCCGGCCCTGCGCTGGTCAAGGCGGTCACCGGTCAAGACATCGGCGAGCAAGAGCTCGGCGGCTCGAAGGTGCACTGCGAAGTCTCCGGCGTCGGCGACTGCGAGGTGCCGAGCGACGGTGAGTGCGTCGAGCTCGTGCGCAAGTACCTCTCGTACTTCCCCTCGCACTGCGAAGAGGCGCCGCCGGTGCTCCCGGTCACCGATCCGATCGATCGCCGCGACGACGCGATCCTCGACCTCCTCCCCGATTCGAACCGCAAGCCGTACGACATGTACAAGCTGATCAAGATGCTCGTCGACAAGGGGCCCGCAGGGTCCCCGTCCGAAGGTGTTGGCGACATCCTCGACATCAAGCCGCGCTTCGGTCGCTCGCTCATCACCTGCCTCGCGCGAATCGGCGGGAAATCCGTGGGAATCGTCGCCAACCAGCCGATGCACATGGGCGGCATCCTCGAGAACGACAGCGCCGACAAGGGCGCGCACTTCATCCAGATCTGCGACGCCTTCAACATCCCGCTCGTCTTCTTGCAAGACGTGCCCGGCTTCATGGTCGGTTCCAAGGTCGAGCACGCCGGCATCATCCGTCACGGCGCGAAGATGCTCCACGTGATGAGCGCCGCCACCGTTCCCAAGATCACCGTCGTCGTCCGCAAGGGCTACGGCGCCGGCTACTACGTGATGTGCGGTCGAGCCTACGAGCCCGACCTCATCGTCGCCTGGCCCACCGCCGAGATCAGCGTGATGGGCGCCGAGGGCATGGTCGGCATCGCCGCGCGCAAGCTCTTCGGCGACACCGAGCCGCCGCCCGAGGTCAAAGAAGGAATCCTCAAGGAAATCCGCGGCCGCATCGACATCTACAAGTCGGCCGGATGGGCGTACATCGACGACGTCATCGATCCGCGCGACACCCGCCGCGTCATCGCCTGGGGCCTCGAGCTCTCGGCGCACAAGCAGGCGCTCCGGCCGCACAAGAAGCACGGCGTGATTCCGGTCTGAGAAACCAACCCGTTAGAACGCCGTCGACGCGACCCACTTGGGTCCCGTGTGCAACGTCGCGGGGAACGCGACGAGGGAGTCGGCCGCCGTCGTGCCGGTGCCCTCGTCCATCTTCCAATACGCCGCCAGCGAGTAGTACTGCGGGTGGGCAGGCGTCAGCTCGTGGAAGCGATCGCAGGCAATTTCTGCGGCGGTTCGCGCAATTCGGAAGACGCGCACCTCGTCGATGGAGCCATCGAGGATGTCGACCGGCGCTCCGCCGCCCCCCGCGCGCGCGCCGATCCGAAACGGCGCGGTGCCGGTATGGAAGAGGCTCTTCGTCGCCGTGAAGGAAGCTACCAACCGAGCGTCGGTGTAGAGGCTGAAGAGGGTGCCGCTCTTGACGATGGCGACGTGCGACCACTTGTCGATGGTGAGCGGCGCGTCGTCTTCGAGGACGTAGTGCCCCGCCCAGAGCCCGCCATCGGCCGAGACGGTGTCGCTCATCATGAAATAGAGCTTCCCGCTGGTGATGCCGAAGCGGAATTGATTGGAGAGCGTGCCCTGCTGATCTTTGGCGACGATGAGCTGCTCACCGGCGCCGCCCGGGAGCACCCAAGCTTCGAGGGTGAAGTCCGGCGGAATCGGGAAGTACGTCGCCTCGAGGTAGCTCTTGATCGAGCTCGAGATCTCCAGCGCCTGTCCCGCGGTGCCGGGCGAGGGTGCGCAGGGGCCGGCGTCGGCAGTGTCGCCGGCTTCGAGGGTATCGAGGGTATCGCGCGTATCGAGCGTATCGAGTGCATCGCGCGTATCGAACGCGTCCGTCGCATCGCTGACATCGACCGCGCCATCGGCAGATCCATCGAGGCCGACGTCTCTACTCGAGTCGTCGTCGCCGACGTCACCGGGACCGACCGTGGTGTCGGTGAGCGCGCCCGAATCGAGCGGCGAGCCATCGAGATCGCTGTTGTTCGGCCCGAGACCGCCCGAATCGATCTTCGCGCAGCCGATCGAGCCGATCGCGAATGAGGCGAAAATTGCGAGGGTTCGTGCGCGCAAGGTCGACAGCGTAGTGACTCTGACGCGTCGCACAATTCGAGCGAAAGCGGAGTGTTCAGAGCTTCCCAATCGTCCACCCGTCCATCGCCAAGTCGAACACGCGATCGAGCCGCACCAGGTCTTCTGGCTCGGGCTCCTCGGGGTTCGCCTTCTTGCCGTGCACCACCGTCGTCACGTTGAGCCCGAGGCACTGCCCGTCGACGACGAGATAGCCCCACGAGGTCAGGAGCGACGCGGGTAACGCACCGTTCTCGGCGTCGAGCGGCACGGCGTAGTGCAGCCTTGGCACCTTCACGCCCTTGCGCATTTCGAGCGAAATTTCGGGAGGCGTCATCGCGATGCCCTGTTTCTTGGCGGCGGCGTAGATGCGCGCCCGGTGTGCATCGGCGCAGGTCTCGATCGCGAGTGGCATCGGCGCACCTTCGATACGCGCGACGAGTACGATCGTCGGACCCTCGACCGCCTTCGCCTTCACCAGCACGTCGGGCGAAGGTGGCACCTGCGACCAGGTCAGCCCCGCGGCGAGCGGCAATTTCACGTGTGCATCGGCGGAGGTCAGCCACTCGGCGATCGAGCCGTTGCCGCTCGGCGTGGAGACGAAGCGATCGCCCGAGCCCACCGCTGGCGAGCAGCCAGAAAGGAGACCGACGACCAGCAACATCGCCATGCACTTCATCGCTTCATCCTGGCGCCCGCCAATCGAGGGTCAACGCGCGCGTCGCCTCACCGCCCGTCACCGTCACGCTCGCTGAGCCCGCGGCGAGCGTCCCTGCGCCGATCACGGTCGCGAGGACTCGTCCCTTCACCACCGTCGCGCACGGGGCCACCGCGGGTGATGCGCAGGAGGCGAGCGCAGCGCCGTTCCACGTCACGCTCGCATCCTCGAGGACCAGCGATTTCGCCCCTTTTTGTGCATACGAGAGCCCCGACACTTCTTGCACGTCGACGTCGGGACCAGCGGTGACGAGGATCACGCGATCGTCTTTCACGTCTGCCGCCGAGACCACGCCCGCGATGTCGGTCAGCACCGTGCGCACGGAGGCCGGCAACATCGGGATGATCGCGCCCTCGTGGACGTAGACGGGAATCTCTCCAAGCAGCGCCTCGACGCCGAACGACTTGCCTCCCACGAGGGAGTTGCCGCCGGAGAAGGGAAACCACGTTCCCCTTGGAAAATAGACCTCGCGCAAGATGATGCCCTTCCTCGTCACCGGCGCGACCAAGATCGACGGGCCGACGAGGAATTCGTCGCCGGTCATCCACGCCTGCGCTTCGTCGGGGAACATCAGCGCGAGGTGACGCCAAATGGGAACGCCTGTCGTGTTCGCCCCCTTCGCGAGCAGCTCCCACATCGGCAAGAGTTGCTGATGGAGGATGGCATAGCGGCGATAATGCGCGATGGTCTCGTCGTCGCGATCCCACCGCCACTCCTTGTTCGGCTGCGTGCCGTGGTGCGTGCGCATCACCGGCGTGAAGGCGCCGAGCTCGGTCCAGCGGAAGAACGTCTCTTTCGAAGTCGGCTCGTTGGTCGCGGATTGATACCCGCCGACGTCGTGCGTGAACGTGCTGATGCCGGCGATGCCGAGCCCGAGCCCCATCGGCACCACCGTCGGCAACCCATCGTCGGGCTCCATGTCACTTCGCTGATCGCCACCCCACACCACGTCGGCGAGCGGCGCGCTGCCGAGCCAACCGGAGCGAACGAAGCTGAGGCGACGCTCCTTCGGTGACGCCTTGACGCCTATCGCGTCGACGTCGAGCGCGGCGCGCTGCACCTCTTGCCACGCCTTCGGATAGAGCTGATGCGCAGCCCACGGATCGCTCCCGTCGCTCATTTTTCCGTCGACCGGGAGCCACTCGCCGAAGTCCCCCATCCAACCGTCGACGCCGTATGCGAGCACGTCGGTGAGGACGCCGGTCATGAAAGCGCGCGCGTCGGGGTTCGTCAGATCGAGCATCCCCGCCGGCACCTGCTTGGCGTTGGTGAAGATGTAGTCGCTGCCGTCGACCTTCTGCGCGAGGAGATGCTTGCTCGTCGCTTGCGCCCACACGTCGTTGTTCTGCTCGACGAACGTGTTGTAGTAGAGAAAAAACGCGAAGCCCTTCGCGTGCAAGTCGTCGGTCAGCTTCTCGATGTCGGGATAGAGCGAACGATCGACGAGCCAGTTCTCCTTCAGGCGATAGTCGTCGCCCTTGAAGTCGCCACCGCGGAAATCCTCGGTCCAAATCGCGCTCGAAGGAATGTCTTTCGCGCGCAGGTTGGCGAGCTCGGCGCGCACGCTGGCGGAGCCGAAGATGGCGTCGTTCCATGGCGCGAAGGCGAGGCGCGGTGGAATGCGCGGCTTGCCATAGCGCGCCGTCGATCGTCCGAGGGCGACGGTCGGCGTGCCGAGGAAGAGCCGATAGGCGAACGTGTTGCCCGCAGAGGTGCTCGCATCTTGGGCGATGCGCAGCACCTTGCCGCCCGCGTCAGTCTCGCTGCACATCGCGAAGAGCGATCGCCCCGGCCCGTCGAGCGCGCCGACATAGCCGCGATTCGCGAGGTAAATCGGTGCTGGAAACTCGCTCGCGTGGCGCGTTCCGGCGACGAAGAAGATGTCGTCCTGGGTGTCGTCGTCTTTTTTTCCGACGCCAGGCTCGCTGACGAAGAGCGGCACGGTGCTCCCGTGATGCTCGACGTCGCGCTGCTGTCCGCCGAACCCGAGGAAGCGATCGGCATCGTCGCAACGCGCACCGATCGATACCCACAGCCGTTTTCCCGTGGGTACCGCGGCGAGCGGGATGATCGAGACTGACACCTCGCCATCGGCGGGCGAGGTGATCTTCACGGCGGCGAGCTTCGTCCCTCGAGCGTCGACCGCGTTGAAGGCAAGCCCACCCGAAGTCGTCACGTCGGTCGCTCTTCGCGCGACCTGCCAGGGATCACCCGCATCTGTGATCTTGTAGCTGCCGTACAGCTCCTTCACGGAGGTCTGCACGCTGCGGAGCGCGATGCCGGTCAGCGGTGGAGGATCGGTCTCGTCGGTCTGGGGTGGAACGTCTGCCGGCAAGAGCCCGGCAAAAAGCACCTTTCCAGCCGCGTCACTGATCACCAGCCGCAGCGGATCGAGCTCGAGATGCACCTGGGCTCCTCCGACGGTCACATCGACCGGCGGGGACGGCGAATTCTCGGAGCTCGAACCGTGATGACAGGCCACGAGCACGAAGGCGAGGGCGAGAGGAGAGCGCGCCAGAGATCGTCTCACGAGACGATCTTAGCATTCTCGTTTCGCCAAAGATTGCTCGCCCTCCACCACACGCCCTGCCGACTACAGCTCCGGACGATCGCTCTTGCGGGCGAGGACGACGCTCGTCGAGGCGAGCGGCTGCGTCTCGCGAACGCGACGCGAACCCCACCAGAGACCCGCGCGGTTGCTCCGCAGCCAGCCACGACGCTCCCATTCGGCGAGGGTGCGCGAGACGGTTTCGGTCGTCGCGTGCACCATCATCGCCAGGTCGCAGCGACGAAGCGGGAGGGCCATGTAGCGCCCGTCGTCGAGCGGCGAGCCGTGACGCTCGGCGAGACGATCGAGGAGATCGGCGAGGCGATCTTCGACCGAACCACCGACGAGCTCGTTGAAGCGTCGGAGATACGAGCGCGACTCCTTCGCACAGAGGTCGGCGAAGCGAAGAGCGGTGACGGCGCTGGCGGTCACCGCAGCCACGAGGGCCGCGCGATCGACGAGGGCGACATCACAGCCGCGCATCGCGACCGCCGAGATCGGAGCCGGACCGCCGTCGGCGATGGCCGAGGGAGCGAGCAGGCAGGGACCACGGTGCACGTCGACGATGAGGCGACCCATCGACACCTTGACGAGCCCATTGATGAGCAGCGGCGCGGTGGTGAGAGTCTCCCCTTCGACGATGATGGGGCGATCGCGCTCGATGCGAACGTGCTGTGCCCGCGCCGTCAGTTCGGCGAAGTGGTGGCGCGGCAGCTCGGCGATGAGCGAGAGACGACGAAGTTCAACGGTGAGATCCAAGGGAGCGGCGACCCGCATGGCGGAACCCTGCTTTCGAGGTTGTCTACTGGTCGATTGGTAGGCCGACCAGGATTCCGTCAGCTCATGAACGTGAATGGCCACAATTGCACCATTCCATTTCAAGAACCTCGGGAAACGATTCACTGGGTGGACGCGAACTCCACGACCTCGGAAGGAAGTCGTTGGTCGAGGAGGTCCCGCTACCCGCGCTCGCACCGGAACACCGGTGCGTTCATCCATCGCTGTTGCATCGAGCGCGCCAAGTCAATCGTCGCGGTCAATGTTGAGGCGAAAGTTGTGCAACATCAGGGAAACTCACGTCTTTGAACGAAAATTCCACTGGTAGAGCCAGTTCTACGGACTATCTCTTCCGAACAGATGAAACGTGAGCTGGGGCATGAACTCCCCGGCACAGGGGAGCGTGGTCCCCCGTGAACACTCGGCTCCATTTCTGGCGCAACTCCGCCCGGCGCGGCTGACACACCTGAGACCTCCAGGCATCACTCGCGACTGATCTACATCAGTGTGTGAGTGTGTTCTCGGTACCTTCGGCGTGCCCATGTCCCATGGACACGACATGGCGCAAGGGGTCCCAAGAAACCTACCGGAGGTAACCGAGCAACACTGCGCCCCGCCACACTTCGAACCTGCGCAGGCGCATGCAGGGGTGTTGCAGTGTTGCGCCCCCTCCGTCGGGGGACGTCACCGTGACGGATGGAGGTTGCGCGGTCAGCCCGGGAAGCGGACGCGGACGACCATGAACTTGTTGTCGTCCTTGTCGCTCGTGATCGGGACCGTCCATCGGGTGCCGCCGTTGGGCGGGGCGCCGAGGATGCCACGGAGCATTTCGTCGATTTTGGGGACGCGGTTCGCTTCGGTGACGAAGTAGATGGCCTTCGTCTTGTTGCGCATGTCGGCGAGCCACGTGCGCAGGCGATCGCTGCCGCGTTCGCCGGCGGTGGCGCCCTGTCCCATGCCGTTGCCGAACTCGACGAGGCGGCCGCCAGAGTAGAAGTTCTCGCCCTTCCAGTTCATCTCGAAGGCGACGAGCGGCTCTTTCACGCTCTGACGATCGCGATAGTAGGCCTCGAAGATCGGACGCTGACCCCAATGCGGGGCGACGTACATCATGTAGTCGTCGAGGGTCCACGCGGCGTAGAGCGTGGAGGCCGCCGTGAGGGCGACGATGGCCTGACGTCTGTATGCACGCGCCGCCATCACCATCATCAGCACCACCACCGCGACGCCGAAGCCGACCAGCGCAGGCTGGAAGTTGAGCTCCTTCGGCCACACGCGATCGTAGCGATAGGTATAGAGCTGGATGAGCCGCTCTTGGCCTTTGATGTCGGACTCGGGGCGCGACGCGAGGTCGCGGAGGATGAGCGCGGAGCCGATCGCGCCGGCGAGCGCGAGGCCGCCGAACATGATGCTGCGCGTCGTTTCACGCTGTTTTTCTCGGACGCTCGCGGCTTGGGCGCCATCGACGCTGGGCTCGGCGAGGCGTTGGGCGAGGATGGCGATGGCGAGGCCGACGACGCCGATGAGGACGCCGACCGTGGGGCTCGCCGGATACGTTTCGGGGAGCCACTTGGCGATGTCGGCGGCGCTCATCTTCTCGAAGTCGGGGAGCGGCAGGTAACCGCTCATGCGACCCGGGACGAGGCGTGAGAAGCCGTAGACCATCAGCGCGACGCCGCCGAGGGTGACGCCGAGCCAGGCGATGACGCCGCGTTGCGGGAGCTTCGCCTTGCCCATCGCGTCGTCGAGGAAGATGCCGGTGAGCATCGCCGCCGCCGGAACCGCGGGGAAGACGTAGTGGTGGAACTTCGTCTTCATGTAGCTGAAGAGGCCGAAGGCGAAGACGAACCACATCACGAGGAAGATGGTGACGTCGCGCTGCCTTTGCTCTTCGACGGTGAAGATCTTCTTCGCCTGACCCCAGCGATCGCGCGCCCACCAGATGAGGCCGGCGGGGACGAGGCCGGTCCAGGGGAAGAACGCGTAGCCGAGCTGCCAGACGTAGTAGCGGATGGAGACGTCGTCGCCGGTGTTGGTGTCGTGGACGTGGTCGAGCGCGCGCTTCCACATGTGGTGGACGAACAGCTGCTGGATGAAGTTGTCACCCATGCGGCCGTACATGGCGACGAACCACGGCGCGGCGACGGTGGCGAGGACGATGAGGCCGCCCGCGAGCTCGAGACGCAGCAAATCACGCCATTTGCGGGCACAGACGATGTACGTGCCGGCGACGCCGATCGGGAGGAGGATGCCCGCGACGCCCTTGCCCATCGTCGAGATGCCGGCGAAGACCCAAGCGACGGTGAAGCAGAGACGTGAGATGCGTCGCTCGTTGCGGTTGAGGATCAAGAGCAGCGCCAGGAGCCCGAGCCAGATGCTGCCTTGCAACGCCGGCTGCATCTCTTTGTGGGCGATCTTGTCGAGATCGCACGGCCACTTGCCGATGCGCATCAGCCGCTCGTACGTGTCGCCCGCAGTAGGCGGTAGCCAACAGAGTCGACCGTTGCCGGGACGGTATTCGTCGAGGTGCGGCGAGAAACCGAGCCCGAAGATCGGGCCGCCCTTGGTGACGAGCGTGGCGTTGCGCGAGATGAGATAGATGGCTTGCGGCAGCGCGCAGACGAGCACGATGCCCATCGCCAAGTGAAATGCCGAGATGGTGAGCGTCGAGCCGAAGACCTTGATGCGCGTCGCCTTGACGGTGCGATCGTCGTCGGTGGTGAGACCGATGATCAAGAGCGACATCGCCGCAGTGATCGACGCCACGAAGGGCATGTCGGTGATCGACTGGTGGGCGAGCATGAAGTAGTCGCCCATCGTCGCCATCACCAGCGCGCTGATGAGGCCGGCGCGTCGCCCGCGAACCTGCGAAACCGCGCGATAGGCGAGGTAGAGCGCGATGACCGCGAGCGCGAGGGAAGGGAGACGGACGATCCACTCCGGGCGCGTCGGCTCACCGCCGATGGAGCCAGGGGCGATCATCCCGTCGGGGAGATATTTCACCCCGAAGATGGCCATCACCAGCGCCTGCATCCAGAAGTCGAGGATCGGCTTGGAGACGAAATAGCCTTCTTCTGCCCACCAAATCGTTATCCAGTCGTCGCGGGCGAGGATGTCGCGCGAGACCTCGCCGTAGTGGGTCTCCCACGGATCGACGAGCCCGTGCGCGCCGAGGGCCGGGAGATAGAGCACGCAGCAAAAGACGATGAGCCAGAAGCCGTGCCGCTGGAGGAGCGGACGCGTGACGTCGTCGACGATGCGGAGGGCGGCGAGCGATTTGTAGCCGCAGTAGACGGTGGCGATCCAACCGACGGTGACCGCGAGGCCCCAGACGATGCCGCGGCCGTACGCCATCAGCGTCATGGTCGTGAGGAGTGCGGCGAGGAAGCCGGCGAACGGCAACGCGGCGGCGCCGATCGGCGTCACGATCTCGTCGTCGATGCGAGCCGAGGGAAGCGTGGTGGCGTCCTTCGGGAGAGACTTGTCGGCGCGGGGATCGCCCATCGCCCAGGTGCGCAGGTCGTCGAAGGAGCCGATCAAATCGAGGATGCCGAAGACGGCGACGAGGATGAGGACGAAGCCGACCGGTACGCCCCAGCGCCACTGCGTGTCGCGCGCCATGAGAAGGAACGAGCCGATGCCGCCGATGGCGAAAAATAGGCCCCCGCGCTTCAAACGAAGCGGGTTGCCGCCACGGAGAAACGCGAGCGGCGAGGGGACCTTGGGCTCATCGCTCGAAGGCTTTGCGCCGCGCGTCGACTTCGCCCGCGCTTTCGGCGCTTCGGCGTCATTCGAAGGTCGGGCGTCATGCCCTTCGTCGTCCCGGGTCTTGGACGGCTTGGGTTCGCTGCTTTTGGGGTCGGGGGCGTCGGTTTCGGCCATAAGAATGCGCGCAAAAGCGGTGCTGCCGCGGGTTTCCGCTGGTTTTCACGCGGCGCGGGGCGCGTCGCGATGTCGAAAGAACAGTCCGGCGGCCTTCTCTCGCGAGATGGCCGGTGGGGCAAGTGGGCGCGGCGAGGTGCCCTTGGCGGGGAGGAAACGGGCTCCCCGGCATCCGGCATTCCCGCGCGCTCCTCGGCATGACCAAGCTCACGCTCGTGCCGGAGCTCCCTCGCACCGACCAGCTCCTCGCCGAGCTCGCCGCCGAGTTTCCCCGGTTCGTCATCCGACCCAAGGCCGAGAGCCGGCTCCAGCGCGCGATCGACGTCGCGCTCAAGATCATCACCTTCGGCGGGCAACGCGCCTATCTGACGCGGTATCACACGGTGCTCGGCGACACGCTCTGGGTGCCGACGATGTGGCCGAGCGAGGACGACGCGCAGCGCTACATCCTCTTGCGTCACGAGCGAATCCATCTGCGTCAGCGCCGTCGCTACGGCACGATCGGGATGGCGCTCCTCTACCTCTTGCCGATCTTCCCGCTCGGTCTCGCGCTCGGGCGTGCCCGCATCGAGTGGGAGGCGTACGTCGAGACGCTCCGTGCGACCGCGGAGGTGCACGGCCTCGAGGCAGCGCGCGATCCGGCATTCATCGACGCCTTGGTGCAGCGATTCACCGGCAGCGACTACGGCTGGATGTGGCCTTTTCCGAAGACGATTCGCCGCTGGATCGCCGAGACGCTGGCCGCGATCGAGCAGGAGCGCACGGGCTGAGCATTTTTCTCGTGCCAGTGTACGCTTCGTCGATACATGGCTCGCCTTTGCTTCACATCACGCGTCTCGCGCATTTCACGCATTTCAGCCGCGATCGGACTCGCGTCGTGCTTCGGCGTCCTCGCCTGCAGCTCGAGCAAGACGGAGAGCCTCACCATCGGTGATGCGGGAGCCGATGGGGCCGATGCCGCTCCGGCGATCCCCGAGTCGGTCTTCACCGCACCGACGACCGTCGCCGCGCTCGACGGCGATCACTTCTTCGATCATCCGTGGCCGAGTGACTTTCGCCGCGACGCCGATGGTTCGGTGCGACTCGACGGCTTCGTCAATCCGCGCCTCGCGCCGCTGATCACCAAGTACACGACGCAGATGCGCGGCAAGCTCGACGGCTTCTCGCCGATCGCGTCGGGCTGGCTCAATTTCGGCATCGAGCTCGACACCAAGACGCTGCCCGCCGATCCGAAGGCCTCGCTGGCGACGACCTCGACGCTGCAGCTCATCGACATCGATCCGAAGAGCCCGGAGCTCGGCAAGCGTCACCTCGTGCAGTGGCACTTCCGCGCCAACGTCGGCGACTACTATCTGAGGCCGAACACCTTGGCGTTCATGCCGATGCTCGGCGCGCCGCTTCGTCCGAAGAACAAGTACGCCATCGTCGCGACGCGCGATCTGAAGGCGATCGACGGGAGGCCGATCGTGCCCTCCGCTGGGCTCGCCGACTTGCTCGCGGGCAAAGGACCGCTCGGCGCCGCGTGGGCACCGGCGCTCGACGCGCTCGACAAGGCCGGTATCTCACGCGATCGCATCGCGCATCTGTCGGTGTACACGACGAGCGATCCGACGGCCGAGGTGGTCGCCGTCGCCGAGCAGGTGCGCAAAGCTCCCGCGCCGACGCAGACCGACCTCGCCTACGACAAGAGCACCACCAGCTACGACGGTTACAGCGGGCACTACTCGGGCTCACCCGACTACCAAGCCGGCGACGTCCCCTTCCGCACCGACGGTGGCAGCTTCGTCTTCGACGCCAGCGGCGCGCCGATGAAACAGCGTGATTTTGCGCTCCGTTTCTATCTCGCGGTGCCGCTCGCGGCGAAGTGCCCGATGCCGATCGGCGGCTATCCCATCGTCCTCTACGCGCACGGCACCGGCGGCGACTACAAGTCCTTCGTCGGTGACGGCACCGCCAACGCGCTCGCCGGTCAGTGCCTCGCCTCGATGGGCATCGATCAAATCTTCCACGGCGAACGCCCCGGCGCGCCGGCGGCGAGCGATCCCAACCGCGACAGCAAGATCGCTTTTCTCTTCTTCAACGTCGACAACGTCCTCGCAGCGCGCACCAACACCAGACAAGCCGCGATCGACGAGGTCGCACGTGCACGCCTCGTCGCCAGCGGCGGGCTCACGGTGCCGGTGACGGTGTCGAAGACCTCGGCGCTGATCAGCTTCGATCCGAAGCGCATTGGTTTCTTCGGCCATTCGCAGGGTGGGCTCAACGGGCCGCTCCTCTTCGCGATCGACGATCAGACGCGCGGTGGCGTGCTCTCCGGCGCCGGCTCCGAGATCAGCTATTCGCTCCTCGCCAAGACCAAGCCCGATCCTTCCGTCTCGAACCTGGTGAAGGCGCTGATCAACGTCAGCGAAGAGAACCAAGACGAGATCGACGAGATGCATCCGTTCATCTCCTTCGCGCAGATGCTCATCGATCCGTCGGATCCGGTGCACTACTACCCGCGCATCGCGCTCGATCCGCTGCCGGGACACGTCGCCAAGAGCGTGCTCATGACCGAGGGCGTGAACCCGGATGGCAGCGGTGACTCCTACGCTCCGCCGCGCACCATCGAAGCGGGCGCCGTCGCCGGGCAGTTTCCGCTCCTCAGTCCGGTCGTGCGCGACATCGGCGAGCTGACCACCCAGCTCGGCGTCAACTCGGCGACCGCGCCGCTCTCGGGCAACGCAGCGGGCGGCAAGGCGACGGTCGCGCTCGCGCAATTCTCCCCGCCGGCGAAGACCGATGGTCACTTCGTCGTCTTCAACGTGCCCGCGGCGACGAAATTGGCAGCGACTTTCTGCGCCTCGGTCCTCACCGACACCGTTCCGACGCTCGGAAAGTAATCGCGGATTCCGACCTGGCGCTTTCGGCGGCGAAGGCACACGATTTGAGGGTGCGAGCGCTCGTGACGTCCAGGCTGGCGCCGATCGCGATCGGAGCGCTCCTCGTCGCTTGCAGCGGTGCGCCGCCGCCGCCTTTGTTCACGCCGCCGCTGCCGCCGAAGAAGATCGGTGCGATCTTTCTCGCGCAACCGGGGACGATGGGGGTGGTGAGCGCGGCGAGCTCGCCGCTCGACGTCTTTCATGGGCGCACGCATTGGCAACTCGACGCCGAAGGGGCGGCCGTGCGCACGCACGTGGTCTTGCGTGATCCGGTCACCACCGCGATCGGTCTCGCGCCCTGGCTCGGTGGCGGTCAAGCGGTGATCGGAGAGTCGGGGGTCGTCGTCGTCGCGCCGTCGGGGGTCGTCAGGCCGCTCTTGCGCGGGTCGTTCACCGCACCGTCGATCGGCGCACGCGAGCTCTGGTTGCGGGCCCGCGCGGTCGCACCGGGCGAATGGGTGCGGCTCGATCCGATCAGCGGGGCCGCGAGTTGGGAAGAGCCGCCCATCGCCGCGCCGATCTTCGGCGTCCTCGGCGTCGAGGGCGGCACGCTCACGGCGGGGCCCGAGTTCCTCTCGCC